>JAGHTO010000035.1 GCA_018065305.1 Candidatus Cacconaster scatequi | reverse complement strand
CAAGCGTAGCGCAGTGGGAGGGTGAGCGAAGCGAAGTCCGACTTAAGTGACAGACAGGAGCAAATAAGCAACAGATTGCGAAACAAAATTATTTCCGATACTGGGAAATGAACATCGCAGATCCGGCAAGAGCGATGACGGCACCGAAGGTGCAGATGGCCCCGATACCGGATTTGTCGCATATATATCCGCCGATTGCCGCACCTCCTCCTATCCCCAGATTATACAATCCCGAATAGAGAGACATCGCGATAGTGGTGGCCCGCCTCTCCACTTTCATCAGCCGGGCCTGCAGAATCATATTGATTAGAGTCATTGCCGTCCCCCACACGATGCAGGTGATGACAGTTCCCCAAAGAGAAACCTTGACAAACTGCAGCATACAGATTACAAAGGGCAGGAAAAAAGATGAAGCGTAAACAAGCAGACGTCTCCTCCCCGGATAAAATGCAGAGAAGAGAAAACTGGCTGCGATACCGGCGATACCGAACATAATCAGCACTCCCGTCACGATATGTGCATCCATTGCCGCTTCATTCAGAAGATATGGCTCAATATAACTGTAAACCGTGAAATGTCCGAGAACGAAGGCAATAATGGTAATATAAATCATCAGAAGCCTCTGATTCCTGAAAATCCGGGGCAGATGGCGGATTGAAAAATCACTGTCATTCTTCACCTGAGGAAAAAACAGACACAACATAGCCATAGCGACCGCCGCTATCGCTCCGAGCAGCAGAAAAGTATATCTCCATCCCATAGCGAGACCGACAACACGGCAAAGCGGCATCCCAAGAATCTGAGCCACGGATGAACCGGCGACAATCAGAGCCATTGCCGTGGATTTTTTACCCCGTGGCGCGACTTTTACGGCCAGAGGCGTGGCGATGGACCAGAAAATGGCGTGACTGCAGGCCACCCCTACCCTGGAAACCATCAACATACCATACCCGCTTGCAAAACCGGAAAGCGCGTGACTTGCCGTGAACAGAGCAAGCACCCCGATCATAAGACGCTTGTACTCCATCCTGGAGAAAACAACCATAAGAGGCAGTGACATAATCATCACCACCCAGGCATAAACGGAAATCAGAAAACCGATTTCGGATTCAGTTCTGGAAAGATCCGCCGCAATCGAAGAAAGAATCCCGATCGGGGCGAATTCAGAAGCATTGAACACAAAAGCCGCCACCGTCAGTATCATGACGGGGAACAGGCTTTCAGACTTGCTCATCAAAAGAGTCCTACAGAATTGTTATGATATGGGAGAAGCCGGTGATATCGAAAACCTCTCTGACCTGAGGAGACATATTCTTCATCACGAGGTGTCCGCCACGTGAAGAGACGCTCTTCTGCAACATCAGGAACATCCTGAGCCCCTGGCTGCTGGTATAGGTCATATTGGTGCAGTCTATCTCGATATCGGGGTTCGCGCCTTCCATCAGGGGAGCGATATCCTTCTGGAACTGTTCGACATTGGTTGTGTCAAGACGGCCATCAAGCACTACGAGTGTCTTTCCACCGTCATTGTTCAAAGTTACGTTCATATTATTGGTCCTTGTTTGTTTTATTTTTCTGGATCATACACGGCAAGGAGAGAATGTTTTCATAAATATGCTCAGCTTTCTCCTCTGTGGACGATGATGCAAAGTTAATCAATCTGAGGAATTCTGCCATCAAATTCAAAGGATTTTCATGATCCGCTATGTAACAGAGGCAAAGATTCTGCAGACTCAGATTGGAAGAGATTATATCGAGGTCAGTGCCGCTGAGTTGATGAAGTGCAAGTTGATATGCCGCCTCACTATACTCCTTCCTCATCTTTTCAACGTCCCCGAGCGTTTTGAACCCAAGCCACTTCAGGGGTTCCAGAAAGAAAAGCGGACTGACGGGCATTATCTCCGCCTGATTGATACAGGATATCCGGTCATTGAGTGATGCGAACGGATTTATGGCGATATAGCTTCTGAAGGTGTCCATATTGAGTTCCACCTTGTCGAAATCCCCGTCGGAAACAAGCTCCTCGACTTTTCGCCTGTAATTCGTTATCTCGTGTCTGATTCTGCTGAATTCCTCGTCGACAAGCTCCAGCATCCCGGCAATCCGGAAAAGAGCCCTGTTGTAACTGGAGGGTATGCCCACCCCGGGTTTATATCCCAAATCGTGATTGATGCTTGCCCAGGCGTGCTGAAGCGTGGTGCGCATCTGAATCTCGAACCGTATTCTGTTGACGGAAGGATGCTCGGGATTCTTGTAAAGGGTCTCCGGAATACGGCAAACGTAATGGAGTGACATATAGCCGAAAGAATCGTTCCTCATCAGCTTCCGCTTGTCAACGGAATTGTCCCAGTCAACATCGAAAATCCTCTCCACAAATGCGGATATCTTGTCCACTTCATCAGTATAGAACAGCACTATCCTCGCACCTACTATGTCGGTTATATCAAAAATGGAGGAATATTTGTAACCCTTCCGTTCAAGTTTCTCCACAAGGCTGCTCTCTGTCTTTATCCTGGCGGAAATAGCCGTAACAACTATTCCATTGTCCCTGCAGCACTTTTCCAAAGTGTCGGTGACAACTTTCTTAAGGATGGAATAATCTTCCTGATACTGTTGATATTCATCCAGTATCATCCGTGATTGCGGAGTGAGTTTGTCTATGGATTTCGCAGGGGTCATAACTGTCATTTGATTATATCAATCCTGTAGCCGTACCATTGATCGAGAATCATATCCACTTTCTGTATGATTTCCGGGGTAATACTGTCTCTCACTTTGTTGATGACATACATCAAAGCGAGTGCGTCGTCCGTTATTCCCACAATACGGAAGATTCTCCGGGGAAGAAAATCGTTCGGAACGATAATATAAGCGATTGCCGCACATACCCACAACTTCTGGGTGGATGTCAGTTGCGAACCCTTCAGGACGAAATAGAGATACAGCAGGTGCTTCGCTATCGGCCTTCCTACCTTTGAGGCGGCAGCGGCAATCTTTCCGAAAAGAATCTTGAAATCGTATTCCATTGTCAAAACAGGTACTACAGTATTATTTTGCCGTCGCAGAGGACGTGACTGATTGCGCTTGAATCAGCGGAATAGACCCAGTTTGAGATAAGATTGTGACAAGGCTGCATCTTTATGTTGTTCATATCTACGAGAACGGCATCCGCAAGTTTCCCCTTCTCAATAGCTCCTGCATCGATTCCGAATGCTTCAGCCCCGTTTCTTGTCGCAATCCTGAATGCGTCTTCCGCAGACATCAGCTGGGGATTGCCGGACCTGTCCTTTGCCAGCAAAGCGGCAAATTTCATAGCTTCTCTCATATCCAGGTTGTTGCTGGAACAGGCACCGTCAGTACCTATCGTCACACGGCATCCGGCCTTCTCGAGGAGAGCATAGTTGAGATGTCCGGAGGACAATTTCATATTGGAACAGGGGCAGTGGGCCACCGTCACTCCCCTTTCCGCGAGAATTTCAGCCTCCTCTTCGTCAATATGCACGACGTGGGCGGCAATCACGTTCGGCCCGAGGACTCCCAGATTATCAAGATAGCGTACCGGTGTCAAACCGTGCTGCGCCTTGCAGTCCGTCACCTCTTTTTCAGTTTCACTCAGATGAACGTGAATCTTGAGGTTATGCTGTCTTGCAACGTCCGCACACTTGACAAACAGTTCTGAACTTACCGTATATACGGCGTGGGGAGCCACCGTGAGCATTATTCTTCCGCCAGTGGGATCCACCCAGTTCTCCAGCATATCCAGTTTGTCTTTCTGCTCGGACTTGGAGTGCGATTCGACAAAAGTGATTCCGATTGCGGCTCTGATACCGTATTTCTGCACAATGTCGATTGTCTCCTGAATGTCGAAGTACATATCCGAGAAAAAGGTTGTTCCACTTGCAATCATCTCTCTGACAGCCAGTTCCGACCCATTGCGTATATCAAGGGCCGTCATCTTGTTCTCAAAGGGCCAGATGTATTCGGTAAGCCATTTGTCAAGAGGCATATCATCCGCATATCCCCTGAGAAGTGACATTGCGGCGTGGGTGTGGGTATTGAAGAAGGAAGGAAGAATCGCCGTCCCTTCGCCATCCAGTACATTGTCGACGACAGTATCGGAAGGAGCGTCGAGATTCTCAAACCGATTGCCCTTCACGAGGATATTTGTCTTCCTGCCACTGAGCAGTACATTTTTTATAAGCAGCGTGTTCATATCAATAATATTTTACTTCACTACCCTCAAGCTCGGAGAGTATGTTGTTGGCCAGACGGCTTGCGCCGAAGCGGAAAAGTCTTTTATCCAACCATTCATCTCCAAGAATATCTGATACAATGTCGTAATAGACAAGCGCATCCTCCGCTTTTGAAATTCCGCCGGCAGCCTTGAAGCCCACCTTCCTGCCACTCTTTCTGAAATACTCGGCAATGCAGCCGCACATTGTCTCAGCTGCGCACGGCGTTGCACTGACCGGTGTCTTGCCCGTCGAAGTCTTTATGAAATCGGCCCCGGATTCCATTGCAAGGAAAGAGGCATCCCGAATCAGGGAATCTGATGCAAGAACCCCGGTTTCCAGTATGACTTTAAGTATCACGTCCTTGCGTTCGGCTCTGACCGCAAGTCCCATTTCCATTATCTCCTTCCCGGCTTCTTCAGCTCTGCCGTCAAGAAAACTGTTCAGAGGAAGAACTATATCAACTTCATCCGCACCACTGCGGACCGCCATAGTACATTCGAGAGTCTTCACTTCGATAAAACTCTGGGATGCCGGGAACGTTCCGCCGACTACAGTGACATGCAATGTCTTGTCGGCGCGGAGAGATGCCACGGTTGCGGCAAAATTCGGATATACACAAATGGAGGCCGGTACGGGATATTCCGGGAAACGGCTTCGGAACTCATTGACTTTTCCCACCATCGCAGCGATGCCCGAAGGGGTGTCGGAAACGGTGAGGGATGTCAGATCGATCATCCCTAGAATAGCTGTCAACTTGTCTCTTCTACTTGCTGCTTTCATTGAAACGTTCCTCAAGTTGTTTGATGTTTTCCTTGACGAGTTTGCGCTTGCTCAGTCTCTTGCTCTTCTTCGTCTCCTTTGATGAATCCGCCTCTGCCGGCTTTGAAGCGACCGCAGAATCCAGAGCCGCCAGTTCCGCCTTGAGACGGTCGGTCACGGAAGAGGATATTTCCTTGAATTCATCGATGTGTCTCAAATAATACTCCAAGGCATTGTTGAAATCATCAACGGACAATCCGTATTTTTCAAGGATGGGAAGATAGACATATTCAGAATCGGACTGCGCCCTTATTTCCCCGTTGCTGTACAGATACTCGTCGATGACATACATCTCATACATCAACTGCCCCATCGTTTCGGCAGGGACCGGAGCATCCGACTTACCGCAGGAAACGGCAAGGAAAAACAACGACAATACCATTGTCACAACCATACTCTTTTTGCCGGATCCCTTCATATGTCGAACCATTTTTCAAATTTAACATTTTTTTGGGAATCTGTTTTGAAATGACGAAAGATAATTTTTATATTTTTGTGTATGACATCTGAGAAAGATTATTTACGGATTTTCGCATTGGCCGCAGCGGTCGCCATTCTTGCATCGAGCGTATCGTTCTGCAAGGCTGCATCAATGTCCGGAAGTCCGCTTGCATTGGGATTCACCGCTGTCCTGGTCACGGCAACGATTGTATATATCACGCGAAGAAGGTATTCGGATAACGGAAACAAGTTGTTGGCTCCTTTGCTGTATCTGGTGCTTGCGACAAGTTCCCCCTGTTTTCCCAACTTTTCACAACAACATCTGGCCGCCATTCTTTGCTCGATGTCATTTCTGATGCTGATTGATTTCTCCAAATCCCCGGACAAAAAGCTCTCATTCGCAATGGCATCCCTGACACTTGTGGCCTCCGCCGTATTCTGGCCCCCTCTGATGTGGATGGCTCCTGTCTATCTTCTCATTGGAGTAATAAGGTCCGGAGAAAAGATGAAAGTTGCAGTCTCACTCATACTTGCGGCAGTGACACCCGTTCTGATATATTTCGCGGTGATGTACCTTCTGGACAATCTGGACGCTGGCGTTCAGATTGTATCGGCAAAATTGGAGCAGAGCATCACGCTGGAAAGCCGGCACTACGTCCATCTTTCAATGCCGACGATATTGAAATATCTTGTCATTGCCACCGGCATATTTTCCGCTTCCTTGAGAATTCTCTTCAATATGCATATCCCAGCCATATCAGAGCGATGGACATACCTGATAACAGTGGTGATTGCCTTTTCGATAATCGGAATATGCCTGGTATTCTATCCGGTCGCCGGAAGAGCCGTGACCATGGTGGCCTGCCCCTTGTCATCACTGCTTCTTGCGGAACACATTTCCGGGCTCAAAACAGAGAAAGCCTCCCGCATTTATCTGTTTCTGCTGATTACGACGGCATTTGCTGAAAGAATTTACGATTTCAAACTTGACATACTATGAAAAAACTGCTCACAATCATTCTCTCCATCATCATTGTCGGACTTGTCGGATTCGGCTATTTCCGCTACTATTTCGTTTTCGGTGAAGGGGTTCGCAGCGGACAACTCAACTATGTGGTCCACAAGGGCGTAGTCTGGAAAACATACGAAGGGAAACTGATTCAGACAGGTATCAGGTCGCAATCCTCAGGCACCATACAGTCGAACACATTCGAGTTCTCAGTTGAAGACAAGGAACTTGCAGAGCAACTGATGAAGCAGAGCGGAAAGACTATGGATATCCACTACAAGGAATATTTCGGACGCCTTCCATGGAGAGGACACTCAAAATACATCGTCGACCGGATAGAGGCTATCCGGGAAAACGGTGAAACGACAAAGCATCCCGGAGATTCCGAAGATGCTCTCTCTATCTGAGTGAAGCTCCGAAATTGTGCGTGAACGCCTTGAGAAGCTTGTCCATTGCAGCCTCTACGGCATTGTCCGTCAGTGTCTTCTCCAAATCCTGAAGGATAAAGCTCATTGCATACTGCTTCTTTCCTGCGGGTATCTTGTCGCCTCTGTATACGTCAAACAGGGCAACTTCCTTTAGAATGCCTTTTCCCGTTTTCAACGCGCATTTCCGCAAATCAGCATAATTGACGTCCTGATCGACGAGAAGTGCAAGGTCTCTGCGTACCTCGGGGAATTTCGGCAGGGCGCTGTATCTGACACTGTCCCTTTTTACAAGTTCAAAGAGGACCGGCCAGTTGATTTCTGCAGCAAAAACAGGCTGTTTGATGTCGAATGATTTTGCCAGAGAAGGATTGACGGTTCCGGCAACGGCAAATTTCCTGCCCTGAAGATTGTACTGAAGTCCCTCCGAGAAGAGATCGGAAGGAGCCTCTTCCGTCTGGAGGTCAAACAGATTCGCCTTGAAACGCTTCAAAAGAAGTTCCAGATATCCCTTGAGTTGGAAATATCCTCCGGATTGGGTGGCATTTCTCCAGGATTTGCTTCCCGGGCCTGAGACGATGAGACAGAGTCGCTGTTCTTCCCTGTAACTTTTTGTATCGTATACGGGGTTTTCAGCACCCTCCTTCGGTTCATAGCGGTAGCAGTTGCCTATTTCGAACAACTTCAAATCATTGTTCTGATGGTTGATGTTGCGTGCGACAACCTCAAGCGCACCGGGAAGAAGAGATTGACGCATCACGTTCAAATCACTGCTGAGAGGATTCACTATCCTGACGCAATTCTCTTCCGGATATGTCTTCAATTTGGCATAAAAATCCGATTTCGTCAGGGAATTGTTCATGATTTCGATGAATCCCTTGTTCGCGAAGAAATCGGAAACACTCTTGCGGACTGTCTCCGGATCCGGATGTTCATTGCTGTTCACTGATATCCGCATACTTTCAGGCAGTTCAATGTTGTTATAGCCATATATCCTGAGGATTTCCTCGACCACGTCACATTCACGCAGGACGTCCACCCTGTACGAGGGAACTGCCACAACGCAGCCTCCGTCAGTTTCACCGCATATTTCAAATTCAAGACTTGCAAGAATGGATTTCAACGTGCCCTGTTCAATCTTCTTGCCGATAAGCCTTGTAATTCTATCATAATTCAGCTCTATTTCAGCTTTCCGGAATTCCTGAGGATAGAACTCCTGATAACCTGCAACCTTGCCGCCGGCAATCTCCTCAATCAGGGATGCAGCCCTTCTTGCTGCCCCCATCGTGGCGAGAGGATCAATACCCCTTTCGTATCTGAATGATGCATCGGTCTTCAGACCGTGACGTTTCGACGTTTTCCTGATTGAGACAGGATTGAAATAGGCCGCCTCCAGAAATATGTCGGTGGTCGATTCCGTGACGCCGCTGTCCTGACCGCCAAAGACTCCAGCGATGCACATAGGCTCACTTTCATTGCAAATCACGAGGTCATCGGAAGAAAGAGTGCGCTCCACACCATCGAGAGTGGTGAACTTGCAATCGTCAGCGCTTCTTCTGACAATCACTTTTCCGCCCTTTATCTTCGAGGCATCGAAAGCGTGAAGAGGATGGCCCATCTCGTTCAGGACAAAATTCGTGATGTCCACGACATTGTTGATGGGACGCTGCCCGATTGCAACAAGTCTCTCTTTCAGCCAATCAGGCGAAGGCCCTACCTTCACGTCCCTGATTGTGACGCCTATGTACCTGGGCGCCAGGTCGGTGGCCTGAACCTCAAAGGGTATTATGTCTGAACCTCCCTCTTTCAAATCCTTTGAAACGGGAAGCGTATATTCGCAGGGTATGCCATTGGTTTTGCAATATGCATACAAATCTCTGACAACTCCGATGTGGCTCGCGCCATCCACCCTGTTGGGCGTCAAACCTATCTCAAAGACAGTATCTTCCTTCAAATCAAGATATTCCTTGGCAGAAACGCCTACCTTGGCATCCGGTTCCAATACCATTATGCCGGAGTGGTCCTCTCCTATTCCGAGTTCATCCGCGGCACAAATCATTCCGAAACTCTCCACCCCTCTGATTTTGGACTTCTTTATCTTGAAAGTCCCTCCGTTGCCGTCAGGAAGTTCCGTTCCTATCGTGGCAAGCAGTACTTTCTGCCCTGCCGCCACGTTCGGAGCTCCGCATACAACCTGCAGGGGGTCGCCCTCTCCCGTATCAAGCTTTGTCACATGCAGATGGTCGGAGTCAGGATGAGGTTCACATTCCAGAACGTGAGCAACTGTCACACCGGCAAGTCCGCCGGGAATCTGTTCGACTGTCTCTACGTGTTCGACTTCAAGACCGGTGGCGGTCAATATTGCGGCAACTTCCTCTGAAGGAAGGTTGAATTTCAGATAATCCTTCAGCCAATTGAACGATACTGTCATTTTATATCAGATAAATAAAGATTCAACAAATTCTTTCTTGTCAAAAAGTTTAAGGTCTTCGATTCTTTCTCCGACACCTATGAACTTGACCGGAATATGGAACTGGTCACTTATTCCTATTACAACTCCGCCTTTCGCACTTCCGTCAAGCTTTGTAACGGCAAGGGCGCTAATGTCAGTGGCACGGGCGAACTCCTTGGCCTGCAGGAAACCGTTTTGCCCTGTAGAACCGTCGATTACAAGCAGGACCTCATGCGGAGCATCAGGTATCACCCGCCCTATCACGTTCTTTATCTTGGTAAGTTCGTTCATCAGGCCGATCTTATTGTGGAGCCTGCCTGCAGTGTCTATGATTACGACGTCCGCCCCCTTCGCTACCGCGCTGGTCACGGCGTCGTAAGCGACGCTGGCCGGGTCGGAGCCCATCTGCTGCCGGACTATGTCAACGCCGGCACGCTCCGCCCAGATTACAAGCTGGTCCACGGCAGCCGCGCGGAAAGTATCGGCGGCACCAAGAACCACTTTCTTACCCTGAGTCTTCAGCTGGGAAGCCAGTTTTCCGATAGTGGTGGTCTTACCCACTCCGTTGACACCGACAACCATTATGACATATGGTTTTTTTGAGAAATCGAATGGACTGGATGATGCGCCGTCCGCAGCATCGGACAGAATCTGTTCTATCTCCTGACAAAGATATTCGTTGATTTCGTCAGGATTGAGAAACTTGTCCCTGGCAACACGCTCCTCCAGACGCTCTATTATCTTTTGGGTAGTGTCGACCCCTATGTCAGAAGCAATGAGAGCCTCCTCAATGGAGTCAAGCACCTCGTCATCTATGACACTTTTTCCGGCAACGGCGTATGAAAGCTTCTCAAAAATAGAGCGCTTCGTCTTCTGAAGGCCATCTGACGGGTCTTCGCTTTTCTTGAACCAGTTGAGCAATCCCATTATCTGCGTGGTTTGATTTTACGGAAACGCAATTTGATGACGCCGCTGAAAGCTTCACCGAAAATACTGGACGACATCTTGCTGGTACCCTCCTTTCTGTCTTCAAAGATGATGGGGACTTCCACAATCCTGAACCCGAGCTTGAAGGCATTGTATTTCATTTCAATCTGAAAACCATAGCCGCGCATCCTGATGCGGTCCAGGTCTATGGTTTCCAGCAACCTGCGGGAATAGCACTTGAAGCCGGCTGTAGTATCGTATATATTGATGCCCAACACAAACCTTACATATTTCGAAGCGAAATAGGACATGATAACCCTGCCTATCGGCCAGTTTGTGACACTTATACCGTTGCAGTACCTTGACCCGATTGCAAGGTCGGCGTCATTGTCGACACAGGCTGAATAGAGTCTGGGGACATCGGAAGGATTGTGAGAAAAATCGGCATCCATCTCGAATATGTAGTCATATTCTTTTTCAATGGCCCATCTGAACCCTGTCATATATGCGGTGCCGAGTCCCAGCTTGCCACTTCTTTCTATAAGGAAAAGAGATTCCGGGAAATCCTCCTTCTGAAGCTGTTTCACTATGGAGGCAGTCCCGTCGGGAGACCCGTCATCAACCACAAGGATGTGATAATCTCCCTCCAAATCACGCAGGGCTCTGATTATCTTTTCGATATTCTCCTTTTCGTTGTATGTCGGGATAATTATGACCTTTTTATGCATCTCTTGTCCTCCCATCCTGCAAATATAATAAAAAGTTAGAGACTTTTCAAGGACAATGAAATGCGTTTTCTGACAGTGTCGACACCTATCACCCTTACTTGCAGATGCTGGTGGATCCTCAGTACGGATGAGGGGTCTTCGACACGCCTGTCGGCAATCTGAGAAACGTGGACAAGACCGTTCTCGTGTATTCCGATATCCACGAAAGCCCCGAATGCCGTTACATTGGTCACGATTCCCGGAAGTATCATTCCTTCACGCAAATCCTCAATTGAGTGAATATCCTGAGCGAATTCAAACACGCCAATCCCACCGCGTGGATCCCGGCCTTTCTTGGAAAGTTCCGTCCGTATATCGGTCAGCGTCTGAAGTCCGACCTCATCCGAGACGTATCGTCCAATATCCTCACCTGACAGCTTTCCGGCATCCGCAATGAACTGCTCGAGGGTTTTCCCCGCATCGGATGCCATCTGCTCCACAAGAGCATATCTTTCAGGGTGAACCGCCGTATTGTCAAGAGGATTTTCAGAGTCAGGAATACGCAGGAAACCGGCACATTGCTCAAACACCTTTTCCCCAAGCCTCCTGACGCCAAGCAGCTGCCTCCTGTTCCTGAACGGCCCGTTCTCAGCCCTGTGCGCCACTATATTACCGGCCAGTACGGGTCCGATACCCGAAACATAGCCGAGCAGGTATCCGGATGCCGTATTCAGATTCACTCCCACGTTGTTGACACAGCTTTCGACCGTCTCGTCCAATCTCTCCTTGAGAAGGGTCTGGTCAACGTCATGCTGGTACTGCCCCACCCCTATCGACTTGGGGTCAATCTTCACGAGTTCTGCGAGAGGATCCATCAGCCTCCTGCCGATAGAGACGGCGCCACGGACGGTAACGTCATAATCAGGAAACTCCTTTCTGGCTATATCCGATGCGGAATAGACGGAAGCCCCGTCCTCGGAAACGGAATAAACCTTCACTCCTGAAGGCAGAGCAATCTTCTTGATGAACTCCTCCGTTTCACGTCCAGCAGTCCCGTTCCCTATCGCAATCACCTCAATTTTATATGCCTCCACCAGCTGGGATATCTTTTTCATCGCGGCAATTCTTTCATTTACCGGAGGATGTGGGAAAATAGTGTCATTATGAAGCAATTCTCCCTGAGAATCGAGGCAGACAACCTTGCAGCCGGTTCTGAAACCCGGATCAATTGCCAGTGTCCTTTTCTGTCCTGCCGGTGGAGCAAGAAGCAATTCCCGCAGATTTTGCCCGAACACTTTTATGGCCTGGATATCAGCCTTTTCCTTCGCTTCAGCAAGAGTCTCGTTCTCAATTGACGGATGAAGAAGTCTCTTATATGAATCTTCCATTGCCAGATTGAGCTGCCGTCTGCATTCGGGCGACGGTCTGCCAGCCCTTTTCTCCACCACCTGACGGCAGATGCGTTCGAGTGCATACTCCTGATTCACGTCGACTTTGACGTTCAGAATGCCTGCGGCAGATGCCCTGAGGACTGCAAGAAGCCGGTGGGAAGGAATCCGGTCCAACCTTTCTCCAAAATCGAAATAATTCTGATATTTTTCCGATTCCGGGGTGCCCTGCATTTTGGGAGAGAGTTTTGAACAGACGCTTCCCCATTTGGAATAGAGATCCCTTAGAGCGGTTCGGACCGCCTGATTTTCAGATATAGTTTCGGCGATTATATCTCTCGCGCCGGAAAGGGCATCCTCCACGGAGCCGACGGCTCCCTTTACAAAACGTTTCGCCTCATCGTCAGGATACCTGCAGGAGAAATCGAGAATTCTGACGGCAAGCGGCTCGAGGCCATTCTCTCTTGCAATGGTAGCGCGGGTGCGCCGCTTGGGCTTGAAAGGAAGATACAGATCCTCCACAGAACGTGGATCCGTCTGCTGAAGAATGGAATCCCGAAGTTCATCCGTAAGCTTGCCCTGTTCCTCAATACTCTTCAATATGGCCTGTTTCCTTTTTTCAAGTTCAGAAAACTTGAGAAACCAGTGCCTGACTTCCGCCACGGTCACTTCATCCATCGAACCGGTCCGTTCCTTGCGATAGCGGCTTATGAATGGTACTGTGGCTCCCTCTTCAAGAAGTTGCACACAATTCTCGACTTGCCACTCCCTAACGGACAACTGGGATGCTATATAACTGACATAGAGGCTATTCATTGGAAAACTCCTTCAATTGGTTGCGGTATGAGGTAAAAATCTCCGTCTTGGATATGTATCCTAGGAACTTGTTTTCATCGTCCAGTACAGGAAGAGTCATCGCACCCGTCCTTTCAAATTTGGCCATCACACTCTCCATACTCTCATCCGTATAGACGAATGAAGGGACGCTTTTCATTATTGACACGACTTTTACGGAATCGTATGCCGAATTGTCGAACATTATCGACCTGATGTCGTTCAAAGTTATTTCACCGCAAAAGTGATTCAGACTGTCCACCACAGGGAAATGGTCACAGGAGGAACTTTTGACCGCATCCACGACATCACCCAGATAAGAATCCTGCCTGATGCTCACGAAATCAGTATCTATCAGTTTTGATGTCTTGAGAAGAGTCAGCACCGCCTGGTCGCTGTCGTGTGTCAGGAGTTCGCCGGTTGCGGCAATTCTCTTCGTATAAATGGAATACGGTTCCACAGTCCTTATCGTGGCAAAGCTTGCAATTGAAGTTATGATGAGGGGCAGCAACAGTTCATAGCCACCTGTGATTTCAGCTATAAGGAAGATGGCCGTCATCGGCGCCTGCATCACTCCGGCCATCATACCGGCCATTCCCACAAGGGCGAAATTTGCCTCGGGAAGAACTGCCAGTCCGGTCATATTTATAAGGCGGGCTAACACGAAACCGGCGAAACCTCCGGTTACCAGGGTTGGTCCGAAAGTTCCCCCGACCCCTCCGCCGCTGTTGGTCAATGCTGTTGCAAACACCTTGAGAAACATCACCAATGCCGCGAACATCAGGAACATCCACGGATTACCGAGCATACTCGTTGAAAAGTCGGCGGTAATATGTTCCGCATTGTTGGTCAGCATATAAGTCAGCGAGCCGTATCCTTCACCGAACAGAGGAGGACACGCAAAAATCACGATACCGAGGGCCAAGGCTGATACCGCCCACCTGACAGAGGTCTTCTTCACGGCTCTCATCCGGTCCTCGACTTTAAGTGTTGCCTTTATGAAATATAGCGACATTCCACCGCAAAAAACACCCAGAACAAGATAGAACGGAAGGTTCGACATTCTGAAATCAGCAATGGAGTTGGCGAAAGTGACTTCATTTCCTATGAGCAGATAGGTGACGACTGTAGCGGTAACGGAAGATATCAGGACCGGAAGAATGGAGGTCATCGAGATATTGAACATAAGTATCTCCAGGGTAAACAGAACCCCTGCAAGAGGAGCCTTGAATATCGCGGCAATGGCAGCTGCCGCACCGCACCCGAGAAGTATCGTCACGTTTTTCTGTGAAAGACCGGCTTTCCGGCCTATATTCGAGCCTATCGCGGCACCTGTATAAACAATCGGGGCTTCCGCTCCCACGCTCCCCCCGAAACCTATTGTCAGGGCGCTTGACACGACAGAGGCCCAGGTGTTCCTGCCGGAAATGTTGGAGTCATTCTTGGAAATGGCGGTAAGGACCTTGGTAACACCGTGACCGATATCCTCCCTGACTATGAATTTCACGAAGAGAAGAGAAAGCGCCATTCCAAGACCGGGACAAAGAAAGTAGAGAACCCAGTCATAACGTTCTTCAAAAAGAAAACCCAATCCGTTCTGAATAAGATGAATCAGGTCAATCAGTATGACTGCTGACAGACCGCACAGCAACCCAACCACGATTGCCAGAGTCTGCAGTCTGGTCTTTTCGGAGAAAGACCTACTCATCGTCATCCGCTTCTGCAGCCTTGGCAGCAGCTATGTCATCGTCCGGCTCAGGGAATCTGTCGTCAGTATCCTGTTCATCATCCGCATCATCCCTGTCATCATCCTTGAACAGATCGTTTTCCAGATCCTGATAATCGTCTATCTTCACATTTATTTTCACCAGATAAATCGCATCCGGCACTTCGATAGACACTGCATAGAAGAAATCCCCGTTCGGCTTGTCAACCCTGAAAATATCCCCCATATAATCGGCATAACCGTGAGGATATTTTTCCTTGAAGGCATCCAACAGTTCCTGGGACATATTATCGTAACTTATGACAGCTCTTTTCTTATTTGTATGTTCAGCCATATATGACGCTATTTTTCAATTGCAATTATATGCCGTTTTTTTTATACAAACAAAAAAAAATCACCGTTTTTTGAAGAAAAAGGATTTCTGCTGCTGTTTTTTGCGCATTTCACGTTCCACGAAGATTTTTTCACCGGTACACGGATTGATTCCCGTGTTGAACATCTGTGTCGAGATGCTCATAGGTGTCGGCGTGAAATCCTGCACCTGATCCATATAAAGGCCGTGCAGGGCGGCTTTCCGGGAGAGTGCCTCCATATCCTTGAGAGTACATCCGGGATGCGACGAGATGAAATACGGAACAAGCTGATAATTCAGGTTGTTCCTGCGCACGAGATTGTCAAACTCAATCCTCAGCCTTTCAAAAAGTTTGAAACTCGGCTTTGCCATCGCTTTCAGCACGTGGTCTTCCGTATGTTCCGGCGCAACCTTGAGCCTGCCCGACGTGTGACGCAGCACGAGCTGTTCGAAATATCTCCTTCCCGCATCATCGAGGAACCCGTCCTGATTTAGGAAGAGGTCATATCTTATGCCGCTGCCGATATATACGTGCCTGACGCCGGGTATCGAAAGAACCTTTTCATAAAGTTGCAGAAGAGGTGTATGGTCGTGATTCAGATTCCCGCATACCGACGGGAAGAGGCAGGAGTTACGCCTGCATTTCGAACACACCTCCCTATTTTTTCCTCCCATCATATACATATTTGCGGTCGGAGCTCCGAGATCCGTGATGACGCCCTTGAATTCAGGATGTCCGGTCAACTTTCTCACCTCCCTTAGGACAGACTCTTCGCTTCTGGACTGGATGACTTTTCCCTGATGAGCTGTAATCGCACAAAAATTGCACCCGCCGAAACAACCTCGATGGGTCGTAACCGAGAATTTAATCATATCGTAGGCAGGTATTCGCTTGCCTTTGTATCTCGGGTGCGTCAATTTCGTATATGGCAGGTCGTATATCCAATCTATCTGATCCCGGTTGAGCGGAGCTGCCGTTATCGTCTTTCCGGAAACGTGTACCAGACTTTCCAGGTCACCTGCAACTTTCAGGGTCACCTTTCTGCCATATTTCCTGCCGAATTTGTCAGCGAGGTACAATATGGGAAGTTCGCCCATTCCGCAGACAAGATAATCAGCTCCTGATTCATCCAGAATGGAAGGTCTCAAACTGTCGGACCAATAGTCGTAATGAGGATCACGCCTCAGAGATGCCTCGATTCCCCCTATCACTACGGGAACATCGGGATACAACTTCTTGAGAATTTTCGTATAGACGGTCACAGCTCTGTCCGGACGGGCACCGGCACGTCCCTCCGGCGTATACGCATCATCGCTTCGGAGTCTCTTTGCCGCAGTGTAATGGTTCACCATCGAATCCATCGCGCCCGCTGTAACCCCGAAGAAAAGGCGTGGTGCACCGAGTTTCCTGAAATCTCGGAGGTCGTCCCGCCAATTCGGCTGAGGGATGACGGCAACCCTGTATCCTGCGTTTTCAAGTACTCTGGCCAGTATCGCGACCCCGAAGGAAGGATGATCGACGTATGCATCACCACTGATGAGAATCACGTCAATGTAATTCCACCCCAAAGCTTCGACCTCCTTCTTTGAAGTCGGTATCTGGCATCCCTGCATAATCACATCCTGTCAGGAAGTTCTATACCGAGAATATTCATTGCATGTCTCAGTGTACGGGCAACCGTACCTGAGAGGACAAGCCTCTGGCTGCGGACTGCAGCGTCTTCCTCACGAATTATCTGAGTATCGTGATAATATTGGTTGAACTCCTTTGCAAGATCGTATGCGAAGTTGGCTATGAGAGCGGGAGAATGCGCGGCTCCCGCTTCCCTGACTTTTTCAGGATATGAGGCGAGCAGCGCTATGACAGACTCCTCCTTGGGAAGAAGTTCCGCCTTGCCGGCCACCTTCTCCAACCCCTCCGCCTTGCGGAGAATCGACTGGATACGGGCGTGCGTGTATTGGATGAACGGACCGGTGTTTCCGTTGAAATCGATGGATTCCTTGGGATCGAACAGCATCGTCTTTTTCGGGTCTACCTTGAGAATGAAATACTTCATCGCACCCATTGAAAGCATTCTGAAAAGCGAGTCCTGTTCGGATTCGTCCATTCCCTCCAGTTTGCCGAGCTCGAGAGAAGTCTCCTTTGCCGTATTATACATCTTCCCGACAAGATCGTCAGCGTCCACTACCGTACCTTCACGGGACTTCATCTTTCCTTCAGGAAGTTCAACCATTCCGTATGACATATGGTATATGGAGTCCGCCCAGTCGAAACCGAGTTTGCCAAGAATCAGCTTGAGCACCTGAAAATGGTAGTTCTGTTCGTTGCCCACCACATATATCATCTCATCGAGATTGTACTCTTCAAAACGCTGCCGGGCCGTTCCCAAATCCTGTGTCATATAGACGGAAGTGCCGTCACCGCGAAGAAGAAGCTTCTGGTCAAGACCGTCCCCCGTAAGGTCGCACCATACGGAACCGTCCTCCTTCCTGAAAAATATACCGCGCGAGAGACCGTCTTCCACAAGGGCCTTCCCGCCCTTGTAAGTTTGTGATTCATAATATGTCCTGTCGAACGATATGCCCAGACTTCCGTAAGTCTGGTCGAATCCTTCATAAACCCATCCGTTCATCCTGCGCCACAGGCCTACCACTTCAGGGTCCCCCTGCTCCCACTTGACAAGCATAGCCTGAGCCTCCTTGAGAATCGGGGCGTTCTTCTCCGCATCCTCCTCGCTCATCCCCCCTGCGACAAGCTCCTTCACCTCAGCCTTGAACAGGTCGTTGAATTTGACATAGAAATCACCGACGAGATGATCACCCTTCATACCGGAGCTTTCCGGCGTGACGCCGTTTCCGCACTTGAGCCAGGCAAGCATCGACTTGCAGATATGGATGCCCCGGTCGTTGACGAGATTGACTCTCATCACATTGTGGCCGCAGGCCTTCAGAAGCTGGCTTATGGACCAGCCGAGCAGATTGTTCCTGATATGCCCGAGATGGAGCGGCTTGTTGGTATTGGGACTCGAGAACTCCACCATAACCGTTTTTCCGGTTGACGGCAACTGACCGAAATCAGGGTCGGCGGCTATGCTGGAAAGGACTTCAGCCCAATATGAACCTGAAAGTTTGATATTGAGGAATCCTTTGACCACATTATAACCCGCTATCTGGGCTACGTTCTCCTTCAGCCAGTGTCCGATCTCTTCGGCTGTCGCTTCCGGTGCCTTGCGGCTGGTCTTCAGAAGAGGAAACACAACCAGGGTCACATCCCCCTCGAACTCCTTTCTTGTAGGTTGTGTCTGTATCAGACACGGACAGGGCTCTGTTCCATAAAGTGCCTTGACTGCCGTTGCGGCGGAAGAGGCGATAAAATCGATATGATTCATTATCCCAGGTATCCTTTGAGAAGTTTGCTTCTGGCACTGTGGCGGAGACGGCGGATAGCCTTTTCCTTTATCTGGCGGACTCTTTCACGTGTGAGGCCGAACTTCTCCCCTATCTCCTCCAGAGTCATCTCCTGGCATCCGATGCCGAAGAAATATTTGACAATGTCACGCTCCCTTTCCGTAAGAGTCGAGAGCGCGCGATCTATTTCAGTATTGAGAGATTCATTCACCAGTCCCTTGTCGGCAATCGGGGAATCATTGTTCACCAGTACGTCAAGAAGGCTGTTGTCCTCACCCTCGTTGAAAGGAGCATCCACCGAGACGTGCCTGCCCGATACCCTGAGAGTATCTGCAATCTTCTCGCGGGGGATTTCCAGCATCTCGGCAAGTTCATCCGGAGAAGGCATACGCTCGTTCTCCTGCTCGAACTTCGATAGAGCCTTGTTTATCTTGTTGAGAGAACCGACCTGATTCAAAGGCAGACGGACAATCCTGCTCTGCTCCGCAAGAGCCTGGAGGATTGACTGTCTTATCCACCATACCGCATAGGAAATGAATTTGAAGCCTCGTGTTTCATCGAATTTCTCCGCGGCCTTGATCAATCCCAGATTGCCCTCATTGATAAGGTCCGGCAGACTGATGCCTTGGTTCTGATACTGCTTTGCGACGGAAACCACGAAACGGAGATTCGCCCTTGTAAGTTTCTCCAGTGCCTCCTGATCACCTTTCTTGATTCTCTGGGCCAGTTCAACCTCCTCTTCAACCGAAATGAGTTCCTCCCTGCCAATCTCTTGCAGATATTTGTCAAGAGAAGCGCTTTCACGGTTGGTGATTGACTTTGTAATCTTGAGTTGTCTCATATATGATACTGATAAAAAAAACTGATGATGATAAAAAATCAACATCAGTTATACGAATCCCGAAACAAAATGTTTCAAAAATCAGATTATTTTTACAAAGTGACTATCAGTTCCTTTCTCTTTCCATCCCGGAAAATGGTGAATACCGCCTGCTCTCCCGGACGAAGCCTGTTCATCTGTTCCTGAAGGGTCGACGTACCGACAATCTTGTTGAGATTGATTTCCACTATCACGTCACCCGCTCTGATACCGGAATGGTCAGCCACGCTTCCATTCTGTACACCTGTCACATAGACACCTTCAACAACGTCCAGGCCGGTTTTCCGTGCAAGTTCGGAGGTAACGCCCGTAACCGTCACGCCCAACATCGCTCTCTGAACCTGACCGTATTCCCTGAAGTCATCAGTGATTTTCTTCACGATGTTCACAGGGACAGCAAACGAATAACCCGCATAGGAACCGGTCAGTGAAATTATTGAAGTATTAATTCCTACAAGTTCTCCCAATGCGTTGACAAGAGCGCCCCCGCTGTTGCCCGGGTTTACGGCGGCATCGGTCTGAATGAATGATTCCACTCTGTATTTTCCATCGTAATTGGGAAGTGAACGGCCTTTGGCGCTTACAATCCCGGCGGTTATGGTGGAGCGGAGGTCATAGGGACTTCCTATTGCCAGCACCCACTCTCCAAGCCTGAGGTCGTCCGAATTTCCGAGCGTTATTGCCTGAAGTCCGTCGGCCTCTATCTTGAGAAGCGCTATGTCCGTCGCGGGATCGGTCCCAACAAGAGTTGCCGGATAGACCTTGTTGTTCTCAAGCGTAACCTCGATAAGGTCGGCCCCCGCGATGACGTGATTGTTCGTGACGATATAACCGGTGGAATCAATGATTACTCCTGAACCAAGCCCCACCTGGTCCTGAGGAATCTGTGCAAAGCCGAAAAGCATGTCAAAGAATGAATTGGGAGCCTGAATCCTGGCTTTCTGTACCACTTTGACATAAACCACGGATCCGACTGAACTTTCAGCGGCGTCAGCGAGATTCGGCGTGTCGGATGGAATCGATCCGTGGAAATTTGTCTGCCTGCGGGAAGACTCGATTTTTTCAGAAGGTGCGGCGCCTGATTGCAGAACTGATCTCTCGATTGCAATCTCAGCTGCATAATAACCCACCGCGGCTGATGCCGCGACGCAGATTATGAAATAAAAAATTTTTCTCATAGCTTTCAGATTTTCTGAATTGTCCTGATCTTGTTTTTTTCAAAATATGTGCCACACATATTTTTTCGGAAATGGGATAATTTCACTATATTTGTTGAGATAAAACATAAGGGAAATATGAAATTTTCAGTATCAAGTTCAGAATTGTTGGGCGGGCTGATTTCAGTGTCAAAGGTGATAGCCCCAAAACCGACTAAAGCCATTCTCGAAAACTATCTTTTTGAATTGAATGACAGCACCTTGACCGTAACTGCATCAGACGGTGAGACAACCTTGAGGACAAACATTCCGATTTCGCGGATCGAAAGGACCGGCTCCACGGCCGTACCGGCAAAACTGCTGACGGATTCCCTGAAGGAATTTCCGGACCAGCCGCTCGTCTTCTCCACAGAGGAAGGCTCGTCGACAATGGATATCATCTGGTCAAGCGGAGCTTCGAAGCTGCCCTGCTACGATGCTGCCGACTATCCACAGATTCCTGTGATTGAAGGTTCTGCCCAGAATATCGTCATCAACGCATCCACATTGCTCAACGGCATCAACAATACCCTATATGCCACAGCCGAGGAAGAACTCCGTCCGGTGATGAACGGCATCTATTTCGATATGGATACCACATCAGCCACACTCGTGGCGTCAGACGCACATAAACTTGTATGTTACACATTCTCGGACATACAGATTCCAGGGCCGATGAATTTTATCCTGCACAAGAAACCAGCCGCAATCCTCAGAGGCCTTCTGGCCAAATATGAAGAGGGTGTTTCCATAAAGTTCGACAACAAGAATGCACATTTCATCTTCGGGGAAAACATTCTGGTCTGCAGACTTGTCGAAGGCAACTATCCGGCATACCGCACGGTTCTGCCCAAGAACAACAGCAACAAGCTGACAGTTGGCAGAAGCGAACTTCTCGGGGTTGTCAAACGTATTGCAGTCTGCTCGAATCAGGTTGCAAACCAAGTGAAGTTCAAACTCTCGAACAACGAACTTGTAATTTCCGCACAGGACCTGAGTTTCTCTATGTCAGCATACGAGACTCTCGCCTGCCAATATGACGGTGATGAAATGGAAATAGGTTTCAAATCCTCTTTCCTTCTCGAGATTCTAAGCAATCTTCCCTACAGGAACATCTGTATGGAACTTGCAGACCCGGCACGCGCCGCACTGATAGTTTCCGCAGACGAACCGGATTCGGAAGAAGACATCAGAGCCCTGCTGATGCCGGTTATGATTAACGCATAATCAGGTCTGAGATGCAACTTGCACTGAAAAACCCATTGATATTCTTTGACATCGAGAGTACGGGGCTGAATGTTGCTTCGGACAGGATTGTCGAAATTTCAATGGTCAAGGTTTCCCCCTCCGGAGCCGGGGAACCGAACAAGGTTGAAGTGAAAACCCGTAGGGTGAACCCTACTGTTCCCATATCCCCGGCCGCTCAGGCCGTTCACGGAATCAGCAATGAGGACGTCGCTCACGAACCGACGTTCCGTCAGATTGCCAAATCCCTTGCAGAATGGATGGAAGGGTGCGACATAGCCGGTTTCAACTCTCTGAAATTCGACATTCCGATGCTGGCTGAAGAATTCCTGAGGGCAGGTGTGGATTTCGATTTCAGAAAGAGGAAACTCGTGGATGTCCAGAACATATTCCATAAAAAGGAACAGAGAACCCTGAAGGCTGCATATATGTTATACTGCGGCAAGGATTTGGAGAAAGCCCATTCCGCAGAGGCGGACACGATGGCCACATACGAAGTGCTCGAGGCGCAGTTGGACAAATATGGTTCCGATGCCGTCGACCCGCTCCTGAATGACGTTGCGTATATGGCCGGATATTCCTGCCAGACCAAATTCGTGGACTATGCCGGAAGGATTGTGCGCGACGAACACGATGAGCCCGTATTCAATTTCGGCAAGCACAAGGGAAAACGGGTTGTCGACGTGCTTCATTCCGAGCCCTCCTATTATGATTGGATGATGAACGGGGATTTCGCTTTGGACACGAAGCAGATTCTGACAAAAATAAAATTGGGGCTCCTGTAATGAATCTGATTGTCCTCCGAAGCGATGGAAGCTGGTACACGAGGCCCGATTCCACTTTATGTCGTGTCAGTGAGGACTTTTATCTGCCGGAAGGATTTACCGGGATTGAGATTCACAAGTGCAGATTCGTCAAGTTGCTGAAAGCCGGAAAGTCGATATTGCCCCGGTTTGCCGGAAGATATTTCGCGCCTCTGTGCGAAGGATACCTTTATTATGGGATAAGTGATGGCGGAAACTCCGTTCCTTACATCGACAGGACGACGATTCTTTTGGAAGATATTCCGGTCTGTCAGCCGGATGCTGAGGAAATCTCCCGGATATGCGGGGTTTCTTCCATTATGACATTCCGAAGAGGTGACCTTGTGATACTCGAAGACCCTGAAAGCACAATTCTCAAACAGGGGGATACATTCGGTCAAATAGACATCAGATAGTCGGCTGCCGATATGCCGGCCAGTGCGCCTGTGGAGAATGCGACCTGAAGATTATACCCGCCGGTGTCACCGTCCAGATCCAGCACTTCACCGGCAAAGAAAAGACCGGGACGGACGAGAGATTCCATCGTTTTCGGATTGATTTCCTTCAGCGAGACGCCGCCGGCCGTGACCACTGCCCTCTCATAACCCTTACAGGATATTATAGGGAATCTCCAATCTTTCAACGCCTCTGGAATCATACTGATGCTCAATCCATTATGAACTTCCAGAAAAGGTTGCACAAGGTCTGCCGGAAGCAGTCTTCTCAAAAGTTTCGGGACGGATTTGAGAGAAGTGTCATTTTCAATCTCTCTTTCAATCCTGTCATTTATCTGCTGCGGCGAAAGTGCAGGCTTGAGATCGAGTGAAAGCGTCACCTTCTGACCGTTTTCAAGCGCCCACACGGCTCGTCTGCTTACTCTGAATCCGAGAGCCCCTTCAATGCCGTCGTTTGTAAATGACATCTCTCCTTCCTCTCTCTGGACAAGATCCCTGTCGACATAGAGCGCCAGGGCAACGTTCCTCAGTTCGACTGTTCCCCGATAACTGTAGCCGGCCGGCATCAACGCCGTCAAGGAGGGAAAGACCCTGGTCACGTTATGGCCGAAAGAACGGGCTATGTCATATCCGTCACCTGTGGAGCCGGTTATGGGATACGACCTGCCTCCGGTGGACACTATCAGCGCTTTTGAATCAAACTCCTGTTTCCAGGAGGTGTTGTAGAGTATTTTCACACCACACTCCTTCACACGTCTCTCAAGAGCCTGCGCCACATCCGCAGCGCGCATCGAAACAGGAAAGAGGCGTCTGCCCTGCTCTATCGTTACGGGAACTCCAGCCTCCTCAAAGAAGGTTCTGACAGCTTCATTGGAGAAACATTTGAAGGCCGGCTTGAAAAATCTGGAATCGGGATGGATATGCCTTGAAAATTCATTCCAGGGCCTCATGTTGGTGATGTTGCACCTGCCCTTGCCTGTAAGATATATCTTGCGTCCCAGACGGTCGTTTTTATCCAACAGGGTGATACGGCTGCCGTCCCCCAGCCTTCCGGCCGCAAAAATGGCGGCCATCATCCCGGCGGCGCCGCCTCCGATTATGACAATGTCCGACATTGTTATGAGGAAAGTTTGTCAAGAACGAGAACAATCAAATTGTCCACGATGGATTTGTAATCGGTATTCATACTCTTGAGATGGCGGTTGGCCAGTACGCAACATACGGTTCCGGCTTCGTGCCCGAGGTGGCGGGCCAGAGCCGCGATGGCTGAACCTTCCATCTCGAAATTGAGTATTCTCATCCCTTCATATCTGAAACTCTCAATTTTTTCCAGCATATCGGGCATGGCAAGCGGAACTCTGACAGAACGTCCCTGAGGCCCGTAAAATCCGGGAGCGGAGATTGTCATTCCCGAAATGGTGCAATCTTCGAAAAGCGCGGAAAGACGGTCCCCCGATTTGGCGACGTATGGCATCGGCTGACAGGGGGTTCTGTGTATATGGTCTGCAAAGGCCCCGGCAATTTCAGTATCCAGGACACCCTCCCGGCAGCCGTACCAGCCGAGAAGGCCGTCTGTGCCTAAAGAATATCTGGAAAAGACATAAGAACCGATGGGAACGTCCCCCTGGACAGCTCCGCAGGTTCCAAGCCTGAGTATTGTAAGCCGCCTGTGCACGTTCTTCACCTCCCGCGTCCTGAAATCCATATTTGCAAGGGCATCCAGTTCATTCATCACGATATCGATGTTGCCAATACCGATTCCGGTGGAAAGACAGGTCATCCTGACACCGTTATACCTCCCAGTAAAGGAGACGAATTCCCTGTTGGATGTCTCGCTCTCGATATACGGGAAATACTTCTTCATCATTCCTACACGGTCCCTGTCTCCTACGAGAATCACCGTGTCGGCCAGATGCTCCGGTTTCATATGGAGGTGGAAAACCGAACCATCGCCATTTATTATCAATTCTGATTCAGCAACAGCCATAATTTCAATCTTATCTGTAAATCACACCACTTCCAGTCATTTCGCCGTCAGGTGCATACCAAGCGGCGAACTGTCCGGGCGTTACGCCCCGCTGCGGCTCATCGAAGAGAATGTACAGTCCGTCTTCTTTTCTGAACAGCTCCGCCTGCTGCAGGGGCTGGCGATATCTTATCCTCACACGACATTTCAGCGAACCTCCGACCGGCAGCTCGAGATCGGGCCTTATCCAATGTACCTCCTGCGAAAGAATCTTCAGCGCACGCCTGTAAAGACCGGGATGATTCTGACCTTCCCCCACATAGATGACGTTCCTTTCCGTATCGTTCGCTATTATGAACAGGGGCTCCGCATGGCCTCCTATGTTCAACCCCTTTCTCTGTCCTATCGTATAATATTGCACTCCGATATGTTTCCCGACAACCTTGCCGTCCGAAGGAGCGTATATGACAGGTTCGGCAATCTTTTCCAAAGAATCAGCTTCAACGATATTTCTGTAATATTCACGCGGTATCTCCACAACGTCCCCTTCAACAGGCTTGAGTTTCTGTTGCAGGAAAACGGGAAGATCGACCTTTCCGACAAAACATATTCCCTGGGAATCTTTCTTGTCGGCGGAAGGAAGCCCGGCATCACGGGCAATCCGGCGGACTTCCGGCTTGCAGATGTCTCCTATGGGGAACATCGCCTTCTCCAACTGGGCCTGGGAAAGCTGGCACAGGAAATAACTCTGGTCCTTGTTCGGGTCCGTCCCTTCCAAAATGCGGTAAACAGTCTTCCCTGTCCCATCAGTAAATGAATCCTTCCGGCAGTAATGGCCGGTCGCCACAAAATCAGCCCCGAGTTTCTGAGCCTCGGCCAGGAATGCATCAAACTTTATCTCCCTGTTGCACAGTACGTCAGGATTCGGGGTCCTTCCCTTCGCATATTCACTGAACATATAGTCCACCACTCTCTTGCGATAGACATCGCTCAAATCAACGAAATGGAACGGTATGCCCACCTTCTTCGCCACCATTTCAGCGACGGAACGGTCCTCTTCCCATTCACATTCACCGTGCAGAGTACCCTCCGTATCGTGCCAGTTCTGCATAAACAGGGCAAATACGTCATATCCCTGCTGTTTCAGAAGATATGCGGCAACGCTGGAGTCAACACCTCCGGACAATCCTATACATATTCTGGGTCCCATACGGGCAAAATTAGAAAATATCTTCGATAATCCGAAAAAGTTACTATATTTGCAGTGGGGTAAGTCATATACGACCAGCTCCCACTGAACTCCCCCAGGGTCGGAAGACAGCAAGGGTAAGTGGTTGTAGCGGTGCGATATATCAAGCTTACCCTTTTTCTTTTTCCGATATGAAATTGAGGCCATTCATAACCATTGCCCTGCTGTTGCTCGCAACATCGTTCCTTTATGCCCAATCAACCAGACAATCACGGAAAGAATATATAGAGAAATACAAGGATGCGGCAATCAGGCAGATGGTGGAGACCGGCATTCCGGCAAGCATCACCCTTGCCCAGGGTTGCCTTGAAAGCGGGGACGGAAACAGCCGTCTTGCAGTGAAAGGGAACAACCATTTCGGGATAAAGTGCCACGGTTGGAAGGGAAAGACCATACACGAGGATGACGACGCGAAGGGTGAATGTTTCCGCAAATATTCCAATGCTGAGGAATCATACCGCGACCACGGCGATTTTCTAAGGTACAGCAGACGTTACGCATCACTTTTCGACCTTGACAGGACAGACTATAAGGGATGGGCATACGGCCTGAAGGCCGCAGGATATGCGACAGCTCCGGATTATGCGAAGAGACTGATAAAGATAATCGAAGAGAACAATCTGGCGCAATACGACAAGCTGAATGATATTCAGGCCAAAGAGATTCCCCCCACCCCGACCCAATCATCAGCAAGTTTTGTCCTCAAGCCTGAAAGCGGCAGCCCCCTGTACAGAATATCCCTGGACCGTGAAGTAAGAGAGCAGAACGGAGTGGCCTTCATCATAGCCAACGGGATGGACACATACGGCTCACTGGCCAAGGAATACAAATTATTCAAAAGGGAGTTGTTGAGATTCAATGACTTGAAGCGTGATTGCAGAATCCCTCAGGGGACTGTGGTCTACCTGGAGAAAAAGAAGAAGGAAAGTGCAAAATATCTTGACAAGCACGTTGTCGAAGAGGGTGAAACTCTCTATTCGCTGTCTCAGAAATATGCAATGCAAATCAAGTATCTGTACAAATACAACAATATGAAACCCGGGCAGGAACCCAATCCCGGAGACATCCTGATTCTCAGAGCACCTAAATGAAAAGGAAAACAGCAATCACCATAACCATAGCCGCAATTGTCCTGTCCGCATCGGCCGCCGTTGCCGCATACGATTATTACAGGACCTTTTACGCAAACAACGTTTCTGATTCGAGAGAATCCGACATATTCAAGATATATCGGAGTTACAGTTATGGACAGATGCTCGACAGTCTGAAATCAAGCGGCATCCTGACTGATTTCCGGAGATTCGAAAGAGCCGCCGGAAATATGGACCTTGAAACAGGTTTCAAGCCCGGATACTATGTTTTCGACCCGGAGATGTCAAACAAAGATATAGTCAGGATGATAGCGAACTGCTGGCAGAAGCCTGTGAAGGTAACCATAAAGGGCTATATCAGGTCTATGGAAAAATTCGCATCAATTCTTGGAACGAAGTTCGAAGCGGATTCCGCAAGTTTTGCCGCAGTTCTTACAGACAGGGCGGTAATGCAATCCTACGGATTTGAAGAGGAAAGTTTCATAGGAATGTTTATTCCAAACACCTATGAGTTTTATTGGACGGCCTCTCCTGAAGAGTTTGTTGAAAGGATGAACAGAGAATATATGTCATTCTGGACGGATGAAAGAAAGGCAAAGGCTGAAGTTGCAGGAATGACACAGAAAGAGGTCAGCACTCTTGCTGCAATTGTCATTTCAGAGACCAAATATGTACCTGAGATGCCCACTATCGCCGGCGTATATATCAACAGACTGAGAAAAGGGATACCTCTGCAAGCCGATCCGACAGTATTGTTCGCACTGAACAAGAAGGGTATAAGAAGAGTCCTTAAAAAGCACCTGACGGTGGAATCTCCCTACAACACCTACATCAACAGGGGTTTGCCTCCCGGCCCTATAACAATGCCTTCAATAGAATCGCTGGATGCCGTCCTGAACTATCAGAACCATAACTATCTATATTTCTGTGCCAGGGGCTCATTTGACGGCCGGCACAATTTCGCATCCACTCTTTCAGAACATGTGGCAAATGCAAAAGCCTACCACAGAGCTTTGAACGCTAGAGAGAGGGAAAGGGCTCTTGCCAATCGGAAATAATCTCCAGAGCCTTGCGGAAGGCCGGATCCTCCTCCATGTTGATGACCCTGTAATATCCGGTAGTGTTGAAAGGTGTTCTTGCAATGATAGCTTTCAGTCTGGTCTTCAACAATTTCTCACATTGGCTCAACTGGGATTCAGACGGTTTGAGACCGCGTTCGGAGCAATAATCCAGAAGCCCGGCAAAAGCTTCCGGCTCCATATCTCCGTATGCCTTGTAGAAATCCTCGAACGAACGGCCATCCACGACCAGTTCGGAACGATGGCTGTCGATATATTTGTTGGCATATTCCGTAAGATATCCTTTTCTGATTATTGCGGAGAAAAAGTCATTCACTCCCGAGGTATCGGATGCTATGAACACATCGGGCATTATTCCCCCGCCCCCATAGACAGTGCGGCCGAGCTTCAATGTCGTGTATTTCAAGGAATCAGGGAACTGAATTGAATCCCTGTTGAAAAACTCGCCGTTATTGTACCTGTCATTCAATTTGTTGTAATATTCTTCCCTATGTCCGTTCTCGTACGGAGTCTGTATCACCCTTCCGGAAGGAGTATGATATCTGGACACGGTAAGACGTATCTGGGAGCCGTCTGACAAAGGGAACTGTTGCTGCACAAGCCCTTTCCCGAATGTACGTCTTCCCACAATCACTCCCCTGTCCCAATCCTGCATTGCACCGGCAAAGATTTCACTTGCAGAGGCGCTTCCCTCGTCGACAAGTACTACAAGGGCACCTTCCTTGAAAAAGCCAAAGTTATTTGCCTTCTCTCTTTTCAGCGGACTGTGTCTGCCTTCAGTATAGACAATCGTCTGCCCACCTTCAAGAAAGATATTCGCGAGCATCGTTGCGATATGCATAAACCCTCCGCCATTGCCGCGCAGGTCGAATATTATACCTTCAGGCAGCTTTTCGCACTGCTGTTTGACAGCATTGATGAATTCCAGTACCGAATTCTGGGAGAAACTGCTTAATTTGACATATAAGACCCCTGGGACGGGGCAATAAGCGGCATCGACACTGTGCAACGGGATTTTGTTCCTCGTTATGGTAAATTCCAGCAGTTCATTCACCCCGTATCTGCGGACACCGAGTTCAACTTTTGTCCCTTTGGGACCGCGGAGACGTTTCCGTACGCCATCGGTGGTAAGTCCGACACCTGCAACGTTTTCACCGTCAATGGATAATATCTTGTCACCGGACAGTAGCCCAACTTCCTGTGAAGGGCCTCCGACAATTACATTCTGCACACACAGGGTGTCCGAAATCACGGCAAATTCTATCCCTATCCCGTCGAAGGAACCGTTCAATGATTCGTTTGTCGACTCCACTTCTTCCTTGGGAATGAATACGGAGTGAGGGTCAAGGCTCTCCATAACCTCCCGTATGGCTTTGTCAGTTATATTCCTGAAATTTACGGTATCAATGTAATTGTTATGAAGATAGGCCACAACACGTCCGAAACGCGCCACATTGCTCATAGCGTCATTTTCTTGAGCAAAAGCGAAACAACTGCTGCCAAGAATGGCTGCGGCGACCAGAATTATCCTCAATGATTTCATATTACCTCAAATGTCTTTCCTTCCTGCGCAAGGTATGATTCCGGAAAAACTTCCCTCGCCTCAGCAAGAAGCACACCAAAATCCTTGTACCTTGAAGAAAAATGTCCTAAGATGAGCTTTCCCGCCCCCGCTTCAGCTGCAACCTGAGCGGCCTGCCTTGCCGTGGAATGGTGAACCTTTCCCGCAAGTGCCTCGTTGTCATCCGCATATGTCGAATCGTGATATAACAGGTCCACGCCTCTGACCCATTCCGCCTCACTCTCAAAAGGCGCCGTATCGGAACAATATGCTATGGACTTGTAGACTTCGGGCTGACCCTCGTGACGCGGCATTTTATGATATATGATTTTGAAACCGTAACAATCAATCATATGATTCATAGGAAAGGCCCATACGTGACAATTGTGCAGATTTATTATCTCTTCCGGACCTTTGGATTTCAGCGGAATATGGTTGATTTCAAATTTCACCCCCTCACCGAAATGTGCCAGGAAAAATTTAAGCAGCGAACTGAAATCCTTCGGAGCATATATATAAACCGGAGAAACCCGCCCCTCCATCGCCATTGTGGACAGAAGGCCGAATATGCCGAAAAGATGGTCTCCGTGAAGATGTGAAATCAGGATATTGTCCAATCGGGACTTGGAGATTCCATATTTCGACAGCTGGAACTGAGCCCCTTCACCACAGTCAATCAAAAAGAGGCGCCCGTGCATATTGACTACATGGGCGCTCTGATGTTGACCTACAATCGGTTTGGCGGAGGCCGTACCGAGTGTTGTTATTGAAAAATTCACTATTCTGCGGCGTTTGCTTCAGCGTCAAGCCTGCTCTTCAGGTCGGCAAGTTCGGAGATGTCACCAAGGGTTGTCTTCTCAAGGTTATCCTTAAGCTTCTTGACAGCCTTGTGAGTTGAAGCAGCCTCGGCATCCTTCTCCTTAGCCACCTTCACAGCCTCTTCCCTGCGGGCTTCCTCGAAGAGACGGGTATGTGAAAGAACCACTTTCTTGCTTGACTTGTTGAATTCGACAATCTTGAACTCAAGTTTCTCACCTTCCTTTGCAGTTGTACCGTCTTCCTTTACAAGGTTCTTGTTTGAGCAGAAGCCCTCAAGACCCTCCTGAAGAGTAACGGTTGCACCTTTCTCACCGATTGCAGCAACAACTCCTTCGTGAACTGAGCCTACGGTGTAGATATTCTCGTATCCGTCCCAAGGATTCTCCTCAAGCTGCTTGTGACCGAGGCTGAGACGACGGTTTTCCTGATCCACCTCAAGAACGACTACCTCAAGAGGTTCACCGATTGAAGTGAACTCTGAAGGGTGTTTGATCTTCTTTGTCCAGCTGAGGTCGCTGATATGCACGAGACCGTCAACGCCTTCTTCAAGCTCTACGAATACACCGAAATTGGTGAAGTTGCGTACAGTGGCTGTATGCTTGCTGTTGATGGGGTATTTCTCGACGATAGTGGCCCATGGATCGGGTTTGAGCTGTTTGATACCAAGGCTCATCTTGCGGTCCTCGCGGTCAAGGGTGAGGATGACAGCTTCAACTTCCTGTCCAACTTTGAGGAAGTCCTGAGCACTGCGCAGGTGCAGGCTCCAGCTCATTTCTGATACGTGAATCAGACCTTCAACACCGGGCTGAACCTCGATGAAAGCACCGTAATCAGCGATGACGACAACCTTTCCTGTAACCTTGTCACCAACCTTGAGATCAGGGTTGAGAGCATCCCAGGGATGAGGACTGAGCTGTTTGAGACCCAGTGCGATACGCTTCTTGGTATCATCGAAGTCAAGAATAACGACGTTGATCTTCTGATCAAGAGAGATAATTTCTTCGGGATGGTTGATGCGGCCCCAGCTGAGGTCGGTGATGTGGATGAGACCGTCAACACCGCCGAGGTCAACGAATACACCATAAGAAGTGATGTTCTTGACGGTACCCTCAAGAATCTGGCCTTTCTCGAGCTTGCTGATGATGTCAGCCTTCTGGGCTTCGATTTCAGCCTCGATGAGAGCCTTGTGTGATACAACAACATTGTGGAATTCCTGATTGATCTTGACAATCTTGAATTCCATTGTCTTATTTACGAATACATCGTAATCTCTGATAGGTTTGACATCAATCTGGCTGCCGGGAAGGAATGCCTCGATACCGAATACGTCGACAATCATACCACCCTTTGTACGGCACTTGATGTAACCCTTTACAATTTCGTCCTTTTCGCAAGCCTCGTTGACTCTGTCCCAAGACTTGAGAGCGCGTGCGCGCTTGTGTGAGAGAATAAGCTGACCTTTCTTGTCCTCGGCGTTCTCTACATAAACCTCGACCTTCTGCCCTACTGCAAGATCGGGATCGTAGCGGAATTCATTGATGCTGATGACACCTTCGCTCTTATAGCCGATGTTCACAATGACTTCACGCTTGTTCAATGCCACTACAGTACCCTCTACAACTTCATTTTCGCTTACGCGGCTGAGGGTCTGTTCATAACTTGACTCAGTCTGGGCCTTGTCAGCCTCGCTGAATCCGTCATTTTCGAATGCTTCCCAATCAAACTGATCGTTAGGAACGGAAGCGTTGCTTTTCTTTTTTGCAGAAACGGGAACCTGAACGGGCTCTTCCTCTGCGATTACCGTGTTTTTTTCTTCCATAATGTAATTAATTTAGCAACAAGTAGTTAAACATTATTTATAAAATCCCTTGCGGGAAATCGTGCAAATTTAAATATAAATTATTGATTTTACAATAAATTAGTTTACAGCAATAAGAGCCTCGACAAGTTTGTCCCCGAATACCTGGTATTTGACAAGGCCGAACTCCGTCTCTCCCGCAAAATCCATCATCACTATTCCGAGCCCCCTTCCTCCCTTTCCGGACATCCTCCGGGCATATTCAATGACATAAGGATTAGACTTATATGCGAATTCATTGTAATTCAGTGTTTTTTCGGAATGTCCCATAAAGCCGGACGCATTGTTGATACACCAGGGGAAAGCCGTTCCATCAGCGAGAAAAGCCCTGGCACAGCCGTCGAAAGCATCACTCTTCTCGTGGAAATGGTCCCAGTCATATACGGCATAAAGGTCCTGACTGTACAGGACACAGGCTCCGGGGCCATCTTTCTTTCCTCCGGTCGTAAGATATCCGTTACCTGAAAAATCATCCCAATTGTTGATGAACGCCGCGAACGGCAGGTCGAATCCTTCATAATTGTCCCTACAGACTATCAGCACCTTATGCCTGACTTCACCAAGAGTGAGATCCGGTCTGAAGAAAGCTATGGACTCCGGACCGTATTCATCCAGATAACCCAGAAGCATCCGGGCAAGCATCTCCTTCCCCGCCTTCTTCTGAGCGGAATCGTTGTCGCCCGTTTCGTAATTGAGATACACTATCGCAAATTCGGAAGGATTGTCCGTGACAAAACCCACCACGGAACGGAATGCCTCATCAAAGGAAATCTGGCAGTTCCTCCTGTTGTGGTATATCTGGAGATATGAATCCTTTCCCTTGTCGACATAATGGGGCCTGAAGTCAAAGCATCGGATTCCGATATCGAACTGTTTGGCCACATCCGCGGTCTGAGTCCTCCACCAATATTTTGTGACAAACTCGTAATCAAGCTGATACGTAAAAGTATCGTGCGTTCCCGGAATAGTCATATTACAGACAAGGGTGCTGTCAGGAAGCCCCGCCATCCAGTTTTTGCCCTCTGAAAGGAATGAGGTAAAGGTCAGCAGCAGTGCTGCAAGCGACAATTTGAACAATTTCAACATAATTTATCTTTCTTCTCTTGAATACCGTATCGCACGGTTTATATATTCTACGAAAGGAGCCGTTGTACGAAACATCGAGACAAGCCTGTCCTGAAGGTCGGGAGATGTAACAAACTCATCATCCGGACAATACGACAAGGAGAAATGCTTGAGTCTGAGAAATTCGGCTTCAGGGGAGTCTGCGGGGAAGCCCTTTGGGACATTTTTCAGGCAATTGTCCCGGTCCAGAGAGAAACGGGAGTCCGCCAGATTGCAGACAGCACGGAAATCCCCACCCCCGAGTTCTATATCCTCCCTTATGATTTTCAGCACACCAGGTTCTGTCATATAATCTCCTGCCGCAACAATATGAGAGCTCTCCCACCCGCCTCTGTCAGCAGCACTGACCTGAAAATAATAGCCGCAATAACCGGCCCTCCGGCCTTCAGGAGAGACAAATACTCCCATATGGCATTTATACGGCGATTTGTCGTGAGAAAAACGGACGTCACGATAAATCCGATATGTTATGTCATTGATGCCCAGGGGCCCTATCGAATCGTCAAATCCCCTGATACCTTCACACAATCCAAGCGCAAATGTGTCAAAAAAACGCTTTGCCTCAAGGTATTCGGACTTGTGGGCATTGAACCATTCCCTGTTGTTGTTCAGGTTCAAATCGCGCAGAAAATGCAGAACTCTTTCCATTTCTCTACAAATTTAGCAAACATTCCGGAATAATTCATTATTTTAGGGCACAGATTCATAGAATATATGGCAGACAATTATCTTGAAAGGAGATTCGAAGAGGTTTTCGGACAGGGCGGCGGCAAGAAAGTCCTGCCGGCAAGACCATCGCTGGACAAACTGATACTGCGCAACCGCAGCTACAGAGGCTATGACCGGAGTTATGAAGTCCATATGAGACAACTTAAAGCTATCGTTGAAGTAAATACACGTATAGCTTCAAGTGTCAATATGCAGAGCCTTAGGTTCCACCTTGTGACAAAGGGCCCGGAATCGGACATTGTCAACGCCCATATACGGATGGGCAGGGCGCTTCCCGAGCTGCACCTTCCGTTCCCCGGAACCGAGCCGGAAGCGTTCATAGTGGTATGTTGCAACCGCACTGAGAACGAATCGGTTGACATAGACCTCGGAATCTCACTCCAGACAATGCTGCTCAAAGCTGTCGAATTGGGGCTCGGAGGCCTGATAATAAGGAATTTCGACCGGGACGAGATAAAGAACGGTCTCGGTCTTCCACTTGAACCGATAGCCGTCGTCGCCATAGGAAAACCTGCCGAAAAGATAGCGCTCGTTCCTGTCCGCAGCTCTGACAGCCTCAAATACTACAGAAAAGACGGGATTCACTATGTCCCCAAGATAATCGCGGAGGATCTATACGTTTAGGACCGGAGCGGCGTAAATCTCAATCAGAATGTCCCTAACGGCCTTGCGGTCAAGGCTTGCGGGCACCTCCTCTATCCTTTTTTCAACATAGGCGAGAAAAGCAGCCGTTACTTGAGGATCACTGGCCTTCTCCCCCTTCACAAGCTCGGCAGCCGCGATATTGTACGGCCACTTGCGGAAACCTGCCCTGTGTCTGGCATCTATGATTTCTGCGAGGTGACGGTAACGGTCGTTTTTCTCATAAGAAGCGGCCTCGGCAATCTCAGCCTCAGTAATCGGAGGGCAGAAACTGATGTGGATACGGCCTTTCTGCTGGATGATTCCATAGATGATGCTCTGCGTATCCTCGCCCGGTTTCTTCTGATAAGAACCGGTACTCCTCTTTACATAAACCTCTATGGCTTTCTGCAAATCACAGCTTTCTATTTCGTAGGAAATCGCGACCGGCATAATGTTGAGCTCGCTGATGTTCTTCGCGAAATCATTCTCCCCGCTCAAAGATATCATCTTGACAAGCCCCTGCTCGGTTGCATCGTGCCCGTCCTTGGTACGCCCGTTTCTGTGAGCTATCCAGATGGATGCGGGCCGCTCCTTGTCGTGAATCCGTTCTCTCATATATCGGGAGAGGATTACGGAGGAATCATAGACCTCACGGGGATTCGAACTGCGGATGACTTTTATCATCCTGTTGGATCTCATCAGATCTTCAAGAAGTTGCGTGGATATCAGATTGTCGCCGGCGGCAATCTCGGTAAGGGGCATGTCATTGTCCTTCAGCACCCACTGAATCAACGCGGGATCGAGGACAATGTCACGGTGAGTGGAGAGCATCAGATAGGTCTTGCCTCCTTCGAAATACTCCAGCCCGTCGTATGTCAGGCCATCGGAAGTCTTTTCAATTATCGTCTTGACGGCGCCATACATAATCTTTGACTGGAAATCGTCAACGCCATTAACCCCTTTGAGAGCGGAGCGGAGAACCGCAGGGTCCTGCCCCGGATAGAGATAACCGGATATTGCATCAATATACCCGCTTGCCGCAACCCTGCCGAGCGCCTCGCAAGCCTCACGGTCGTCATACGGCCTTATGTTGTCAAAATTCATATATTCTGCTCCTTTCTGCAATAAAGATCTGCAAGCGGCAGGACAACCGATACGAAGACCAGTGATACCGCAAGCGATATACCCAATGTGCTGACGAAAATCAATCCGGCGGCAAACAGCAGGTCTACCGCCACTGCAACTGCCAGAATCCCCCTCCACTTGACGAGCCTCCAGAAGATAACTGCAAGAAGTGTGACAGCCAGAGGAATAAGAGTATCGCCATTCCAGGCTTCCCCGCCCAAAGTAACTGCAAAATGGATTATGTCAGCTGCCATCATCACCGTCAAGGCTCCGTACAGCACGGTATATGTATGCTTAAGCTGGCCTGAAGCCACAGCACTCTTCCTTATAGCCGTCGAAGAGACTTTATCAGCCTCCTTTTTCCGTAATTTGAAATAGGCGGCCAGAAAGATTGCCAGAATCACGGCAATTGAAGCGGGAAGTACGAACGGATTGCCCTCAGGAATCAGATATTCACCGGCGAATTTGCCGGCGAGTCCCAGAAAGGCGCACCATACGGCAATCTCAAGAGCCTTCCTGAATGAAGCGCCGGGCTTATTCCGTCCGCTTACCACGCTGAAGCAAAGAACCAGGCAATAAAGGGCGAACGCCACGGCGTTGAGAAGGATGCGGACACCTCTCCCTACAGCAATGGCGGGAATGGACCAAAGTCCGCGATAAAGAGTGAATATCGCCGCAATTGCAGCAAGAATCACGGCAATCAGTATATATGTTCTTATTCTTCTTGTCATAATAATGCAAATATATCAATCTTTTTCCGAATCTGCGCAGGTACGGTCGACTTGAAGCAGAGATGAGTCGCCATAACTGAGGAATCTGAATCCGTTTTCAAGGGCAAACCGGTAGTTTTCACGCCATCTGTCTCCGATGAACGCGGAAATAAGCAACAGAAGAGTGCTCTTGGGCTGATGGAAATTGGTAACAAGATAATCACAGACCCTGGCCTTGTACCCCGGAGCAATGATTATTCCCGTTCGGGAAATAAGTTCCTCCATATTTTCCCTTTTCATATACTCGTGGAGCGCCCCGAGAGATTCCTCAAGAGAATATGCATATCCTGACTCCCTGTAAGGCTCCCACTGCGTTACAATTCTCGGATGTCCGGTTTCAATGCAGTGAACGCCAAGAAAATAGAGGGATTCCAGGCATCTTGTGGATGTAGTCCCGACGGCTATCACAGGATTCCCGGCATTTGATACAAGTGTCTCAAGAAGAGTTCTGGAGACGGAGAACGGTTCGGTGTGCATTGCGTGCTCGCCGATGGTCTTGCTCTTGACCGGCAAAAAGGTACCCGCGCCCACGTGAAGGCAGACATTTTCCCGTTTGAGCCCTTTCCTGTCGATATTTTCCAATTCTCTGGCTGTAAAATGCAATCCGGCCGTAGGAGCCGCCACAGAGCCTTCTCTGAGGGCATAATACGTCTGGTAGCGGGTGATGTCAATTTCTTCCGTATCCCTGTTCAGATAGGGAGGAATAGGTATTCTCCCGGCCATCTCTATTATTTTTGAAAAAGCAAGGGAGCCGTTCCAGACAAATTCCACGACAGCATCCCTGCCGTCAAAGGATATCAGTTCAGCCGTAAGGGTCACATCTCCGTCCAGATGAAGCTTCAAAAGTCCGGATTTCCAGCGCCGCAGGTTGCCGATAATGCATTTCCAGCGGCATTTCTGAGTGGAAGCAAAACAAAGTTGATAGTCAGACGGAGTATCAGGCTCAAGGCAAAAGACTTCGACGTGAGAGCCCGTATCCTTGAAAAAGATAATTCTTGCCGGAACAACCTTGGTGTTGTTGAATACCATAACACCTTTTTCAGGCAGATAATCAGCGATATCCACGAATCGGGCCTCCTTGGGGGAATAGCAGGTGGCCTCCGTACACACCAACAATTTCGAATCATTTCTGGCGGCCAGCGGATATTTGGCTATTTTCTCCGCAGGTAGCTCATAATCAAAGTCTTCAATACAAATATCGGTTACCATATCTCAAAATCTGTGGCAAATTTAAAACTTTATTCACAATCCCCCGAAATTATAGCAGGGAAATTGAAATTCAGGGTTTTCAGCAAAAAACATAGAACATTTGTAATCACAGACGTTTACAAATATGCACATATTTCAGTATTTACAAGATTATATTTACATTTGACAAAATTATAACCTCCCGGAATCATGTTCATTATTGCTTTGCCGTCAAAATTAGCGAATAAATATTCAATATATAGTTAATAGTAAGAAACCCTGCTAGTTATAAGATTCATATAAATTATAGCATCGGTAATTTCAGAGGTATTTCTGTAAAATACAGCAGTATTTGATATATAATACAGATATATATCACTAATAACCAGTGAATAGTTTAATTCTTATAAAGAAAAACTTCAATAACATACGTCAGTGATTAAATCCAGAGATATTATTTCTTTCTGTAATTTCAAATAATTTTTGTAACTTAGCTACGAATCAATGATTGTAACACACTTTTGTTGTTTACTTTTGTAATCTTTATATTTTACATATATGAACGCGCGTTTGAAGCAATTTCTGGAGATGGAATCGCTCTCCCCTGCCCGATTCTGTGAGATGATGGGAATCCAGAGATCCGGACTCTCTCATCTCCTTTCGGGAAGAAACAACCCGAGTTTCGAGTTTATCCAAAAAATGTTGTCCTCCTTCCCTACCATCAACGCCGACTGGCTGCTGCTTGGCAAGGGAAAACCCTACAAAGAATTTTCAACCGATTCTGAGCCGATACGGGAAAAACAGGGGGTTCTCTTTGAAAATGAGCACTTTGAGCAACAAAATCCAACCCCTGAACCTCCTGAGAATACAATATTTGAAGAAGAACAAGCCCCTATTGGGCGAAAAATCGACAGAATCGTCATCTTTTACAATGACGGAACTTTCGAGGCACGATAAAATAATTTGCCAGCTGTTGCTCTCCGATTGAAAAAATTTCTTTTAGCATGACAGCAAGTTATTTGCGCAGCAAATGACGTAGATGACGAGAATCGCAAGTCAACCACGTTTGAGTTTGGAGAATTGAATTATTCATACAGATGAATCTGATAATTTTGAGAAATTAATCCGTTCAGAAACAGATTCTTGAAATTAATTTTTATCTTTGCGGCGCTTAGGAATGGTTAAAAAATAAGTTGGTAAAGATTTATGAAAGATTGTTTATGGATTTTGGATATGGAATGAAGGAGTGTAGCGGGCTACTCGACTGAATGACATATTCAAAAGACGAAACAAGATTCATAAAGATTACCAAGTTATTTTTTAATAATGACTTACGGAGTAGGAAATTAAAAAAAAGCAGAGGCGATGGTTCAGATTTTTTACAAAGTAAATGGCCAGGTGGAACTTTCCCAGTCCATCGACATTCTGAAATCAATCTCCGTCAAGGACGCCCTTTGGCTGGATCTTGACACCCCTACCGGAGAAGAAAAAAGAGCCGTGGAGATTTTTCTCAACACGACACTTCAGAGCCGTGCCCAGGCGGAAGAGATTGAAAGTTCATCCCGCTACTACGAAACAGTAGATTCCATATTCGTCAATACGAACTTTCTGATTCCAAGCGCCGAAAGCTACAGTATGGAGTCTGTGTCATTCATCCTTACGGGAGATACTTTCACCTCCATACGTCAGGTCCCTCTCCGCAGTTTCACCGACATCCAGCGCCGTATCCTTTCAAATATCAAGCTCTATCCCTCCGGATTCCACATTCTGATAGGCATTCTGGAGAACCGTATAGACCTTGATGCCGATATGATCGAGTTGATGTCCAAAGAGATTGCCCAGTACAGCAAAAGGGTCAGTCTCGGAGAAGACGTGAACGACGAACTCCTGTTGGATATCAACCAGTTGCAGGAGAACACAATGATTGTCAGGGAGAATATCGTGGACAAACAGAGAATGATTTCAAGCATTCTCAAGAGCGACAAGACCCCTGATGAAGTGGGGAACAAACTCAACATCCTGCTGAAGGACGTGGCTTCTCTCATCAACCACACCAACTTCAGTTTCGAACGTCTGGAATACCTGCAGAACACAGTCCTCGGTCTTATCAACCTGGAACAGAACAAGATAATGAAGGTATTCACACTGGTTTCCCTGCTGCTTATGCCTCCTACCCTGATTGCAAGCATCTATGGCATGAACGTCAAGCTGCCTCTGCTGGGAGACGGCAAGGATTTCATCATAGTCCTGAGCACGATGGTTGTCTGCGTGATAGCCGCCCTGATTCTCTTCCGCAGGAAGAAGATGCTCTGAACAGATCTATTTGATATGCAGGCGCAGCAGATTCAGTGCGCCTGAAGCGAATCTCTCGATATTTACGGCACGGTTTGAGGAGAACTGAAGTTTCCTGCTGACAACGTCTATGCTGCCGTCGTCATTACGCCTTGCCGCAGCAGTCCAGACCATTCCTACGGGTTTCTCCGCAGATCCCCCACCTGGCCCTGCAATACCGGAAGTTGCAACGGAATAATCGGTATCCAAACGTTTCAGAACCCCTTCGGCCATCTGTCTGACACATTGCTCACTGACAGCCCCGTATCGGGCTATGACGTCAGGGTCGACGCCGAGGAGACCAATCTTCACACTGTTGGCATAAGAAGTGACCGAGCCCTTGTAATAGTCGGAACAGCCGGCAATCGATGTCATCAACTCCGATATGCGGCCTCCCGTACAGGATTCCGCGGCCGACATGGTCTTGCCCCGGAGATGCAGGGCCTTCCCTATCTCCTCCTGAAGAGAAGTCTGTCCATAGCCGTAAATCGCATCCCCAAGAATCTCCTGCAGGGAAAGTATATATGGAGAAAAATCCACGTCTCCACCGAAACTTGTCAGTCTCAGCCGTACTCCAAGCGTCGAATTGGGCAGATATGCCAGCTTTACATTCTCCGGCAATGCATCTTCCCATCCGCTTATCTTTTCGGCAAGAACAGATTCCGGAATACCGAAAGTATTTACCGTATAATGAGTTATCTTTTCAAGGGAGAACTTCGCACTGATGTCACCTGTAATTTTCGGAAGAAGTCCGAGAGCCTCGAACGGAACTCCAGGCAGAGAATAGAGCACCGATTTGCCGGATTTGCCCAGTCCGTAAAATGCCATACAGGGAGCCGTTCCAAGCTCATTGGGTATCACCACGGCTTTCTCCGGCACAAGAGCCTGTGCTCTGTTCGTCTCCAGCATCGGCATATTCCTGGCCTCCAGAATGCGTTTTACAATCTCCATCTGAACGGATGACTCCACATATCCGGCAGAGCCGCTCAGCTCCTTCAGGGCATCTTTCGTTATGTCATCTTTTGTGGGACCCAGACCTCCCGTCACGATGACGATATCCGAAATGTCAAGACAATGTGAAAGTTGTGAGACAATATCGTTATGGTCATCGGATATGGAAGTCATATATGTCACCTTAACCCCGATATCATTCAAAGCCCGGGATATATGTGAAGAATTGGTATCCACTATCTGGCCGATGAGTATCTCATCACCTATTGTACAGATTGAAGCGGTAGTCATTGCCTGGCAATTGATTTGATGATTTTTTTAATACTGAGCAGACCTCGCAGGGATTTCTCGGGAGCATAGGCTATGAAGGAAGCCCCCTTCTCCAGAAACGATGCCGCCATCTTTCTGTCTTTCAGATATGAGATTACAATGACCGGAACGATGCCTCCGGCTATCTCGAATACCTTGTCGAAATAGTTGTCACCGACCTCTATGGCATCCACCCCGTTCTGCAATGCATATCTGACAATCGGCTCCACGTCATCAATTTCCAGAATGTTGGTAATCTTGACGGCCACGGGCTTGAAGTTGTCATTGTACTGCCTGATTGTCAACACCCTGTCTATCAGATTCTCATAGCCGTTTCGAGGAACCGTGATAGTCAGCACATCCGCAAAGTCATACAGCAGGGAACAGGCCCTGTCCATCTCGACAAGATTCATATCCTCGGTTACGGACTGCCGGCTTGTCAGATTCACCGTCACGAACACCTTTTTCGGGTTGTTCCTGAGATTTTTCAGGATATTTTCAACTTTCTTGACAGGGCCTATCTCCACGAAAGAGGGGCCGAAAGTTGACAACTCATTGTAGAATTCCCCCTGCCGGTCGACACCGGCGCTTATGCCGATGGGATTCCTGTATTTTGAGCCGTTGAATTCCCTCTCCAAAGCAGCCCCCTTGACCGTGAAAAGCGGCCGCAACAGTTTCTGAAGAAACGGCAGGTATTTTAGCAAAAGAAGTATCTGTCTCATATTGTATTGAACGGATGCCTGTTTACGATTGATTTTCCGAGTGTCAGTTCGTCGGCATATTCAAGATCGTCCCCGAAACCCACGCCACGGGCTATTGTTGTCACATTGACAGGGAAAGCGCTTATCTGCTTGTACAGATAATAGGATGTCGTCTCCCCTTCCATCGAAGTGCTGAGTGCAAGTATGACCTCTCTCACGGCCCCGTCCTTCACCCTTTCCGTCAGTTCCCTGATATGCAGATCGGAAGGACCTATTCCGTCTATGGGAGATATGATGCCCCCAAGAATATGATACATCCCCCTGTACTGCCCGGTATTCTCTATGCTCAGAACATCCCGGATATTTTCCACCACACATATTGTGCTGCGGTCTCTTGTACGGTCGTCGCAAATCGGGCAAATTTCATTGTCAGATATCATAAAGCACTTCCCGCAAACGTGGATATTCCGTTTGAGTGAAGAGAAGGCCTCCGTGAATCTCATCACATTCTCCTCCGGCTCGTCAAGGATATGCAGGGCAAGCCGCAATGCGGTCCTTCGTCCGATTCCGGGAAGAGACGCGAACTGATTGACCGCTTCTTCAAGCAATTGGGAGGAATATGCACCCTGGAACATACGTCATAAGGATTTATGATACTCCACAAGGCCGTCAATCGGCTCCTTCAGAATCACTCCGGGCTTCATTCCCGCCGAAATGACGGCTTCCTTAAGGATTTCGGAATAATGGTATGCGATTGACCCGACGAAATTCACGTCGTAACGTTCGGTGTCGAAATGGTGAAGGTTACGTGAAATAAATGCAGAGAAGCTCTCCTTCAGCAGGTTTGCCATATACGGAGTCTCCTTGAATTCATTGATGAAAGGCGAAAAAGAAGCCAGAAATCTTGACGGCAGGGGTTCCTTGTAAACCTTGCGGACAATTGCAGGATAATCCAAACCGTACCTGGAATGGAACTCCGATTCCAGGTCTGCCGGCAGAAGTCCCTTGATATAATCGGAGATAAGTCTCTTGCCCAGATATGCTCCGCTTGCCTCATCTCCAAGGATGAATCCGCCGGCCTTTGCCGAATGTGCAATATTCTCACCATCATAGAAGCAGCAGTTGGACCCCGTCCCCAGAATGCAGGCTATTCCAGCGGCATGACCACACAGGGCTCTTGCGGCAGCCAGCATATCGGAACAGGCTTTAACAGTACACCCGGGGAACACTTCATTGAAACAGGATGACAGACGGCCTTTTATCTCATCGTCCACAATACCTGCTCCATAGAAATGAATTTCCCGGACATCTTCGTCGGAAGCCGCCTCCCGCAGCTCAGTCTTCAGCAACGAAACAATCGCCTCGTTTTCCATAAAAACCGGATTGATTCCGGCAGTCTGCAGAGAAACGACCGGACCGGTCTTCTTTATCAGTCTCCAGGATGTCTTTGTGGAGCCGCTGTCAGCAATTATTACCATACTTTCTTTATTTTAAACAGTTTAGGCCAATATTTCCCTGTCAGATAGACCGCATCCTCATCAGGATTGTATGCAATTCCATTAAGGACATCCGTGGAGAGTTTGCGATCAGTGAGTTTGAGAAGTCCGCTGCAGTCCAGAAGGGAATTGACCTCTCCGGTAGCGGGGTCTATCCTTGCAATGGTATCCGTCGTATAGATATTGGCCCAAATCTCCCCCTTTATATATTCGAGTTCATTAAGCAGAGGCACATTCTTCTCGTCCAGTTTCACATTGACCGACCGTTCCTCCAAGAACGTGGATGGATTGATGAAACGGAGCCTTGACGTTCCGTCACTCATAATCAGGCTGGTACCGTCAGTTGTCAGTCCCCAGCCCTCCCCTGCATATCTGAAAGAGCCGAGATACCTGAGTGATGACGGATCGTAGACAAGGCATTCGTGCTCCTGCCAGGTAAGCACAAAGAGTTTTCCGTCAAGAATACAGGCTCCCTCGGCAAAATACCGTGCATCGATGTTGATATTCTTCGTCGCCTTTCCGGTAGTGTGATCCGCTATGAAGAACCGGGACCGTCCGTACTGTCCGGCAGATTCATACAATCTTCCATCGTGGAAGAAAAGGCCCTGAGTATAGGAGGAGACGTCGTGAGGATATGTCTTTTCAACGGTGACCTTGTATCTCTTCACATTCTTCCCGCCATCTTCCGCTCTGCAAACAAACGAAATGGAGACGGTCATAAGAATTACAGCAACTATATAAAACCGATTTTTTGACATAATTATCAAAGATACCAAAAAAAAGCATATCTTTGTGAAAAATAAGGTAAGACGTTCTATCGCGCCGCGTAAGCGGTGAGGAAAGTCCGGACAGCGCAGAGCACCTCCCTGTGGAAAGCACAGAAGGGCGTAAGTTTTTGGAACGAGCGTAACAGAAAATAACCGCCGGTTTAACCCGGATCGATGATTCCGGGGCCGGTAAGGGTGAAAATGCGAGGCAAGAGCTCACAACGTAAGGCGGTGACGCCGGACGGGTACGCGCCGGAGGGCTGCAAGGCCAAATATATCGGTTTTAAGGGTTGCTCGCCCGATGCCGAGGGGTAGGCTGCAACAGATAAATGATAGAAGCCCGAAAGGGTACAGAATTCGGCTTACAGGCTCACCTTATTTTTGAAAAAGGCCACTTTAGCTCAGTCGGTAGAGCAGCGCATTCGTAACGCGCAGGTCGCGAGTTCGAGCCTCGTGAGTGGCTCCGGAAATATTCATTCCGCCACAGCCCGGACGCAATGGCCCAGGTGGCGGAGGTCTTCGGTGCAGGCGCACAACTCCCGACTGTAGTCGTGGCCGTCAAAACCATACCTGAAAGACATAATGCGAGCGGAATCCGGATTGCGGGGAGAGCCGGTGGACGACAGATACCCGCCATAATCCTCGAAGCTCTCGTTGACGTTCCAGCCTGAGCCCCGGTAATCCCACCATGCGAAATCTCCTCTTCCGGAGAAGGGAAATCTGAGCCGTGTGCCGCGTATCCTCAGATAATGTCCGCCCACGTAAGAACCATCGTACAAGCCGGTGGAGGCCAGACGGAAATCTTTCTCGGTTGTCCCGCTACTCCTGAGCAGAGACTCGAACTCTGCAGCTGTCGGCATCCTCCACGCACCGCCCCAGTTGACATAGGCGGCGTCAGCGGCAAGCGGCAATACGGACAGCCTGCTTCCCCGGCTTGATACATAATTCTCCGCAGTGAATCCGTCTTCCAGAACGGCACCTTCTCCCGGATAACCGCGCGCCACTTTCCAATCCACCCCACTGAAACTGTAGCCGATAACGTTCCCCCAGGAGAAGAAATGGCCGAAACTCTCCCTTCCCTTTCTGGAAGTGGCGCCTATATTCATAGTAGCCCATTTCCTGCCGCCAGCAACGATGTAATCGTGCCAGCCTTCCGGCCCGATATGGTAGACACCACCGCTCACGGCAACTTCGGCGCCGGCCGACTCCGGGATTCCCATCAACTTCCCGGAAACACACGAGGTGCGGATTTCAAACGACAGATCGCTGAGCCTTGCGCCCGCACGGACGATGACATACGCATTGCCGTCCACATCCGTCCCGGCGACGGTCACAACACGTCTCGCCTCTTCATCCGCACCGTCAGTATTCAGGTGCGCAGCCCCGGCATCCGCCGAGCGTCGTCCGGTCGTACTGTCAATGAAATTCAGCGACGTGATGACAATCGGAGTCCTTCCCTCCGGAGGAGTGACGACAAGCAGGGCGGCCGCATCCAGACGAGCGCGCACATCCTTGAAAAGACCGCTCTGGAAAGCAGGAATCTTCATTTTCGTACAACGCGGTTCATTCGCGTATATTGATAATTGCTCCCGGGCGGGCGGTCAGGCCCGAGCGGGGGAAAAGGGTTATTGCTGAGTCGGTGTTGAATATGTCGGAGCGGAAGCTGTCCAGGTTACTTCAGTGTAAGAACGAAGATGCTTGGTTGACTCTTCAGTTGATGCCCAACCGGCAGATTCTTGGAATGCAACATTGTTCACTCTGTGTTTAGATTCCTTGGAACTTAAAATAGTGAAATCACCTCCCGAAACATTAATATTTATCGCCTTGTAAGCCTTGTTATTATCTTCTCCAACATTTCCAACTACACGTATTCCGTTTTTGGTAACAAACTTTCCGCCCTTGACGTTGACATTGATGTTGTTCATATATGTATCACCTGTGCAGTACGTTTTAGTCCATTGAGTCATAATGAATACCGCATCTGCGCCATAAATTTCTCCTCCGTTAATTTCGAAGTCAAAAACAACGGTGCCTTTACCGGTCTGGCTGGAGTCATAGATTCGAAGGGTATTGTCATTCTGGCTCTTGAGAACGCCTCCGTCCATTTTGAACGTAACGTGATGAGTGTAAGATGTTCCCCATTCATTTGCATGAACGTCGATTGCACCCTGGATGGCGGAAGCATTACAATTGGTATGATTTTCAATTGTGCCTGAATGAATTGTCAAGTTACCTTCAGAACTAATGGCAAGACCGCCGTTATTATCATTCCCGTCAAGATAATTAAGTTCGCCACCTCCTGCAGAGTCCTTAATTGTCAATGACCCTCCGTTCTTAACCAAGAGGAATCCGGTATAGCCGTTGACGGTTGTCTTGGCATATATCTTCTTGCCGTTCAAATCGAAAGTTATATTCTGATTAGCATTTACCGTATATGCAAATTCGCGTGCATACTCCTTCCAAACGATCCCGTCTCCAACTTTGCTTCCGATATTCTCGAGAAGGGTTACGGTTGTAGCTGTGCCGTCGGTAGGTACCGCAGCAAAAGCGTCGGCGAGGGTGGCGTACTCCACGCCACCGATTTTAACCACTGGCGGTTTCTGCTGAACTTTGTATTTATATGTTGCATCGCTGTTTGAGACCGCTTCATAGTTTGCGCCAATAAGAAATGCTTCCGGCTGGTCGCTGTACAGCCCACCGGTGAGGGTAACTTTGCCCTTGTCGGCAGCATCGTCGGCCTTGGTTGTATAATATTCCACGGCTTTGTTGTTTGCACTTGAGAACTTACCGCCAGAGATGTTTACGAAAGGTGCGTGGTTGGCATATGTATCTTCAACATAAATGGCACTGCCGGTGTTTGCATTGCCGCTGCTTACCTCATGAGCCTCAACGAAAGGTCCAAAGGCTTTGACAACTGCATTGTCAGAAATTGAGAGAGAACCTCCCTTGACGGCAATACCGGTAGCACCTTCAATAGTTCCGCCTGTAATTACTGTAGGACCTTCTGCAGGAAGATACATGGCTGGTCCATCCTCAGACTTGATGGAACCGCCTGTGATTTCGATGGCAAATTTGCCGCCATCGTACCAGTCCTGGGTGCCATTTGTGGAAACGCCATAATACTCTTTGCCAATGATTTCACCTCCAGTAACCTTAAGTATTGCCGTATTTCCTTTGATTCCGATACCTAACTGCTGGCCGAAAATTTTTCCGCCATTGACGTTCAGTGTAGGCTTGGGTGCATCGGCGGGAACTGCCGTCGTTCCAGTAAATCCAACTACGTAGAATGGAGCATAATCTGCAGCGATGGTTCCGCTGTTCACGTTTACTATCGCATTGCCGTCAACGAGGATGGTCTTGGTGGTTCCGTAAGAGTTGTTCTTTGTCTCAAGACGACCGGACTCGCCTGTGCTATTGTCGCAGATGTTCATCGTTCCGTTGCCATTGACTACAATTGCAAAACGAAGAGGAACACCAGATCTCAAAGCAGCGTTGGTGCCATTTGCCGTAAAGTTAAATCCCGTCTCAGCAATAGAAACTGTCTTTCCGTTGAGATCAAGCGTGAACGCTTCATTATTCTCGAGAGTAATGGTGAGACCTTTCGTCAGGACGTCATTCTGATGCATTACTATTGTTTCGTTATTTTTAACGGCAACAAGAGCATCCGCAAGGGAGAAATATCCGTTCTCACCGATCATTGCAACGTAAGGTTTCTGCTGGACTTTGTGTGGATAAGAAGCAGAAGTCTCCGAATCGGTATTCGTAACCACTTCATGATTAGGAGCTAAATATTTTGTATCAGGATTCGTTTTGAAAACTCCTCCATAAATCTTGAAGTCATAGTTTTCAAGATTATCCATATCGAAGGTTACGTCATACTTGCCATTCTTGATTGCTACGTGGGAGTGCTGTGCCACAGTGGATACATCCTGTACTTGGTATGATCCATAGGCCATCAACCCTTTGACTTCACCTGTAGTGTTCAACTCAACATTGATATCACCATATCCTCCGTTTGGCCAGTAAAGTGCCAGAACGGCAATCTGTCCTTCTTTAGCAACGAGACTGGTATTGCCCTGAAGTGAAATACTTCCATTGCAAGTCTCAAGACAAGCAACCTGACCGGTCGCCGAAGTTTGTGACATATCGACTGTCACATCCTTTACAATAAGGTCTGAATATGAATTGATTCCGAGTTTTGCGCAAGAGGTTGTAATTGTACCGTTTTGGAAGACGAGAGTTGAGCCTTTAAGCAACTGGAAGCATTGATTCTTTGTTCCAGTTGAGCCCGCCAAATCCTTGGTGACCTTGTAGGTGTGTCCGCCGAAATCAAGAGTGAAATTCTTCCCTCCGGGAACAATTATGCCTTCTCCCTCCATACAATCACAAAGAAGCTGTATGGTATTTCCGCTTTGGACAGCTTCAACGGCCTTTGCAAGAGTGGTGTACTTGCGGCTGCCGATTTGGGCTACATAATCAACCTCACCGCCCTTTACTGTGTACTTGATTGCGTACTTTGAGAAGTGATTCACGTTGAAAGTCAGGATACCATTTTCGAAATGGACACTTTCAGGAACAACTCCGCCTTCGATTACGACTCCACTTTCGTTGACAAGGGCGACGCTGGTCACGCTTTCCACCTCCTCTCCAAGAGGGACCGTTACGGTAGCGACACCTGCCGCCTTTTCTGTTGAGAACACCTCAACCCCCTGTTCATCGACGGTTTTCATTGTAACCTCATAAACAAGGTTGGCATCCTGAACAGGTTTGGTTTCCGTTACATCCTCCACCTTGAAGAACACATTCATAGAGCCCTCGGCATCGGCATTACTCTTGATTTTTGCCGTCGCAGTTGCATCAAAGGTAACCGTTCCCACACCGCCAATGCCGATTTCCGTATTTTTGTCAGCCACAAAAGCGTCAGCAACGGGAATAACGCCCTCAGCCACATCCGTTGAACCATCACTGGTAACAGTGACCTTGGTTTTGTCAGACTCGGAAGAGACACTCACATTGCTTTTCCAGCTTGTATACAACTGGTTGTAATATGCCGATGACTTCAACTCATCTTTGACATACTTGTCATTGGTGTATGCCTTGTTAACCGTAACAACTCTGGCGACGGAACTTTCCGAACTTGCGGGTATTGCAAAGCGCACAACTGCATTGCCGGCCTTTGTAATCTTGGTATTGGTGCAGTTCACAGAGATACCTTCGTTCTCTCCATACGCAATAGTGGACAGTGTATTATCTGACAGACTCCACGTGAAACCCTTGTTGACATTTGAGATGTCGATGCTGCTCAAGTTGAATCCAGCAGCCGGGAGATTGGACATATTCAGATGGGCATATGAAGTCACCAGAGTGAACTTGATATGTCTGGAAATGGCGGTCGATGTGGAAGTGGAAGATGCCTGGTCCTTGGCAAAACCGAAAAAGCATACCTTGTTGGCGTTTAAGCCGTCATAAGTCTGATTTGCCAAACTGACATCCCAGCCGCCCTGGTCAAACGCAATCTCGCCTTCATTCTGGGCAATCCTTGGGTAAACGTAATACAAAACATCATTATTATTGATAGTTCCCTCTACGGTTCCCGAGAAAACAACGTTTTCTCCACTCTCAGTTGCCTTCAGGCATCCCCCGAGTATCTTCCCGGTGGTGGCATTGACTACCGAAACTTCATCGTTCTGCTCCCATTTCACGCGGATAATCGCCTCCGTCGAGGCCTTCGTGCCACCATCTTCGGGCATATAAGCGCCGGATTCAATACCCACGGAAAGAGAATGGACACTACCGTAAACCGCCGGTCTTGTCGACTGCAATCCAGGATCCTGTACATCTTTTGTACAGGCCACAAAAGTCAGAATTGATATGACTGTCAGTAAAAAACATCTTTTGAACATAAACTTAAGAATTTTAGTTGCCAGTAATAATTATTGGATATGGTCACCACCAAACTCAAATTCAGTATTAGAATTTTCAAGGATACACCGGCTGGTCTGAATAGTAATGACCTTCAGCATCGGCTGCTGATAAATTTCTTTTTCTGGGGTGGTCAAATTTTGCATATTCATATTTTAATGTTATTGGTTGTTGTGCAATAAAAGTCTCCATCCTTACTCCAAGTTGCGGACTCAAGACGTTAATGAAAGTTTACGCGTTATTTGCTGATTTGCAAGCGCTTAAATACTCGCCACGCCGAAATTTTGAACACAAAAAAAACGTGGGAGTCTTACTCTTGCTCATCCTGCATCAGGCCTTCGCTGCCTTCACTAAGGATAAGCAACGTAGCTAGCCCACGTCAGGGATGATATACAGTAATCCCCACGCCTAGATAACGGCGCAGATGACCGAATCGTCATCGCCAGTGGACGCCCCCGTTGCGCTATCTTCTTAGTGAATAAATCAAAGTTGCGAAGTTTGATGCAGAAGATAAACGTCAAGTAACGTCTTCAATATGTCTGCCCACCCAACCCTGCAACCATAACCAGATAATCATTAGAAGCGTGAAAATCTGAAGATTATGGATACTAGGCTAGCTAAGCAAGTTCAAATATACAAATTATTCCAAATATCTCAAAAAATATGAATACTAACGTCGCAGACCTCTAAGCGGGAAGCCGCACCATACGTTCTCAAGATATTATTAAGAACGTATCCGTTTCGTTTTTGTTTATATTTTTGATTGTTTATTTATTTGGTTGTTCTACCTTCGCTCTACAAATCAAGTATTCCATACGTGCAAGAGAGAAGTAAAAGTTCGTCCAGGACCACATCAAGGCCGGCGTTCCTGCCGATAAAGTGGTGATGGGTGTTCCTTTCTACGGACGTGGAGTGGAAAGTTTCAGGAAAAGCATGGACTTCAGGAACATCTACCCGATTCCTGAAGGCTATACCGAACAATGGGACAAATCCGCCCATGCTCCATACATAGAAGACAGCAACGGCGAATTTGTCTTTGGTTTTGAGAACGCCCGCTCCCTGCAAATCAAATGTGATTACATCAAGGAACATGGTCTTCTGGGCATAATGAACTGGGACTACAGTCTCGATGACGAAAACCTCACCCTCACCCGCATAATGCATTCGCTGGTGGAATAAGACACTTTGATAATCATTGGTCAATCTATTTGTCGATCTCCCTCAGTTTTGAAAATGAATTGGTAATCCTCCTTTACA
>JAGHTO010000063.1 GCA_018065305.1 Candidatus Cacconaster scatequi | reverse complement strand
CCTCTTTGGAAAACCTAACTGCAATATTGTCAATGAACTTGATGGTTCTACCGAACCAACTTTGTTTTAATTGTTAAACTTTATATAAACCGTACGGAACTTTTACCGGACACACATGAATATGCATAAAAAAATGCTTTTTCTGTGGGTCTTCAAATGTGGTCCACAATGGCCTGCGAGGCCACATCCAACGATACAAATGTAAGGACTGCGGGCACCGTTTCGATGGGGGTATCCGCCGTGATAAATCGCAAGTAATAACAGACTATGTAGAGGGCAAGCAGACGTTGGATCAGCTTGCCCTTAAATATGGGGTGAACGAGCGCACGATACGTCGTGACCTGGAAGGGATGCGATATGTCCAGAAGATATCCAAGTACAAGCATGTAACTGTCCAGATGGATACGACGTATTGGGGCCGCAGGTTCGGCTTGATGGCGATACGGGATGCTCTGCGCGGCAAGGTGCTGAAGCGCAACATGCCTCTTCTTTGGACGTTCTATGACCACCCGGAGACAGGACTTCCAAATACGAACAACGGCATAGAGGGCATGTTCTCAGACCTGAAGACCAAGGTCAGGGTGCACAGCGGAATATGCAGAGATAACCGCAGGAAGTTGCTGGACGAATATATCAAAAGGAACTACTGACATCCCGGCACCGCCGCCGGAATAGACGACCTCCGGCGGCTAAAGATCAAGCGCCGCGCCGAGCTCGATGGGCGGCTCGCTTGCGCTTGACTTTTGCCCTGCCATCACCCGAAATGTCCACCCGAAATTTTTTGGATAGAATCTATCACCCAAAATGTCCAGGTGACCCAAAAACATTATCGCGCCGCCCCCGGGGCGGCGCGTTCGCTTTCTGCATAGGTGGAGCCAGCGTAGGTTTCACCTTTGCCGTATTGCGTTCCACTGATGTGATTTTCCAGAGTGGAAAGCCTTGGTTTTCTCTTTTTTTGCTGAAATTTTCAGGAAATCAGAGTGAAAACGACGATTATTCTCTGATTTGACACGTTTGAAGTGATTGCCGGAGAGTCTGTATCCTCCGCAACATTCGTGTCTGTGCAAGGTTAGCCGACGCAGTTACATCGGATCGACGTCGATGATGATGTCGGGGGCGAACTTGAACTGCTCCGAAACGGCCTCGACGGTGGTGTAGATGCGGCTCTTGTTGTCGCTCAAGTGCGCGTTGCGCGGAAGGCTTATCCGGAACTGGCGGATGTGCTCTCCGCCGACAGTCTCCATAGCAGGCTCGACGGGCCCCTGGACTCCGGGGATTCCGGCAGCCGTCAGAGATTCTCCCAGCACTCTGCACACATTCCACAGCCTGCCCTCATATTTGTCCTTGACTGTCAGCACTATCAGTCTGATATAAGGGGGATACCCGAAGGTCCGGCGCTCTTCCAGCAGGGTTCTCGAGAAGGCATCCGGACGGATATTGAATATGGGATGTTCTTTCTGTGAGGTCTGGACAAGCAGCCGTCCTCTGTTGCCCCGGCGTCCCGCCCTGCCCAGCAATTGGATTATCAGTTGCATCGTCCTTTCATCGCCTCTGAAATCCTGTACGGAGAGAAGACTGTCCGCACTGAGCAGCACGACGAGAGAAAGCTTCTCGAAATCGAAACCTTTGGTAATCATCTGCGTCCCGACCAGTATACGGATGCGGCCGGATGCGAAATCCCGTATCATCTTCTCCTCCTGCTTCTTGCTTTGAGTGGTGTCAGCGTCGAACCGGGCAACGGGGTAGTCCGGGAACAACTCCGCAATCTCCTCCTCAATCTTCTCAGTGCCCGCGCCCCTGTCCACAAGGGAAGGTGAGCCGCACTGGTGGCACCGGGTGGTGAAAATGGTGCTGTAACCGCAATAGTGGCAGGTCAGGGAACTGTTGTACCTGTGATATGTCAGAGGGACGTTGCATTTCGGGCATTTGGGAATAGCCCCGCACTCGGAGCACTGTACCAGAGGGGAATAGGCCCTGCGGGACCGGAATATCATTATCTGGTCCCTTCCGTCCAGGACTTTCCTCATCTCGTTTATCAGTTCCATCGAAAAACTTCCGCGCATCTCGTGATGCCTCCAGGCGGCATTGGTGTCGATTATGCCTATTTCCGGCGCTACCCCCTGATGGAACTTCACGGGCAGGACCACCCGCTCGTATTTGCCTGTCTGCACATTGTGGAGAGATTCCAGTGAAGGAGTGGCGCTCCCCAGCAGCAGGTCGGCACAGCGCATTCTTGCAAGCAGCGCCGCGGCGTCCCTTCCATTGTATCTCGGGGCGGGGTCATCCTGCTTGTACGAGCGGTCGTGTTCCTCGTCCACTATGATCAGCCCGGGATTCCGAAACGGGAGGAACACGGCAGACCGGGTTCCGAGGACCACGCAGGCATTTTCCCTTGCATAATCGTAGATGGCGCATCTTGCCGGGGTGGTCTGCTTGGAGTGGAACACTTTCAATGTATCCCCGAATACGCTGCGGAGCCTTTCCTCTATCTGACGGGAAATGGCAATCTCTGGGACGAGAATGAGGACGGACTTGCCCTCACTGAGACGGGCCAGAGCCAGATGTATGTAAATTTCAGTTTTCCCGCTGCCCGTCACTCCTTCGAGAAGAACCGTCTTCTTTTCGGAGAAAGCCTTTTCAATTCTGGAGAGAGCCTCCTGCTGTACTTCGGAAAGGGTATTGCCTGTCCCGGAACCGGATACGGCCCCGGATTCCGGTGTCTTTTTTACCTTCCGGACCGGACGGAACCTGTATTGGATGGAGGCTCCGTTGTGAACGGCCTTGAACACCTCTCCCGGAGTGCACAGATAATACCGCGCGACCGTCTCCCAGAATTTTATCTCTTCCGGACCGACGCTGGGGCAGTCAAGAACCTGCGTGATAGGCTTTATGCGGCTTCCGTCCAGATTTTCAGGAATTTTCTTCTGTATTGCGGCCACTATTCCCGTGGAAACCCTCCCCCTGACGTTCACTTTCACCCACGTCCCGACCTCTACCCCGGGGGCATCGCAAGGCTCGACGCAGTAGGAGAGAAAGCCTCTGAGTTTCAAGGGCAACAGAACGTCCACGTATATCTTCCCATCTTCCATCATAAGAACTCAAAGTTAGAAATCTGTTTCGTGACTGTCAAATTTTTTTGGAGATTCGAAAATTAACCATAACTTTGCATTCCCGAAACCAATGGTGCCATAGCTCAGTTGGTAGAGCAAAGGACTGAAAATCCTTGTGTCCCTGGTTCAATTCCCGGTGGCACCACGTTGGAAGCCTCTCAGATGTCTGGGAGGCTTTTCTTGTAAAATGTGCTTTCTTTTTGATTTTTCTAAGGATAAATTAGTTAACTTTGCAAACTTATTAACGATTGTCCAATATGAGTGTCACTTCAACGAAATGCCTTATTGTCGGGAGCGGTCCCGCCGGTTATACCGCAGCCATTTATGCTGCGCGCGCGGCCTTGCAACCGATACTTTATGAGGGGCTTCAGCCCGGAGGGCAGTTGACGACGACGACTCTCATAGAAAATTTCCCGGGTTATCCAGAAGGAATCGACGCGAATCAGTTGATGTCCGATATGCGGGAGCAGGCTGTGAGGCTTGGCGCCGACATCCGTCCGGGTTATGTTTCCGCCGTCGATTTCGGGAATCGCCCTTTCCGCGTGACGGTGGACGGCCAGGCCGATGAAGCCATAGAGGCTCAGACAGTCATAATAGCCACGGGCGCGACGGCGAAATATCTCGGACTTGAGAGTGAGAACAGATTCAGGGGGATGGGAGTTTCGGCCTGTGCGACTTGCGACGGATTCTTCTACCGTGGCAAGGAAGTTGCCGTAGTGGGAGGAGGTGACACGGCCTGTGAGGAGGCTTCATATCTGGCATCTCTTTGCCGCAAGGTCTATATGATTGTCCGCCGCAATGAACTCCGTGCATCAAAGGCTATGCAGAAGCGGGTTATGGAGTCCGAAAACATAGAGATACTCTGGGAATGTCAGACAGAGGAGGTCCTTGGAACCGATGCCGGTGGCGTAACCGGCGTGAGACTGGTTAGGAAGGACGGGGAGCACTTCGAGAAACAGATAGACGGCTTCTTCCTTGCAATCGGGCACCATCCCAATTCCGACATTTTCAAGGATTGGATTGCGACAGATGCCAACGGTTACATACTGACGGATGGCAAGAGTTCGAAGACAAACGTGGCTGGCGTTTTTGCCGCCGGTGATGTGCAGGATCCTCAATATCGTCAGGCAATTGCGGCTGCCGGAAGCGGTTGCCGCGCGGCGCTTGATGCGGAACGGTTTATTCTGGAGGGCAGGTAGCGGATGAGAAGAGTTGTGGCCATATCCGTGGGAATTGTCCTGTTTCTGTCGGGCTTCCTGATGACTTCCTGCAAAAGCCAGTTTGAGGCGCTTCTGGAAAGTTCACTGACAGAGGAAAAGTATAAGGCGGCTTTTGAACTTTTCGAGAAGAAGAAATATTCCAAGGCATCCCAGATGTTCGAGTCCGTTTCCCTTGCAACCAACGGAACGCCTCAGGATGATACGGTTCAGTTCTATATTGGCTACAGCAATTACTGCTTCGGAGACTACCAGACCGCCGAAAGCAATCTGAATAATTTCATAGCGACTTTCCCGCTCAGTCCTTTCACAGAAAAGGCTAAATATCTTCAGTTGGAATGCCTTTACAAGGGAACTTACAGGTATGAGCTGGATCAGGTTCCGACCAGAAAGGCGATAGTTTCAATGAAGGGATTCATGATTGACAATCCCGATTCCGAATACATTCCCCAAATCAACGAAATGCTTGATGACCTGAACGGAAGGCTGGAACTGAAGGCGTACAAGTCGGCGTATCTCTACTACCATATGGAGGATTATCTCGCGTCACATTATGCCTTGAAGAATGTCCTGAAGGAGAATGCGGACAACAGATACCGGGAAGAAATATTGTTCTACATCGCAATGTCGTCCTACAAGTATGCCTCTCTCAGCGTGTCTGACAAGCAGAGGGAGAGATATCTGGTGTTTGTTGACGATTATCTGAATATGGTGAGTGAATATCCCGACTCCCAATACACCAAGGATTTGGAATCCTATTATGAGAAAACCCAGAAAATATTGAAAAATCAGGAATAAAATGAGCAACGAAAAAATGAATGTGCCTTTGAATACGGTGACACGCAATCTGGCAGACCTTGCAGCTCCCACGGGAAACATCTATGAGACAGTGATGATTGTCGCAAAACGCGCAAATCAGATATCTGCGGACATAAAGCAGGAACTCAGCCATAAACTTGAAGAGTTCTCCAACTATGCCGACACTCTCGAGGAGACTTTTGAAAACCGTGAGCAGATTGAGATTTCGAAGTATTACGAAAAACTCCCCAAGCCTACGTTGACCGCCACCTCCGAATTTATGGACGGTGACTTGTTTTACCGCAAGGCGGAATAGCGGATGCTATCCCGTCTGACCATAGACAACTATGCCCTGATAAACCACTTGGATATCTCATTCCCAGGTGGTCTTGTCATTATTACGGGCCAGACCGGAGCGGGGAAGTCCATCCTGCTCGGGGCTCTTTCCCTGCTTCTGGGTGCCAGAGCCGACCTGTCGGTCATAAGGGACAGAAACCGAAACTGCGTTGTCGAGGGTCAGTTCAATCACAAGGGAAATGAACTGATAATCCGCAGAGTCCTCACTCCTTCGGGGCGGTCGCGGCTCTTTCTGGATGACGAGCCCGTCTCCGCACAGGATATCAGGGATCTCTCCCTTGAACTTGTGGATATCCACTCACAGAATCAGCACCTGCTTCTCAGCAGCGGCGGTTTTCAGATGTCACTCCTTGACAGTTATGCCGGCTTGTCCGGAAAGGTGGAGGCGCACAACTGCCTGTATGACAAATACAGGCAGGATTTGAAGCTTCTGCAGGACAGGGAGCGTGAAAGGGACAAATCCGGAATGGAGCAGGCCTATCTTCAGGATGTGTGCGACAAACTCGTGGCCGCATCCCTTGTGGAAGGCGAGTTGGAAGATCTGGAAAGCGAACATTCGGTCCTTTCAAACTGCGAATCGGTGAAAGAGGATCTGTCAATAGCTCTCTCTCAGTTCGTTTCGGACAATGGCTCCATCGACGGAAATTTGAAGGAGGCGGTATCCGCCTTGAACAGGGCGTCACGATATGTGCCTTTGTCCCGTGATCTCTCTGAAAGGGTTGAGACGGTCAGAATAGAGATTAAAGATATCGCATCGGAGATTGAAGCCGTCCAGGATAAAATTCAGTATTCACCCGGCAGACTCGCCGCCGTGGAGCAGAGGATTTCGCTTCTTTACGATTTGATGAAGAAGAACGGGGTCGACTCTGTCTCGGGGCTGATAGCCAGAAGGGATGACCTCCTGAATCTTCTTTCGTCAACCGGGGACGATATTGCCGAAATCGAAGAGTTGCGAAATACAGTGGTTTCCGAGGAGAAGCAACTCAGGGAACTTGCACAGGAAATCCATCGAGATAGGGTCGGAATGGCGCCGCGTCTTTCAGAACTTCTCCAGAAGTCTGTCCGTGACCTCGAAATGCCAGGAGCCATGCTGGAAGTGAGGGTAGGAGACCTGGCCGACATAGCAAGAAACGGCAGGGATTCGGTATGCATATATTTTGATGCAAACGGAGGAAACCTGACAGAACTTTCAAAATGTGCGAGCGGAGGAGAAATGTCTCGCATAATGTTGTGCATAAAGGCTCTTATGTGCCGATATTCCGGTATGCCCACAATGTTTTTCGATGAAATAGACACCGGGGTCTCCGGCAGTATCGCGGACAAGATGGGACGCCTCATCGTCGGTATGGGGGAATCAATGCAGGTTTTCGCCATCACCCATCTCCCTCAGGTGGCATCGAAGGGCCGAGCCCATTACCTTGTCTACAAGGAGGGTGGGGAGCAGCCTGAAACGAAAATCCGTCAGATTGACGGGTCCGAGAGAGAAACGGAAATCGCAAGACTCCTTTCAGGAGCAACACTGACTCCCGAAGCGATTGCAAATGCGAGAGTACTGCTCAATGACAATAATCTTTAATACTAAAATACTATGCGTCTTATTATTCAAGAATCTTATGGAAAAATGTCCCAGTGGGCTGCGGCATATATAGCCAAACGCATCAATGAGGCGAAACCGACGGCGGAACACCCGTTTGTTCTGGGTCTTCCTACCGGATCGACTCCCATTGGGACCTACAAGGAACTGATTCATCTCTGTTCCACGGGAAAGGTCTCTTTTGAAAATGTGGTCACTTTCAATATGGATGAATATATCGGCATTCCCGAAGACCATCCCGAAAGCTACCATACGTTCATGTGGGACAACTTCTTCAGACATATCAATATAAAAAAGGAGAACGTGAACATTCTCAACGGAAATGCTTCGGATCCCGATGAAGAGTGCTGCCAGTATGAGAAGAAGATTGCCGCATACGGCGGAATCGATCTGTTTATGGGCGGCATCGGTCCGGACGGTCATATCGCATTCAACGAGCCAGGATCTTCTCTGACTTCCAGAACGAGGAAAAAGGCTCTTACAACAGATACGATAATAGCGAATTCACGTTTCTTTGACCACGACATCAACAAGGTGCCTAAAACTGCTCTGACGGTGGGAGTAGGCACAATAATGGATGCCAAGGAGGTTATGATTCTGGCCAACGGACACAATAAGGCTCGCGCTCTGTATCATGCGGTCGAGGGTGCCATCAACCATATGTGGACCATTTCCGTACTGCAGAATCACCAGCGTGGAATAATCGTCTGCGACGATGCCGCCACCGTAGAGTTGAAGGTCGGTACGGTCAATTACTTCAAGGATATAGAGAAGACCAATATGGATCCTACTTCACTACTGAGATAGTGAAATCCGGATTATAGATGAGATTGCGGGTTGCAGTGTTCTGCCATCCGCAATTTTCGTTATTGCGGAAAAAGCTGATGTTGCTCTGCATCAGGTTGCCACTGTATGAGCCGGCGTTCCTTGTGAAATCGCCGCTTGATTTATAGATATTGGATACGAAGAAGGATACGAGGTCATACCCCTGGAAAGAGAAGGGGGTGGGCTCGGTATTATATAGAGCGCGGTAGCGGAATACGAAATTCCTGACCGGCTCGGAACTGTAGTCTATGTAGTATGGGGTGCATACGTGAGTTGACAGTTCGAAGAAAGAGTCGGAATCAATGGATTCGAAATTCCTCACCCTGTTGCTGCAGAAGAGATGGATGGGAATGTCGAACAGTTTGAGAACCCTCATATTCCTGACAATGTCAGGAGCAAAGGCGTCATCCTGGGATGCAACGATGACCTTGTAGGAGGTTGACCGGTCCAGCTGCTTTTTCATCGAATCGGACAGTGTCCGGCCGTGGAGGAGTCCGTATCCTATCTTCTGGTATTCGATTCCCTGATTGTCAAGGAGAGAGGTGATTCTGTCCACATACTCCTGCTCTCTCATCGAGGAGTCGAAAATGACCAGGACTTTGTCGTCTGCAGCGACATTCAGAAGTCCGATCAGGTTGCTTTCCTGGACTGATAAGGAGGCTGGGGCCTGAAACAGATACGGATTGCCTTCTGTCAGGGTTTCCGCATCGTGGTCCATGGGAGAGACAATGGGGATTTGCTTTTCCTTTGCGAATTGAGCGAAGGGCGGAAGCTCTTCAGCCTGTACGGGGCCGATAATCAGGTCGCTTGCGGCAAAAGTTTCATCCAGGAACAACTCTTCGGTAGATTTTTCCTTGCTGTCAAACACATTCAGGACAACGCTCATCCCTTGGGCTTGAATGGAATCGAGCGCCATCAGGGCTCCGCTGTAAAAATCGAAGAAGTTGACGGAAGGCTGCTCCGTAGCGGCTCCGAACGGGAGTACGAGGCTGACGGACATCGGATTGTCGGAGTCGAACACTTTGTCCGGCAGAGTTTCCTGAACGGTGATGGTATCCGTTCCGGACGCTGAAATGCTGTCTCTGGCAGTCTCGGAGATGAAATCGTCAACCGGTTCCACGATTTGGTCTGGAACTCCCATAGGGATGAGGAGAATCATGTTCGACCTGACATCCCCGCTTTCCAGATTGTTGTATTTGAGGATATCCTCTACGGTGACACCGTATTTACGCGCTATGGAAGAGACAGATTCATACCACTTTACGCGATGTTCCACAACCTCCTGGCCGGAAGTGCCGGCATAGGAGGCTATGGAGATGAAAAGTATCGACGTTATGAGGAGTATCCGTTTCATCGGACTATTTGTTTCTTGTCTTGATATATTCTGCGTTGAGGCCTTCCACAACTTCCTGAGTTATGTCGAGACCGGGGTTGCCGACTATCACGATATTCGTGGCTTCGCTGGTTGTGAGAATTGCGGAGAAACCGTGGACTTTGTTGTATTCCTCAAGATAGGTCTTGATGGCATCCATTATCCGGTTGTTGAGAACCATCTCCTCCTCCTGCATCTCATATTGCTTCTGTGCCATCAGGTTCTGGAGCTCCTGCTGGCGCTGTTGGAGTGAGTTCTGCTGCTGCTCGGCTGCGGAACGTGTAAGCAGACCCTTGCTGTACTGATTCTCAAAAGCCTTGATGTCGCTTTCAAGTTTGCGACCCTTTTTGTTCAGGTCATCCTGTACGCTTGTCGCCTTTGCTTCGAAGGATGAGCGGAGATCGCTGTACATATCGTACTGCATTATCAGGGTGTCGATTCTGACATATACGATGTCTCCGGACTGGGCGCCGGAACCTTGGGCGACTTCAACGCCCTTGCTTGTGGGTTTGTGATTGAGGCAGGCCAGAACGAGAGCAGCGGCGGCAACGACGATGGCTGCGATGCTGAGAATTTTGAAAAAAGTGTTTTTCATCACTGTTAAATTATTGTATCAGATTATTGAAATTCAGTATATCTCACAAAGTTAATGTTTTATTTCAACTCTCCCAAATATGCGGAGATACTCTTTTCCAGCCCCATATAGAGCGCGTCGCAAATCAGCGCGTGACCTATCGAGACCTCCTGCAGTCCGGCGACGTTGTCCTTGAAGAAACGTAGGTTCTCCAGATTCAGATCATGTCCGGCATTCAGACCGAGACCGCTGTTGACGGCCTCCAGAGCAGCCTTCGCATAGGGCTCCACCGCCTTTTCGGGGCTGTCACAATATCCTCTTGCATAAGCTTCCGTGTATAGTTCGATACGGTCGCATCCGGTGTCTGCCGCGTAGCGTACCATCTCGATGTCGGGGTCCAGGAATATGGAAGTTCTGATGCCTTCGCTGTGGAAAACTCTGCATATATCCTTAAGGAATCCCAGGTTTTTCCTGGTGTTCCATCCGGCATTTGAGGTCAGAGCCTCCGGCGCATCCGGCACGAGTGTCACCTGTGTGGGGTGGACTTCAAGAACAAGTTTTCTGAACTCATCGATCGGATTGCCTTCTATGTTGAACTCAACCGCTATGTTGTTTTTTATGTCGCGGACGTCACTGTATCTGATATGCCTTCCGTCCGGGCGGGGGTGGACGGTGATTCCCTCCGCTCCGAAGGACTGGCAGTCAAGGGCGGCCTGAAGCACGTCCGGCCTGTTGCCGCCGCGTGCGTTGCGGAGCGTGGCGATTTTGTTGATATTGACAGATAGTTTGACCATTTTATTTTTGTTGGCAAACTGCAAATTTAGTAATTTTGAACAATATTCCTTCAAAAATGAAACTCGCGATATACGGTAACGACACTCATCTGGTTGACACATTCCGTGCCAAAGGAGCGCAGGTCTCCCTGTTCGGTTCCGACTTTGTCTCATCTGACGATTTCCCGGCTGATGCCGATGCTCTGCTGTGTCTCGGCGGGGACGGGACTTTTCTGAGAGCATTGCCTCTGCTTGGCGGACGGGACATCCCGGTGGCGGGCATCAATTTCGGGAGGCTCGGCTTCCTGACTACGGCGAGATTTGACAGTAACCGGGACGGATGGATTGACGATTTGCTGGAAGGCAGATTCACCGTCGAGGACCGCAGTCTTCTCAAGGCTTCGTGCGGATTCTTCCCCGGGAGCATGTACCCTTATGCTGCCAATGAATTCTCCGTCCAGAGAAAAGGGACCGGTGTACTGGAGATTTACGTGCGACTTGACGGGCGTGAAATGCCACCATACTGGGCCGACGGCATCGTTGTGTGCGCGCCGACCGGTAGCACGGCGTACAATCTCAGCATAGGCGGTCCTGTCGTATTCCCGGGGGCGAACGTCTTCGTTCTGGCTCCCATCGCTCCCCACAATCTCAATATGAGGCCGGTCGTTCTGCCCGACAGTTCGGTGTTGGACATTACGTTCTCCACCCGTGACGGCAGTGCCCTTGTAACCCTCGACAACAGGTCGATAGAGGTCCCTTCCGGTACATCCATCCGTGTTTCCAAGGGAGAATATGGTTTCAAATATATGAATTTGGGAGGCCACAATTTCATTGCGGCCCTTCGGTCTAAACTCCTCTGGGGGGAGGATTGTAGGAATCGGAAAAACTGAAATAGTCCTTCCTGCCGACAATGATATGGTCAAGCAGCGTAATATCCATCAATGATGCCGCCTTCTGAAGCGATTCGGTCTGCTCGATATCCCTCTTCCCCGGTTTCGCGGTGCCGGACGGGTGATTATGGAACAGAATGATGCCTCCGGCAAGTCTTTCGATGGCTTTCCTGAGTATCAGCTTGATGTCTATCACGGTCGAGCTCACCCCTCCGGTCGATATCCTCTCTTTACCGACGAGCCTGTTGGCCCTGTTGAGGAACATCACCCAGCATTCCTCGTGGGGAAGGTCTCGGAGATGTGGAATCATAATTGCGGCCGCTTGTGAACTCGAAGATATCTGCGGATGTTCTTCCGGCGTCTCCGATTCCAGCCGCCGGCAAAGTTCGAATGCGGCGGACAACTGCGCGGCTCTGGCCGTGCCGATGCCCTTTGTCTGAGTGAGTTCCTTGAATGAGAATCTGGCGAGATCCCCCAGTTTCCCTTTTGCCGCGTCGAGAAGGTCTCTTGCGAGGTCCATCGCGCTTTTTTCCTTGGTGCCTCCTTGAATAAGGATGGCCAACAGTTCCGTTGACGTGAGGTTGCCGGAGCCTTGAAGCATCATCTTCTCCCTCGGTCTGTCCTCCTCAATCCAGTTCTTGATGCTTTTCATAGTATTGAATATAAAAAAAGCCTTCCGTATGGCGGAAGGCTTTAAACTTTTAAGGCTTGCAAGCTATGCGAGTTTGTTTACGTAAACTGCGATTCCGCTCTTCAGGTTGGCTGCCTTGTTCTTGTGAATGACGTTGATCTTTGCAAGACGGTCAATCATTGAAAATACCTTCGGCATTGAAGCCTCGGCTGCTGCCTTGTCTGTAGTGTTGCGGATTGCCTTGATGGCGTTTCTTGTTGTCTTTGCATAATACTTGTTATGCACTCTGCGTTTCTCGCTTTGGCGATAACGTTTGTCTGCTGATGCGTGGTTTGCCATTATTTGATTTTTTATATTTTTCGTAGTGGGTAGGAGAATCGAACTCCTATTGCGAGAATGAAAATCTCGAGTACTAGCCGTTATACGAACCCACCAAGTCCTTTTTTCCAAAGGGAACGCAAAGGTATACAAAAAAATCCTACAAACAAATTTTTTTGCAGGATTTCTCTGATTTATTGCCAGTGCCAGGAGTAAATGAGCGCCTCGACCTGCCTTAAATAGTCCCTCTTGTCATATTTCGGGGCATATACAAAGCCTTCTATCACAATCACGTTCGATTTGTCGCGGCTCAGGAATGCGTCACTGATGAAAGGCCCTCCCATAAAATCGTTGTGGGTGTCCCACAATGTCCTGATTTCAGCGAATTCACGTCCGTCAAACTCCTTCATCTCGAAGCCAGGGACAATCGTGGTGTTGGTTATCATATAGCTGCCTTCCCGTGTGGCCGGCACCTGAACTTTCATGATTTCATCCCTCTTGTCTATCAGGTATTTTGGGGTCAACTGCCAGGTGCCCTCGTATGGGAACTGATAAATGAAGATTCCCTGCGTGGTGTAGGTCGTTTCGTATGAAATCCAGAGAAAATCGTTGCTTTGCTTCTTCAGGGTATAGTTGCTCGGGAGGTATGGCGTTCCTCCGAACAGCGATGCTATGGTGTTCTCGAGAGATGTGTTCGGGAAGGCCTTCGCATTGACGATGACGCGTTCTCTCTCGGCAGTTTCGAACACTTCCTGTATCCGCTCTCCGTTGTCAGTTATGAACCGGGCCGCTTCGTCTTTCGACGGTGCGGTGACAACGAGCATTGTCTGAGGTGAGGCCCAGACGTCGCGCTGGACTTTCATCGCCGTCGTGCAGGTGTCGGCTATCTTGACGTAGAGCAAATTCCGGTGTACTCTGAAGATATTGTTGAAGTTCTCCTCAGGAACGTTGAAGAGCCTGTATCTGGGCTCCCTTTGGGGAATATAGGGGTATTCGTCGGCGAGGACTTCCCGGACGGCGTCGCCGATTTCGGATTCCCACTGCGGTCTGGAGGCAATTATGCCTATTTCTCCCACCTTTCCGCTGATGGCGGGCAATGCCTTGCCGGCAGTTGTCTCTTTGCAGGATACCAGTGCCATTGCCAGCGCAATGACGGGTAGGGCGATGAACAGAACTTTTTTCATATTTGTCACGGATTTGTTAGAACAGGCTTCTTATATCATTGCCGAATGCCAGGACCATAAGTGCCAGAAGAAGTATGATTCCGATGTTTTCAGCGATTTCCATCGTTTTGTCGGACGCTTTGCGGCCGGTCAGCATCTCGATGATGAGGAAGAGGATGTGGCCTCCGTCCAAGGCGGGTATCGGGAGCAGGTTGAGGACACCCAGCATTATCGATAGCCAGGCGCAGAGACTCCAGAACCGGTACCAGTCCCAGGTATCGGGGAAGATTCTGCCGATTGCTATGAAACTGCCTACGGATTTGTATGCCTTGGTCTTGGGTGAGAATATCAGCCCGAGTTCCCTGATATAATTCGAAATGGTCTTGAATGTCTTGGAGATTCCTGCGGGAATCGATTCCGCGAGGGTGTATCTGTTTGTGGTTATGTCAAAGAAATGGCGGAGGTCACCGTCGAGCGCGACACCTATCATTCCTGCCGTATCGACTTTGAGGGGCAGGTCGACACGGGCCTGAGCCCTCTCGACGGATGCAGTTATCTCTCCTCCCTTGTGATTGCGGAGTTCCGTGCGAATGTCAGGGACAAGGAACATCTCCTTCCCGTTCACGGCTACGAATCTGTCCCCCTTCTCAAGTGCCGACCCTTCATTCACCGAGTTTTCCGTCAGACCGTCCACGACAAACGGGAAGGCCGGGGAGAACATTCCCGGAGTGTTCAGAACAGCTGGAATATAAAGGGGGTCAAGTGAAAGATTCAATGTGTCCCCATCCCGGAGAACGGTGGCTGAAGTGGCCTGTGATCTTACCATATCGACCTGCAGCTGGGAGAAATCCTCCGTGGGCACACCGTCGAATGCCAGAATCCTGTCCCCGTTGCGGAACCCCATCTCGTAACTCAGGTCGTTCACGGCTATTCCGTAAACTGCATCGTCATTTCTCAGATATTCTTCTCCCCAATGGTGCAGAATGGCGCCGTAGAGAACCATCGCCAGAATGAAATTGAAGAAGACCCCGCCGAACATTATGAAAAAGCGCTGCCATGCCTTCTTTGTCCGGAATTCATACGGTTGGGGTGGAAGCTTCATCGCCTCCTTGTCCATCGATTCGTCAATCATTCCGGAAATTTTGCAATATCCTCCCAAAGGCACCCATCCTATTCCGTATTCGGTCTCTTCGGGGTGTTCTGCCCACTCGGGGTCGTCATTGGACGAAAAGAATTTTACCCGAATCCTGCCGCTGATTTTTTTGAATTTCACCAGCGAAATCCTGGGGTTGAAGAAAAGGTAGAATTTCTCCACCCGTGTCTTGAACAATTTAGCGAAGGAGTAGTGCCCGAATTCGTGAATTATGACCAGAAGCGACAGTGCGAGCACTACCTGCACTGTTTTGAGAAGTATTACCATCTGAATTTGTCTTTAATTTCCCCTGCGACTCTTTTTGCCTCGGAATCCGTGTCAAAGATATTGTCTAGGGTCGGTTTTTCAATATGACGGCATTTTGCCAGAGTTTCTTCTATTATGTGCGGAATGTCCGTAAAGCGTATCTCTCCGGACAGGAAGGCGGCCACAGCCACCTCATTCGCCCCGTTCATCGTGCAGGTGGCGTTCCCTCCTGCTTCAAGGGATTCGTAGGCGAGCCTCAGGCAGGGGAATCTGTCAAGATCCGGAGCCTCGAATGTAAGTGACCCCAGTTTTGCGAAATCGAGTCTCTCGCTGTTCAGCCCGGCCCTGCAGGGGTAGGAGAGGGCGTACTGGATGGGAAGCCGCATATCGGGGACACCCATCTGCGCCATTACGCATCCGTCTGAGAACTGAACCATCGAATGAATCACCGACTGGGGGTGTATTATTATCTGTATCTCCTTCGGCGGCAAGTCAAACAACCACCGCGCTTCAATAAGTTCCAACCCCTTGTTCATCAGGCTGGCCGAGTCGATGGTCACTTTCGCCCCCATTTTCCATCTCGGATGGTTGAGAGCCATCTCGCGTGTCGCATTTCTCATCTGTTCGAAGGTGCTCTTGCGGAACGGCCCTCCGGAGCCCGTGAGAATCAGTTTCTCCACTTCGGCCCGCTCACCCTGCAGGCATTGGAAGATGGCGGAGTGCTCGGAATCGACAGGCAGCAGGGGCGCCCCGTATTTTCTTGCCAGAGGTATTATGATGCCGCCGGCCGCGACAAGGGTCTCCTTGTTTGCAAGTGCGATTGCCTTTCCCGCCTTTATCGCGGATATCGTGGGTTCGAGCCCCGCAAAACCGACCATTGCCGCCAGTATGATGTCGGTCTCTTCCGCCGCCACCAGCCTGCAGACGGAGTCCATTCCGGTGAATACCTTGATGTCGTACCGGTCCAGGGCGGCGTTGACTTCGTCATATCTGTCGGGGTTGCAGATTACGACACTTGCCGGTTTGAAACGTATGGCCTGCTCTATCAGGAGTTTGCTGTTGCTGTTGGCGGTCAGCAGGTCCACCTCGAACATATCGGGATGCTGACCGATGACATCCAGAGCCTGTGTCCCGATCGAGCCCGTGGATCCCAGAATGCCTATGTGCCGTTTGCCGTCGTTTGCCATTGCTCAGAAGGTGATATATTGTGCGGGATTGATGGCTTCTCCCTTGTGCCACAGTTCGAAGTGAAGATATACGTTGGTGGACGGCGAACCCGCACTGCCTACAAGTGCGACGGGAGAGCCGGCTGTCACCTTGCTCCCGGTCTTTACAAGCAACTTTTCAGTATGCTTGTAGACGGAGATGATGTCGTTGGAATGCTGTATATATATGGTGTAACCGGTGTCATCGTTCCATCCGGCTGAAATGACGGTTCCGTCCAATGTGGCGCAGACCGTCGTGTTGGTGGCCGATGCGATGTCGATGTATGGATGGTCCGCTGCTGGATTGTATTCCTGTGTGATCACTCCCTTGACAGGGGGATAGAAATGCGTTCCTTCGATCTGTGTGATGCTCCGCCGCCCTTTTGAAAGGGTGAATCGTTCTTCATTCTTTATCATTGCACGGAGCAGGGAGTCCTCTTTGGCGTAGGCTATCGTGTCTGAAGCGGCTTCCTGTCTGGTACGCGCCGATGCAGTGTCAAGTTGAAGGGGGTCCATTCCCGTCACAATCCGCTGGATGTTGGCTATCTGGAACGCCCACGTGTCAATGACACGTTCCAGAGAGTCGATTTTGAGGAGATTGTCAATGGCGGCCTCTTTCGATGCCTGGTCCGGGTACCCGGGGATTGTATAGCGGATAAAGGTGTGTGCCGTCAACAGATAAGTGACGGCAATCAGAATGACTGCCGCGACAGCCGCCGCCGTTATTAACAGCTTCCGGGAGTATGCCGTTGCAAACATCTCCGTTTTGTTCTGCTCGTCGGTGATGACAAGGCGGTGTTTTTTTTCGAGGTTTTTCAGCCTCTTTTTAATTGTTTGCGGCAGTTGTATCATAATAAAGGCTATCTTTGCGCCGTGGACAGGCTCATCGGCATCGATTATGGAAGAAAACGCGTGGGGGTTGCACAAAGCGATCCTCTGCTTATGTTTGCTTCTGCATTGGAAACGATACCGTCTGCAAATATAATAGATTATCTTAAATCTTTATCCCAAAAGGAGACAATAGTCCGCTTCGTCGTCGGATATCCAGTCAATCTGAACGGCAGGCCGTCCGAGGCGGCGCACGATGTGGATACTTTTCTGGGAGTTCTCCGTAAGGAATTTCCCGATGTCCCCGTGACATTGGAGGACGAGAGGTTCACGTCTGTTCTGGCACACAGGGCGATGATTGACGGAGGAATGAAGAAAAGCGCCCGCAGGGACAAGATGGAGGTGGACAAAATCAGCGCCGCCATCATCCTTCAGGGATATCTTGACAGGAATCAAAACAAAGGAACGAAATGATATTGCCTATTTTTCTGTATGGGTCTCCGGTGTTGAGGCAGGCTGCCCTGCCGGTGGATGTTGCAGCTGAGGACAGGGAGAAACTGCAGCAGTTTGTAAAGGATATGGTAGAGACGATGCACAAGGCCGACGGATGCGGACTTGCCGCTCCACAGGTCGGAGTCTCGAAGCGCATACTGGTCGTTGACGGGGATGAGCTTCAGGAAAAGTATCCGGAACTGAAGGGTTTCCACAGGGAGATGATAAATCCTGAATTCACTTTCAAGAGCGAAGAGACGACCTCCTGTGAGGAGGGATGCCTGAGCATACCCGGCGTGGATGCCGACGTCTCCCGTCCCAATGTTATCCGTATCAGTTATATAAATACTGATTTTCAGCAGGTTGAAGAGGAGTTTTCCGGTTTCGCCGCGCGTATGGTCCAGCACGAGATGGACCATCTTGACGGAGTTGTCTTCACGGACCACGCCTCTCCCATCAGGAAGAAAATGATTGCGGCAAAGCTTCTCCGGATTGCCAAGGGGAAGTCGCACCCCTCATACAAGGCCAAAATCGGATAAGTCCGGCAAAATTTACATGCGTGCGAGTTTCAGTGTTCGCCGTGAACTGAAATGTTCAACCGTGAACCAGCCGTCGTATCCGTCCTTTTGCAGGCGTATGACAATTTCCGTCATCGGAAGGATATCTCAGGATTCTGTTCATAACTGTAATAATTGTTATTCGGATGTAGCCAGGGCTATGCCGCGTTCCCCGGACTCGTTGACTGCGCAGTAGAAGTGGTAAGTGACGTCATTCCAGCGCACGACGTAGCTCTTGTGGGCAAACAGGTTGTCGTAAGGTTCTGAAGGATGGATGAGTTTCTCTCCTTCCCAGGAGTACCAGTGAATCAGGTCACGGCTGCAGGCAAAACTGTTGTACGCCTTGTATTCGCTTTCAGGATCGAAGGCGCGGAAATAGAACATCACGTAGAGATCTCCTATCTTCTGAATCTGCGGGTCTCCCGTGATGGTATCCGGATCCTCGAAGGCGAGAACGGGATTGTAACGGTATCGGCTCCAATTCTTCAGGTCGTCGGAGAATGCGATTCCTATACGTTCGGCGGTGAATCCGGGAGTCTTGCTGTGCGGGCCATGTACAGTGGGATTCTGACCTTTTGCGTTGTAATATATGACGAATCTGTGACCGGTAAGGCGATACTTGTCCTCTATGATGCAGCTCTTGTACTGGGTGCGTTCCTCGAACCACTGGCTGTCTTCATCCATAGGGGAGAGTATCGGTTCCTTGCCGCATTCCCATTCCACTGGCTCGCCGAGCGTGTCGCTTGAGGCAAGACCTATCATCAAAGGCTCGGTTTCGTAGCCGGGATTGCAGCCACCGAGATAGCTCATCCAGTATTTGCCGTTGTACTTCTGCATCTCATAGCTTCCGCCCCACTCGATGTCCTGAAGCGCAATGTATCCGGCCTTCTGGAATTTGTCCCAGGTGTCATCGGTATAGCTCATTATCTTGCCGAGGGTAGTCCAGTCGCGGAGATTGTCGCTCTCTGAAAGCCAGGTCTCATATCCCTTGCCGTCAAACATAATCCAGGTCATATACCATTTACCGTCGTGTCTGAAGACACTCGGGCTGTCGGCCTTGCAGTTCGGATTTTCCGGCATTATCACAATTCCGTGTTTGACAGGAGTTCTGACCTGCTCGAATACAGGCTGCATCTCCTCATGGCTGACCGGTTGGAACAACTTCGGAAGGGTCAGGGTCTTCACGGCTTTTCTGAACTTTCTTTCATTCCTTGTTGGAACGACCAGTTTGATAGTGCCGTCCTCGTTGTAATACAGCCTGTCGGCGCACATACTGCGGCGGCTGAATGTCTGATTTCCGGCACCGGTCGCAGCCCCCACAAATGCATTGTGGTAGAACAGCCACCACTGCCCCTTGAATTCAACTATGGAATGTTCGTTGGTCAGAACGTCCTGCGCATCCATAAACTTGCCCTTGTGTTCATACGGCCCGAGAGGATTGTCGCCGATGCAGTATTCAAGTTGGTAAGGGTGATCGGTGTTGTACGGGTTTGCATAGGAGAGATAGTACTTGCCATTGTATTTGTGGCAGCAGATGGCCTCGAAGAAGTTCGGGGCATCGATATGGTAGACACCGGTCTCATTGCCGTTCTCATCAAGGACACCGCCGGTGTGGTCATACGAAATCATATCATCGTTCAGCCTGACAGCGTTGACGGTATTCTGGCCCATGAACAGGTATGCCTGGCCGTCATCGTCGATGAAGCAGTGCGGATCGATGAAATCGCGGTCGCAGTGGATGCCCGGGGTGTCGGTGGTGAAGAACGGCTTGCCGAGAGGGTCCTCGAACGGTCCGAAGGGGGAATCACTTACAGCCACGCCTATCTCGCTGGCATTTCCCGAATAGTAGAAGAAATATCTCATAACCCGGGTGGTGTCGGTATCGCTCTTCGGGACCATCTTCCTGACACACTGCGGACCCCAGGCGCGGTTCTTCACCCAGGTGGTCTGTTCCAGAGGCCTGAAGATTACCCCGCCGTCGGAGAAATGTTTCATATCCGTGGTATAATAGCAGTGGTAATCCTCCATATTGAAATTCTCTCCCGCATTCTGGTCGTGGCTCGGATAGACGAACAGGGTGTCCCCGAAAACTATCGCGGAAGGATCGGCCGCATAAGCATCCGTCAGAATGGGATTGATACTGCTGTCGCAGGAGGACAGAATCATCGCCGTTGCCGCAATACACAGCATTGATGTTATTTGTTTGGTTTTCATCTTAATTTATTTATCTGCACATTGATGCAACAACGTTCGCCTCGGTTGCCCTTGTGCGGTTCAAACTTCCCTTTTCTGCAAATATAACAAAACATCTTGAACTGAGGTGTTTTCCTTCACAGACGAGAGTGCACTCGCATCTGTGAAGGGTTTTATCCTCACGGAAGAATTTCGCTCTGTCGGATTTGTTTTTGGAAAATAAAAAAGATTCGTATCTTTGCGGACCTTTTCTCGAGCAGATAAGGAAGTTATAGTTATTGTATTGATTTATTAACTTAAAGATTTAAAGAAATGGCAGTTAAAATTCGCCTTGCCCGCCACGGCAAAAAGAACTACTCGTTCTTCCACATTGTAGTAACCGATTCACGTTCACCCCGCGACGGACGTCTCATCGAGCAGATCGGACTTTACAATCCCAACACCAATCCCGCAACCATCGTTCTTGATGGCGAAAAGGCTTTGAACTGGCTCAATAACGGTGCCCAGCCTACAACCACAGCCCGCAGAATTCTTTCATACGAAGGAGTCCTTCTGAAGAAGCATCTTCAGGGCGGTGTGGCAAAGGGAGCTTTCTCACAGGAAGTTGCCGACCAGAAATGGGCTGAATGGAAAGCACAGAAAGATAACAAGGTCGCTTCCAAGAAGCAGTCAATTGCAAAGGCTGTCTCTGAGGCCAATGCCGCTGCCGTAAAGGCTGAGGCCAAGGTCAACGAAGAGCGTGCCGAGGCTCTCGCCAAGAAACGTGCAGAAGAGGCCGCTGCCCTTGAGGCTGCTGCAAAGGCTGCCGCTGAGGCTGCCGAGCAGGCAATAGCTGAAGCTGAAGGCAACGCCGAGGCTGCTGAAGAGGCTCCTGCAGAAGCATAAGCTTTTATGAAGATTCTTAAATCCTGGGGAACTGACGGGAGCGTCGTCGTGAGCCTCCTTGATACTGACCCCGAGGAATTGAAAGTCGGAGAACCGGTGTTCATCGAATTCGATGGATTGCCGGTTCCCTTTTTTGTTGAAAATTGCACACGCAAGGGCGGAAACAGATTCGTCGTAAAGTTCGAGGATGTCGATTCTTCTGCCGGTGCGGAGGAGATAGTTGGCCGTCCCGTCTCTTTGGATGAAGAGGAGTGCGAGGTGGATGACCAGAGCCTTGAAGGAATGGAGGTCGTCGATGCCGGAACTGGAAAGTCTGTTGGCAAAATTTTGGAATTCAATGATTTTTCCGGGAATGCCTGCATTACCGTCAATTATTGTGGCAGGGAGGTTATGTTGCCGTTGCACGATGATCTAATCGATGGAGTCGAAGGGGAAAAGATTTTTTTGAGAATCCCTGACGGACTGTTGTAAGAATTGTGGCACGCAACTTGTATAAACCTAAAACGAATAGTTTTTTCATAGGTTAAGTTTTAGGTTATAGGTACTGGGAGCGATTTCAAAGCATTGTCTTTGAAATCGCTTTCTTTTATTAGTGCATTTTCCGTATATTCGTGGAAAGATGTTCAAATTGAAACGACGATGAAAAGATTCTGTTCTTTCTTTCTGATGGCGGTTGCCATCTTTTCTGCGGGGCCTGTGTTTGCCGGAAGCAGGATAGTCACCGACACGATATCCAGCAAGGTGCTCGGAGCGGACGTTGTCTGCAATGTTTATCTTCCTGACGGGTATGACGCATCGAAACATTATCCTGTAATCTACCTTCTTCACGGTTTGACAGATACCTATTCGGCCTGGGTGGAGAAGGGCAATATGTATCTTGTGGCGGACGAGTTGATGGAGACGGGTGAGTGTGTGCCCACCGTGATAGTGATGCCCAATGCCGGTAATCCCGATGTCCACAAGGTCTGGAACGGTTATTTCAATATGGAAGGGTGGAGTTATGAGGATTTCTTCTTCAACGAGTTTCTTCCCCGGGTCGAGGCTAAATACAATGCCGGAGGTTCCAAGGGAAGCCGCGCCGTTATGGGGCTCTCGATGGGCGGTGGCGGCAGTGTGGTATATTGCCAGCGTCATCCGGACAAATTCTCGTCCTGCTATGCGATGAGTGCCTGGTTGGATGACGGGGACCGTGACGTAGGGGATGTGAACGAGGCGAAGAAAGACAAGCTGTACCATACATATATGGCTGTACGCAACCATTCCGCTCTCGATTTTGTCAGGAACGCCGACGACGCGACGTTGGAGAATCTGCGTACCGTCAAGTGGTTTATCGACTGTGGTGACGATGATTTTCTGTTTGACCTTTCAGTAGGACTGCATCAGTTGATGAGGGACAGGAAGGTCAAGTCCGAACTTACCGTCCGCAATGGCGTCCACAACTGGGAGTACTGGCATCAGGCCCTTCGCATCGCCTTGCCCTTCGCCTCCCGCAACTTCAGCCGCGAGTAATCCTTTTTCACTGCAGGCGAGGCTGACATTGTGACAAGGACAGACTCGGCCGCAGACAGCAAGTTATTTGCGGAGCAAATGACGCAGATGGCGAGAATGGACGCTGTTCGGTCGCAAGTCAGCCTTGCCTGCCACCGTGCGTGAATTTGGCTATCTGGCGCACCAGTGATTATTGCTTCACCGGGCAGGTGGCTACGATGTGACCGGCGGGAGCCCAGGAGGTGTCGTCCTTGAGTGAGAACTCGAGGACGATGTCTTTTCCGATCGCCTGCTGTCCAAGATTGACAATTGCGGTCTTTCCCGGTTCAATGTCGACAGGGGAGAGTCCACTTTCGCTGACCACAGTATCCCCATCAATCACTTTCCATTTGACGTTGAAGCAGTCGAGGTTGATGAACGAGTAGCCGTTGGTGACGGCAATCTCCTCGGGAATATCCGTTGAAGCTACGGTGATGGACTGGTAGCACTGCCTGATTTCCGGAAGATATTTCGCGGGCTTGCGGTCGGCACTGACGAGTCCGCTCTGACCCGCTCCCAAGCAGGTGGGCTGCTCTCCGAAATCTCCAGCAAGATATATTTTCCCGGAAGTGTCCCCGTATTTGTAGAGACCGTGGTCGCACCACTCCCAGAAATAGCCTCCAATCATTCTCTCGGACTTGTAGATGTAGTCCCAGATGGCTGCGATTCCATAGTTGAAACTGTATTCGCACAGAATGTACGGCCTGTCGGAACCGTTGCGGTCCCTTGTCTCCATATTCTTGACGGAAGGGTACATGTTGGAGTCCATATCGGCGTAGGAATCATCCCCTTCATAGTGAATGGGGCGGGACTGGTCAAGAGCCTTGATTGCATCCCTCTCCGCCTCGATGTTGCATCCTCCGCTGCTCTCGTTGCCCAGCGACCAGAACACCACGCAGGGGTGGTTCCTGTCCCTCTGTACCATACGCACGCCGCGGTCCACGTAGGCATCCTCGAATGACGGGATGTCGCTGATGCCGTTGTTTCCGTGGCATTCGACGTCAGCCTCGTCCATCACGTAGATTCCGTAATAGTCATAAAGCGCGTATGTGGCGGCGCGCTGGGGATAGTGACTTGTGCGCACGGAGTTGATATTGTTCTGCTTCATCATCACTATGTCGTTGATGGTGACTGAATTGGGGATGGCTTTGCTGAACTGTGGATGGGTCTCGTGGCGGTTCACGCCCTTGAACCATACTTGCCTGCCGTTCACCAGCACCCTGCCGTCTGCAATCTCCACTTTTCTGAATCCGAAGCGGTTGGAAACAGCCTGGACTTCTTTCCCCGTTTCGTCTTTAAGGCTCAGAATCACGGTATAAAGAGAGGGAGTTTCGGCGGACCAGAGTTCGGGATTTTCGACCTTCGCGCTGAAATCAACAATGGAAGTCCTGTTCTTGCCCGCTTTCACTTTTCCGGCTTCATTTGCGAACACCGTCTTTCCGTTGGGGTCAATCAATTCTATGAACAGGGAGAGCCCGGAGTTCTTGCCTCCCGTGTTCCTGACAATTGTCTTTGCGGAGAATGTGGCGGAGGTGAAGTCATCAGAGAAGTCCGATGACAGATTGAAATCCGCGATGCTGGTCTTGGGAGCGGCATACATCCACACGTCCTTGTGGATTCCGGCCACCCTGTACATATCCTGGTCCTCGATGAAACTGCCGTCGGACCATCTTACAACCTCCACTGCGACAGTGTTCTCCCCGGGACGTACGACTTCAGTCACGTCAAATTCCGAGTCGTTGTTGGGGCCCTGGCTGTATCCGACGTATTTCCCGTTCACCCACACGCTGAAAGCGCTGTAGACTCCGTCGAAATGGAGGAACACCGATTTCTCCGTCCAGCCGGAGGGAAGTGTGAACGTGCGCCTGTACGACCCAACAGGGTTGGGCTCTTTCTCGCTCGTGTAGCCCGGGACAGGGATGATTCTGCTGGGCTTGCCGTTGAAGGGATATATTACGTTGGAATAGATAGGAGTGCCATAGCCATACTGTTCCCAGCAGGAGGGGATGGGAATCTCAGCCCATCCGCTTACGTCGTAGCTTTCCTTATAGAACTTTTCGGGCCTCAGGGAAGGTTCCTTGACCCAGTTGAATTTCCAGTTTCCGTTGAGGCTCAGATAGTCCGCGGACTTTGGTGTTTCCCAGGGCTTTTGGAAGTATTCCCTGTCAGCCTTGAGGGACGCCACGTCGGGATAGGGGACCATAGTCACGTGTCCCGGAAGTTTGTTCCTTCCTATGATTTTTTCGTTTTCCCAGTCATATTTTCCTCTTATAACCTCGGCGGGAATCTTTCCGCTGACGGCTATCAGAGTCCAGACAATCGGTTCTTCTCCGTCCTTTCCCAGTCTGGGCACTCCTCCCTCGACGTCTTCGGTTTCGAGCAGTATCGCGTGGCGGCTGGTCTTGTGACGTATCGTTACCCGGTTGTCACCGACGAATTCTATGTCCCAGCGCTGGTTGTCGCAGTTGTTGTGAATCCAGCTGGAGAGCGGGAATCCGTGCTCGCCGGGGCCGAGTATGTCGAACGCCTGCCCGGTGTAGGGACTCCAGATTGACCATCCGGTCTCGTCTCCGCGGATGCAGAATCGTTGAGCAAGGTTCTTCTTGTCCACTTTCCGTAAGGTGAACGTCGATTCGTCCTTGGTGGAGTTTCCGTTGTCAATCGCATATCCGTTCGGGGATACGAGAATATACATCTTGTCTTTGCGGATTTCATCGCCTTTGCAGGGCACGATTGCCAGTGCGATGAGGAGTGTCAATAATGTGAGGCGTTTCATATAGATCATGTTGTTAGAGGTCTAATTTCGGATTGTCGCTTATGGCTCCTGTATGTCAATTAAGTCGGACTTCGCTTCGCTCACCCTCCCA
>JAGHTO010000016.1 GCA_018065305.1 Candidatus Cacconaster scatequi | reverse complement strand
GTTATTTTGAGACCGTTGCCGGATGTCTCCTGGCGGTTTTCCATCTCCTTCTGGCAGGATGTGCCCAGACCGATGATGACGGTCAGGGCGGTAAATGCTGCTGTAATTCTTTTCATCGCTTGAATGATTTCTTGTTCTTCTTTTAATAGGTTGGAGTCCAAGGGTCGTTGCCGTTGAAATTGCCGGGACCGGTCGGGATACTTGCGCAGATGACTCTCTGCACCGAGGTCGTGATAATCTTCACGCTCGCAGGAACGTACTCCTGACGCTCCCTCTCATTGAATTTTTAAATTTCCTTCATTGATATAATTGTTTTTTTATAATCGATTGAATTGGTCAGCTTTAAAAAACGCCGTTATACCGAACAGGTCATACCATTCGGACACGGCGAAGCCGCGGTCCTGAAGCCAAAACCGCCGCAGAAATTATGTAGGTTATTGATTAATAGGCAATTATTGCCCCCACCCACAAGGTCAGGGCAGGAACATAAGAATTATATGTGCCTAAAATGGTCATTTGGCTTCAGATTAAGACATTATTTCCCGAAAATGCAAAAAAATCACGGATTGCCGACATTAGCAGGGGTTGACATTGCGGCAAAGGACAGACTCAGCCGCAGACAGCAAGTTATTTGCGCAGCAAATGACGCAGATGGCGAGAATGGACGCGGTTCGGATGCAAGTCAACGTTCCGTCTGCAAGTCGACCCCCTACTATTTCACAGTTTCGCGGATGACGGGAAGGACAAGCGATTCCATTATCGCGTAGCCGTCAGGATTGGGGTGGACACCGTCCCCTGAAAGTTCCTCGCGCATACGGCTGCCGTCGGAAGAGACCATTGCTGAGAACCAGTCGACGTAAGGGATTCCGCTTTCCTCAGCATACGCCTTGACCAGAGCGTTGAGACTGCACACCTTCGCCATCGCATCCGTAATCTTCGGATTCCAGCCGAAGCCCCCGTGGGGAAGAGTGGAAGCAAGGATGACCCTGATGCCGTTGGCCTTCGCTATGTCACACATTGTCTTGACGTTGCGGAAGGTCTGCTCCTCATCGTACGCACCTGTGTTTTCGGCTATGTCATTTGTACCGTAGTTGAGCACCACGATGTCAGGTTCAAGTTCTACCACATCGTTCCTGAAACGAAGAAGGAACTGATAACTTGTCTGGCCGCTGATTCCACGTCCGATGAAACCGGGCGTCGCAAAGAAATCGGGGCTCTTGCCGGGCCATCCGTCGGTGATTGAATCCCCATAAAAAATTACTCTGGGAACCCCTGCCTCGCGGGGTCCGAGATTCGCATTGTCCTGCTCGTATCTGTTCTTTCCGAAAGAATCGTTGAGTTGTGCGAAAGCCGGCGCACAGGCCAGCAACAGGGCGAAAACTATGGCAAATGTTTTGTTCATAACAGGTGTTATAAAAAATATATTCAAAATTAAGATTTTTAAATAACTTTGCCAAAAATCAAACAAACAGTCTATGAAAAGATTTTTCACTCTTTTCGCGGTGATTCTTACCGCCACACTGGCTTTCGGACAGCAGTCCCAGCCTATTCCCATTGATCCGGCAGTCCGCATAGGACATCTGGACAACGGCCTCACCTATTACATCCGCCATCACGAGGAGCCCAAGGGTCAGGCGAACTTCTATATCGCTCAGAAGGTCGGTTCAATCCTGGAAGAAGAGAACCAGAGAGGTCTTGCCCACTTCCTGGAGCATATGTGCTTCAATGGTACTCAGCACTTTCCCGGCAACGGTGTAATCAAATACTGCGAAAGCATCGGCGTGAAGTTCGGACAGAACCTCAACGCATACACCTCCATCGACGAGACCGTCTATAACATCGACAACGTGCCTGTAGCCACGGCACCCACCGCAATCGACTCCTGCCTGTGGATTCTCCACGACTGGGCCGACGGTCTTCTGCTTGAGGACGATGACATCGACCACGAAAGGGGTGTCATCCACGAGGAATGGAGGACCCGTATGAATTCCGCAATGCTCCGTATGTACGAGAAGATTCTTCCCGAGGTCTACCCGGGCAACAAATACGGCGAAAGAATGCCTATCGGACTTATGTCAGTGGTGGACAACTTCCCCTACAAGGCTCTGCGCGACTATTATGAGAAATGGTACCGTCCCGACCAGCAGGGAATCGTCGTTGTCGGTGACATCGACGTTGACGCTGTCGAGGCCAAGATCAAGGAGATATTCGGGACCATCGCTAAGCCGGAGAATCCCGCCGAGAGATATTATGTCCAGATTGAGGACAACACCGAACCTATCGTAAGCATCGCGACCGACAAGGAGCAGTCCGTTGCAACGGCATTAATCTTCTGCAAGCACGATGCTTATCCCAACGAGATGAAAGGCGATCTCAACTATCTGGTCTATACATACGCCCAGTACGCGGCCCTGCTTATGATGAACAGCCGTATCTCCGAAATTCTTCAGAGTCCGGAACCTCCTTTCATCCAGGCCAGTATCGGAGATGACGATTTCTTCCTGTCAAAGACAAAGAAGGCCTGGACCGGTTCCGTGGCTTTCCCTGACGGAAATTTTGAGAAAGGTCTGACCACTCTCTACCGCGAGATGCTCCGCGCGGTCCGCGGTGGCTTCACCGCAAGCGAATATGAGCGTGCGAAAGCTGAGATTCTCTCCTACTACGAATCCCAGTACAATTCCCGCGAAAAGAAGAAGAGCGCGGAATTCTGCAGCGAATATGTACGCCACTTCATCGACAACGAGCCCATCGCCGGCATTGAGAATATGTACGCTCTTGTACAGCAGGTAGGTCCTATGATCCCCGTGGAGGTCATCAACCAGATTGTTGCCTCTTTCGTCGGACAGGGCAACCTTGTCGTGGCCTGCATGCTCCCCGAAAAGGAAGGTCTCGTATGGCCTGATGCACAGCAGGTCAAGGATATGCTGGCCTCTGTCGCCGCCGAGAACATCGAACCTTACGTGGATGCCGTCTCGAATGAGCCCCTGATTCCCGAAATGCCCAAGGCAGGTAAGGTCAAGAAAGCGGGTAAGGCATCCTTCGGATATGAAAAATACACCCTCTCAAACGGCGCCACCGTCTATTTCAGGCAGACCGATTTCAACAAGGATCAGATTTTGATGAGTGCCTTCAGCTATGGAGGAACGTCACAATATTCAGAGCAGGAAGCCCCTGTGCTCAAGGCCCTGTCCAGCCTGATGACAATCGGAGGTGTGGGTAACTTCAACAGCACCGAACTCACCAAAGCCCTTTCAGGAAAGAACGTAGGTGTTTCCCCTTATGCCAATTTCTACAAGGAAGGCCTCTCCGCCAATTCCACACCCAAGGACCTGGAGACCATGTTCCAGTTGACATATCTCTACTTCACCGCCCTTCGCGAGGATCAGGATGCATTCACCTCCTGGAAGACCCGTCAGAGCGCTGCCATTGCCAACCGACAGTCCCAGCCTATGGCCGCATTCCAGGACACTCTTTCCAACACGATTTATGACCGCCCCGCAAGAGTGAAGGCAATGGACCTCCAGGATATGGAACAGATTGACTACAACCGCGCCCTGGCAATCGCCCGTGAGCGTTTTGCCAATGCCGCTGACTTCACCTTCGTAATAACGGGCAATGTCGACGAGGCGACCCTGATTCCTTATCTTGAGAACTACATCGCATCCCTCCCCGCCACAAAGGCAAAGAAAGAGAAATCCAACCCGGACATTTTCGACTTCGCCAAGGGGAACAAGTCTGTCCTGTTCGAGAAGCCGATGGAAATTCCTATGGTCACCACCTGCTTCTTCGTGAACTCCGACGCGGAATACAACCTTAAGAACTCCCTTTCATACGACATCGCCCTCAATGCCCTGTCAACTATCCTTCTCGAGGAAATCAGGGAGAAGGAAGGCGGAACCTACGGTATCGGTGCATACGGTGAATTGGTCGGCTTCCCTGAAAAAGAGGCCTACTATCAGATCGCCTACCAGACCGACCCCGCTAAATATGAATATCTCAACGGACGAATCCGCGAGATAGTCACCAAGTTCGCAGCGGAAGGCCCTACTGACGAGCACCTTGCAAAAGCAAAGGAATTCTTCCTGAAGAACTGGAAGGAAAACGTCACCGAGAACAGCTATTGGGCTGAAACATTGACAACATTGCTTGACAGCGGTGCAGATATGGACACGGATTACGAACAGATTCTGAACTCCATCACCAAAGAGGACGCCCGTAAGGTCTTCGAGTCCATCGTGAAGCAGAACAACAACATCGAAGTGATTATGAAGGGCATCGCCAAATAGAGGCAGGATACCCTCAAAAAACCGCAGGCTCCGGATTAATCCCCGGAGCCTGTTGTTGTATATATACCAGTAGTTTGAAAAAAGTTCCTATCTCTTTGAATCCAGGGGTTTCTGCCATTCGGAGAAGATGGGTTTTCCCTTGCCGCCGTAACATTCGCAGGGGCGGACTACGAAGCGGTATTCGTACATACCCGGAATTTCCTCCTTTGCGAAAACACACTTGACTTCATTATCATCGTGCTCCTCTCCATAATAGCAATGGGCTGAATAGACGTGCTTGGTGCCGGCAACAGTGGTCAGATCGACGTAGCGCTGCTCAATCTGCACTTCATAGTCGAAGGCCCTGACACCGGAGGTCCCGCTCTTCACGGCGGGGAAAGTAACCTCAATCTGCTCAGTTTCCGCGCCATAGCGGTCCTTGCCCGTGAAAAAGGGGCTGAGAGAGACTTTCGCATCCTCTGCAAACTGCGGGATGGGGGCCTTCCCGGCCATATTTTCGTATGACAGCGGGGCATCGGTGCCCTTGGGAAGAGGTATCACCCAGTCCTCTCCAAGAGACTCGTCATAGTAGAACTCGCGGCGCTCGAAGGTGATGCGGTCGTCATAGACGGTCATAACCATACCGTGGTGGCAGTAGTGTCCCGCAATTGAAGGCATCTGGCAGGGTACGGCACGGTCTTCTCCGTCCAGGGAAGAGTTCTCGCGTCCGCCTATGGGGAGGACATAGCGCAGCGATGCAGTTCCTATGCTCGTGAATTCGCCCTGCCACAGGTCACGCCCGTCCGTCAGGGGATTATGGGAGTGGCCGGAGAAGGCAATCGCATTGGGGAAAGCCTTGAGAGTCTCGGTCATTGCGCCGTCATCCTGACCCCACGTCCATTCGCCGTTGCAGGTATGAGCCAGATGGGCATGCTGGATGTAGAAGAAAGGTTTTTCGCCCTTCAGTTCAGCGGCGTGCGCCTTCACGAACTCGGGCGCTCCACATTCCTGCCGGTCGTTCTCGAACGACCAGTGGCAACCGATGAACTTGTAACCCTTCACTTCCTTCATATATACCTGGGCGAAGTCCTCCTTGAAGTACTTCTTCCAGTTCTCCGCATAATTGGCACGGACAGGCCCCAGTTTGAGTTGCTCCGGGGGAAGTTCCCGATACCAGTCCTTACGGGTGTTGTCGAATGCATCGTGATTTCCATAGACAAATACTTTCTCCACGTGGGAGCCGTCGGGACGTCTGTCCTTGGGAAAAACGGTGCTCCAGGCACGCGATATACGGAAGAGCTCGTAGGCCAGACCGTGGTCGGCCATATCGCCTGCGACGATGACTCCATCGACCTCCTTGTCCCGGAAATACTCCAACGCATGACGGAACGACTCTTCCGACTCATCGTCACATACGTGGATATCGCTGAGCACCCCCATCCGGAGATTGGGCTTGTCCTGCTGCGCGAATGACTGGAGATTGATGAATATGGCACATATCAGAACTGCCGTGATTTTCAATATTCCTTTTCTTTCCATAAGACCGATTGTTTTTGGTGTATCCAAAGATAGTGATATTTTACGTCTCTTCCCGTGGCGGGATGACAAAAGCCGGTTTTCAATCCCAGTCATTTTCTTAAGGGTGACTTGGTGATTGTGCCAAGTTTGCTATCTTTGCAATTATGAGAAAATTCTTGTTAGCAGCACTATTTTCCTGCTTCTTATCTTCCTGTACAGGCAATTTTGTTCCCAATGACAGAAAAGGCAAACAGGACATTGCCGAGTTCTCTGATTCTCAGCAGAATCCCCGCTCCAAACAGATGGCATTGTTCGAAGACGGCAACTATGCAATGTTCATCCACTTCGGACTATACTCCAAGTTGGAGGGGAACTGGAAAGGGAAACCTTACTGGGGCATAGCTGAATGGATAATGAGTCAGGCGAACATACCTGCAGATGAATATATGGCGGAGGCTGCAGACTTCAAGCCGTTCGAATTCGATGCCGAAGCCATCGTGCAACTCGCCAAAGATGCCGGCATGAAATACATCGTAATCACGGCCAAGCACCTCGAAGGCTTTGCGATGTACGACTCCGATGTGGATGACTTCAACATCCACGACGCCGGCGGTTTCGGCCGCGACATAGTGGGCGAATTGGCAGATGCCTGCCACCGCGCCGGTCTCGGCATCGGTCTTTATTACTCCCAATACGAAGATTGGACTGCACCGGGCGCTGCAAACGGACCCAAGACCGACAAGAATGGTCGTCCGGTCACCTACGACGAGTACTTCCGGAACAAGTGCGTGCCTCAGCTCAAGGAACTGCTGACCAAGTACGGAGAGTTGGAACTCATATGGTTCGATATGCCCGGTGACATAAAGCCCGAGTACTCCAGGGAACTTGTGGACCTCGTTCACGAACTGCAGCCCGGATGCCTTGCTTCAGGCCGTGTAGGCAACGGTATGGGCGACTACGAATGTCTGGCCGATATGGAACTGCCCCCGAGAAACACCCCGGGCCCCTGGGAGTGTATCGACGCAACCCAGGTAGGCTGGGGCTACAACAGCAACGACGCCGAGTGGAAGAGCCCCGACTTCATCGTGCATAATCTCACTTCGCTCATAGCAAGAGGCGGTACCCTTATGCTGAACGTCGGTCCGACTGCCACCGGGGCAATTCCGCCCGAAGCGGCAAAAACACTCCGAAAGGCCGGCGGGTGGGTACACAGGTACCCTGATGTTGTTTATGGCGCAGGCCCGTCCCCTTGGGGTCACGCCCTTCCCTGGGGCGATGCAGTCACCCAGACAGGTAAAATCTATTTGATTGTATATGACTGGCCGAAGGACGGAAAGCTCTGGGTTCCGGGCATAAGGTCCGTCATCAATGGTGTCAGGCTGTACGGCGGCAAGTCTCTCAAATGGTCAAAGATTGACATAGGCCCCGAAATCAGCAGTATGACCTGCATCGAGATACCGTTCCTTCAGCCCGACGAACTCGCTTCAGTGATAGAGATTGATGTTTCGGACATCAACGTCAGCAGTATGGTCACCGTTGATCCTTCAGTATCCACCGAATTGTCGGTGGTCTTCGGCGAGCACGAAGGGTGCAAGCCCGACTGGTGGGGATGGATGGACAAGTTCGGAGAATGGAAATATACGGACCTGCTCGGTGAATTCACTCAGGACAGCTGGTTTGACTGGACTGTGGATGTTCCCAAAGCCGGATATTACGACGTGGAACTCGCGTACAAGGGCAACGAATTCGTGCAGTGGCAGGTAGAACTCGACGGAAAGGTCTTGTTCATCAACAATCAGAAGGCTACAAATGCTTATGACTGGCATAGGCTCGGATGGATTGAGGTTACTGAACCTGGCCGGCACTGCATCTGCATAAGGACTGTCGGCGGCGATTTTGCCAGTGCCGATGTGACCTCAATCCGCTTCACACCAGTAAAACTCTGAAAAATAGAGACCTCTACTTCTGGTACACCGAGATACTGAGAGGTCCGAGAAGGCCTGACTCGAAAAGGTCGGAACCGGCGAAATAAGACAGTGTCCCTTCGCCCATCGGGCTGGTGACGTGAACCGGCTTCCCGAATTTCTTTACATCTGACGCAATCCTGTTATGCAGGGTTGTGGCAACCCTGACTTCCAGGACATTTCTCCGAGGGAGCAATCCATCAATGAAAAGGTCGGTATCGTTGTGCCACACATCCCCGAGTTCTGCGCCGTTGAGCCTGACGCAGGCAACGGCATCCAGGCGACCGAGGTTGATTGCCAGACAGTTGCCGTCCCGGATACCTTCAGGAGCATCGAATTCTATACGATAGTTCACAAATCCTCCGAAATGGCGGACCTGCTCGTCATCATACAGGGTCAGTGACTGCAACCGATTGCAGCGGAAAGAATCTATCGCGGCATCGTACACCGGATTGAAGTTCAGTGTAGCCGTATAATCATCAATGACAAAGGTACTCTTCCTCTTCGGGAATTCAGGAGCCGTGGATTCTGCTCCGAACACGACGAACATAGTCTGCAGTGCCTTGAAATCAACTTTCACCGCAGTGCGGCCGTCGCCAAGATCCTTCCAGGAGGCAGGCGCATAGACTTTTCCCGTTTCGGGGTCCCACAGTTCCGGGACCATCCCCGATGTCCTGAAAACAACTTCTCCGCTGAAAGCTTCATCGAACTGATTGAACAGCAGATAGACTTCCTGATTGTCAAAGCGCTTGTGCAGGAAACGGAAATTGCGGGCTCCATTCCGGGTTGCAAAGTCGGGAGCAACGTCGAACGGTATGGTCTCTCCGTTCCTTGCATAGTAAATCTCGACTCCATCTGCCGCAAGTTCAGCGAGTTTGTCTTTGGTACGCCGCTCCAGCATCACGCCTTCAGGAATAATGAGGCGCTTGAAACCATCACCTGTCAGGCTGTCGAGATAGGCATAGTCGCAACTGCAGGCGCGGTATCCGAAAGGAACGTCGTGATGAGTCAGTTGAAGAGGGAAATTCTGGGTGAACTGGTCTCCGATATAGTAGAGTGCGTCTACAACGGGCTTCCCCTGCTGTGTTACATACTGGATACGCCTCTGATACAGAGACCACCCGGCAGCCATTGTCCACCAGGGATTATTGCGGTTGAAATGACCGCCGAAATAATCCATCAGCATCAGGACCGGTTCCCTGTCGAACGGTTGCATCACGTATGAATGAAGCGTCAGTTGGTTGATTCCCGCACAGAAGGCGGCATCTCCGAAAGGACGGAGGAACTGGGGCGTTTCGCAGAAACGTCCGTCGGCAGTATATGCCTCCGCACCTATGACATTCTTTCCGCAAACAGCCGCGGCATCTATGGCAAATTCGTCAAACAGGAATTCCTTCCAGTTGAAGTCCGGCTTTCCGTCTGCTCCGGGATAAGCCCAGAACTCGGTCATAGGCACGTC
>JAGHTO010000048.1 GCA_018065305.1 Candidatus Cacconaster scatequi | reverse complement strand
GAACGTGGCTGTGAAGGAATCACCAGCACCGATGGTGTCCGCCACAATTACGACGGGCGGTTTCAGGTAGCTCATCTTGTCTTTCGAAAAAACATAACTCCCATCAGCGTCGCAAGTGTATATGACATACAACAGGTTGAACTTTTCCAACAACTGATTGCATCCCTTCAAGGCATCTGCATCAAGATCGTATATCTTCCTGATTTCGGGATATTCCTCATCGCTGAGTTTCAGCACGCTGCATAATGGCATCAATCCTTTGATGTATTCTTCGGAATAGTAGGGTGGACGTAGATTGACGTCAAAAACGCGCAAACCGACTCCTTCCTTCTCGGCAAGTTTGACTAATACAGTTATCAAGGCTCCATTGCCCGGATTCCTGCCGGCAAGCGTCCCGAAACATATTGCTCCGACTCCGACATAAAGATCTGTCAGATAAAGCGGAATACCCATTCTGTCCCACGCACTCGGATAGATAATGTCATATGTCATTTTCCCCTTTTCATCCGGCTTTGCAACAGCACGACCTGTAGGCAGAAAGCATGTTGTGAAGCAAGGCTCGACTCCGAACTCCTTAAGCTTCGCCCTGATAAAGTCGGCATCATCGTCTTCTCCGACTGCACTCACAAGAATGGACTTACAGCCGAGCTGACTGGCGTGGACGCAGAAATTTGCCGGTGCACCGCCCATAGTCCTGCTTTCACCTTTTTCATCAATGAGGACTTCTCCGAGTCCTATCACGATATTCTGTCTTTTCTCTTCCATAACTGATGTTTTACTATTCTACGTATTGTTGGTATGAATTATTTCAAGTGTCAACGAGTCGCGAATACCCCCATAGTATTTATCTAAAACCCTGTTGAAAACATCATTCGGGCTAACTGCATCGAACAGTGTCATACAGGAGTGCACCTTCAAGGCATCGACGTAAGGGAAAATCTCAAAAACATCCCTCCCTTCCAAGGAGAGCAGGGCTCCCGTGATTTCGCGCAAGCGCATTCCGAGGATGGGATGGGACAGATACCTTCCGGCTTCCTCCAACCCCGATATGCCGTAATATTCCGAATTGTAACTGACACCTAATCCCTTCAACTGAGGGAAAATGTACCAAATCCAATGACGGCGTTTTCTGCCGTCACGGATTTCCCCCAAGGCAATCCCATAATCGGTCCTCTGGGCTTCAATAAAGCGGTCAAGAGTTTCCATAGTTTTCTGTCATTTTGAAGAACATTGATACTGTGCCGCCGCCCGTGTTATAATTTTTCGTAGTTTTTCTACATACCAATCCGGGGAAATGACGCGAATTCCCTGAAGGTAATCGAAAAATGCCTTGTCCAGTTCAAAATTCGGAAGAACATCAATACTGAAGGTGACTGACCCGTCTTCATGTCTTTTCCGGACTTGCTGGCTTGCATGGAGCGGCTTGGTCTCTATGTACGGTGCAGTATATTGGTCGGCAATAAATACAAAATGTGTAACCTGATGTTTGTCCCCGGGGAAGCGTGTCGTACCGATAATATCCTTGAAATATTTCTCAGGATCGAACGAAGGATCTTCAATAAAGACAGCATCTGTATTTTCATTCAATGCTTGAATTCTGTCCAG
>JAGHTO010000027.1 GCA_018065305.1 Candidatus Cacconaster scatequi | reverse complement strand
TTAAGTCGGACTTCGCTTCGCTCACCCTCCCACTGCGCTACGCTTGTAGGCCCCTCCCGCTATTAAGCGCGGGTCGCGAGGGTGTTTACAGCAAGCATTTTGATGCTTGCGGCCCGAGCAGCAGGGCTTTAGCCCGCCGGACGCTTAGGTCCTTTTTATTGACAGATACTCCACAAAAAATAACAAAAATATTTGTATATAATAAAAAAGAATTATCTTTGCATCAAAATTGTTTAAGATGATTCGAAGGGAAGTGCTGTTGTTGGTGGCGTTGTTATGTGGGGTGAGTGCCGGGGCCCAGAAGGTATCTGTATCTACCAACATTCTGAATTGGGCTGATTTTGCAACAATCAATGGTGAAATTTCTTTTACGGTGTCCAGACACGTGAGCCTGAACGCAGCGGGCCAGTATAATGGCTGGAGCTTCGGCTCCGTGGAGAAGGGGAATCCCTTTCAGGACCGTGTTCGCGGAGGGGCTCTGGGAATGCGTTACTGGACGTGGAACGTCTTTTCCGGGTGGTGGTTCGGCCTCAACGCGAGGTGTGAGGAGTACAATCGCGGAGGCCTTTTCGGAAAGATGGATACTGAGGAGGGGTTCGCCCTGGGCGTCGGACTCAGCCTCGGCTATACCTATATGCTCTCCCGGCACTGGAATCTCGACTTCGGTATCGGAGGGTGGTGCGGTGGCAAGAGCTACACCACATATGCCTGTCCGCGTTGTGGGACAATCATCGACAAGGGTAGAAAGTTCTTCGCGATGCCCTCCGCGGATACGCAGATTTCCATTGTATACATATTCTAATTGCACTGATATGAGAAAGATACTGGCAATGCTATGCCTCGGTCTCTTTATCATTGCGTGCGGGACCCAGAAAAAAGTTGTAAAAATCTGCAAGGAGTCAACGGGGGTGCAGATAGTGCTTCCCAGAGAGAAGGAGTCGCAGTTCCGTGGCATTAAGTCGGACTACCGTCCTGCGGACACGCTGATGGTTGTGGATATGGACGGACATCAGCAGCTCATCATGAACGCCATCAAGGACGACGAGACCGGCGAGATGGTTGCTACTGAAACGCTGGAGGCCGCGATGGTCACTGCCCGTTTCCGCAATGTCGCGGAGCGACACGGAAAGGTGGACATAGAGTTCCAGATACGTGTTCCCCACGACATGTTCGACCCCGAGTGGCAGATGAGGTTCCATCCCAGGATGGCTATCCTTGAGGATACGCTGTGTCTTGACGACATCCTTATCACCGGGGCGAATTACCGCAAGGAACAGGATAGGGGATACATGAGATATCGTAAGTTCATAAACAGTATAGTCACCGACTCCACGGAATTCATTCATCTTGGTCAGCTTGAACTTTTCATCGAGCGCAACATCCCCGAGCTTTACAAGTTCAAGCAGGATTCGTCATACGTCACGGATGAGCGGTTCGAGAGCTGTTTCGGTGTCACGGAGAGAGATGCCATAGAGCATTACACCAACAAGCTGCGGCGCTGGTACAACAACTGGAAGAAGGCCAATGTCGATGTGATGTTCCGCAAGTATGTCAAGAGTCCGTATATAGAGGACCATCTTCGTCTTGACACCGTCATCACGGCTCTTAACGGTGACTTCATCTACAATTATGTCCAGACCATCAACACCAGGCCAAAGCTCCGCAAGGTGGACATCTACCTTACCGGAGACATCTTTGAGCAGGAGAAGCATATCTACAGCATTCCGGAAGCTGACCCGCTGACATTCTACATCAGCAGTCTGTCCGCATTCGTCGACGGCACCGAGCGTTATCTGTCGAAGGTCATTGAAAGGAAGGCGGAGGCCAACACAGCCTGTTACATAGACTTCAAGGTCGGTTCTGACATAGTGATTGACACGTTGTCCAACAATGAGGGCGAGATAGCCCGCATCAAGGGCAATCTCGCCGACCTTGTCCGTAACAGGGAATTCGACCTGGATTCCATCGTGGTGGTGGCTTCAGCCTCTCCCGAGGGGTCGTACCAGGCGAACAGGGCTCTTTCCGCAAGGCGTGGCATCTCCGTCAGCCGTTACTTCAGTGCCTATACGAGGCGGTATGTGGATTCTCTTAAGGAAGCCGAGGGCATCGTCATCAACCTCGATGACGAATACCAGACGGAGAAGATGCTTTCCGCATCGGACATCAGGTTCATCTCCCACGAGGAGCCCGAGAACTGGACCATGCTCGATGCTCTTGTAAGGAACGACATCGTGATGGATGACGGTGACAAGGAGGAATACTTCTCTCACGAATCCGTCACAGACCTCGATGCGAGGGAGAATGCGATGAAGGCCGACCGCCAGTACAAGTATTACCGTGAGGTGCTCTATCCGAAGCTCCGTACCGTGAAGTTCAACTTCCACCTGCACCGCAAGGGAATGGTGAAGGACACCGTCCATACGACCGTCCTAGACAGTACATATATGAGAGGCGTCCAGGCAATCCGAGACCGCGACTACGAGACGGCAATCACGCTTCTGAGGCCGTACAATGATTATAATACGGCCATAGCATACTGCAGCCTCGACTACAACGCTTCAGCAAAGGCTGTTCTGGAAACTCTTGAGCGCACTGCTCCTGTGAACTATATGCTTGCCGTGCTGTACAGCCGCGAGGGCCGTGACCGCGACGCCGTTGAGTGTTACCTCCAGTCCTGCCAGCAGGATCCTTCATATGTCTTCCGCGGCAACCTTGACCCGGAGATCAGCGCTCTCATCAAGCAGTACGGGCTCAACAAGGAGGAGGATGTCAATGAAGTCGAAGTGACCGCCGCCCTTGTGGGTGACGGCTCTTTCGAAATCTGCGATGGAGAACCTTCGCAACTGAATTCAAAATTATTCTAATATGAATGTAAGTAAGATAACATTGATTGCAAGTGTCCTTGCGATTGTTATGCTGCCGGCTTTTGTATCCTGTACCGTTTTGGAGGACAGGACGCCGTGTCCCGGACAGCTTATAGTTGACATCAGGGCGATACATCAGATGATGGAGGAGGGGACGATGCGTCTCGATGTCCTTTCCTCTGACGGGGCTACGGTCGCCAGTCGCCTGGCCAGCACGGCCGGAACGGATACCCTGTTGTTTGTCCTTCCGAAGACGGAATACACGATATGCGCGGCGGCGGGGCAGTCCAACACGGATTTCTCTTCCGACGGGAATGTCCGCTGCTCCTCGGGCTCCGCAATGGACGCAGTCTATGCCCTTGTTGACAAGGTGAGAGTGGAGGGCGAGTTCACCGGCTTTGAATGCGATTTCCGCAGGCAGTTTGCCAACGTGACGGTCGCCTTCAACATCAGTCCCCGCCACGAGCGTTTTCCCGACTCCTTGAGTGTTATTTCCAAGTGGAATGGTATAGACATTCATACGATGCATCCGGTAAGCGGTGACTACGGTCACACCTTCGTATGCACCGGCATCGAGCAGACGTTCCGCGTCCTGCATCAGGGTGACGACTCTCTCCTCCTGCGCCTGATAAGCAGGACGAAGGGAGTGGTCGACGACGTGCCTCTGGGCCGTTTTCTCGCCCTCGCGGGATATTCGTGGGAGGACGAGAATCTCAAGGATATAAGGATAGAGATAGACGAGGCCTCCGCCAAGATAAGAATCATCATCCTCGACTGGATGGACGGGGAGCCTCTGGTAGTTGAGATTTGATATTACAAACCGAAAATCATTAACATAAAAGTCATAACGCAATGAAAACAAAATTTTCGTTTCTCACGGCAGCTCTCTGTGCTGCAGTGTTCTTCTCCTGCCAGAAGCAGGATATTCCCAACCCCGACAAACATGGAGACAGTATGGACGGGAGTGTAAGTCTTTCTTTCCTGACCGAGGCTGCGCTTACGAAAGCCGCCTCCAATACCAACGACGGCACTCTTGTCAACGTCCAGGTGCTGGTGTTCAACACGGCGGACGAACTGTATCGTCATTACTCCCTCTCTTCCGCCGAGGTGGAAGGCAGAAGCTGCGAGTTGAAGAACTTCAAAGTCGGGACCTACTCGATGTACGTGGTGGCCAACGGCCCTGACCTCTCGCTTACGGTCGGCAACAGGGCCGAACTTCTCTCCACCGCCATCGAACTGGGTGGCAACAACGACCCGACGGTCGGCTTCGTGATGTGTGGGATGAGGGAGGGCGTCGTGGTGACCGCCGACACCTCCACTCCCGTTACCGTGGAGATAAGCCGCTACGTTAGCCGCGTCACCCTCTCGTCCATAAAGAACAACCTTCCCAAGTCGTTCGGCTCGATGACGGTGAACTATGCCTTCTTGAGCAACGTGGCGGGGAACCAGACCATCGCCGGCAACGCTGCCACCACAGTCTGGTACAACAGGGACGGACGTAAGGATGAGGACAGCCGCGACAACGGCCACATAATCGGAGTGGGCGCTTATGCCGCCTCATGTCCGGAGAATACGTATGCCGACTATTCCCAGACGGTGAGCAACGGGAACTCCATCACCTCGCCGAAGTACTTCTACGCCTATCCGAACTCCCTGAATACCCGTGGCAACGGGTTTTCGGACCCCTATGTTCCCAAGGCGACCAGCCTTGACCTTTCTGTCACCTTCATCGTGTCCGGCACTCAGCACACCTACTATTACAACGTGCCCCTCCAGGGGACAGCCGCCGCTCCGGGCATCCTGCGCAACTACGACTACGACGTGAAAGTCATCATCTCCGGTGAGGGAGCGGACGAACCCGGCAAGTGGGTGGAGAAGGGCAGCATCTCCGCCTCCATCACCATCAAGGACTGGACCGACGGGGCATCCACGAACATTGAAATATAATCACTCAAGCATAGGAGAACAAGATATGAATAGAACAAGCATCATAACGGTCTTGGCGGCGGTTCTCTCGCTCTTTGCATCCTGTCAGAAGGACGATGTTCCCGTCCGTCGGGACATGGCGGATTTGCGGGTGTCGTTCGGCGGGGACATCTTCGCCGGCACCAAGGCCAACGGCATCGGCAACGAGGACAAAATCAACAACGCCCAGCTGATGCTCTTCAATTCCTCGGGCGAGATGTACCGTTACAAGACGCTCTCCTCTTCGGAGATATCGGCGATGACCGCAACCGTATCCAACGTCAAAATCGGTACTTACAGCGTCGCGCTGGTGGCCAACGGTCCCGACCTCAGCACCTCCGTCACCACCCTCGACGGACTGAAAGCCGTGCAGCTTAACCTCAAGACCTATAACACCACCGGCTCCGGCTTCGTGATGTGGGCCACGGGCAGCGCCACCGTCACGGCCGACGCCACCGCCAATGCGGCACTGGAGCTCAAGCGTCACGTGGGCCGCGTGGTGGTATCGAAGGTCACCAACGCTCTGCCGGCTTCGCTGGGCTCGCTGACCATAAACAGCATAATGCTGACCAACGTCTATGCCAACGTCACGATGGAGGGCAAAGCTCCCTCCACGGGTGTCCTTTGGTACAATATGGAGGGGCGCAGCGACACGGGAACACTGGTCGAAGGCCACGTCATCGACGGCGGCACCTACGCCTCCCAGTGTCCCGACCTCACCTTCAAGGCCGTAGGCGCGTCCGTCGCGAATGGAGGCAGCTATTCGACGGCGCAGTACTTCTACGGCTACAGGAACGCCTCCACCGCCACTCCCGCCGGCTTCGCGGCAGGCTATCCAGCGAACGGGTACAGGAGCTGCATCGTGGTAACGGCCACCTTCAACGGCCATAAGTGGTACTACCCTGTCGTACTGGACTCTTTCGACGCACACACCACCTACGACGTGCAGCTGACGATTGTCGGCGAGGGAAGCACCGACCCCAACGTTCCCGTCAAGAAGGGCTCAGTCAAGGCCAACATCACCGTTGCCGACTGGACCGTGGGAACAGAATACAAAAAAACAATCTGACAGTATGAAAAGCAGTATCATAATAATGACATCCATCCTTGTCCTCTCCCTGTACGGCTGCGTCGGACTAGAGCGGGAGGGGCCCGTCCTGACACCGACGGGGTCGCTGTCGGTCGTGATGGGCGCCTCCGTCACCAAGGCCACGACACCGAACCAGGGCAAGGAGGACAAAATCAACACCGCTCAGCTGGTAGTCTTCAATTCCGCGGGCGAGTTGTACCGGTACCATCCCCTCACTGCGGGGGAGATTTCCGCAAGGTCGGTGACCTTGCCGGACATGAATGCGGGTACCTATGCAGTCCGTCTCGTGGCCAACGGCCCCGACCTGAGCGGAGTGAAGACCCTTTCCTCGCTGAATGCGATGACCACCTTGCTGGGAGAGTACAACGCCACCGCAACGGGGTTTCTGATGACGGCTTCCGGCAACGTGACGGTCAACGCCGACGCAGAGGCCTCCGTGACGATGAACCTGAATCACCCCGTGGCCCGCATAGTGGTGTCGAAGATTGTCAACGCTCTCCCCGCAACGATGGGTGCGTTGACCGTCAGGAGCATAATGCTCACCAACGTGTGCGGCTCATGGAGGCTGATGGGTGGCAAGCCATCCTCCATCACCTGGTATAACAAGGAAGGAAGAAAGGACGAGACGCCCCGCAATGCGTCGCATGTCATCGACGGGGTGAACTATGCCTCCTCCAGTTCCGACCTTCTGTGGCGCAGCGTGAACAGCTCCGTCGCCCCCGGCGCCTCATACGGCACGAGCCAGTATCTGTATGCCTTCCCCAACGATGCCACTGCCGCCCCCAACGGATTCCTCGAGCCGTTCAACCCGCAGCAGACCTGCGTGGTGGTGACGGCCTCCATCGGAGGAAAGACATACCACTACCCCATGCCCATAAGCGGCGGAATGGAGTCTAACCTGTCATACGACGTGCAGATTACCATCCAGGGTCCGGGCAGCGCCGACCCCAACAGGCCCGTCAGTCCGGGGACACTGAAGGCCGGCATCAGCGTGAAGGGCTGGACCGGAACGAAAACGTATAACGAAAACATATGAGAAGAACAATGAAAATCACAGATATCAGACAGAAATTCTCCCGTCTTTCGGTCAGGTCGATGGCGCTGTTTCTCCCGGTGATGGCGGCAGCTGCGGCGCTGCTGGCGGTTTCGTGCGGGAGAGAGGAGATAGAGGTTGACGCCCCCGTGAAGGACGGGATTCTCGTGTGCACTCCCTGTGTGGCGGAGATGACCACCAAGAGTCAGATAACCTCGGCCGAGGACAAGCTCTCGGAGGCTTCCGTGGCTGTGTATGACGCCTCGGGGACCTTCATCAGGTCGGTGCACAAAACAGATATGAACGCCATAGAGTTTCCTCTGCTGCATATAGGGGAGACGTACCGCGTGTATGCCGCCTTCAATATGGGAGACATTGCATTCCCCGTCTCCGAGAGCGACATCGCCTCACTGACGCATTTGTGGGATGTATCCGGAATGAATTCCAAGGGGCTGCCCATGGTGTGGAGAGGTACGGTGGACATGACATCCGCCTCGCAGAACGTATCGATGCAGGCGGTCCGCCTGGTAAGCAAGATAAGCTTCCACTGCGACGACAGCGGTCTGGATGACCACAAGGGCTCCTTCACGGTCAGCTCCGTGGCCCTGAAGAACGCCACTAAGACGGTCTCCGTCTTCGGTGACGCACAGAGCCTCAAGGGCGAGGCGGACTACAGCTCCGACAGTGCCACCGCCGCCGACGTCACGTCCCTGAATGCAGGGGGCAAGGTATCGTTCTACACCTTCGAGAACCTGTGCGGAACGCTCCTGGCGGGAAACACCGACCCGTGGAAGAAGGTTCCGGAGAATATCTCCGGCAATGCCGCCAAGTGCACCTATCTCGAAGTGACGGGTACGTACTCCACCGACGGCGGGACGGCATCGGCTCCCGTCACCTACAGGATGTACCTCGGCGAGAACGCCACCACGAACTTCGACCTGCTGCGCAACTATGTCTATGACGTGACGCTCTGCCCCTCGGACGAGGGCATCGGCCGCACGTCTTGGAAGATAACCCGCGGCTCGTTCTCCGACAGCCGCTCTCTGAGCTTCACACCCGCCTCCGTCACGATGAACCTGAACGGTAGCGCCACCTTCAAGGTGACGCCCACGCCTTCGGACATGAAATACGAGGTGAAGGGAGGCGATGGCTTCGGAAGCTCGACGCTGACGCTCACCTCCACGGGCAATCCGAACGAATACAGCCTCGTGTCCTCCGGGACGCTGACCGCCGACGCCTCCACCTCCGTGGTGGCGACATCGTGGGACGGCAGGGTAAGTTCGTCGCTCCCCGTGACGGTGAAGGCGAAGATACTTAAGAGCATCGCCATCACCCCCGCCACCGTCTACAAGAGCACCGGCCAGACGCAGGCGTATGCCGTGACCGCCACATACGACGTAGGAGGTACGGATACACAGGAGGATGTGACGGCCGAGGCCACCTACACTTCGAGCGAGACTGATGTCGCCGAGATGGGCACGGACGCCAACAGGCATATCGCCACCGCAGTAAACGGCGGAACGTCCACCATAACGGCCTCGTTCGGCGGCAAGACGGCCACCGCACAGTTCAACACACGGTACCCCGTGGCACTCAAGGTCAGCTGTGGCGGCTACCAGTCGGGCACGGAAGCTGTACCCGTATGGAAGATAGACTGGCATTATGTATCGGGCAGCGTTGTGAAAGACAGAACAGTTCTCTATACCGTCACCGTGGTGTATGACGACGGCACCGAGGCGGCGGACATGCAGGCATCCTGCACTGCGACGCAGACATACACTGCCGGCACCGCGGGCGAGGGCAACTGCTTCACGTTCGACAAGGGAACCATCGCCCTGGCCAACAAGGCCATGCTCGATGCCGCAGGACAGTACGACAACATCCTGGAGGATACCGGCGGTAACGGAACCGTCACGTTCTCATACACCGAAGCGGGCAGGACGGCGGACATCACCGTGCAGTGGTGGAAGCTGTATTTCGTGAGACTGAAACTGAGTCGTGAGCATCTCATGTGCAACATCACTCAAACCACAGATGCATACTCCGGCATCAAGGACCTTGTGCTGGATGAAACTATCGGGTATGATTTGAGCCTTGACAATGTAATCGGCACCTACAATGACGGCACCACGAAGGAGGTCGGCGAGTACGGCGACAGCGGCATCTTCGGCACGGAAGTTCTGACGTTCACCAATGCGGACGGCCGTCCGTACGACTATTACCTTAAGCACGGTGCAAACAATAAGGTCATCCCCCAGCGCAAGGGAACGGTTGCCATAAAGAGCAAGTCGCGTTACAGGGGTCTCTATCTGGAGCAGGACATAAACGTCTGGGCGGCGGGCGCGATATCCATTTTGCCGGATTCGTTCGTCTTCCCTCAGAAGTTCGCACCCGACGACAATTACTTTGCCGCTTACGTCGACGCCGACGGCAGGCACGTATGCATAGGAGAAGGTAACCGTGACATCGGATTCTACCGTGGCGCGGGATTGTATTACGCCAGCGACCTGAACACTGGAGGTAAAGGTAGTCCCATCTTAGCGCAAACCATCGTGGACGGGCTAGGCGGCGATATTGTGCGTGGTGAAGGCGGTACGATGACTTTCTACTGCTGGAATGAGTACACATACAAGGAAGTAAATGAGACCGGAGAGCATGCCGGAAAGTTCGCGGAGTACCCCAAGGCAGAACAAGATCTGAGGCCTCGTCCAATCGGAATAAGCATCGACCCCTCTGATTGGTCGGAATGACAGGCAGCGGCGTCAGCCGCGGTGGCAATAAAGAAAGGAGGACCCCTCTCACGGGAGCCCTCCTCTCTTTTTAAGAAAATGCCGGCAGCCTGCCGCCTCCTTTCAGCGACCCTGCCGTCATTCGCAGACGGGACGGACGGAGTAGCCGCGGGAACGTCGTTCGTATGAGACTTCTGTCCCGCCAGATTCGTAGACGACAAGCGAGTATGCGTCGGATGGTGTGGAGAACGGCATTAACAGCGACGAAGACCAATATTCTCCGCTGATTCCTACCCAATTACGTCCGGTATCGCTTCCTTCGTAGAAATGGCCCGCAAGTGGCAGGAAGATGGTGTTGCCGTTCTTCCTGCTGGTGAGCACACATCCGACGATTCCGTCAATGGTCGCTCCCCGTCCGGTGCAGTTGTCAACCAGTTCCCTGCACTCCTCGACGGTCGGCATTCTCCACTTGCCGCCCAGCTTGACGTGGGCCACGTCGTCCTCCGGGTCGAGGACAGTCTTGTTGTCGGGTACGGTGGAGGACGGACTCAGCCAGTACTTCGACATATCGGAAGGGACGTATTTGCTAAATCGGGAGTAGTATCCGTTCGGCTCGGCTTTGTATGGCCAATCGAGGTAGTTCCCCTTGGTCACCTCATTGACGGCTCCCCACTGGTAGAGCTTGCCGTACTCCTCGGGCTTCGAGGCTCCTATGTTGAACGAGCCCCACTTCACAGAGAGCCCCATATCGACCGCTTCGGGCTGCGGGTAGTCCGACACCTTCACCGTGCAGCGGGCCTGGTGGTTTCCGTCCAGCGTCGTGACGGTGATGACGGCCTCGCCGGCGGATACACCGCCCACGTTTCCGTTGGGAGTGACAGTGGCGACCGACTCGTCGCTGCTGCTGAAGGAATACCGTCTGTCGGTCGCGTTGAGGGGAGTCAGCGTGACCTTGAGCTCACTGAACTCATCGACCATGAGTTCCAGGGATTCAGGTGAGACGCTCACCCCCGTCACGGGGATTGAGAACTCGGGGTCTTCCTTGTCACAGGCGACCACCGTCAGGAGCATTGCGGCCACTGTCGCGAAGATGATTGTGTAAAGTCTTTTTGTGATGAACAAGATAGCCGGTATTACCGGATTTAGACGGCTTGTGAAATGCATAGCGGTAAAATCATTTATCCAAAGATAAAAAAAATTACCAAAATGGCAAAATCAATTGACAGTCCCGGTCAATGAAGATATGTCGCTTACGGACGTTGAATGAATTTCCGTAAGGCATCGGCCGCGGCTTCCCGAAATATTGTCAAGCAGTTCTTTCTGGGTAATCAGGAAACGGAGGTTGAGGTCACAGACATCGGCAATCTGATAGATTCTGGAGAGAAAGATGTCGTCATTTTTCATCCAATACCTCCAGTTGGAGATGTTTACCCCCATCTTTGCAGTAACGTCCTTGATTTTTATGTCATATTTTCTCAGGGTCAGAGGGAGGAAACTGAGCCTGCGGAGCCGCAAGTCCCCGTTTTCGGTGGACAAATCACTCACTTTTGTGTAAAAAGGTTCGTTCAAATCCTTTTCCTCCCGGAAAAGTTGTATCTGAAGGAGGAATCCTTCATCCTCGATGATGCGGATAGCGTATGACAGTCTCACGTCATCGGTGCTTTCGCGGAACCAGCAATAGACAGAAGTCCGGGTGATGTTCAGTTTGTCGGCGATATCCTGTGTGTCCAGATGGCGCAGAGTCATGAATTCTGTCAGGAAATCGAGGCGTTTGGGCACTCTGTCCTTGCTTTGTATACTTTTTCGGGGCATTTTTTTAAATTTTTACATCACAAAATTACAAAAAAATTCAAGTTGTTTGAATTTTTTTAAAAAAATTGCCTCAGAATTTGAGGTAGAAGTCCCGGGTCAGTTTCTTGTAGGGAGCCGTGAATCCGACGGAGTCCTGAATGGTAAGGACTGTCTCTTCCTCAACGGAACACTCCCCTGAAGACGCTTCGATAAGAATGCGTTTCGGGGGATTGTTTTCCGTGGTCCTGACCAAGGTCTTTCTTGTGATGGCAAGTCCCCGGCGGACCGCTTCGTCTATGAATGCAAAGTATTCCTGTACCGGCAGAATCACGGCAAGACGGCCTCCCGGGGCGAGATTTCTTACGGCGCTTCCGACAAGTTCGGCATAGGAAAGGGTGTCCGTGTGGCGCGCCGTCGAACGCCTCTGCTCCGGAGCCTTGAGGGAATTGACGAAATAGGGGGGATTGCTGACAATCAAGTCGAACCGTCCTCCCTCCATCTCTCTGAAATCCAGACATCCGGCCTCAAGACGCTCCCGCCAGGGCGAGTTGCTGAAATTGGAAGCCGCCTCTTCCACGGAGAGGGGGTCGATGTCGATGGCCGAGATTCTGCTGCCGGTTGAGACGCTGCGCTGTGCCAGCATAAGGGCAATCACCCCGGTGCCGGTTCCGGCATCCAGAATTTCAAGGTCGTTGTCCCGCAACTGCACCCAGGCCCCGAGCAACACTCCGTCCGTTCCGACTTTCATTGCGGAACGTTCGTTGGCAACCGTAAATTGCTTGAATCTAAACGAACCGGCCATCTATCATCTCTACCGTGCGGTCGCACAGGTGGGCAAGGTCGCGGTCGTGGGTCACAAGAATGATTGTGACACCCAATTGGTCCCTGAGGGAAAAGAACAGGCGGTGAATCTCCTCCTTTGTGCGGCTGTCCAGATTACCGGTCGGCTCGTCGGCAAAAACGACGGAAGGACGGTTGACAAGGGCACGGGCGATTGCCACCCTCTGCTGTTCTCCTCCGCTGAGCTGAGAAGGCTTGTGGGAAATTCTGTGGGAGAGGCCGACTGTCTCAAGAAGGGGGAGAGCCTGCTCCTTTGCCTGTTTCCTGGATTTTCCGGCAATCAGAGCCGGCAACATCACATTCTCCAATGCGGTGAACTCCGCAAGGAGATGGTGGGCCTGAAAGACGAATCCGATTTTTTTGTTCCTGAACGAGGAGATTTCCTTGTCGGACAGGGAGAAGAGAGAGGTGGAGTCTATGGTGACGGACCCGCTGTCTGGTTTCATCAGAGAGCCCATAATCTGCAACAGCGTGCTCTTTCCGGCTCCCGATGCACCCACGATGGCCACAATTTCTCCGGTCTCTGCGCTGAAACAAATATCCTTCAGGACCTGGATGGTCCCGAAGGATTTGTTGATATGATCGGCTTTTATCACTAATCTTCGTCCTGGGCTTCCGCTTCGTAAGCCTTGAGGAGCTTCTCCTGAACATCCATAGGAACCTGCTGGTAGTCAATGAATGTCTGGGTGAAGGTTGCACGGCCTGAAGTGAGTGAACTCAGTGTGGTTGAATATTTGTAAAGTTCGGCAAGAGGAACGCGGGCCTTGAGAATCTGGAATCCCTTTTCGCTGCTCATACCTTCCATTATACCGCGGCGGTTCTGGAGGTCGCTCATAACGTCGCCCACGCAGTCGCCGGGAACCATAATCTCAACCATATAGATAGGCTCCATAATCTTCGGACCTGCATTCTTGAAAGCCTCCTTGAATGCGTTACGGCCGGCGATGATGAAGGCGATTTCCTTGCTGTCCACGGGGTGCATCTTACCGTCATAGACGAATACGCGGATGTCGCGGGCGTATGAACCTGTAAGAGGGCCTTCCTCAAGTTTCTGTACAAGACCTTTCTTGATTGCAGGCATGAAGTTGGCATCGATTGCACCGCCGACGACGCAGTTGTAGAACTCCCAGCGACCGCCCCAAGGGAGAGTGAATTCCTCTTTGCCCTTGATGTTCATAACCTGCTCCTTGCCGTCAATCTTGAACTTGGCGAGAGTGTCGACACCTTCTACGATAGGCTCGATGAGAAGGGTCACTTCACCGAACTGACCTGCACCGCCGGACTGCTTCTTGTGACGGTATGTCGCATTTGCAACCTTGGTGATGGTCTCGCGGTAAGGAATCTTCGGAGCGAAGAGTTCAACTTCAATCTTATAGTTGTTGTTGATGTTCCATTTGAGGATGTTGATGTGCTGTTCGCCCTGTCCGTTGAGGATGGTCTGCTTGAGCTCCTTGGAGTATTCCACAACCATTGTGGGATCCTCTGCGGCGGCGCGGTTGAGGGCTTCGCCGAGTTTCTCCTCATCCTTCTCCTCTACAGCCTTGATGGCGCAACGGTATTTTGAAGGAGGGAATGCTATGGGAGCGACGACGTTGTCGTTTCCGGCGGCGTTGAGGGTTTGGTTAATCTTGACGCTCTTGAGCTTGACGGTACATCCGAGGTCACCTGCAACAAGTTCGGAGACTTTTTCCTTCTTCTTGCCGGCCACGGCGTAGATGGCGGTGATTCTTTCCTTGGAGTCGTTGCCCATATTGATGACATCGGCGCTTTCGCCGATTTTGCCGGACATTACCTTGAAATAGGTCACGTCTCCGAGGTGCTGCTCAAGGTTGGTCTTGTAAACGAAGAGAGAGAGGGGAGCCTTTACATCAGCCTGAGGAGCGGGTGCTACCTCGGTGATGAATTCCATCAGCCTCTTTGTTCCGATGTCCTTCTTTGAAGAGAGGCAGACTACAGGGTAAACCTCGCCTTTTTCGAAGCCTACCTTGAAGCCCTGGTGAATCTCCTCTTCAGTGAGTTCTCCGGCTTCGAAGAATTTTTCCATAAGGGCGTCGTCACCTTCAGCGGCCTTTTCCATCAGTTCGGCCCGGAGTTCCTCTGCCTTGCTCTGGAATTCTGCAGGAATGGCAACTTCCTCGAAGGAGCCGTTCTCATCCTTGTAATGGAACATCTTCATCTTGAGGATATCGACGAAACTGTCAAATCCCACGCCGGCATTGACGGGGAACTGAATCACAACGGGTTTGCCTCCGAAAGCCTGATGCAGGCTGTCAAGAGTGTTGTCCCAGTTGGCTTTTTCAGTGTCAAGCTGGTTGACGGCGATGATGACGGGTTTCTTGTACTGCTCGGCATATCTTCCGTGTATCTCGGTTCCTACCTCCACACCTTGTCCGGCATTGACGAGCATCACTGCTGAGTCGCAGACATTGAGGCCCGTGATGGCACCTTCGATGAAATCGTCAGCTCCCGGAGCGTCGATTATGTTCAGTTTGCAGTCCTTTACTTCCGCATAGATGGGTGTTGAATAGATTGAGCGCTGGTACAGCTGCTCGACTTCGGTGCTGTCAGAAGCGGTGGTCTTCGCTTCGACGGTTCCGCGGCGGTCGATGATCTTGCCTTCGAACAGAATGGCTTCGGTCAGAGTTGTCTTGCCGCTACGGGTGCCTCCGAGAAGAACGACGTTTCTCAAGTTGGCTGTGGAGTAGTTTTTCATTTGGTATAAACGTTTGTATTATTGTGTACTAATGTGTAGTCTGCAAATATAAAAAAATCCTTTCAATCCGCCAAACGGCGGGCAGCATCTTTCATAGCTTCGAAAACGGGTCCGTCGGAAAGGGCTGCGGGATTGCCTTCGTCGCCACCTTCCCGGACGCTCTGGACGAGAGGTATCTGTCCTAAAAGGGGAATGCCGTATTTTTCCGCCATCTCCTTGCCTCCGTCCCTGCCGAAGATGTAATAACGGTTTTCCGGAAGTTCTGCCGGAGTGAACCACGACATGTTTTCGATGATGCCATATATCGGTTTGTCTATCTGAGGGTTGCGGAACATATTGACCCCCTTTTCCACGTCGCTCAGAGCCACTGCCTGCGGTGTGGTGACGATAATCGCCCCGCTCATCGGGATATCGTGTACCAGAGAGATGTGTATGTCTCCCGTTCCGGGAGGAAGGTCAATCAGGAGATAGTCGAGTTCTCCCCATTTTACCTGAAGAATCATCTGCTTGAGGGCGTTGCAGGCCATAGGGCCGCGCCAGATGAGCGCCTGTTCCCTTTTTGCGAAATATCCTATGCTCATCCACTTCACACCGAATTTCTCTATCGGGACAATTATCTCCTTGCAATTGTCTGTCAAAGGTTCGGTCGGGGGGAGGGGTTCTCCCATTTCATCGAAGACCTCCACTTGAGGAATCATATCTTCCGTCCCTGTCATCTTCGGGATGGACGGGCCGTAGACATCCGCATCGGCAAGGCCGACCTTGTAACCCATACGGGCAAGGGTCACGGCGAGGTTCACCGCTACGGTAGATTTGCCTACACCTCCCTTTCCGGAGGCGACGGCGATGATTTTTCCTACTTTTTCAAGTTGCTCCATTCCAAGCTCGAGAGGCCGTTTCTTCGGCTGCGGCTTGGACTGGTTGGGGTTGTAAGGTGCTTTTATTTCGTTCGGATTCATATTGCAAAGATATTAAACTATGGCTAAATTTGCACGGTAAGAAAAATGCAAGATGGACAAACGGACTGAAATAGCTGAAATCGGAAAGCGGAATATGATAGAGAAGCTTCTGGCCCTCAGTGGTATGGAAGCTTCATCAACTGTGATTGAAGGGAAGGGGAGCCAGTGCTCCTGCTCCCACGTGATTCTTCTGGAGGGGGTTGACTTCGACCTTGTCTATACACCCCTCCGGCATCTTGGCTACAAGGCAGTGCTCTATGCATTGGGGGACCTGTATGCTTCGCTCCGCGCTCCGGAGGCACTTTCAGTGAATCTTGGCCTCTCGAAGAGGTTCTGCTATGAAGACGTGGAGGACTTATGGCAGGGGATGGTCGCAGCCTGCGGTGAGCACGGCGTAAAGAGAATCTCCCTTGATCTGAACCCTTCCGTCAATGGCCTGTGCATCAGTTTATCTGCTTTGGGGACTCAGAAGAAGAGCATCATTGACAAAGTCCCCGCTCCGGCCAATATGGACCTCATCTGTCTGACAGGACACGTGGGTGCCGCCTATATGGGACTCCATATACTTGAGAGAGAGAAGGTTGCCTTCACCTCCACGAACGTGCAGCCTGAACTTGAAAAATACAAGGCTGTCCTCGGAAGTTATCTCAGCCCCGAGATAAAGAAAAACATTGTCAGCCGTTTCCTCGAGGCGGGGTGCATTCCCTCGAAGGGATTTTTCGTTTCAAAGGGGCTCGGAGCCGCCGTCCTCCAGCTGGTGAAGGAGACAGGTCTCGGAGCGAAACTCTATCTCGACAAGATTCCCATCTCCTCCCAGACATTTGCAGTTGCCGAGGAGTTGAATATGGATGCCATCACCGCTGCGATGAACGGGGGTGACGACTACAAGTTCATTTTCACGGTGCCGATTGAGAAGCACGAGGTGATTCGTCACGATTTTCAGGATTATGACATAATAGGGCATACGGCAAAGCCCGAGGTCGGGGCGGTGATGGTAACTCCGGAGGGTGCCGAGCTGGAAATCAAGGCGCAAGGCTATTAATGCTTGTCGGATTGTCTGTCGCTTGGTAAGGACTTCGCTTCGCTCATCCCTCCCAGCTGACGCTGGGCCCCTCCCGCTATCAAGCGCGGGTCGCGAGGGTGTTTACAGCAAGCATTTTGATGCTTGCGGCCCGAGCAGCAGGGCTTTAGCCCGCCGGACGCTTAGGTCCTTTCAAGCGACAGACAATCCGACGAAGGAGGCACAATAACCATACATCAAAATGTAAAGGATAAAATGTTGTTTTTTCCAAATGCAAAGATAAATCTCGGACTGAATGTCGTGGCGAAAAGAGAGGACGGTTACCACGATATAGAGACCATATTCGTCCCTGTTCCGGACCTGTATGATGTTCTGGAGGTCGTTTTCAGTGAAAGGAACGGATTCAGCCTGTACGGTGCCTCTCTGGACTGTTCTGCCGATGACAATCTCTGTGTGAAGGCTTGCCGCAGGATGCAGGAAAAATACGGACTGCCTCCGGTCTGGATTAATCTTTTCAAGAAAATCCCCACGGGAGCGGGACTTGGAGGAGGCTCGTCCGATGCGGCATTCACTCTCAAGGCTCTCGACACCCTGTTCGACCTGAAGCTTTCGGAAAAGGAGCTTGCCGCAGAGGCCGCGGCACTCGGAAGCGACTGCCCTTTCTTCATCTACAACAGGCCTGTGTTTGCAACGGGAAGGGGGGAGGTGATGGAAGATATCGACATCCCTCAATTGGACTCTCTCGAAATAAAGGTTTACCCCCAGAAGGAGTTCGTATCGACGGCGCAGGCATACGCCGGAATCACTCCCGGCAGGCCGGAAATATCGCTGAAAGAGGCTGTCTCAAAGCCGGTGTCACAGTGGAAAGAGATGATTTTCAACGATTTTGAGAAGACTGTCTTTGGAAAATTCCCTAATCTGGGAAAAGTCAAGGAAGAACTTTACAGGAAAGGAGCTCTGTATGCCTCTATGACAGGGTCCGGCTCAGCGCTCTATTCTTTGTCCCAGAGAAGTTCATAGTCCAGGACTTTCTGCTCCAGAGAGGCCCTCGTAACTCTGATTCGGACCTTGTCCCCAAGGTGGAAAACCCGTCCGGAAGCCTTTGCCCTCGTGACGAAGTTCTCCTCGTCAAATACAAGATAATCCTCGGTCACGCTGCGGAGAGATACCATTCCCTCAATTTTTGTAGGTTCCACCTCCACATAGATTCCCCATTCCGTCAGACCGCTGACTGTACCGTCGAATTCCTGCCCGACATAGTCCTGCATATATTCCACCAGCTTGTATTTCACGCTTTCCCGTTCGGCGTCAGTCGCCAGCTGCTCCCGCATCGAGGCGTACTGGCACTTGTCTTCGTATGTCAGCTTGTCCTGGCTCTTTCCTCCCGAGGTGTAGATGTCGAGAAGACGGTGTACCATCATATCGGGGTAGCGCCTGATGGGGGAGGTGAAGTGGGTGTAGTATTTGAAAGCCAGGCCGTAGTGTCCCACATTGTCGGTGCTGTAGCGGGCTCTTGCCATACTGCGCAGGGCCAGCATCTGGAGCACGCTTTCCTCGGGCTTGCCGCGTGTTGAGGAGATAAGTGCGTTGAGACTTTTCGAGGCCACCTTTGCGGTTGAGGTGTCTCCGAGTTTATGACCGAAGTTCCTGGCGAAAGAGCGGAGCGATTCGAGTTTTTCCGGGTTGGGATCCTCGTGGATACGATAGACGAAAGTCGGATTCTTCGCCTTGCATTTCCGCGCCACGAATTCCGCCACGGTGCGGTTGGCGAGCAGCATGAACTCCTCGACCAGAAAATTGCTCTCGACGGAGATTTTCCTTACGATGTCGACGGGCTTGCCCGCGTCATCCACAATGACCTTCATTTCAGGCCTTTCAAAGGAGATTGCACCGGCCTCGAAGCGGCGTTTCCGCAGCAGAGAGGCAATGGAGTGCAGTTTGAGAATTTCGGTGGAAAGGGGTCCTTCCCCTCCTTCGATGATTTTCTGCACCTCCTCATAGTTGAATCTGTGGTCTGACCGGATGACGGTGTGACCGAACCAGGTATCCTTTATTTTCGCGTTTCCGTCCATCCGGAATACGACGCTGTAGCAGAGTTTCTCCTCCTGAGGGCGAAGAGAGCACAATTTATTGGATAGGGCTTCCGGAAGCATCGGAACGGTGCGGTCCACCAGATAAACGGAGGTTCCGCGCTCGAAGGCTTCCTTGTCGATGAGCGAACCGGGGGTGACGTAATGCGTCACGTCCGCTATATGGACACCTATCTCGAGAAGACCGTCCTCGACGGTGCGGAAAGAGAGCGCGTCATCGAAGTCCTTCGCATCGGCAGGGTCTATCGTGAAGGTGGTGATTTCCCGGAAATCCCTTCTTCCGGCAATCTCTTTTTCGGTAATGTCGGCGGAGAGTCCGTCTGCCGCCTTCTCCACGGCATCTTCAAACTTGTAGGGCAGACCGTATGCCGCAAGGATGGCGTGCATTTCGGTCTCGTTCTCCCCGGGTTTTCCCAGAACGTCAAGTATGCGTCCGCAAGGTTCATAGCTGCGGTCCGGCCAGCCGGTGACAAGGACGGAGACTTTCTGCCCGTCCGCCGGCGGCACAGGGCCTTCTATCCGTATGTCGTAAGGCATGAATTTGCTTTCCACGATGGCCCAGGCCCTGCCTCCTCTGACAGCCAGAGTTCCGATATGGGGTTTCTTGCTTCTGGCGACGACATTCAGGACTGTTCCTTCGACTCTCTTGTCCAGGCCTTTGTTTTTCCGTGCGGTTATGCCGACTCTCACGGTGTCTCCGTGGAGAGCTTTTTTCACTTGTCTGACGGGGATGTATATGTCATCCTCCCAACCTTCCACCTTTACGAAGCCGAAACCGCTCGCCGTCATCGAAAACTGTCCGGTCACCTCTTCCAGAGACCTTCTTTTCCTTGCAGGCTTTTTGAATTTTTTAACTTTTTTAGTTGGCATATATTGTTTAAATTTGCGCGATTCTACAGACACAAAATTAACAAAAATATGGATAAGAAAGTATTGCTGATGATTCTGGACGGATGGGGTGAAGGCAAAAAGGACCGCTCCAACGCCATTTATGCTACCGGTACTCCCGAAATTGACGCGCTGCGCGCAAAATATCCCTTCTCACACCTCGCCGCCTGCGGTCAGGACGTCGGTCTTCCCGACGGGCAGATGGGCAACTCCGAAGTAGGGCACCTCAATATTGGCGGCGGCCGTATCGTATATCAGGACCTGGTGAAGATAAATATGGCTTGCCAGGCTCATACTCTGCTGGAAAACAGTGAGATAAAGAAGGTTTACGATTATGTGAAGACAACGGGCTGCTCCCTCCACTTCATGGGTCTCTGCTCCCACGGAGGTGTTCACAGCTCCTTGAACCATCTTTACGAATTTCTAGCGGAGGCCGCAAAGGCCGGATTGTCCAAGGTATTCGTACACTGCCTGATGGACGGCCGTGACACCGACCCCAAGAGCGGAAAGGGATTCGTCGAGGAATTGGAAAGCAGGATGGCTGCCACTACAGGAAAGGTGGCTTCCGTCTGCGGACGTTTCTACACGATGGATCGTGACAAGAGATGGGAGAGGGTAAAGGAAGGCTATGACCTGATAGTGAACGGGAAAGGCAAGAAAGCGACTTCAGCCGTTCAGGCGATACAGGAGTCGTACGATGAGGGTGTTACGGACGAATTCATCAAGCCTGTCTGCATTGTGGGTGAAGACGGCAAGCCGGTTGCAACAATCAAGGAGGGGGATGCCGTGATATTCTTCAATTTCCGTAACGACCGCGCCCGTGAGATAACCAACGTCCTAACACAGACAGATATGCCTGAGCTGGGAATGAAGACGATTCCTCTCTATTACTGCTGCCTCACTCCGTACGATGACAAATTCACCGGACTGCATATCCTATTTGACAAGGAAAACGTGCAGAAGACTCTCGGAGAGGTGGTTGCCGCCGCAGGGAAAAGGCAGCTCCGCATTGCCGAGACTGAAAAGTATGCCCACGTGACCTTCTTCTTCAACGGCGGACGTGAGAAGGAATTCGAAAATGAGGACCGTATTCTCATCAACTCGCCGAAGGTTGCTACCTATGACCTCAAGCCCGAGATGAGCGCACCCGAGGTGAAGGAGGCTCTGATAGCCGACCTTCAGACTCAGAAGCACGATATGGTGATTTTGAATTTCGCCAACGGCGATATGGTTGGACATACGGGGGTTTATGAGGCAATCTGCACGGCTGTCCGCTACATTGACAGCGCAGTGGGGGAGGTTGTCCGCACAGCAAGGGCCAACGGCTACACGGTGCTGATTACCGCCGACCACGGCAACGCCGACAATGCAGTGAATCCGGACGGAACACCCAATACCGCCCACTCTCTGAACACAGTACAGTTCATCGTCGTCGATGACGACGTGAAGGCGGTGAAGGATGGACGCTTGGCCGACATAGCGCCTACCATTCTGAAACTTATGGGAATCGCCCAGCCGGCGGAAATGACAGGAACCCCTCTCGTATAAGGAATTATGTCGTTCGCACACCTTCACGTCCATACTCAGTACTCCATCCTGGACGGTCTTTCCGATATCGGGAAACTGTTCGCGAGGTCGCGTGAAATTGGTCTGAAAGCCCTGGCAATCACTGATCACGGCAATATGTACGGAGTGAAGGAGTTCCTCAAGCACGCCTTCAGCGACAAGAACAAGGATGAGCAGGGAAACCTGATTGTCAAGCCTCTTGTCGGATGTGAGGTCTATGTGACAAGACATTACGACCACACTCTCAAGGATAGGGACCACAGGAAATATTACCACCTGATTCTGCTTGCCAAGAATATCGACGGTTACCGTAACCTGATGAAAATCTGCACGGAAGGGCACATCAACGGTATGTACTACAAGCCGCGTGTATCCCACGGGGTCATCGAGAAATATCACGAAAACCTGATTTGCTGTTCCGCCTGCCTTGCAGGAGAAATTTCCAACAATCTTCTCGCAGATGACGTTGATGCCGCCCGCGAAGCCGTGCTCTGGCACAAGAAGGTGTTCGGGGAGGACTACTATCTGGAGGTGATGCTCCATCCCACGGATGTGCCTAAGGCGAAGGATGTTCCTGAGGGTCAGCAGAAAGTCAATCCTCAGATCTTCGCTCTTGCACAGGAATGCGGGGTGAAGGTGGTCGCCTCCAATGACGTCCATTTCGTACGGAAGGAGGATGCTTCGGCCCACGACAGACTGATATGTCTTACCACGAATTCGGACATAGATGATCCGGAGAGGCTGCGCTACACTCAGTCAGAGTATCTCAAGAGCAGGGAGGAGATGGAGGAACTGTTCCCCGACCATCCCGAAGTTCTGGACAATACCTGCGAGGTTGCGGACAAGATAGAGGCCTACAAGATAGACCACGACTACATTCTTCCGAAGTTCGCCATAGAGCCGGACTTCCTGAAGGAAATTGACTCTCATCTGGCAAAATATGCGGAGGTCATAAATGTGGGGAAGAGCGACGCGAAGGGGAACTACCGGGGAGATGATTTCTGCAAGTCCGTGGCATATCTCTGTCACCTGACCTACGAAGGAGCCCGTAAAAGATATGGGGAGACTCTGAACGAAGAGCAGAGCGGCAGGATAGATTTCGAATTGAAGACCATCTGCAAGATGGGATTCCCCGATTATTTCCTCATAGTCCAGGACTATATCAGAGCTTCCCGCGACGCCGGCTATATGGTCGGTCCCGGAAGAGGTTCGGCGGCCGGTTCGGTGGTGGCCTATTGCCTGGGAATCACGAATCTGGACCCCATCCGTTACGACCTGCTGTTCGAGAGGTTCCTCAATCCCGACAGAATTTCGATGCCCGATATTGACGTGGATTTCGAGAATCTGCCGTTTGCCCACAGGTATGTGGAGCAGAAATATGGTCTGGACCACGTCTCCCGCGTCATCACTTTCGGAACTATGCTGGCAAAGGGAGCCATCAAGGATGTGGCCAGAATCAGCCGCGTCTCCATAGACGAGTCCAACCGTCTCTCGAAGCTGATTCCCGCCCGCCTTTCGGAGAAGAAAAAGAATGACGACGGCACGGTGGAGGAGAAGAACGTGAAAATCACTCTCGAAAACTGCTTCCGCCTCGTTCCCGAACTGCAGGAGGAACTGTCAAGGGAGGGCAACGACCTCAACAGGGAGGTCCTGGATTATGCACGACAGCTGGAAGGGAGTGTGCGTCAGGTCGGTATGCACGCCTGCGCCACCATCATCGGCCCGGGCAATCTGAGCGATTACATCCCCATCTGCCTCTCCAAGGACAAGGATACGGGCAAGGATGTCTGGACATCGCAGTATGACGGACATTATATCGAGGAGTGCGGTCTGCTGAAGATGGACTTTCTCGGACTCAACACCCTTTCCATCATCCACAAGGCTCTGGACCTGATAAAGGAGTCACACGGGGTGGACATAGATATCGAAGCCATTGACAAGGAGGACAAGGAGGTTTTCGAGCTTTATGGTCGCGGAGACACCACCTCCATCTTCCAGTTCGAGTCGCCCGGAATGAGGGAGTGGCTTCAGAAACTGCATCCGGAGAGGTTCGAGGACCTGATTGCAATGAATGCCCTCTACCGCCCCGGTCCTATGGACTATATCCCCGATTTCGTTGACCGGAAGCTCGGAGTCCAGCAGATTACATACGACCTCCCCGAGATGGAGGAGTTTCTCAAGGAGACATACGGAGTTACCGTCTACCAGGAGCAGGTGATGAGGCTTTCTCAGAAGCTTGCAGGGTTCACCAAGGGTGAAGCTGACAAACTCCGCAAGGCAATGGGAAAAAAGCAGATAGCCGTGCTGGAGAGTCTCAACAGCAAGTTTATGGAAGGAGGCAGGAAGAACGGGCATCCCTCCGAGGTGCTTGAGAAAATCTGGAAGGACTGGCGCGCGTTTGCGGAATATGCCTTCAACAAGTCCCACGCCACCTGTTATGCCTGGGTGAGTTATCAGACTGCCTGGCTGAAATGCCACTACCCGGCCGAATTCTTCGCCGCCAACCTCTGCTGCAATCTCGACAATATGGAGGAAATCACCAAAGTACTGGATGATTGCCGCAAGTGGAAGATCAAGCTCCTCAGCCCGGACATCAACGAGAGTCAGGCCGAGTTCACGGTGAACAAGGACGGCAACGTCCGTTTCGGTATGGCCGGAATCAAGGGAGTGGGTATGAGCATAATCGAGGCTGTCGTGGCGGAAAGGGGAAAGGGAGGCCCTTTCAAGGATGTCTTCGACTTCGTGGAGAGAATGCCGGCAGGCTCAATCAACAGAAAGGCGTTGGAGAGTCTGGTTTTCTCCGGTGCGTTCGACAGTTTCGGTAATGTCAGCCGCGCCCAGTTCGCCTGCCCTATGGGAAAGGATGAGACATTCCTTGACGCCGTGGTGAGATATGGTACGAAATATCAGAACGATTCATTTGATGCGGGGATGAGCCTCTTCGGGGACTCGATGGAACTCAAGCCTTTGAGACCTGTCGTTCCTTCCGTGGCCGAATATAATGAGATTGAATTCCTCAAGAGGGAGAAGGAACTTGTGGGAATGTACCTGTCATCCCACCCTCTTGACAAGTTCAAGTTGGAAATCAATGAGTTCTCGAATGCGCCCCTTTCAAAGATAGAGGAGATAGAGGCGAATCTGACATCGGACAAGTCATTGCAGAACAGGGAATTCTATTTTGCCGGACTTGTGACCGACGTTGAGGAGAGGTTCACGAAGAGCGAGAACAAGCCCTGGTTCAGGATGACCGTGGAGGATTATTCGGGAAGTCACGTCTTCGCCGTGTCCAGCAAGGATTATGAAAATTACATCCGCTATGCGAAGGTGCATCAGTGCCTGCTGATAAAATGCGTCCCAAGGAAGAGGTTCGCCAAGGAGGGGGAGAAGGAGTCCTTTGACCTGAAGATTGCCGGAATAGGTTTCCTGTCGGATACGAAGGAGAGGTATGTCCGTGAGTTCCATGTGGTTATGCCTCTTGACAGAATAACGCCGGATTTGAGGAAGTCTCTTGCAAAGGAATTCAAACGGTATAAGGGAACAGTCCGTCTTTATGTGGATGTCCTCTTCTCCCACGATGGCCAGCAGGACAGCGTGGTTCTCTTTTCAAAGGAGACGAAGGTGAATCCCTGCTTCGAACTCTACGATTCCCTTGAATCTTTCGGCCTGAAGCACTATCTCAAGAAAGAGATCAAATAATTGCAGGCTGGGCGGACATTGCGATAAGGACAGACTCAGCCGCAGCCAGCAAGTTTGACGCAGACTTATTAAGGCCGCATCAGCGGCCCGGCGGTGCGGGTATGTTGCGCAAGCAACATACTGGAGCAAGGAGCCGCGGGGCAGGGGGCGGAGCCCCAAAACAAAGAATGGACGCTGTCCGGTCGCAATGTCAGCCCAGCCTTGTAGGCTACCATTTGTCCAGGTCGGCGTGTACTACGTGCGCAGACAATCTGCGCCGGTCTGTCCGCAAATACGCCTTTCGGGATTGAAACAGGCCTTTTGCCATCCATCCGTGCAAAATTTCATCGTTCGCGGCTGATAAACCGCCATTTTCGATCCCGTCAGCAGGTTCAAGGCCGAAGGTCGCGCGGGGTTTGGCCCGATTTTTTCTGATTTCAGGCGCATATCGAATGATATTGCCAAGGAATGACTAAATTTGCGGGTATGGAAAGCAAGGGGACAGCAACGGTTGTCAAACACACGGGGAGCCATTATCTGCTCTGTGAACTGCCACAGTGGCAGCCCTTTGAGGCGGTTATACGGGGGAAACTGCGCCTGACGGGTTCCAAATCCACCAATCCGGTGGCAGTGGGGGACCGCGTCACCTTCGAGAACGGGGTGATAACCGGAGTTCTGCCCAGAAAGAACTACGTCATCCGCCGCTCCACCAACCTTTCCCGCGAGAACCACATAATCGCTGCAAACCTGGATATGGTATTCCTTGTGATGACGGTGATTCTGCCTGAGACTAAACTTGCATTTGTCGACCGGTTCCTCGTCACCTGCGAGGCATACGGCATCCATCCCGTAATCGTGATGAACAAGACCGACCTCTACACGGAAAAAGAACTGCAGGAGCAGATGGAGTGGATGGCGGACATCTACCGGAATGCGGGATATGAGGTTATCGGAACCTCCACCCGCACGATGCAGGGAATCGACAGAGTGAGAGAACTTTGCAGAAACGGCGTCTGCCTCTTCAGCGGACAGTCCGGAGTGGGCAAGTCCTCCCTGCTCAAGGCACTGGACCCGACCCTTGACCCGAAAATCGGAGAAATATCCCTCTCCCACCTCCAAGGAAAGCATACCACCACCTTCTATGAGATGCACCCCCTCTCCGGAGGCGGTTTCGTGATAGACACCCCGGGCATCAGGGGATTCGGACTCGTCGATTTCGAGAGCGGGGAGTTGAGCAAATACTTTCCGGAGATGCTGAAAGTTATGGACAGCTGCAGGTATATGCCCTGCACCCATACCCACGAGCCGGGATGCGCCGTAAAGGAGGCTATGGAAAGAGGGGAAATTTCCGCAGAAAGATACGGCTCCTACCTCGGAATGCTGGAGGAGGAGACAAAATACAGATAAAAATTTGACAGTATGAAAAAGTTATTGATAGCAACAGCCCTGTTTGCAACGTTCGTGCAGGCGGGCGCACAAAGCAGAAATTTCAAATTGGGACAGGCACTTGAGATACAGAGCGCTGTCCTTCAGGAAGTTGCGGACAATTATGTCGACACGGTCGACTTCAGGAGAATGATTGACAATGGCATCAATTCGATGCTGGGCACTCTCGACCCCTATACCGTATATTTCCCCGAAGAGGATGAAGAGACCGTCCAGATGATGACTACGGGCATCTACGGAGGTGTGGGGTCCCTTATCCGGAAACTTCCGGGCCAGCCTGTCAAACTTGTCGAGCCATACGAGGGTTCACCGGCCGTCAAGGCGGGGCTGGAGCCCGGAGATGAAATAGTCGCAATCGACGGGCAGAGCATTCTCGACCTGACAAGCGAGCAGGCGTCGGAAAAGATGAAGGGACAGCCGGACACCGACGTCCGTTTCACCGTTGTCAAGGGCCGAGGAGGGGACACCGTCGACGTCACCGTCACCAGGGAGAGGATACATATCTCCAATGTGGTATATGCGGGAATCATCAGGGACACGATAGGATATATTTTCCTTGACGGATTCACCACCAAGATGCACGAGGAGGTGAAAGAAGAGTTTCTTCAACTCAAGAAACAGGGGGCGAAACGCCTTGTAATCGACCTGAGGGACAACGGAGGCGGCGTGATGGAAGAGGCCATCGACCTTATTTCGCTCTTTGTTCCCCAGGGAACCCTTGCAGTAAGTTCCAAGGGCCGCGCCCACCTCAATGATGCTGAATACAGGACCACCCTCGCGCCCGTCGACACGGTAATCCCGATGATGGTGATGATCAACAGCCAGTCCGCATCGGCTTCCGAGATTTTCGCCGGTGCGATGCAGGACCTTGACAGGGCCACTATTGCCGGCAAGCGGTCATACGGGAAAGGTCTCATCCAGTCCATCCGCCCCACCCCTTACAACGGCAAAGTGAAAGTCACCACCGGAAAGTATTATACCCCCAGCGGCAGGTGCGTCCAGGCTATCGACTACAGCCACCGCAATGAGGACGGCAGCGTGGGATTCGTGCCCGATTCCCTGAAGAAGGAGTTCAAGACCCGTAGCGGCCGCAGCGTCTATGACGGAGGAGGCATCACTCCCGACATCGAAGTGGAAAGCCCCCAGTACAGCCGCACGGCCATCGCTCTGGCAATGGCTGACATAACCGGTGACTTTGCTATCGAATACTACAAGAAACACACCTCCATCGCCCCTGCCGGGGAATTCAGGATGAGCGACGCCGATTACGAAGATTTCGTGAAATTTGCGTCCACACAGGATTTCGACGTGCGAAGCAGCGCCCAGACGGCGCTCGACGCTCTCATCAAAGTTGCAGAGAGCGACAAGTTGTATGATTCCTACAAGGCCGAAATCGAGGCTCTGAAGGCCAAACTGAACCTTGACAAGGAAAGTTCCCTCCGCGCCCGCAAGGCGGAGATACTGCCTCTCGTGGAAAGGGAGATTGTGGAGAAATTCTACTTCAACAGAGCCAGTACAGTCGTCTCATTGAGGAACGACCCCCAGCTCGACGCCGCCCTCGACAAATGGTAAACTTTATTAAAAATCAGCAAGATGTATTCTCTTAATGAAATAGACGAACTGGTCGCCAGAGCCGGCAGGGAGATGGGCTACAGACGGGAGCCGTACAATCTGTACGAGCCGGTTGAATATACGATGTCAATCGGAGGGAAAAGGGTCCGGCCCAAGCTCTGCCTGACGGTATATAACCTCTTCAGCGACCGGGTTGACAGTTCCGTCCTCAGTCCTGCCTTCGCGCTGGAGATGTTTCACGAATTCACTCTGCTTCACGACGATATAATGGACAAGGCTCCCACGAGAAGGGGCAGGCCCACCGTCTACAAGAAGTGGAGCGAGAATGTGGCGATTCTCTCCGGGGACGCAATGGCTTTCCTGTCATACAAATATCTGGCAAAGGCGGAAAGGGAGAAGTTGCCGCAGGTGCTGGACCTGTTCACGACCACTGCGATAAGCATCTGCGAAGGGCAGCAGCTGGATATGGATTTCGAACAGATACCGTTCATCACGATGGATTCCTACCTGAGGATGATAGGACTCAAGACAGCCTGCCTCCTTGCCGCTTCGGCGAGAATGGGCGCGTTGCTCGGAGGCTGTGACGAAAAGTTGAGCCAAATCATATACGACTACGGATACCAGCTCGGTCTGGCCTTTCAGATAGCTGACGATTACCTCGACACTTTCGGTGACGAGAAATCTTTCGGGAAGCAGATAGGAGGTGACATCGCCTGCAACAAGAAAACCTGGCTGCTTGTGAGTGCCTTCAGAAAGGCTGACAGTGTGCAGAAGGCTGAATTGGAGAGGATTATGAATATGGATTCCTCCTCCTGCAGGCAGGAGAAATTTTCCGCGATGAGGGATATGTACCTCCGGCTCGGGATAAAGGAGGATGCGGAAAACACCATCGCCCGATATCACAGTCTGGCGGTGCAGGCCCTGGAGGAATCTTCGCTGACGTCCGAACAGAAATCCCGGCTTGACGAATTTGCAAAAATGCTTCTGGGGCGTGAGAAATAAATTGGAAATAATGGCACCTGCGGGCAATTTCGAATGCCTGAGAGCCGCCATACAGGGTGGTGCGGATTCCGTATATTTCGGTGTGGGACGGTTGAATATGCGCTCCCATTCCGCGAACAATTTCGCCCCGGAAGATCTGGGGGAGGTGTGCCGTATCTGCCGTGAAAACGGAGTGAAATCGTATCTCACCCTCAACATAATCCTGTATGACGAAGACCTCGCCCCGATGAGGGAGGCTCTCGACGCCGCCCGCGATGCGGGAATCAGCGCGGTTATCGCCAGCGATATGGCGGCAATCGAATATGCCCGTCAGATAGGGTTGGAGGTCCATATCTCGACCCAACTCAGCATCTCCAACCGCGAGAGCCTGCGCTTCTACAGCCGCTTCGCCGATGTCATAGTCCTTGCCCGGGAACTCAATCTGGGGCAGGTCAGGGAGATAAAGGCCACCATAGACAGGGAGGGAATCTGCGGCCCTTCAGGGAGGCCTTTGCAGATAGAGATGTTCTGCCACGGCGCGTTGTGTATGGCCGTATCGGGCAAATGCTATCTCTCCCTGCACGAATACGGAGCCTCCGCAAACAGGGGTTCCTGCTATCAGATATGCCGCCGCGGATATGAGGTGACAGACCTTGAGACAGGGTCACAACTGGTGGTTGACAACAAATATATAATGTCTCCCAAGGACCTGTGTACCATAGAGTTCCTTGACAAAATCATCGAGGCTGGAGTGACTGTCTTCAAAATTGAGGGGCGTGCCCGGAGCAGCGAGTATGTCAGGACTGTGACACGGGCATACCGGGATGCCGCCGATGCCGTCGAGGAGGGGAGATATACCCCTGAACTGGCCGCCGGCCTCAAGGAAAAACTTGCGACAGTGTTCAACCGGGGCTTCTGGGACGGCTATTATCAGGGTGCCAGACTCGGAGAGTGGAGCGATGCATACGGCAATCACGCGACCCGGACCAAGACCTATATCGGCAAGATAACCAATTACTTCGCTAAAATAGGAGTGGCAGAGGTCACGGTTGAAACCGGCTCTTTCAGCGTCGGGGACACGATGCTCATCTGCGGTCCCACGACCGGTGTGATAGAATACACGGTACCTGAAATAAGGGTTGACCTCAAGAACGTGCAGACAGCCTCGAAGGGCGATGTCTGTTCCATCCCCGTCAAGGAAAATCTGCGCAGAAGCGACAAAATTTACAGTTTCAAGTAACTTTTGTTGAAAACTTGTTGGCATTTAGGGATTTTTATCCTATCTTTGCAACCCCACAAAATGTGGGGGAAATAACATAAATAAAAGATTTACAACTATTTATGCCAACGATTCAACAATTAGTTCGCAAAGGTCGCGAGGTTATCGAAGAGAAAAGCAAATCTCGCGCACTTGATGCTTGTCCTCAGAGACGTGGTGTTTGTGTACGTGTTTACACTACAACCCCCAAGAAGCCTAACTCCGCCATGCGTAAGGTGGCCCGTGTAAGGCTGACAAATCAGAAAGAGGTCAATGCATACATCCCCGGCGAAGGTCACAACCTGCAGGAACACAGCATCGTGCTTGTTCGCGGCGGCCGTGTGAAAGACCTCCCCGGTGTACGTTATCACATCCTTAGAGGTGCGTTGGATACTGCTGGCGTAGAGGGTCGTACTCAGAGTCGCTCCCTCTATGGCACCAAGCGTCCCAAAGCCGCTAAGAAGTAACCACCCAACATCCAAATCATTTAAATCTTTCGAAAAATGAGAAAAACGAAGCCTAAAAAGAGGATTCTACTTCCTGATCCTAAGTTTCACGACGTACAGGTAACCCGTTTCGTGAACAATCTTATGTTGCAGGGGAAGAAGAGTATCGCGTATTCTATTTTTTACGATGCAATCGACATCATCGGCGAGAAGATGAAAGATTCTGAACAGGCTCCTCTCGATATTTGGAAGAAAGCACTTGAAAACGTAACCCCGCAGGTTGAGGTAAAGAGCCGCAGGGTTGGTGGTGCCAACTTCCAAGTGCCTACAGAGGTGCGTCCTGAAAGAAAAGTATCTCTCTCAATGAAGAATATGGTGCTTTTCGCCCGCAAGCGTTCAGGCCACTCAATGGCAGAAAAACTTGCAGCCGAAATAATGGCCGCATACAACTGCGAAGGTGCAGCCTTCAAGAGAAAGGAGGATATGCACAGAATGGCTGAGGCCAACAAGGCCTTCGCACACTTCCGTTTCTAATCTGAAAAGATGGCAAGAGATCTCAGATACACGAGGAATATCGGTATTATGGCTCACATTGATGCCGGTAAGACCACAACCTCCGAGAGAATCCTCTATTATACGGGCAAGACCCACAAGATAGGGGAGGTTCACGAAGGTGCCGCCACTATGGACTGGATGGTCCAGGAGCAGGAACGTGGTATTACCATAACCTCGGCCGCAACGACGGCCTTCTGGCATTACAACGGTGAGCAGTACCAGATAAACCTCATCGACACTCCGGGTCACGTCGACTTCACCGTGGAAGTTGAGCGCAGTCTCCGTATTCTTGACGGAACAATCGCCACTTTCTGCGCTGTGGGACGCGTGCAGCCGCAGTCTGAGACGGTATGGCGTCAGGCCGACAAATATCGCGTGCCCAAGATTGCCTACGTCAACAAGATGGACCGTGTCGGAGCGGATTTCATCGCCGTGGTCGAGGAGATAGACTCCAAGCTCGGCGCCAAGTCCGTGCCCATCTGCCTCCCTATCGGGGCGGAGGACAGTTTCGCCGGTGTCGTGGATCTGATATCAAGAAAGGCATACGTCTATAATGACAGCAAGGATCTCGTGAATTACGAGATTCAGGCTGTTCCCGAGGATATGGTTGCCGAGGTTGAGGAGTGGAGAGGAAAACTTATCGAAGCGGTGGCGGAGTACAACGACACCATTCTCGAGAAGTTCTTCAATGACCCCGACTCAATCGAGGAGCAGGAAATCATCGATGCCCTCAGGAAGGCGACAATTGATATGGCGGTGGTTCCCACCTGCTGCGGTTCGTCTTTCAAGAACAAGGGAGTGCAGTTCCTGCTTGACGCGGTGATGCGCTATCTTCCTTCTCCTCTGGACAAGGGTGGCGTGACGGGGACCGATCTCCGCACCAACAACGAGGTTGAGCGCCTTCCCAAGAATGACCAGCCTTTCTGCGGTCTTGTCTTCAAGATTGCCACTGATCCTTACGTGGGTCGTCTTGCCTTTATCAGAGCTTATTCAGGAACCCTCAAGTCAGGTTCCTATGTATTGAACACCCGTTCCGGCAAGAAGGAAAGGGTTGCCCGTCTCTACCAGATGCATTCCAACAAGCAGAATCCGATAGAAGCCGTGGAAGCAGGTGATATCTGCGCCGCGGTGGGATTCAAGGAACTGCGTACCGGAGACACTGTCTGCGAGGAATCCCATCCCGTGGTTCTTGAATCAATCACTTTCCCTGATCCCGTGATCGGGCTGGCGGTTGAACCCAAGACACAGAAGGACCTCGACAAACTGGGCATCGCCCTTGGAAAACTGTCGGAAGAAGACCCTACCTTCACAGTCCAGACCAACAACGAAACAGGTCAGACCATCATCAGCGGTATGGGAGAACTTCATCTTGATATCATCGTGGACCGTCTCCGCCGTGAATTCGGAGTGGAGATCAACCAGGGAGCGCCTCAGGTCAACTACCGCGAAGCGGTTACCAGGAGCACCGAACATCGCGAGGTATTCAAGAAGCAGACGGGTGGACGTGGTAAATTCGCTGATATCCAAATCGAAATCGGCCCTGCCGACGAAGGGGTCACCGGACTTCAGTTTATCGACGAAGTCAAGGGTGGAAATGTTCCCAAGGAATTTATCCCCGCTGTCGAAAAGGGTTTCAAGTCCGCAATGTCAAACGGAGTGCTTGCAGGATATGAACTCACCTCCCTGAAGGTCCGCCTTCTCGACGGCAGTTTCCATCCTGTAGACTCGGACGCTCTCTCTTTCGAGATATGCGCCCGTCAGGCTTTCCGCAAGGCGCTCGGCAAATGCGGTCCCGTCCTTATGGAACCGATAATGGCCCTGGACGTTGTGACTCCCGAAGAATATATGGGAGATGTCGTCGGTGACATCAACCGCCGTCGCGGGCAGATTACCGATATGGATACCAAGGGAAATGCAAGAATTGTCAAGGCCAAGGTTCCCCTTGCCGAGCAGTTCGGTTATGTGACAATCCTGCGTACGCTGACTTCAGGGCGTGCCACAAGTTCGATGACGTTCTCCCATTATGCGGAGGTTCCTTCGAACATAGCTCGTGAAATCATCGACAAGCAGGGTGGGAACCGCACAATGTTCTTTGACGAAGAATTCGTATAATTTTAAGATTACTATAATGAGCCAGAAAATCAGAATCAAACTCAAATCTTTCGATCATGCTTTGGTGGACAAGTCCGCTGACAAGATCGTCAAGACTGTAAAGGCTACCGGCGCTGTGGTGAGCGGACCCATTCCTCTTCCCACTGACCAGAAGATCTTTACCGTTAACCGCTCCACTTTCGTGAACAAGAAAGCCCGCGAGCAGTTTGAACTCAACTCATTCCGTCGTCTGCTGGATATATTCAGCTCGACTTCAAAGACCGTTGACGCTCTTATGAAGCTCGAACTCCCCAGCGGTGTCGAAGTTGAAATCAAAGTTCTGTAAGAGATTTTGTTCTTAGACCCAAAAGTATTAACTTTGGGTCTGCAATTGGTCCCATAGCTCAGTTGGTTAGAGCATCTGACTCATAATCAGGGGGTCGCAGGATCATGCCCTGCTGGGACCACGCGAGAACCCGACGCTTGTGCGCCGGGTTTTCTTGTTCTCCGTCACCTTGTGCCGTGAGGGGATTTTTGTCGTGGCGGGCTGGCGAAAGGCTGTTTTCAATCCCGTGGCGGGGTTTTTCGTCGTGGCGGGATGGTGAAGGGCGGTTTTCAATCCCGCGGGGCAGAATTTTGCCGCGAATGGCTGGCAAAAGGCCGATTTCGATCCCGACGATGTGATGACACGGTTTAGAAGCTGTTTAGGAATAGGCCACAAACTGAAAGTCGAGGAATTCGCAGATGGAGACGCCTTTGGATTTGGATTCAAAGACGAAAAAGAGGGGCTTCTTTCCTTTGATTCCATCAAGGCTGGAGACGGGGGTGATGTATTCCGACAGTTGCTTAGGATCGGAGGCGCTGATACGGAATTCTCCGATGAGGATGCCTCCGCGTCTCTCACTCGGGCCTCCAACAAGGACACGGACTGTCCCTTCTACGCCTTCCGGCTTGAAATGAGCTTTCAGTTTTATGTTTTTGAGATTTGCTATCCTGTCAAAATTGTAGTATTTGAAGCCTACAACCGAACCTGAGGTATTGTTGACCACGGGGCAGAGAGGCTGTTTCAAGTTGTATGGGCCGAACCACGGGCTTTGGTCAGAAGTTCTGGAGGCTTTGACGTAGGAGCCGCTGAAGAAGAAATTCGGGAAGGATTCCGTGGCTCCGTCAGGGTTTACGAAATAGCAGGCCCAGCCTGCAGCGGATTTTGCCAGAGGGTCAAGACCTTCCGTGCGGAAGCCCTCGGAAGTGACCTCGCCTTCGGTAATGTGAACCTTTCCTCCGGGGCCTTCTTCGATTTCAACGGTGATAGGGGCGACCATTGCCTGACGGGAATACTGGTCAGTGCCGGTCTGGCGGTGGTAGAACACCCACCATTGCCCGCCGATTTCCACTATGCCGCCGTGGGTGTTGCCGAAGGGGCAGGCTGTTGCGACCGGTTTTCCGCTTTCATCCACGTCCCTGCCACGGGCATCTATCACGATTCCTCCGTATGTGAAAGGCCCGAGAGGGTTGTCGGAATATGCGTATGAAAGATTATAGTTGCTCTTGTCGATTCCGGATTCGGCCTGAGGACTCATTCTGCTGTAAATCAGGATATACTTGTCTTTGATTTTGCGTATGGAGGAGGCTTCGAAGAACTGGAAGATGCCTTCCTTGTCCAGCCCGGAAATCAGATTGTGAACTGCTTCGCATCCTGGCTTGACGGTAGCCATCGTATTGGGATCCAACTCTGCGCCATAGGATTCTCCGAATCCCCAGTAACCATATACCCTCCCGTCATCGTCCACAAAGACCGCAGGGTCGAACCCGAGTGTTCCGACAGTTCTGCGGGGATTCTCCGGGTCCCAGTTGCATACCTCGAAGGGTCCGTCGGGGCGCAGACTGCGGGCAACCAGAGTGGAACGTTCGTCGGACTGCACATTCGGGTAGAGATAATAGACCTTGACGCCTTTTTCAGTACGGACGGTCACGTCCGGAGCATAGAGGACATCTCCAACTCCATCTGCATTCAGAAGGTTGCCGTCACGGTCGCATCTGTTCTCGAAAATCACTCCATCATATCTCCAGTTGCTCAAATCATTCACCGGGGCTGACCATACCACCTGCTCCCGCCCGCAATAATATTTTATGAGGGAATCGTGGGAGCCATAAACATATACCCTGTACTCTCCGGGCTTGTCCGGGTCTTCGAAGACATAGGGTTCCCCATCGGGAATGTGTTCCCACATAGGCATATAGGGGTTCTGCGCCAGCCCCGTCATAACTGCAGCGAGCAAGGTCAGTGCCGTGAAGATGGTTTTGAGTTTCATAATGTCGGTTGTTCTTCAAACATAAAGTTATAAAAAACGATTCTTATATTTGTGTTGTAAAGAGGCCGAACCGAAAGAAATGAACAGATTTGGCCTTTTGCAGGATGGGACATTGTTTTACAAAATGAATAAAAAATTATTATTGCTTATGATTGCAGGCCTTTCACTGCTTTCCTGCGCTCCGAAAGAAACGACCTGGAGCGATCAGTTCGAATCGATGCTTCCTCTGCTGGGACACCGCAACTGGATTGTTGTTGCCGATATGGCATATCCTCTCCAGTCCGGCGACGGAATCACAACCATCTTTGCCGACGAGGATTATCTTGACGTACTGGCAAAGGTCAAGGGCTCGATTGATGCCGCCGCGCACGTCTATCCGCACATCTGGCGCGACCGTGAGCTCGGCTTCATCGACGAATCTCTTATGCCCGGCATCGACGCCACGAAGGCGGGAATCGAAAGAATACTGGGTCCCGAGGCTCAGGCCATTGACCACGAAGACCTTATCAAACGCCTTGACGAAGCCGGCGGACTTTATCAGGTTGTCATCATCAAGACACCGATGACAACCCCTTACACGACGGTATTCTTTGAGTTGGACTGCGCCTACTGGGATGCCGAAAAGGCCGCCGCTCTCAACCGGAAAATGGGGCGCTGAGGTATTTATCTCCCAAGGGTCTGGCGTATCTCCTGAACGTTGCGTGCAATCCAGAAGACGGATGCACCGATGAAGAGGGAGACGGCCATATTCAGGACCGTCCGTGGTTCCAGGAAGGGAACCTGCAGCAGATTAGCATTTTCAGACAGAGATTGCAGAAAATCAGACGGGATATTGCCAATTGTTACCATAGCAAATGTCCCGGCACAGACTCCCGCGACAAGCGCATATATGACAGTATGCCTGTACCGCCTGATTTGTCTGTCCTGCATCTGTTTGATATACTCAACCTTGTCAAGGCTCCTGATCAGAGTCTGAAGAAAAACCTCATTGTCCTCGAATTCCGATTTGGCAGAGTCGAAAAGCGTATGTATGTCTTTGTCCGGAGTCATTTCTGCAAGATGTTTTTAAGTTTGTCCCGGCCTCGGGAAAGTTGTTTCTTGACAGCATCTTCCGTGCTGTCGGAAATCGCGGCTATCTCCTTGATGGAATAGCCGGTCAGGTAATGGAGAGTTATCGCCGACCGCTCCTTCGGAGGGAGGGTTCCGAGAGCCAGATAGAGCTCTTCGTGAACGTAAGAGGCATCGGCGGAGTATGGTCCTGCCAACAGCTTCCCCTCCTCCAGAGATTCGTATGTTCTAGCGGCCGACCTATGGTTGAGGAATGTGTTGTAGGCAATCTTGAAGACCCAGGAACGGAACCGGCCCCGGTCAGAATATGAAGAGACTGACAGATAAGCCTTTATCAGAGTCTCCTGGGCTATCTCGTCCGCCTCATCCCTGTTGCCGCAACAAAGGGCAAGCAGAAACCCGCGAAGGGAGTTCTGCTCGCTCTTTACCAGTTCTATGAACTGATTTTTTGTCATCAGATTTCCTGCTGCCGTTTTCTTTCTTCAGCCTCGATTTCCCCCGCCAACATCTTTTTGCCTAAAAAATAGTTGATAAGGAATGCGACGCCCAATGCAAGTACAGCGATGAATATGAGTAATTCATCGGACAGTAGGCTCACTCCGCCAATTAACTTGAATATGATGCCGAGGAGGCCGCAGAAAGTGCAGATACATCCCCAAAGGAGCCTTGTAAGTAGTTTCTCTTTCAGCGGTTTTTCCCTTGGCTGAAAGCTTCTGGCAAGTTGCTCAGCATCGATATTCGGGTTCTTTTCAAGAGTGGCGATGATGACCTCCTTCTGATTTTCGTTTCTTCGGGTGTAAGAGCGCATTACCAGCCAGACAATAAGCACCGGCATAACCGCACAGATGCCGAGGGGTACAAGAATATCTTCCATGAGGGGTACAAGAATATCTTCCATAGTGATGTAAAGTTATATTATGTTTTTGATTCTTTCCGAACCGGTTCACATATATAACAAGACAATCCGGCAAAAGGTGACGATTACGCAACCGTGGCGGGATTGAAAAGAGGCTTTCCTCATCCCGCCACGACAATGATTCCCGATAAAAAATCCCATAGCCATCTTTTCCTCGAAAATTTTGACGTTTCAGACATATCGTTTCAGGGGATTCTCTCTATATTCACACTCAAAACGGTACATTATGGAGAAGAGAGATTTTGCGATGCTGGAGAATATGTGCCAGTTCAGATTCCGGGAAGCAGGAAGTTGCTTCCACGTTTGCACACAGGAAAATCTGCCTGTGATATTCCACGGAGAACAGGAGATGAAGATTGCAATGAATATGGTCGCATTCGTTGCCTTTGTGTTTCCGGAAATCAAGATATTCACGTTTGAGATTATGGTTAACCACTTCCATCTTGTCGTTGCCGGGCAGGAATCCGAGGCGAGGGCTTTTGCAATGGCACTTGTCAAAAAGTTGGCCTTTCATCCGGAGTTGAAAAGGTTCAGGGACGTCATTTTGAAGATGATTCCTAAACTACATCCTATCGATAGCCTAAACAATTTTAGGAACGTAATTGCCTACACCAACAGGAACGGAACTATTGTCAACCCGAATGAAAATCCCTTTTCGTACAGGTGGGGTGCCAACAGATATTTTTTCAACAACGAGGCGAAACTCCGGTACACTCAATGCGGACATGCTGCAACACAGGAGGAGAAAAGGACTTTGACCAGAAGCCATCGTCTGGACAATGTGAGAGATATCATCGTTATGGATGGATATATTTCGCCTCTTTGCTATTGCAGGGTCCAGGAGGCAGAATCCATTTTCATCAATAACCGCCAATACTTCTATCTGATTTCCAAGAATATCGAGTCGCAGAAAGAAATAGCCAAACTTATCGGAGAAAATATCTTCTACACGGATTATGACTTGTTTGACATCATTGCATTGATATGCAGAAAGGAGTATGGAGGTCGGAATTCTTCGGAATTGAAACCGGAGGAGAAGATGTCCATCGCGAAGGCCCTCCACTATGAATACAATGCAGGTAACAAGCAAATCTCCCGCCTGCTGAAAATCCCCATCGAGACTCTCTCTTCCGTATTCCCACACTGACCGGGATTAAAATCGGCCCTTTGCCAGCCATTCGCGGCAAAATTCTGCCCCACGGGATTGAAAACTGCCCTTCACCATCCCGCCGGGTTGCGACTATTGTTTTGTAAACGTCATGGACCCTCCGTCGCCGGAAATTCCGATGAACTTGGTGGGGCTCAACCAGTTTATATTCAAAACTTCAATTTCTCCTTTATGATTCAATGTCAAGGTATTCTTTGAGAAAGTATATTTGAATGATTCCTCCTCCTCGGCTTTACCCTGACTGTATAAGGTCGCCTTTCCTTCTCCATTCGAAGAGAATTGGAAAACGGCATATTCATCGGGAAGTGAATCCTGAGTGGCTTTCCAGGTACCGACGATATTGTATTCGTCGTTCTTACTGCAGGAAGATAAGTTAACGGTCATTCCAACCATTACCAGAAGCATCAGGACGCTCAGAAGTTTCTTTGTTTTCATCCTATCGTTTTTATTTGGTTTCTTTTCAATACTGCAAACTTACATAAAATCCCGCTATTTTATGTAAGTTTGTGATATGAAAGCACTCAAGACATTAGCATTCCTGTTTTCCGCATTTCTGGCGACTGCGACATTTGCACAGCCGTACCGCAGTGCCGCCGCCGTGGAGACAATCAACGGCACCCCAAGGCTCGTACAGGACGGAAAACCGTTCATAATGCTTGGCGGTGAAATGCACAACTCCTCATCCTCGACCTCTCTTGCGGCTGAATCTTCATACCGCACTGCAAAGCAGATGGGTATGAACTCCGTCATAACGGTGGTCAGCTGGGAACAGCTTGAGCCTGAGGAAGGCCGTTTCGATTTTTCCGAAATCGACCATATCATCGCACTCGCCAATCAATACGGACTGAGGACCGCCGTCGCGTGGTTCGGCAGCTGGAAGAACGGAGAATCATCCTATGCCCCCTTATGGGTCAAGTCCGATACCAGACGTTTCTTCAGGGTACGGAACTCTGCCGGTGAGAATACCACGACACTTTCCCCTCTCTGCAAGGAAACCCTTGAAGCCGATGCAAAGGCTTTCAAGACGCTTATGTCCTATATAGGCACTCACGACACCAACCATATGATATGTCTGATTCAGGTTGAGAACGAAGTGGGAGCCTTCGTGGATATCGACCATTCCGAGGAGGCAGTCAGAGCGTTCGGAGCCAAGGTCCCTGACTCTCTCATGAAATATCTTTCAACCCACAAGGGATCCCTCTCTCCTATGATTGAAAAGGCATGGAAGGAGAACGGGAACAGAACCTCGGACAGTTGGAGCCAGGTATTCGGTGATACAGATGCCGCAAAGCAGATCTTTATGGCCTGGCATTTCGCATCCTATGTCAACGAGGTTGCAAAAGCAGGCAAGGAAGGATTTGACCTGCCTATGTACGCCAATGTATGGCTTGCCGATGATGACGCAAGATTCGGCTCCTACCCCAACGGCGGGCCGCGCCCCTGCGTGCTGGATGTCTATAAGGCGGCGGCACCGGACCTGGACTGGCTGTCTCCGGATGTCTATCTCAATGACTGTGCCCGATACTTCGGCCTTTACAAGCGTGCCGACAATCCTCTTTTCATCCCGGAAGTCAGCCGTGAAGCAGGCCCGGCATATCTGGCCCTGGGAGAATACGATGCCATGTGCTATGCACCGTTCGGATATGAAGAATGTTACAACGACAGATATATGCTTGGGGAATATGAAGTGCTGAATGAACTTCTTCCTGTCATCTCGGAGCATCAGGGTGATGGCAGCATGCACGGATTTATGAGGATGAAGGAAGTCAACCAGCCCGATGACTCCACGTCATTCTCCTTCGGGCATTACAATTTTCACGTTCACTATATCAAGGGAGAAAGAGCAGCACACGGGCTGGCAGTTCAGACAGGACCGGACGAATTTCTGGTGGCCGGTGTCGGCGCCTACATCACCTTCTCATCCGACAATCCGAATCTGGTGTGCAAGATAGCTTATGCCGAGGAAGTGCAATACGAAGAGGACGGAAGCTGCAACACCATTTTCGTTCTGAACGGTGACGAGACGGCACACAACAATATGCTTTATCTGCGCGGCAGGATGCCGAACGAAGATTTGGACGACCGTGTCTTCCAAGTCAACGGCCCGCTCTACAGACCGTCCTACCAAAGGATGCATTGGAGTGTATGGCAGGACCGTTTCAAAGTCTCCGGCATATACCGCATAAGGCTTTACACCTACCCATTGAAATAAGACAGCGTTTCCAATGACAAAAGAGGCAAACAGCACATTGCTGAAGTCTCTGATTTCCAGCAGAAGCCATCGTGCAGCTTGCAAAGGATGCCGGCGCCGATGTAACCGCAATCCGCTGCTGATGCATAATCAGGGGACCGCAGGATCATGCTCTGCCGTAACCACACGAAAACCAGATTCTTATATTTGTGATATGAAAGCACTCAAGATATTTAATTTACTGTTTTCCGCGTTTCTGGCGACTGCGACATTTGCCCGGCAGTTTCCCAGTTCTGTGCCCGCACAGGACCGTCTGGACAGGGCGGAGTTCAATAATCCCGATACACGATACGGTCTGGATATCTGGTGGCACTGGCCGAACGGCAACATAAGTCGCGAGGCCATCAGAAAGGACCTGTGCAGCATGCACTCGAACGATATCAAACGAGCCACCATTCTGAATGCAGGAGGTTCAGGGCAATATGTTCCCCGTGTGAATTTTGCTTCAGATGAATGGCTCGGGATGTTCCGCTATGCCCTCGATGTCGCCGACAGTCTGGGAATGACAATCGGTGTTCACAACTGCGACGGCTGGAGCGAGAGCGGAGGCCCGTGGATTCCGGTGGAGAAATCAATGAAGACCTATACCTGGAGCGAAACATCCGCTAAGGGAGGCCACCGTATAGATATGATTCTTCCCCAACCCGAGTCGAAGCTGGACTACTACCGTGACTACAAGGTGGTTGCATTTCCCGATACCGGCTCCGACGGGCCTGACTTTCTGAATTTCAGGGAACTTTTCTCACTTAAATCAAATACTGGAATCAGGGATATCGAGCCCCGCTTTGCTGAAAGTGCGGTGCCAGTCAAGTGTAACTCTGTTGTGGATATTACTGACTGTATGCAGCCGGACGGTCATCTGGTCTGGAATGCTCCTGAAGGGAACTGGCGGATTGTCCGGATGGGCTATACGACTACAGCCGAAGTCAACAAGCCGGCGACCCCGGAAGGAACCGGACTGGAATGCGACAAGATGGACGCCTCCGCAGTGGAACTTCATTTCAGGAATTTCCCCACCTGGCTTGTGCAGGCTGCCGGACCTCACGTTGGAAAGGCTTTCGAGTTCCTGCTGATAGACAGTTGGGAGTGCAAGTACACCAACTGGACTGAAGGCTTCCAGAATGAATTCGAAGCACTTAACGGGTATTCGCTGGATATATGGATTCCTGCAATGTGCGGCTGTGTCGTGGAGAGTCCGGAGCGAACCGCCGCCTTCCTCCACGATTATCAGAAGACGATAGCCACTCTGATAGACAGGAATTATTATCAGAAATTCGAGAAACTTACACATGCGGCTGGCCTGGATTTGCATGCGGAGCCGATTTATGGCAACTCGCTGGAATATCCTCCTGCATTCTGTCTGGCAGGAAACAGGTATTGCGACGTGCCTATGACCGAGTTCTGGGCTTATCCCGGAGCAGACGGAAAGCCGGACTTCAACTGGAAGGAATTCCTGTTTGACGAATTTGCCATAGATGCCGC
>JAGHTO010000058.1 GCA_018065305.1 Candidatus Cacconaster scatequi | reverse complement strand
GGCAGCAATCCGGGCTATGAGACCGCACCCCTTTCCATAGGACTGGCTTCCAGCGAAACTCTGGGAGAGGCAGTGGAATGGGAATGTGGCAATGAGCCCATACTCTCCCCGAATGATGAAAAATGCCAGTGGTTCGAGGACTACAGCCAGTACAAAAGTTGCATTATCGAGGACAAGGAGAACCTTACCGGTCGCAGATTCGTGATGTTCTACAACGCCTGCGGGACCAATCCGACCAACAGATACAAAGCCGAGCGCATAGGAATGGCAGTCTCCGACGACCTCCAGAACTGGGAGCGGCACAGCGGCAACCCTATTTACGGATTCGAAGATCCGGGTACCATCACAGGAGATCCGCAGATTCAGAAGATTGGCGACATCTACGTGATGTTCTACTTCCGCGCATTCGATCCTGACCGGGCATATCGGGCATACAACAGTTTTGCCTGCAGCCGCGACCTCACTCTTTGGGTCGAGTGGAAAGGCGCAGACCTGATATACCCGTCAAAATATTACGACAATCTGTTTGCACACAAAAGTTACGTCATTCGCTGGAATGATGTGACATACCACTTCTATTGTGCAGTGAATGAAAAGGGAGAGCGCGGCATTGCGCTCGCAACTTCAAAGTAACTTCACCTGAAGTCGGCATTTTGAAAGCGCTCCATTCGGGACGAGAAAAGCACAGCGTCTGCTGACGAGTCAGGGCGTATCCAATGCGGATTAGGTGGAGGTCAGCTTTCCTGATACATCTGGCGGAAATTGCCAGTTCTTTCACTGCGCTGAGGTCTGCTTCTTTCATTGGAATGATATTGCTGTGTTAAATTTAGTCTTCGGGTATCAAAATTAATAAAATTAATCCTAACGAAAGTTGAATAAAGACGCCAACCTCATCATCTGCGGTTATGTAATTATTTTCCCGGTGTTGTGGTGGATATATCCATCACAACGTATCATCCGTCCAGACAAATGTTTGTGCAAAACGCGACTCGCGTCCGTGCAACTATCTTCCCTTTCCAATCCTCCACGATGGCTATCCCTCCTAAAAAAATCAGGATAGCCATCGAAAATAAAAAAGACAATGAAATTGGGCTTGCCACTACGACGGAGCCGTTGACAAAACCGCTTCTTTTTTTTTCGTCGGGAAAAGTTGATTAATTTTGCGAGTATGAAAAGGATACTGATTATTGCGGCGGCAGTCATGTTGTTGGCTGGCGGCTGCGGCCCCAAGGACAAGGTTCCTACCTGGGCCGATGAATTCAACGGAGACGAAATAGACTGGAGCGTGTGGAGCAAGATTCCGAGGGGCACTCCCCATTGGCAAATCCATATGTCCGACTGTGACGACTGCTTTGAGATGAGGGACGGGTGCCTTGTGCTCAAGGGCATTGTCAATCCCGGCGTTGAAGGCGACGATTCGCCGCTGCTCACCGGGGGAGTCTGGACACACGGAAAGAAATCCTTCGGATACGGAAGGCTCGAAATATGCGCCAGGATAGGGGAGGCCCAGGGAGCCTGGCCTGCTCTGTGGATGATGCCGCAGGAAGGTGAACCGAAGCTTGAGAATGAATACGGTGGGGAAATCGATATCTGCGAGAAGTTGAATTTCGATGATATCGCATATCAGACCCTCCACACCAGGTTCACTCTTACGGATACCACGGGCCACGTCCACGGCGCGACCGGACCTATAAAACGCAATGAGTTCAACGTCTATGCGGTCGAGCACTACCGGGACAGCATCAAGCTCTTCATCAACGACACCTGCACCATCACCTACAGGCGTCAGCCTGAGCTGGGCCCCCTCCAGTGGTCATTCGACAAGCAGTTCGCCCTCTACGTCGATATGCAGGTCGGCGCTCCCTGGCCGGGCGAGGCACGGCTCGAAGATCTCCCGGTGGAGATGGAAATCGACTGGATACGTTTCTACGAATACCCTGAGGAGTAATTATTCTCCCCAGAGTTCCTTGATTACGGGACCGAGGTTGATGGCATTGGGTACGTTTTCAGTGGGGGCGATTGCGCGCATCATCCCGTTGTTAACGGAGATCGGTTTGGTTGCCGGCATCTGGAGATGGCACCAGGGATCATTCTCCTTTATCCAATGGTAGGCGTAGCGGAGCCAGTCATTCCTCTGCTGCTCCGGCATTACGTAGAACCAGGTCTCCTCATCATATCCCCAGACATAAATCTGCTCCCAGAATGAGAGGTTGGGGTCGGTCCGGTCAGAAGGCTGACCGGGATGGTTGCTCATACCCCATCCGTCAAGTTCGACAAGGTAGGGGTGCGGATAGGTGCCGTACATTGCATCGGTGAAGCCGGGCCTGAGGCGGGCTGTAAGATAGCCGTTTTCGGGAGTCTCTTCCACCCGCATAGGGAAGGCGTTGTAGTCCAGCACGCTGCGGCCGTCCGGAGTGAACATCCCCTCTTCGCCTGCGTGAGCGTCATACATCACGTAGTGGCGTCTTGCGTGAGGGTCGTGATATGCGTGCATTTTTGAAATGAACTCGTCGTATGCTTTCCAGTCGGTGTCCTGTTCACCCACGAGCATCGTCTGGCCGAGGTGGACACCTTCGCAGCCCATCTCCACAAATTTGCCGATGAGTGTAGAGTACCATAGCTGGGTCTCTGTCTGGCGGATGTCGGGTACACTGCTACCGGGATGCCAATGGTCCACGTACGAGCCGTCGGGGTAGAGGAGGGCTTCATAGTCGAAATGTCTCTCTTCAACCGGGAGCCCGAGGGACTCGAAGGCGTATGCCGGAATCCTGACCGTCTCGATGTCGCGGGAGAAAGCCTCGAAGCAGCATCCCTGCAACACGGTCTCCGGCGATACTGCGTGTATTCTGGCTGACATTTCCTTCGCTCCCTCGACCCAATGGGGGTCGTTCAGCCGTTTTTCGCCGCCCCACATACAGACGGCTCGGCCCACGAACTTCGCGCCGATATCGGCAATGAAGGCTATGTCGGCATCCCTGTCGGGATAGTCGTCAGTGAGGATATTGTTCATCGTTATCGCCCGGTCAAGATAATTGTCCAGCACTTCGGGAGTGGGCTTGCCGTCGAAGTGGTATGGGTTTTCAGGGGTCTGCGTGCAGGCTGCGGCGATGCACAGTGTCAGAATGATGGCTGCTGTCCGTCTCATATTATTCATCTGTTTGTCTTTATGCGAAGTACAGTGTAGGAATAAGGTTCCAGATTGTAGGTGAAATTCTTCCCGAATCCGTTCCACGAGCTCTCGACCGGAGAAATTTTCATCGGCTCATCGAAAGTGTTCTCCTCCCGTTCTCCGTAGGCCGCAAGGGTGATGACCTTGCCACGGCGGGCGATCTTTCGTGCACCTTCGAGGGTGACCTTGAGCGGGAACACCTCACCGCCTCGGTTCACGACTTTGATGACGGTCTCCGAATTCTTTTCGTCATATCCTGCGGTGTAGTATGTCACTGACTCGGAGGGAACGTGGTGCCGGGTGATTTCTTTTCCGTCGATATGGAGGGTGCTGGTGCCGTCCTTCACCTCCACGTGTACGCTCTGCCATACGCCTTCTTTTATGACGCTGCAGTTCGCCTGGCTTTCCAGGGAGAAGCCGCTTCCGGACATCATAAGTTCGATGGATGTGATGCTGTCATCCCAGCCGCCTATTGAGCATCGGTATCCGTTGACGGCGGTCTCGTCCATCGCAAACCCTACGTAGCAGCCTTCGTCACCCTTGATTCTGCGGAATTTCAGGTCGATTGAGTAGTTGCCTTCATATATGCCGTCGAAGGTGCATAGGCTGCCTTCGGCCAGAAGGCTGTTCTGGCGGAGCACTCCCCCGGAAACGCTCCAGTCTCCCCGGATGGCTTTGATGGCGCTCGGGTCCAGGCTGTGAACTATACCGTCCGCCGTGGTCACGGTGATCTCCTTGAACTCGCTGACGGTGTGGTTGGTACCCAGAGAAATTCTTCCTGGTTTGTAGCCCGGGCTGTCAACCTTGTTCTCGTATGCGCTGCATTTCACGTTGTAGTCCGGCCTGTTGGTTGAAGCCATCTTCTGTACGTAGTAAGAACTGCGGCCCAGTACACTTGAAGAGTTCATCCATATCAGATTTACAGGCCAGAGCCGACCGTTGGGGTTCTCCATAAGCGGGGCGAACGAGCACATCCTCACGAAGTCGCCGTTGCGTTCCATTCCTCCTATCCACGCCGCTTCCGCAAGCGCTCCTATCATACAGCCGCTGCCCACATCAGTGTTGACGCCGTATTCCCCCACGTATGCGGTGTAATCTCCTCGCTTGACATTGTCGAACAGGTGGGTGTTCTGGAAGAAGAATTCGGGTTTGACGTACCAGTGGGGGTCAATCATATCAGTCTCTTCAATGGAGCCCTTGCCGAACATTCCGTTGTTGCAGATGAGTGTCAGTTCGGGGTATTTCTCCTTTATGGCCTTGTGGAAGATATTGTAATGCCTCTCATACTGAGTCCCTTCGTTCTCGTTGCCTACCTCGATGAAAGCGAGCGGGAATGGATCAGGGTGTCCGGCCGCGGCCCTTGCTGCGCCCCATTCGGAATCGACGGGGCCGAGAGCATATTCAATGGCATCCAGGCAGTCGTCGATGTAGAACTGTATCTCATCTTCGCTGCAGAGGTCACCCTGCCTTCCGTTGCAGCCCATACCGGCATTGCATACGAACAGAGCCTTCGCTCCTATGGATTCACAGAAAGAGAGCATCTCGTGATATCCGAAGTCGAAGCTGCAGTGGTATCCCCAGGGATTGTAGTTACCGGGTCTTGATGCAGGGTCGCCGAGGCTCTTCTTCCATTCGTATCTGGCTTGCAGGGAGATTCCCTCGACCACGCATCCGCCCGGCCAGCGGATGAACGAGGGTTTGAGGTCTGCGAGCATCTCCGCCACGTCATTGCGCAGGGGGAGTGTGACACCATTATATGAGTAACGCTCAGCCGGCATCAGGGAGACATAGTCGAAACTGACTGCGCCTTTTCCATTTATCACCAGCGCGAGGGTGGAACTGTCTGACGTCGCTTCCGGCGTGATGACGGTGCGTACGTCGTTCCATTCTCCGGACCTGGCTGCCTCAAGGGGCTTCTCCGCCAGGATTCCGCCGTCAGCACCGACGAGTCTGACCGCAATATCATTGTCCCCGTATGGTTTTACAATCACGCGGAGTTCGTAGTCCATCCCTTTCTGCAGATACATTCCCCAATAGCCTCCGTTGGTCAGAACAGCCTGACTGCCGACGTTGACTTTCAAGCTGTTGGGAGCTGATTCGAACATAGGGTTCTCTTTGGTCAGAACCATTGTCGCGTCTCCTTCGAGAGTCCATCCCGGCACCGGGTCTGACGGCCAGGGGTGGGCGGTCTGCACCATCTCTCCCCTGATGTGGTGATACTGAAGAGGAGTTACCAGCCTGCCGTCTTCCACGTGGTAGCCTTCCGGCAGCTCAAGGTCTTCGAAGCTCTTGTTTCTGACCAGTTCGGCGTACATTCCACCGTCCCCGGAATTGTTTATTTCCTCGATGAAGATACCGTACATATCAGGAGATATGCCGGCACATTTTTCCGATATGTTGATGGAGATTGAATCAAGTGGGGCCACAACCTCTGAGGAGGGACCCGTGGTGCAGGCTGCCGCTAAGATGGCGGACAGTGCGAAAATTGCTGTTTTTCTCATAGCGCAAAATTACGAATAATTGATTTTTCCAACAAATCACAAACTTTTCCAACATTCCGTAAATGTGGCGAACGGCCTTGGATAGGGGCGGACTTTGACGCTACTTTGCACTATGTTGTACAAGACTTTTTGTGTCACCTGCATCGGGATTGATGCGGTGACTGTGACTGTGGAGGTGGATGTCACGCCCGGCGTGGGAATCCATCTGGTGGGTCTCCCGGACAGCGCGGTGAGGGAGAGCCTGCTCAGGGTGTTCACGGCGCTGGGTTCATACGGGTTCAGAGTGCCGGGACGTAAGATTGTCGTGAATCTGGCCCCCGCCGACATCCGCAAGGAGGGTTCCGCTTTCGACCTGGCCATTGCTCTGGGGATAATTGCGGTTTCGGAGGACGTGGCTATGCCGCATCTTTCCGAGTATATTCTGATGGGGGAGCTGGCCCTTGACGGCAGCATCCGGCCTGTGCCTGGTGCCCTCCCGGCTGCAATACATGCGAAAGAGAACGGTTTCCGGGGCTGTATCCTGCCGAGGGAGTCCGCCGTGGAAGCCTGTGATATCAATGACATACAGATTCTCGGGGTCGGGAAGTTGTCCCAGGTGATAGAACTGCTGACGGCGGAGGAGGGAAGCCCGATAATCGGAGAGTGCCTTGTGAAGCCATCTCCGGCCGGCGGGCCTGACAGGGACACGGGATTTCCCAATGACTTCAGGTATGTCAAGGGGCAGAAGGTCGCCAAGAGGGGGTTGGAGATAGCAGCTGCAGGAGGGCATAATCTGATTCTGTCCGGTTCTCCTGGCAGCGGCAAGACCCTTCTGGCATCCTGCCTTCCGTCAATCCTGCCGCCGATGACGGCGGAAGAGTCTCTCCAGACAAGCAAGATATATTCCATTGCAGGCGAGAAGTGGAGAGGTCCGGGACTGATGAAGGAGAGGCCGTTCAGAGCTCCGCACCATAGCGCAAGTCTCAGTTCCCTGGTAGGCGGCGGCCCTTCGGCGAGACCGGGAGAGATATCTCTTGCCCATAACGGGGTCCTCTTTCTGGATGAGATTGCAGAGTTCCCGAAGCACGTCCTTGAAGCCCTGAGGCAACCTGTGGAGGACGGGCGGGTGACAATTTCAAGGGTGAAGTATAAGGTTGAGTATCCTTCTGACTTTATGCTTATTGCGTCGATGAATCCCTGCCCTTGCGGATACTATGGCGACCCTTCCGGGAGGTGCAATTGCACGCAGACGGCCATAGACCGATACGTTTCGAAGCTTTCGGGGCCGATGCTGGACCGTATGGATATGCAGATTTTTGTCAAGCGTGTCTCTTCGGAAGAACTTGTGGCTAACGACCTGGCGGAGCCGAGCGCGGACATTGCGGCAAGAGTCGTCGCCGCACGTGAGATTCAGGCGGAGCGGTTCCGTAAAGAGAACATCTTCACCAATTCGCAGATGAATGTGGAGCAGCTCCGCCGCTACTGCAATATAGGAGAGGTGGAGAAACGGTTCCTCAAGGGAATGGTCGAGAAGATGAATCTTTCAGCCAGAGCGTATGGGAGAATATTGAAACTGTCCCGTACCATCGCTGACCTTGATGGAGATAATTTTATATCTTTGCAGCATATAAGCGAAGCCGTCCACTACAGGAACTTTGACGGCGACAACATACGATGTCAGAGATAATCATAAATTCCACTGATGAGCTGGGCAGGTGCGCCGGCCTCTTCCTGGATGCGGTAGGAGATTCAAGAATTATTGCCTTCTATGGCGGAATGGGGGCGGGGAAGACCACCTTCATAACCGCATTGTGCAACGAACTGGGAGTGCAGGACATAGTCACCAGTCCCACCTTCACTATCGCCAACGAATATGTCGATGCCGGGGGCGAAAGTGTGTATCATTTTGATTTCTACCGAATCAACAATATCTCGGAAGCGCTTGACATCGGCCTGTACGAATATTTTGACTCGGGTTGCTTCTGTTTCATCGAGTGGCCTGAAATGATAGAGGAGCTGCTGCCGGAAGATACCCTGAAAGTGCGGATAACAATCCTGGACGAATCGACCCGCAAACTTCAGTTCTGATTGATTTCATCGGATTCCCGTGAGCCGGAAAGAGCTTTCAGTGGGTGTTTGTCACTGTTTTTGGCACCCAGTTTTATGAGCTTTCCTGACGTGTTGAGAATGCTCTGCCCCTGGGGGGATAGTTTCTTCATACCATTGTCATATTCCTCACGGGCCTTGTCAAGAGCCTTGCCCATCGCCTCATATCTCTCCATAAACATTCCTACACGGTCCACCATCTCGTTCGCCAGTTCGTACACCTTCTCGTGATTCTGTGCCTGGGCAACCTGAGTCCAGGTGAGGCTGACCATCTTCAGCGCACCGTAGAGGCTCTGTTCGTCGGCAATGTATACGTTCATCTCGGCGGCGCGTCTCCAGAGCGACGGCTCGGCGTTCAGGGCGGACCACAGCGCACCCGCATTGGGGACAAACATTATGACATACCCTACGGAGACTTTCGGGGCTTGTATGTAGCTTGAATAATTCTTTGCGGAAAGCTCCTTGACGTGACGCTTCAGGCTGTCGACGTGGGCCTTGAGGAAGTTTTCCCTTTGAGCCTGGTCAGTTGCGTTCACATAGTCCACATAGGCTGTGAGGGAGACTTTCGAGTCTATTATGACGTCGCGGTGCTCGTCGAGATGAAGAATCACGTCCGGTCGGACGGTGCCTCCCGTTTCGGAATGAAGAGCCTTTCCTTCACTGTCCCGTATCACCGCCTGGACATCGAAATGGATGCCTTTTGTAAGCCCCTGTGACGTGAGGAGTTCTTCGAGGATGGTCTCGCCCCAGTCTCCCTGAACCTTGCTGCCGTGCTTGAATGCGGCCGCCAGCTCGTCCGCGCTCTTGCGTGCGGCCTCGCTGTGCAGCATAAGGTTGCGAATTCTTTCACGCATCTCGCCGTTGCGCTCGGCCTGTTCCTTGCTCTCCGCCTCCATCGCCTTGCGGAGTTCCTGAATGTTCTGTTTGAGGGGGTCCACTATCTGTCCCAGACTCCTGCTGCTTGACTGCGAGAATTCTTCCTGCCGGGCTTTAAGTATTTCTCCCGTTTCCGCCTTCACCTGTGCGGTTACCTTTGCGATTGTCTCATTGAAATTGGACTGCAGCATTGACATGGCCTCATCATTGCGTTCCCGCATATCCCGTTTTGTCTCTTCGAGCCGGGCCTTGACAATGCTCCTGGCTATCAGGAATGCCACAAGAGCCGACAATGCGACTCCTCCTATGAATGAAAACAGAACATCCATCTCCCTATCAAATCAAAAATTTGTTACAAGTTACGATTTTTTACTAAATTAGTCCGTTTAAAATCTATTCCGACTATGAAAAAGTTGCTTCTTCTATCAACCGCGTTTCTGATGATGTCAGTGGGCTTGAAGGCTCAGGAAACCGGACAGGTCGTCAAAAAGGGGTATAATTTCGGCCCTCTTCCCGTTGTCGCGTATGATGCCGACAAGGGGCTCCAGTTGGGTGCTGTGATCCAGCTGTTCAATTTCGGGGACGGAAGCAACTATCCGAATTACAATTCAAAACTTTACGTGGAGGGTTCCTTCTTCACCAAGGGTTCCCAGCTCTACCAGTTGAGATATGACAACAAGACCCTCATCCCGAACGTGAGGTGGAGCTCGTCATTCAGGGCCACGATAGACAAGGCGTACGATTTCTACGGGTTCAACGGTTATGAGAGTTATTATAATCATGCGAGGATACAGGATGGAAAGGACGGAAAAGATTTTCTCTATTCCCCCTTCTACCGTCTTGCCCGCAATGAATTTATGTTCAAGTCCGATTTCCTTGGCAGGATAACTGACCATCTGCAGTGGGAAGCCGGCCTCTTCGCCTATTATCACAAAGTAGGGTCGATTGACTATGAAAGTATAAACAAGAACAAAAAGCCGGAGGAGGTTTACCCGGACGGTATGCCCACTCTGTTCGATATATACAAGCGGGCAGGCGTTATTACCGAAAAGGAGGCGGAAGGAGGCTTTTCATCCGGTCTGCGTGCGGGTCTGGTATATGATACAAGAGACAAGGAGGGGGCACCTTCAAGAGGCATCTGGGCTGAGGGCCATTTCACCGCCGCCCTTCCCGGAATCTCCAAGAATCCCTATTACAGATATTCGTTGACCTGGAGGCATTATCTCCCGCTGGTGAAGCAGGACAAACTGACGTTTGCCTACCGTCTCAACTATGAGGGCACTTTCGGAGATGCGCCTTTCTATGCGCTGCCTTATATGACAGTGATGGGCGAGAAGCAGGATTTGGAAGGCCTTGGCGGATTCAACACGGTCCGTGGTGTGATGCGTTCACGTGTCTGGGGCCTTGATGCCGCCACTTACAATCTTGAACTCAGATGGAGATTCGTCAAGTTCCTCGTCGGCAAGCAGAACATTGCGCTCGGACTGAATCTCTTCAGTGACGGTACAATGGTTACGAAGGGCAAGGATCTGACCAATTTGAAGAGTTGGGTCGGAACGCCTGTACTCGGCAGGGAGAAAGATCTGCCCCACGTAACTCTCGGTGCCGGATTCAGATTCATAATGAACGAGAACTTCATAATTGCCGCCGATTACGGTACACCGCTTTCGCACTTCCTGAAGAACAGTCCCATCTACAATCAGGACGGGACCGGAGCCTTCTACGTCAACCTCGGCTACCTGTTCTAGGCCAGGAATTTATTTCAACTCGTAACTGGTTGATTTCCCGTTGAATTCAACGAGATTCATCGACTTGATGCGTCCGGTCGCGCTGTCATATCTGAATACGGCTGAACTGTAGCCTTTGACAGCCTGAACCTTTGCTACCAGTGAAATGACATATTCACCATTGTCGGATGAAATCAGAAGATTGGTGTCCTGCTCGTCCACGAGTTCCTGCACCATCCCGCGGAATGCATAGATGAGAAGATGGCTGAGGTTCCTCATCGGCTTGTTCTTGGTAAGGTCGAAAGTGAGTTCCTTCTCACCGCGGTGAATGTTCATCCTGCTTCCGTCAATCTTGAAAAGTTCCCCGTTGTCGTATTCCATCGAAAGGAACTCGGGAGCCTTGAATTCGAGTTTGCCGGTGAAGGTCTTGCCCTCTTTCGGGGCGGAGACGGAAGACCGGGTTTCCGTGAAACTTGCAGATATGGATGCCGGGGCTTTCTCCTTTATCTTGTTGAGAATGGCAGTGTTGTCCTGCGCGAGAAGCGCCAGTGAGAAAGTTGCGACGATTACGGTTGAAAGAATCCTTTTCATTATTTAAGTGTGTTTTTTCTTATGAAACTGCTCTTCATCGCTGCACGGAAAAGCAGCGGCTGCAGCGTGTAGGTGATGAGAATTGTCGAAGACATTCCGATGATTGTGCTGATTCCGATGGAATAGATGGCCGGATGCCTTGCAAACAGAAGCGAGGCGATGACAATCAGCAGAGTCGCGCCGGAAAACAATATGGCTGCCTTGTGGCACAGTATGAGGTGTGAATCCTCAATCTTTTCCCTGTTTATCAATCCGTCCATCACGAAAATGCTGTAGTCAACTCCTATGCCAAAGATAAAACTGGAAATCATTATGTTCACCAGATTGAACTCGATTCCGAATATGGCCATCGTGCCCTGAACCACATACCAGCTCGCGAACATCGGCAGGAATGCTATCAGTGAAATGACTATGCTGCGGAAAGAGAGCAGCAGCACCGCAAGGACGAACAGCGAAGATATCAGCAGAACCACGTTGAAGTCGTCGTGTACGATTTTCACCATGTCTCCGGTGTAGAAGAAGGGGTCAAGGACGACCATATTGGCGGCGTCAGCCACTATTCTGTCAACCTCCAGGTCTCTTCTGCTATCGAGCATCACGCTTGACATCACCAGCCATTTGTCATCCACCTTCTCGACATAATTGGAGAGGAATGCATCAGGAATCGCTCCGCTTTCAATCAACGATGTGGGCTCATAGTCGACCTCCGTCATCAGGCGGAAAGTGGCAGGTATGTCATAACCGGTCTTTTCCTCCCATTCGTTCCTTTCGGCATATCCGGCAAGAAGGTTATATCCCCGTTCCACTCTTTCCGGAGTCCAGAACCTCTTCCATGCATCGATGTTGGCCTCCTGGTCTTCCGTGGGAATAAGGAAAGCATTGGGGCTGTTGAAATCGAAAATGGTACCCGCGGTCCTGAGAGAATCCAGTACCCGGTACACGGCCTTGTTCATCATCAGCGCGCTGTCAAGGTCGGAAGAGCAGGCGGCAAAATATTGGGGATGGTGGAACCGGTTGACCTTTTCTGCATACAGAGTTTCGGATTCGACCACTTTCGGCTCACGATGCCCTATGTTGCTCAGGTCACTGTCGAATTTTACATAGTGGGATGTGACAGCGGTGATTGCGATTACGGCAACGAGAGCTGTGACGGCAAACTTGTTCCTGTCTATGGGGTAGGAGTTTATTCTGTTGATGACCTCGAAAGCCCGTTCGTTGCGGCCTTCTTCCTTGCTGCTGAAGAATTGCGGCAGGAATGCGAGTGCGAAGAATGTCGTCCCGACCAGAGTGAAAGAGGCGAACAGTCCGAAATCACTGAGCAGTTCGCTGGAGGTGAAGAGCAGTCCGGCGAACGAACCTATTGTCGTGAGGCTTCCCAGAATGACGGGTCTCGTCTGTTCACGTATCACCGTCTCAGGGTCGCTCACGAATTTGTAATGAGTGAAGACGTGGAGACAATAGCTCAGGGCGACTCCAAGGACAAGAGCTCCTATACCTATGGCAATGAACGACATGCTGCCCTTTATCCAGTATATGCAGGCCAAGGAGAACAGGGCTCCGTAAACTACCGGCGCCAGAAGCAGGAACAGCGTCTTCCTGCCCTTGAAACAGTAGCATATGAGGATGCAGATGATTACTATCGATATGCCCACAGTCGTGGCGAGGTCTTTCTTGATTTGCTTCGCATTGTAGGTCCCTTCTATTGGGGAACCATGGTACAGGACCTTCAACGAGGGATTTTCTTCCTGAAAACGGGTGGCGACCTTTCCGAGAATATTTTCCATCGCCGTACCCGATTTTGTGTCGAGAGAGGGAAAGGAGGGAGCGATGTATGCCAGAGCCACAGTGCTGTCGGTGCTCAGGAGATGCCCCTCAACCAGGGCGTAGGAACCCATCTTCTTCAAAGGTGACGGCCCTTTTATCAGACTGTCGATTGCCTTTTCATTCATCAGGGAGTCTATCGCGGGGTACAATTCTGCCGGGATGTGGCAGGGCAGGGCACTTGTCGCATAGTCCACCAGGTTCATTATGTCGTCGGAGTCGAACTTGTACAGAATATTCTCGATGAACTCGCTTCCGCCGGCCTCTTCGAGCATTCCGACAAAGGAGTCCATCGCGGCGGCAAGCTCTTCGGGGGCGACTTTGTCGCCTGTTCCTGCTATCTGAACGAAGACTTTGTCCTTCACTTTGATGTCGGCGAAGGCGACAGCGCTTTTCTTGCTTTCATCCGTCTTGGGAAGAAGCGCTATGATGTTTTCCTCGAAATGGATTTTGGATGCGAAAAAGGCGAAGACAAGGGTGGAAATGATGACGGTGGCGTGGAAAACAATCCTGTGCCCCGAGAAATAGCGGTATAAAGCGATGAAGAATTTGTGCATCAGATATATATTTTGGGAACCCTCTTTGAGATTCCGCATACGATTTCATATCCTATTGTCCCTATTGCGGCCGCCATATCATCGGCCGTGTACCCGTCTCCAATCAGCGTCACCTCATCTTCGAAAGAGGCCTGAGGAATATCCGAGACGTCAACGGTCATCTGGTCCATACATATTCTGCCGATTATGGGAGCCTTCTTTCCGTGGATGAAAACGCATCCTCTGTTGGACAGTTTCCGGTCGAGCCCGTCTGCATAGCCGGTAGGGATGACGGCAATTCTCATCGGCCTGTCGGCCTTGAAGGTCCTGCCGTAGCCGACCGTTTCCCCCTCCTTGAGATGATTGATTTCGGATATGACGGATTTCCACTCCAGCGCGGGTTTTATGCCGGGGAGGAGAGTGTTGGAGATATCGGGTTTCAATCCGTACAGGATGATACCGAGCCTGACCAGATTCCCGTAAGGCTGATATCTCAACCCTCCTGCCGAGTTCATACAGTGTACGTATGGCAGGTTGAGGTCGGACACCGATTCTGCAACGGCCCTGAACTTTGCAATCTGCCCTTCGGTGAACTCTCGCTCCGAGTCCGTGTCGGCAACGCAGAGATGGGTGAAGAGTCCGGTCAATCCGAAGCCGGACTGATATTTCCGTATGATACGTTCACATTCAGAGGGAACGTCAGCATCGAGACCGATTCGGTTCATTCCGGTATCGATGGCAAACTGAGCCTTGATTCCGCAGCCTGACATCAGCTCCGCATATTCTTCATTCAGAAGAGCTTGAGTTATGTCGAGACGTTTGAGTTCCTCCTTCATCGAGACTGGGGTGTAGCCCAGAATCAGGATCTGGCCTTCTATTCCCGCCTCTCTGAGACTTGCCGCCTCCTCGATGTTTGATACGGCGAAATTTGTGCACCCGGCCTCCTTCAAAGCCCGGGCCACACGCATTTCTCCGTGACCGTAGGCATCAGCCTTTACCACAGCCATTATCTGCTGCCATTCCGGCAGATGAGACTTGAAAATGCGGTAGTTTTCGACTATCGTGTCAGTTTTTATCTCAACCCAGGATCTTCTCAACATAATCTCTCTTATTTCAGAAATACAAAGAATACCGCAGCCACCAGAAGAATGAAAGCAACGATATGATTCCAGGCGATGGTTTCGCTCTTGAAGACCAAAGCAACGATTACAGTAAATACGCTCAGGGAGATGACTTCCTGTATAACCTTGAGCTGCAGGAGATTGAACGGGCCTCCATTTATATTGGAGCCGATTCTGTTGGCGGGAACCATAAGAGAATATTCCATAAAGGCAATCGCCCAGGACATCAATATCACTAAGATAAGCGGCGTGTCGGAAGTTATTTTCCCCATCTGGGAGAGCTTCAACTGTCCATACCAGGCGAATGTCATGAAAATGTTCGACAGTATGAGCAAAAGTACAGTCAGGAAACCTTGCATAATCAATTTTTGTGTCAATCTGCAAAGGTAACAAATTTATCAAAACAGCCGGTCTGTGGGGAGATAATTCGTGCCGGAGGGGTCAAGATTGAAAGCGTATGCGGTCTCCCCGTTTGTGACGACGACGGTGCGGGGCCGGAGCACCCTCGCATACCGGACCGCCTGCTCGATTGTCGAGCTGTCCAGCGTAACGGACGGAGCCTTGCATTCGACCAGGATTTCAGGGTTCAGGGACCTGTCAAATACGATGATGTCGGCACGGTAAAGCCTTCCGTTGTACTTGAACGGCCATTCGCTGCTCATTCTGACGAAAGGGATTCCACCTTCATTGTGGAGATATGCTATGAAACTCTGCCTGACTTTTTCCTCAGGGGTTAGAGGGACCTCTTTGCGCCGGAGCGGATCGAAGATTTTTTCCATCATATCACACCGAATTGTCCGGCGGCCTTCAATTCTTCCACTTTCTGCTCCATCAGCGAGTAGGCGGCATCATAGTCATTGGGAATCACCCCGTTGAGGATTGCCTCCTTGACGGCGTCCTTTATTACGGCAATCGTATGGCAGGGCGGAATGCCGTATTTCTCCATAATCAAATCCCCCGTAATCGGGTTCTTGAAATTGCGGACATTGTCTTTCTGCTCCACCTCCACCAACTTTTCACGGACGTGCTCGTACTGCTTCTTGAACCGTTCCACTTTATGCTCGTTCGCGGAGGTGATGTCGGCCTTGCACAGAATCATCAGGTCGTCCACGTCATCGCCCGCATCGAAGAGAAGTCTGCGTACCGCCGAATCCGTGACCTGATCCGTTACCAGCGCAATGGGCCGCAGATGGAGCGCTACAAGTTTCTGCACATACTTCATATCCTCGTTCTGCGACATCGCAAGTCTCCGGAACAGGGGCTTGACCATCTTTGAACCGACGTACTCGTGCCCGTAGAATGTCCAGCCGATCCCCGGCTCATATTTTTTTGTCTGTGCCTTGCCGATGTCGTGGAGGAGGGCAGCCCATCTCAGCCAGAGGGAACCGCTGTTTTGCGCCACGTTGTCAAGCACCTGGAGAGAATGCTTGAAATTATCCTTGTGCCCGCGACCCTCCAATGTCTCCACCCCCTTGAGAGCGGATATTTCGGGGAGAACGTAGCTGAGCAGGTCACATTCGTCAAGCAGATAAAAGCCTCTGGACGGGGTGTCGCTCAAAAGAATCTTGTTCAGTTCCGTGGCTATGCGTTCGGCTGAGAGGATTTTCATCCTGCCTCTGTTTCTTCTGATTGAAGAGACCGATTCGTCCACGATGGTGAATCCCAACTGCGTTGCGAAACGGATTGCGCGGAGCATTCTCAGAGGGTCGTCGCTGTATGTGGTGTCAGGGTCGAGAGGGGTTCTGATAATCCCGTCGGCAAGGTCGCGGATTCCTCCGAATGGATCGACAAGCGCGCCGAAATCATCTTCGTTCAGACTGAATGCAAGGGCGTTGATAGTAAAATCCCTCCGCATCTGGTCCTCTTCAAGGCTGCCGTCCTCGACGATGGGCTTTCTCGATGAGGCACGGTAGGATTCCCGCCTTGCACCCACGAATTCTACCTCCATCCCCCTGTATTTGAGCATCGCGGTTCCGAAATTCTTGAAAACGGAAACATTGGTGTGAAGAGCTTCTGCAACGGAGGAGGCGAGTTCGATGCCGCTTCCTTCCACCACGACGTCGATGTCGGTGCATGGTCTCTGAAGGAAATAGTCACGCACATATCCTCCGATGACGAAAGCCTTTACCCCCTTGTCCCTTGCACAGCGGGCAACGGTGTCGAACACCTTTCCTTTCAAAGCTTCCTCAAACATACCACAAAGTTAGTAAAATTTCGTACATTTGTAAGTTATGGCACGGACTGCAAAAGATACCGCACAAGAGTTCAAGCGAATCAAATCCGCAATAGAAGCGGGGGAGATAGCTCCGTTCTATCTGCTTCACGGGAAGGAACATTATTATCTGGATGCTCTGTGCGATCTTCTCATGGAACGTGTCATCCCGCCGCAGGAGAGAGACTTCGGGCAGATAGTCTTTTACGGGGCCGATACCACTGCAATGCGTGTCGTTGAGGCTGCCCGCCAGTTTCCGATGATGATATCCAGGCAGATGGTCATTCTGAAGGAGGCCCAGATGATGGATAAAATCGAAAATCTCTCCGTCTATCTGGATGCGATGATGCCCTCGACTGTCCTGGTGGTGTGCTTCAAGACGGTGAACGACCCTACAAAAAGCGCAAAGGGTCTGGACAGGAGGACATCGTTTTACAAGAAGGCCTGTCAGGTCGGTGTGGTGTTCGAATCGGAACAGGCTCCGGATTACAGGATGCCGTCCGTAATAGAGGCTTTTATGGCTGACAGGGGATTGGAAATTGCACCTGACGCCGCCGGTCTGCTTGCCGAGTTCTCCGGTGTCAATCTGCAGAAGATTGCGGTGGAGGTTGACAAATTGATGAAAGTGCTTCCTCCCGGTACGAAAACCGTGACTGTCAGGGATATCGAGTCGAATATCGGGATGAGCAGGGAGTATTCCGTGTTTGAGCTGACCAAGGCCTTGTCGCTCAAAGATACTCTCAAGTGTTTCAGAATTGCGCATTTCTACGCACAGTCCCCGAAAAGATATCCGCTGGTGGTAACATTGGCCGCATTGTCGAGCCATTTCATCAAACTGCTGAATATCGCCGCAATGGAACAGAGCGGAATGTCACAGTCCCAGGCTCTGGCCTCTTTGGGCATAAATGCCTTTTTCTCAAAGGAATACTCGACTGCGCTCAGGAACTACCCTCTGCCCCGGCTTATCAATATCATATCGATTCTGAAGGAATATGATATGATCAGCAAGGGAAGCGGACGCGGCAGTGCTCAGGACGGGGATCTTCTCACGGAAGTCCTGTCCAAAATTCTCGGATAAAAAAACCGGCCACCCGAAAGGGGAGGCCGGTATTCTTCAAATGTTGCGGGAACTATTTCTTAGCTTCTTCAACAGATACTTTTCTGAATTCCTTCAGAAGTTTGGTAATGTTGAGGGCGTTCTTGCGTGCGCGAGTTCCGGCAGCTTTGTTACCTTTCTCAACCTGAGCAGCTGCATTTACCTGAAAAGCGGCGATTTCAGCATTAATCTGATCAACGAGTGTCTTCATCTTGGTTAGTATTAGTGGTTTAAATTCTATTTGTACAAAAATAACTATCAAAAAGCTAATTTCCAAATAATTTTGACAGTTATCAAAAAAAACTATTGAACTTCAATCAGATAAACATCTTCTCCCTCTTCGTGGTAGAGATATTCCTCCCTTGCGAATTTTTCAAGGGAATCCTTTTCTGACTTCAGATAATTGATTTTGCTTTCCGTTGCGGATATTTCCTGTTCGTAGAATTTGATCTGGCTCTTCTGCTCGCGGAGAGTCTTTCTTACGTCAATCCAGCGGATTACGTTGTTGCTGTCGAAAAAGGCAATCCATACGAGGAAAATCATTGTCACGATGAAATACTTGTTCAGCAGTATACGCAATGCCCGGTTCTTCGCCTTCAGCTGCGATACACCTTCGCTTATTTTTTTCAGGAATTTCATCTCCGTTTCAATTCTGTGGCCAAAGTTAGTGAGGTTCATCAATTTTAGCAAATATTATGCGGATTTTGATTATTTTTGGGACGTGAAATCAATTTCATCTTTCAAACCGACTCTGACGCAATCCTGGCTGATTGCTCTATTTCTGGTCGCCGGCAGTCTGCTGATTGGCGTAATAGCCGGAGCTCTGCAACTTTTCTTCTCCGTCTCCTTGTTGAAATGTGAATCTCTTTCGTATCTGGCAGCAATGCTGTTCCCCTGTGCCTACATTCTGGCCAAATCTGTGGAGCATTCGGGAGAGGCCGGGGAGCCATTGAACAGAAACTCTTTCGGAAAGCTTGGCGGCCCGGTCTATTCTCTTATGGCAATCCTGGGGATGTTGTCATTGGGTATCCTGACGGAGCCGCTGACAGCCTTCATTCCTATGCCTGAGAGTGTGAAGAGCATATTTGAGTCGGCGTTCCGCGATCTGCCACTGTGGGACGGCATTATCTCCGCCTGCATTCTCGCCCCCTTGTGCGAGGAGTTCCTCTGTCGGGGGATGATGCTGCGGGGGATGCTTGGCAACGGCGTTTCTCCCCGTGCGGCAATCCTATGGTCAGCTTTCATATTCGCCGCGATGCATATGAATCCCTGGCAGGCCCTGCCGGCCTTTGTTCTGGGCGCTTTCTTCGGATGGGTCTATTGTCAGACGGGAGCATTGTGGCTGACGATTCTTCTGCATTGCATCAATAATTCCCTGTCGACTTATCTGACCCGTGCCTTCGATTCTCTTGAAATCGACGACGGGTTGATCGATATTCTTCCGACGGGACAATATATCCTTTTGTATTGCTTATGTGCGGTTCTTTTCGCCGCTGTCATTCTAATATTCAGAAAAAATGAAAAAACTCTATCCGTTTAAGTTCGCACCTTATGCAAAAGAGGTGGTTTGGGGCGGAAGCAGCCTTGTTTCCGGTTTTGGTAAAACAGTTCCGATGAGAGAAGACGGAAATCCTTCCGCCGATCCTGCTCATATCGGAGAGACGTGGGAGGTTTCTGATATGCCTGGGCGGCTTTCCGTCGTGTCGAACGGATTTCTTGCCGGGAATGACATAAGTGACCTGATGGAAACTTATATGGGGGAGATAGTGGGAGACAATGCCTTCGATTACTACAACATACAGTTTCCTCTGCTGATAAAGCTGCTGGATATATGCGGAAGGCTGTCTGTTCAGGTACATCCCGATGACGTGACTGCAGGCGAGCGCTACGGCTCATACGGAAAGACGGAATTCTGGTACGTGATTGATGCTCAGCCGGATGCTGAAGTGTATATGGGATTCAAGCGGGACACCTCCGCCGCGGAATTGTATGCCGCCTGCAAGGCCGGGACTGCGCAGGAACTTATGAACGTGTTCCATCCGAAGAAAGGGGACTATTTCTTTGTGGAGGCCGGGACCGTGCACGCCGCGGCTGGCGGAGTGATCATTGCTGAAGTCCAGGAGTCATCCGACATTACTTTCCGCCTGTATGACTGGGGACGTGAAAACAACCCTGCGACCCGTCGCGAGATGCATCTGGAAGAGGCTCTTGACTGCATTGATTTCAAGCAATACGACGAGTCGAAATATCACGGTCACACCGAAAAGGGAATCTGCAACATCGCTTCCTGCAACCATTTCGGAATCAACAGCATCGACCTGACGGCTCCGAGAAACGTGAATCGGGATGAGCTTGAGAGTTTCGTCGTGTATATATGCACTGAAGGTGGTGCGGAAATAGATGCGGACGGGGAGACTTATACTCTCGGTCGGGGCGAGACCATTCTGGTTCCGGCGGCTGTCGATGAATTTACTGTCCGTCCCGTAAAGGAAGGTACTCACGTTCTTGAGGTGTATCTCCCTCATATCACGGAGACTGACGGATATTTCGATGAATAGCGGACATCCGAATGGACTCGGTGAGAATCGACAAGTTTCTGTGGGCGATCCGGGTTTTCAAGACCCGTTCGGACGCTACTGAAGCCTGCAAGGGCAACAAGGTCACTATTGGCGGTGCCGCGGTGAAGCCCTCCCGCGAGGTGAAGGAGGGGGACGTGATTTCCGTACGCAAGGGGGCCGTTCAATACTCTTATCGCACGGTGGCTCTCCTGGAAAAAAGGGTGGGGGCGAAGGAGGTGGAGAAGTATGCGCTGAACATAACTCCTCAAAGCGAACTTGACAAACTCAATGCTCCCGTGGAGACTTTCTTCATAAGGAGGGACAGGGGCACGGGTCGTCCGACGAAAAAGGAACGTCGTCAGATGGATTCAATCTATACCTCATTCTTTACCGACGAGGAAGAGTGACTGGACCGCTTCTAAAGGATGGAATGGTTGTACAGGGTCATCGCCTTGCCGATACCTTCGACGGCAAAGCATTTGATGGCTTCGATGGCCTGTTCTGAGATTTTTGGCAGCAGTTCCCGCTCTTCCATAAGCCACCTTCCCAGAACGAAATCCACTTGGTGGCCCTCGGCGAATCCTCCGTTTCCGGTGCCGACACGAAGTCTTGCGTATTCTTCCGAGGCCAGGCAGTAATCGATGCTTTTCAGTCCGTTATGTCCTCCGGCTGAACCTTTGGCTCTCATTCGCAAGGTTCCGAAGGGAATGGCAAGGTCATCCACCACTACCATAAGGTTCTCTCTCGGGATTTTCAGTTTTTGAAGGTGATAGTTCACCGCCTTGCCGCTCAGATTCATATAGGTTGACGGTTTCAGCAGCGTGAATTTGCGCCCCCTGAATGAGATTTCCGCCGTGTCACCGTAACGGGTCGGCGTGAAAACAACATTGGATGCCTGGGCCCAGGCATCCAATATCGTAAAACCTATGTTGTGTCGGGTGAAGGCATATTCCTCACCGATATTACCAAGACCGGCAACAAGATAGCCCATACCCGAAAATCAAGTCAATTATTCGGCGCTTGCCTCTTCTCCTTCGGTTGCAACTGAGTTGCGGGTTGCTCTGACTGCGCAGACGAGAGTTCCCTTGGGAGAAACGATTTTGATTCCGTCAAAACTGAGGTCACCGGCATTGATCTGTTTGCCGAGACCGAGGGGAGTGATGTCGATGGGGAGTTCATCGGGAATGGCATCCATAAGACCGCTGACTTTGAGTTTGCGGACACCGACGTTGAGTTTTCCACCCTGACGTACGCCTTCGCTGTTACCGGTAATCTTGACAGGAACGTTGACGGTTACGGGCTTCTTGGGGTCTATTGCAACGAAATCCACGTGAAGAGGCCTGTCTGTTACGGGGTGATACTGAACTTCTCCGAGAACGGCTGTGAACTTCTTGCCGTCGACGTCGAGATCCACGATATGTGAATAGGGAGTGTGAGTCAAAGCTTTCAGCGCTTTCTCCTCAATTGCGAAAGGAGTGTTTTCTACACCTGCTCCATAAATGATGCAAGGTACTTTCTCTTCTCTGCGGATGCTGTTTACATCTGCTTTTCTGCCGGTAGCGCGGACGCTGCCTTTAAGTTCAAGGTGTTTCATAGTTTGTTGTTAAAAATGTGTTACTCAAACCGGAACGGGCCGGTTCCCATTGCACCAAAAAGAACGTTCTTTTTAGCAATCTGCAAATGTACGTGTAAATTTGCAGATTATCAAATGTTTTTGACGAATATTCTGCAGGACATCCTCAATGTCGCGGCAAGGGCGAAGACTGACAGTACAAGGATGCTGATGAACAGCTGCTCGTGAATCCTCCGTTGGAGCACCATCACGTCAGGGTCTTTCCTGCTGATTTCTCCGGGGTCGATCTCATCAAGCGCCGCTGATCCCCATTTCTCGATGACCACGCTGTCGTAAAAATAGGTTATTCCTCCGTTGCTTCTGTTGAGAGTTATGAGGGTTTTTCTGTCGGAGCGGTCTTCCGTTGAAAATATATGAACTTCGGCACCTTCCCGTTCCGCCTTCAATATGAAATCATCAATCCTTTTTCTCAGTTTCGGCCTGACCGATGCCGGGTCATAAATCGAGATGATGAAGAGACCTCCCTCTTTTTTCGGGAGTTCGATTTCCGGGGCGGAACCGGCTTCTGAACCGCCGATGGCCGTCGTCTCGCTGTCAACGAAAGTCCAGGTACTGTCGGGAAGGTTCTCAAGGCTGAATTCACATCTCCGGCCATCCTTTTCGTATGTGAATACGGTCTCGTATTCGGGGGCTCCCGACTCTGTATGTTCGGAAAGGTCGGCTCCTACCGTGTATTGGGTGAAGTCTATCTGCGGCAGTCGGATGTATGAAAAGACGGACACTGCCACGGCGAATGCGGCATAAAGGCCCACGAATACCCACTGGACCGGATCCGATGCTATGTTTGTGGCCTTTTTCCTTCCGATGAAAATGAATGTGACCAGAACGAGAAGGATGAGGTTCTTCTTGAAAGTCTGCCAGTTGGTCAGGTGTATGGCCTGTCCGAAACAGCCGCAGTCGCTGATGGGGTTGTAAATTGCAAGATAAAGGGTTATGGCAGTGAAAATGAGCGTGAGCCCCATGCCGATGCCGGCGAACAGCCTCATCTTGAGACCAATCAGTATACAGATTCCGGTAGTGAATTCGAGCGTTGCAAGAGCAGTCCCCAGACATATTGCCGGAAAGTCCGCGGCGGTGATATGGATGATTGAAAGATATTCTTTGACAATCAGCCCGGTACCTACCGGATCGATAATCTTAAGGATACCGGCACATACGAAAACCAGCGAAAAAAGAATTCTGCAGACGGCCCTGACTAATCGCATATAATATTGTCTATCAGTGCTTTGATTTTTGAGAATATGTCATCTGCCGGGAGCATTCTGCCCGAGTTGTCGCGACAGTCGACCCGGAGGAATGAGGGGTCTGCGTTGCATTGCTCGAGATACATTTCCCTCACTTTCATCTGGAATGTTATGTCGGCCTCGTGAATGTCTTCCTTGCCTTCCAGATAATCCCTGTCATTGTCATCTTTTCTATTGCTTGCGAGCCTCTCGTCAACAAAGTCAATTGGGACATCCAGGAAGATGTTGAGGTCGGGTCTGGGAATTCCGAACTGCCCGTATTCGGTGTCGGATATCCATTCTCTCAAGGCGCTGGCGGCATTCCTGTCAGTCAGCTTGGCGCACTGGAACGCTATGTTGGAATATACGTACCGGTCCAGAACCACAACCTTACCTTTCTCAATCCAGGATTTTATCTGGAGAGCAGCGCCGTGCCTGTCTTCGGCGAAAAGAAGCGCCACAAGCTGTGGGTGCACCTGATTGACGGAGCCGAATTCACCGCGCAGAAACCTGCTGATGAGATTTCCATAAACCGGTGCGGCATATCGCGGAAAATGGAGGTATTCGACATCTTTGCCCAAACTTGCGATGTAATCGGTCGTCTTCTTCAACTGGGTGGACTTGCCGGAGCCGTCGAGGCCCTCAAGGACTATCAACATAAATTTGTTATTTTTGTTTCTGCAAAGTTAGTCATTTTCAAATCAGATTCTAAAGATTATGTGGAACGGGGTGAAAATTATGGGCATCGTCAACGTGACCGACGATTCATTCGTTGAACTTTCAAGAGTCGACGGAAAGGATGCTTTCGCCGGAAGGGTGGATGCCCTGTTGGAGAAGGGGGCCGACATTATAGATATAGGTGCTGTTTCAAGCCGGCCCGGATCGTCTCCCGTAAGTATGGAGGAGGAGTGGACGAGACTTGAACCTGTTCTGGAAACGGCGGCCGCCCGTTATCAGGGAGTCTCTTTTTCCATCGACACTTTCCGTGCTTCCATCGTGACCAGAGCATATTGCACGATCGGACGTTTCACTGTCAATGACATCTCGGCCGGACAGTGGGATGACGCGATGATTCCGCTTGTTGGCAGGTTGGGCTTGCGGTATGTGGCCATGCACCTTCGGGGGAGTTTCGAAACGATGCACGATGAGTACCATTATGATGACGTGACGGCTTCCGTCCTCAATTATTTCAGGGAACGCTCCCTGCTGTTTCGTGAGGCGGGAGTGGAAAACTGGGTGCTGGACCCCGGTTTCGGCTTTTCCAAGTCGAATCGGGACAATATGACCCTTTTGGAGAATCTTGACAGGTTGACGGTGCTTCAGCGGCCTGTGCTTGTCGGGATATCCAGAAAGCGTTTCACGGAAGGGGACACGGAATCCCTGGAGAAACTGGCTGTCTCGAAGGGGGCTGCAATAATAAGGACCCACCTGTTGTAGGTGCCCGGAATCCGTTACTTTACAAACCCGGTTTTTTTGTTCCAGGACAAAGTCTTGTAGAAATTGTTGAGGTTCGGGCAGTTTCTGTCGGGAAGATATGTGCTCAGCCCTGAATAGGTGTTGATTGTGATCTCCAGGAACTTGGGGGTAGTACCCTTGTATATGACGGCCTTTCCCATTGCGGTGCGGTAATTTGCGTAGGCTTCATCCTGAGAACCGTCCTCATTTGTGCACAACTTGCATACGAGGTCGGAAAAGTCATAGAACCAGTGCTGCCTGTTCCGGAAATATGGTTGGACAGCCTGGGGATTGATCTGCTCCAGATCGCTTCTTCTCCGGGAGAAGATATCGGAGCAGACTGTCGCAAGTTCGTCGAGTTCCGAACTTTTTACGGCCGCAACCGTACCTGATGAACGGTAATCCGGGTCATTCTTCACCCGATTCATATATATGTTGCAGATTGAACGGGCCACGGAGTCTGCACTTGCCGAGAATGAAGGCATAATCAGTTCCCCACAGATTATTCCCTTGCTCATCACTTCCGTCGGTGCGGCCACTACATAATCGCAAAGGTCCTTCGCCTCGTATGCCACCTCCACTCCTCCCATATAACAGCAGTCGAACGTTATCACGTCAAAATGATACCCGGAGAGGGCGGAAACGAAGTCCTGTATGTTTATCTCCAGGTCGTCATCGGGGCCTATGGACTTCGGGTCTTCGCCGCTCTTGACCAGAAACCGGTAGGGGTCCTCTTTCACCGGACCAACCATATTCTCCGGGTCGGAGAGATATCCGGGAGGAAGGTATCCTGACCCGTGTGAGGAGATGAACAGACTGTGTTTCTTGGATGGGAACACCGTTTGGGCATCAGTCCATACCTGTTTCAACTGCTCGGCAGAAAGAGATTTCACCGAAAAGATGCTGTTACCCGGATATGTCATCAGGCGGGTCTCCACCAACTTGCCGTTGTCGTCTCTGCTCATCCTGACTAGAACCGGTACTGTGTCTGCAAGATGGTAATAGACCAGCAGGACCTTGCTGTCGTCATCGGTTGAAGGTAGTTCTGCGTTCCTGATGTCATTCAGAACGTTGCGACTGGCTTCGGAAAGGGAGTTGTTGTGTGTTGAGAAGTAACACAGAACCATCTGCCGGTCCTTTTCTACCGGAGGATACAAACCTTCGCAACCGGACAATGCCAGAACGAAGAACAGTGAGCAGACCAGCAGGCGTACACAAGTTCTCATACTGCAAATTTATGAAATATTCACTATATTTGTCCCGATAATAGAAGTATCATTCAAATGTTTTCAATGAAAAAAATGCTTGCTGCTGCAGGAGTCGGGTTGGTGAGCATCGCCTGCACTTCACGGGCCGGGGATTCCGACTTCGAATATTCAATAGATGAGTTTGCCGACATTGAGATTCTGAGATATCAGGTTCCGGGATGGGACAGCCTTTCGCTCAGGCAGAAGGAGTATGTCTATCATTTGAGTGAGGCTGCAAAATCAGGTAGGGACATAACGTGGGATCAGAATTTCAAATATAATCTCGACATCCGTCACGTTCTTGAAAATATTCTTGAAAATTATGGGGGCAAGAGGTCCGGAATAGACTGGGACGGTTTCCTCACTTATGCGAAACGCGTCTTTTTCAGCAATGGAATCCATCACCACTACTCGAATGACAAGATACTGCCGTCCTGTACGGAGGACTATTTTGCCGGGTTGATGAAGGATACGGGATGTTATGACGAAACCCTGCTGGATGTGATATTCGATCCGAAGCTGTATGACACGAAGCAATATCAGGGTGATGAAAAAGATATTGTAGCCGCTTCGGCCGTCAATTTCTATGACGAGGGCATAACGGCTGCGGAGGTGAATGCCTTTTATGACAGGATGGACAATCCGAAGGATACCTGCCCCATAAGCTACGGTCTGAACAGCAAGATTGTCCGGTCGGGAAAATCACTCAAGGAAGATGTGTGGAAGGTGGGCGGACTTTATGGAGAGGCTCTGTCCCGAATAGTGGGCCATCTGCAGGATGCGGCGCTGGTCGCAGAAAATGATCTTCAGAAAAAGTACATAGGGGAACTGATTGAGTATTACACTACCGGTGACCTCCGTATGTGGGACCGATATAACATCACCTGGGTGGGTGATACGGAGAGTGATATCGACTTTGTCAACGGTTTTGTCGAGGATTACGACGACCCTCTCGGAAGGAAGGCTTCCTGGGAAGGGATAGTGAATTTCCGGGATAGGAAGGCTTCACGGCGGACTGAGACAATCAGCCGCAATGCCCAGTGGTTTGAGGATCACTCCCCGATTGATCCGCGGTTCCGCAAGAAAGAGGTTAAGGGCGTCTCCGCAAAAGTCATCAATGTCGCCGTTATAGCGGGAGACAATTATCCTGCGACAGCGATTGGTATCAATCTTCCCAATGCCGATTGGATAAGGAAGGACTACGGCTCCAAGTCGGTCACTATAGCAAATATCACCGATGCCTATGCGTGCGCGACTGATCAACGACCGAAGAGTGTACTGACTGAATTTGCATGGGATGAGAATGAAATCAACCTTTGCCGCAAGTACGGTACGGTCACGGACAATCTCCATACGGACCTTCACGAATGTCTCGGACACGGGAGCGGCCAGCTTCTGACAGGAACTCCTGCGAACGCCTTGAAAGAATACACTTCAACTTTGGAGGAGGCGCGAGCCGATCTGTTCGCCCTCTATTACCTCGCGGATCCGAAACTTGTTGAACTCGGACTGCTTGACAGCCCTGAAGCATACAAAGCGGAATATATGTCATATATAAGGAATGGCATTTTCACACAGTTCAGCAGAATCGAACCCGGCAAGCAGAACACGGAGGCGCATATGCAGAACCGACAGCTCATAGCCCAGTGGTGTTTTGAGCATGGCGTGTCCGCAAATGTGATTGAAAAGAGGGTGCGAGACGGCAAGACCTATTTCGTCATCAATGATTTCAAAGCTCTCCGCGGATTGTTCGGGGAACTGCTCGCTGAAATACAGCGTATCAAATCGGAAGGCGATTATGAGGCGGGAAAGGAGATTGTATGCAGGTACGCAATCAATATCGACCCTGAACTTCACAGGGAGGTTCTCGAACGCTATGCTTCACTTGAGCTGAAACCTTATCGCGGATTTGTCAACCCTGATATCGTCCCTGTCGTGAAGGGTGGGGAAGTGGTGGATTACAGAATTGTCTATTGCGACGACTTTCTTGAGCAGCAAATGCAATACGGCAGAGATTATCGTACTTTGTAATGGAATTTTTCAAGAGGAAGTTGCCGGCATATATCACGGACAAGACAGGTGTCATCTCGATGCTTGTCTTTACAGCCGTGTTTGCCCTTGTCTTCATCAATGCATACAGGCCGTTCAATGTCGACCAATTGTATCCTACGGTGGACGGGTTCACGATTTTCCTCGTCTCCAGTCTTCTCATAATGCTCGGTCTGGTGGTGGTCGCCGTGAGCCGTTTCGTGCTTTACCATTATGCCTCGAAGCACGTGATAACGTATCTGGGGTTCGGGTTCTGGATAATCATAGAGATATTATTGCTGGCGCTCGTATATGCCAGGCTGGCCTGCATTTATATCCCATATCCCGAAAAACACATCTGGTCGATATTGCTCAACACCATCAAGAATACGTTTCTTGTAATTGTCATACCATATACGATATCGGTTCTCTATATCGTGTTGAGGGACTATTCCAGAAGATTGAAGGCTTTGGACGAACTCAGGCTGGCCTCTCTCGAGGAGAAAACCCCTGAGACACTGACATTCTACGATTACAAGGGCGAGATAAGATTTTCCATCAAGCGTGAGAACTTCCTCTATGTGGAAGCCTGCGACAATTATGTCAACATCTGGTATATGAACAAGGGCCGTGTCGAACATTTCCTCCTGAGGTCGACGTTGAAGGCCCTTCTGTCGTACAATATGGGGGACAGCATCAGGCGCTGTCACCGTTCGTATATAGTCAACTTTGACAATGTCAATCTGATAAGGCGGGACAAGGACGGTGGTGTCTATGCTGATTTCGGCGTGGAAGGCGTGGTGTCCATACCCGTCTCATCCACCTATGCGGAGAGTATAAGCGGCTCTTTCTTGAAATAAAATGCTTTTCTGGCTTATGTGGCTCGGTTTTTGCTGCGTTTCGCCGTTCTGTTCAATGCATTTTTTTTGTATAATAAAAAAGTACACATAATGAAGATTAACTTTAGAAGTGCAGTTTGCGCTCTTCTGCTTACAGTGCCTATTTTGGGGACGGCGCAGGAGAAAACGACCTTGAACTTGTCGTTGGAGCAGGCCAAGGAGTATGCCGTGGAACACAACCGGACACTGATGAACGCATCCCTCGACATCCGCAAGGCCGAGGCGAGCCGCTGGCAGGCAATAGCAAGCCTCCTTCCTCAGGTCAAGGGGTCCGTCGATTATTCCAACTACTGCGGTTACAAGATGGATTTGGGAGGAATGAGTATGTCGATGCCTCCTTTTGCAACATTCGGCCTTATGACTTCCATAGGCTTCAGCGGCGCCAGCATTGTCGGAATACAGATAGCCGACATTTCCAGGAAGATGGCTGACATCACCCTTGAAAAATCCGAAGTGGATATCAAGTCGCAGGTGCAGCAGATTTACTATTCCGCTCTTGTCGTGGAGGAAACCATCGATCTCCTTGAGAAAAATCTGGAGAGTCTGACCAATTTGTACAAAATCACCCAGACTTCAGTGGACGTCGGCGTGACCGAGCAGACCGAGGCGGATCAGCTTTCGGTTCAGGTTGCGACAATGGAGAGTACCATCAACACGACCAAGCGCTCTCTGGAGCTTGCATACAATTCGCTGAGGATGCTTCTTTGCGTTGACACTGATGTTGAAATCATCCTGACTGACGAGTTGGAGAGTATGTTCAACAGGGACAAGATAGACGCTCTGTTTTCCGAAACATTCATTCTGGAACGAAACCACGATTACCAGTTGCTTGCCCAGAGCACTGAACTTGCCAGAAAGCAGATATCTCTTACCGGATGGAGCAACGGCCCCGTACTGAGCATCTATCATCAGTACAGTGCAAAGCACTATTTCCGGGATGAGCAGACATTCAATATGACCCCGCCTAATATGATAGGCGCAAACCTGAGCATCCCCATTTTTACTTTCGGAAAGACCACCGCTGCCGTCAAGGATGCGAAACTCGCTTATGAGAAGCAGTTGAATACGATGGCTGACACCGAACTTGCCCTCAATCTCCAGCACAGGCAGCTGCTCTTCAACCTGAGCTCCAACCTTGAAAAGTTCGAGGACCAGCAGAAGAGCGTGTCTGTCGCACAGCGCGTTTTTGACAATATTTCCAAAAAATTCGAACAGGGCGTCGCCTCCAGCCTTGAGGTTACAAACGCCAACACCAGTCTGGTGACTGCACAGAGCAATTATGTACAGGCTATGCTTGAGGTGCTTGAGGCAAGACTTGAACTTGAAAAACTTCTGAACAAATAAAATAATCGAAATGAAAATATCGAAACTTTCACTTTTTGCATTGCCGGCCTTCCTTTTGGCGGGATGTGCAGGGCAGGAAAAGACAGAGGCTGTCGAATTGATACAGCAGGTTGAAACATCAGCGGTTGTCAGGGCAACGGTTGACCGCACGGTGGAACTCTCCACAACTCTACAGGGGTACCTTACACAGAATGTAGCCCCCTCGATTACCGGCAGGATAGAGCATATCTACACGGAAGTCGGTACGAACGTGAGTCAGGGGCAGATCTTGGTCAAAATGGACCAGAATCAGCTCAATACGACCAAACTTACTGCGGCAAACCTCGCGGTGGAACTTCAGCGTATGTCAACTCTCCGTGAAACGGGAGCTGTCTCACAGCAGGCCTATGACCAGATAAAACTGAATTATGACCAGACGGTGGAAAGCCTCGAGTTCCTTGAAAAGAACAGCAACGTCAAGGCACCCTTCGCAGGTGTGATTTCCGCGAAAAATTATGAGGATGGCGAGCTCTACAGCGGACAGCCTATTCTGGTGCTCAATCAGATAAACGTGCTTAAAGCTCTGATAGCCGTCTCCGAGGCCTATTTCCCCTATGTCAGGAAGGGAATGAACGTTGACGTGACGTCGGAACTCTATCCCGACCAGGTTTTCCCGGCCACCGTTGAAATAGTGTATCCCACAATCGATCCGGCTACACATACTTTCCAGCTCAAGTTGAAGATAAACAATCCTTCTCTCAAGCTTCGTCCCGGTATGTATGTCTCAACCAGTATGTCTGTCGACAAGGTTGAAACACTCGTTGTCCCTTACACTTCCGTGTTGAAGATGACGGGCTCCAATGACCGCTATGTGTTCGTCGCTGACGGAAATTCGGCGAAACGAGTATTCGTCAAGATGGGACAGAGGTACAATGACCTGGTGGAAGTGATTGACACTGAACTTCGTGACGGGGACCGTATTGTTACTTCGGGTCAGGCCAAGCTGGTGGACGGATCCAAGATAAACATTGTAAAGGAGCATTAGGAAATGAGTATATACAAAGCGTCTATTGAAAAGCCGGTGACCACGGCCCTTGTCTTTGTGGCCGTGATAGTGATAGGTGTCTTCTCGTTCCTGAAGCTGCCTATCGACCAGTTCCCGGAGATGGATCCTCCGTATGTGACCGTTATGACCACATATCCGGGAGCAAGTGCAAGTGAGATTGAAACCAATGTCACCAAAGTCATCGAGAATTCCCTGACCTCCGTTGACGGACTCAAGGAACTGACCTCTACGTCAAAGGACAATATGTCAATGGTTATGGTGGAACTGGAGTGGGGGACAGATATCGATGAAGCGACCAATGACCTGCGCAGTTATGTGGATATGGTCAAGTCCAATCTGCCGGACAACTGCCAGAGTCCTGTCCTCTTCAAGCTGAATACCAGTATGATGCCTATCATCCAGTATTCGGTGAAGGCCAAGGAGAGTTATCCCGGGCTTGAAAAAATTCTGGACGATGAGGTCATTCCGCACCTGAACCGTGTGAACGGAATCGGGTCCGTATCTGTATCTGGAGCGCCCGACCGTTACGTCTATATCGATATCGACCAGTCGAAACTCAATGCATACAAACTGACGCTCGAACAGGTTGCATCCGCTGTCAGTTCAAACAACCTGAACCTCTCCAGCGGAACTGTCAAGATGAAAAAGGAGCAGTTCCAGATGCAGGTCCGAAGCGAGTATGGACAGAGTTCCGAAATAGAAAACATAGTGGTTTCATCCACAGCTGCCGGTCAGAAGATTTATATCAGGGATCTGGCTGCCGTGCGCGATACCATCAAGGACTTGTCTCTTGACGAAAAAGTTGACGGTCAGGAGGCCGCACGTCTTATCGTTTCCAAGAAATCGGGCTCCAACACCGTTCAGGTTTGCCGTGACGTGCGCAAGAAAATAGCCGAACTCCAAACCGTACTTCCTTCGGATGTCGAGATAAAGATGGTGTATGACTCGTCCGAGGATATCGAGGGGGCAATCGGGTCATTGGAGGAGAGCATTCTGTATGCACTTCTTTTCGTGGTGCTGGTGGTGTTCTTCTTTCTGGGCAAATGGAGGGCTACGGTAATCATCTGCCTGACAATTCCTATCGCGCTGATTGTGGCATTCATCTACCTGATGGTGACGGGAAGTTCTCTGAACATCATTTCCCTGTCGGCACTTACGGTGGCCATCGGAATGGTGGTGGATGACTCCATCGTGGTTCTGGAAAATATCACCACCCACATCGAGCGGGGTTCTTCGCCAAGGGAGGCTTCCATCTATGCGACCAATGAGGTGTGGATTTCAGTAATAGCGACCACTCTGGTTATCGTGGCCGTGTTCGTCCCTCTCACGATGCTTACCGGTATGGCGGGCATAATGTTCAAGGAACTTGGCTGGATTGTGACGATAGTCGTATGTACTTCCACCCTTGCCGCCATCTCCCTGATTCCTATGCTTTGTTCCAAGATGCTCAAGTCCGACAAGGTTGAGGTCCGTGACGGAAAGCTTGTAAAGGTTGAGAAGAAACACGACTTCTATGAGAAGATTATCGTAAAGGGTTTCCTTGACAAACTTGACAGATTCTACGCCAATCTTCTGCGCTGGTGCCTCAGCCACAAGGCTCTCACGATTCTGATTCTGGTTCTTGCCTTCGCGGCGTCAATGGTGCCTGCGGCAATGGGCAAGATAGGAACGGACTTTATGCAGACATCAGATAACGGAAGGTTGAGCGTGACGGTGGAACTGCAGCCCGGAACAAGAATTGAAGAGACCGTGAAGACGGCCAGAATCCTTGAACAGAGGTTTATGGCGTTGGCTCCCGAAATTACGAGAATATCGACATCTTCCGGTTCTAATGATGAAAGCAGCATCAGTGCGCTGTTTTCGTCAACGACCAACTACAAGATATCGATGATTGTGGTATGTACGAAGAAACGCCAGAGGGAACGCTCGATAGAGGAAATCGCCGAGGTTTTCAGGACGGAACTTGCGAAATACCCTGAAATCATTGAATACCAATGCGTACAGAGCGGAGGTATGGGCGGAAACGGAGCATCTACGGTAGATGTCGAAGTGTATGGTTTTGATTTCGATGCTACCAGCCTTTACGCTGCGGAGATAAAGAAAGCCATAGAGGATAATGTCCCGGGAGCACGTGATGTCAAGATCAGCCGCGACAAGGACCGCCCTGAGATAAAGGTCGTGTTCGACAAGGAGAAACTGGCATATCACGGGCTCAATACTTCAACGGCTGCCGCATACCTGCGCTACAGAGTTACGGGTTATCCGGCCGGCTATCTGAAAGAAGACGGCGATGAATATGACATCATTGTCCGACTGAAGGAGGATGACCGCAATTCCATAACTGACGTGGAGGACCTGACAATCCCTACCGCGACAGGCGGGCAGATAAAGCTTCGTGAAGTGGCATCGGTCGAGGAATACTGGTCACCGCAGTCCATCGAGCGCAAGAGCAGACAGAGATATCTGAAAGTGTCCGTGACTCCCTACAACACTTCATTGGGTGAACTTGCAACTCAGGTCATTGGAGTTCTGAAGCAGCATCCCACCCCCGTCGGAATAACCACCATCATAGGTGGAGATTATGAGGACCAGCAGGATATGTTCGGTGACATTCTGATGCTTGCCGCCCTTATCGTCATCCTTGTCTACATCGTTATGGCATCTCAGTTCGAGTCCTTCGGGAAACCTGCCGTGATTCTGCTCTCCATCCCGTTCGCCCTTTCCGGAGTCGTTATGGCGCTTTGGGTTACCCATACGACGTTGGATATGGTCGGAGCCCTTGGTATTATAATGCTTATCGGCATTGTCGTGAAGAATGGTATCGTGCTTGTCGATTACATCAACCTTATGAGGGACAGGGGATATGAATTGAACGAGGCTATCGCGGTCTCCGGAGCGAGCCGTCTCCGTCCTGTGCTTATGACAGCCTTCACAACTCTTCTCGGTATGCTTCCTATGGCATTGAGCACCGGTGAGGGTTCCGAAATGTGGCAGCCGATGGGTATCGTGGTAATAGGCGGTCTTCTTGTATCCACACTGATTACCCTGCTGGTTGTTCCTGTCGTCTACGGAATCACTTCCCGTAGCGGGGAACGTGACAAGCAGAGCAAACAGCGCAAGGAGTATATATTCATGCAACTTAAACCTGAGGAGGAGTAAAAGATGAAAAGCGTGTTCATAGTTTTCAATCAGGCGTTCACGTCACGAGTGGAGTATATGCTTGACACTCTTGAAATTCGTGGGTTTACTTTTTTTGAGCAGGTTCAGGGGCGCGGCTCCAGGACCGGAGATCCTCATAGGGGCACTCATACCTGGCCCGAGATGAATTCGGCCGTGATGGCGGTAGTCCCTGAAGAAAAAGTGGATGAACTTCTCTTTACCGTCAAAAAGCTCGACGCCCGGAACAAGGAGGTCGGGGTGAGGGCTTTTGTATGGAATATCGAACAAATGGTATAAATTACATTTTTCCGTTCAACCAAAAAGTGTTATCTTCGCCTTTGAAAATAACACTTTTTTTATTTAAAGAAATGGCAGTATCAGTCAATGATTCCAATTTCAAGGAGACAGTCCTTGATGCCGGTGTTCCGGCCGTTGTAGATTTCTGGGCCACTTGGTGCGGTCCGTGCAGAATGCTTTCTCCAATAATTGACTCTCTTGCCCAGAAGTTTGAAGGCAAGGTGCTTGTGGCCAAGTGCAATGTGGATGACAGCACAGACATTCCGATGCAGTACGGAATCAGGAACATCCCCACAATCCTTTTCTTTAAGGACGGACAGCTTGTCGGCAGAAGCGTGGGCGCCGTGCCGCAATCTGAACTTGAAAACAAGATTAATTCACTCATAGGATAATTGTTATGAAGAAACTGACTGTTTTTTGCGCAGTTGCGCTGATGCTTCTCTCTTCTGTCAATGCCAAAGCCGAAGGTTTCCTGATAAAAGGAGGTATGGCGTTTCAGAATGTCAATACGGCTCTTGATGCCGTGAAGGCGGTCGATTTGGCGTCTCCCAAGGGACGTATCGGCTGGTGTGCCGGCCTTGGCTATCAAACATCCACCTGGGGTGGCTTCAGCCTGCAGCCTGAAATTCTTTACAGAGCGAAATCTTTCCAGCTTGCAGCAGCTTTGACGGATCCCATTAATATTAATGCTACTCTGAGCTATATAGAAGTTCCTGTCAATGTACAGTGGGGTGTTGATTTGCTTTTCCTCAGGCCGTTTGTATTTGCTTCACCGTACGTCGGTTTCAAGTTGGGCGACAAGATTGATTCGAAGGGTCTTGCTTATGTTGCAGATGCCTTCAAGGCTGCAACCAAGAAGGTTTCCGGAGGTGTGGGACTCGGTGTCGGAATAGAGATTTCCAAACTCCAGATTACTGCCAAATACAATTGGGATTTCGGTGGAGTCGCCAACTGGTCGGAATATTGGGAAAAGATGGGAAGTCAGGTCAAGGACCTGAAGACCAAGGAAGGTGCCTTCGAAATAGGACTGGCCATCATATTCTGACAATTTTGCTTAAGGAAATTCAGAAATATCTGGGCCAATCCTGGTCTGCATACCGTTCGGCTTTCAAAGACTCTTTGAAGGCCGATGTGCTTTTGCTTGACAAGATAACCGGTTATCTTCTTGAGCACACGGGCAAACAGCTTCGTCCCGCTCTGACTCTTCTCACCTCTACGGCAATCTGCGGTGAATGTCCGGACAGGGTTGCGAAATGTGCCGCGGCTGTCGAGTTGCTGCATACTGCCACGCTGCTTCACGATGATGTAGTTGACGGCAGCCTTGTGCGGCGCGGAAATCCTACCGTGAATTCGATGTATGGCGGGACTTCCGCCGTCCTGATAGGGGATTTCTGGCTGGCAAGGGCCGTCGGACTCATATTGGACAATCCGGACGGACGGGTTTTGAGGGAGTTTGCCAGAAGCCTGGACGCTCTCTCGGAGGGTGAAGTGCTGCAGCTTGAGAAATCGATGGCTCCAAAGATTGATGAAGAGGCCTATTTTCAGATAATTTCGCGAAAGACTTCATCTCTTTTTGAAACGGCCGTATTGTCTGCAGCGTATTCCGTTTCCGCTTCCGAAGAGATTGTAAACGCAATGTCCGGGTACGCGCTGCATTTGGGCCGGGCGTTTCAGATCCGGGATGACATTCTTGACTATTCTCCGGATTTGAAGACAGGGAAACCGAGCGGGCAGGACATCAAAGAGAGAAAACTCACGCTTCCTCTTATCGGTGCGCTCAAAAATGCGCCTTCGAAAGTCTCTTCCGCGTTTCTTAAAAAGGTCAAGGTTCTGCCTGAGAACATTTCCGCTGTGGCCCTTGAACTTGTCAGGTCGTATGACGGTCTGGGGTATGCCGGGAACCGTCTTGCAGATGAAATAGGGGAGGCTGTCTCCTGTTTGTCACAACTTCCGCAAAGCAAGGCCCGGTCTTATATGGAAGGGATTGCAAAAAGCCTTGCATAGTGTTGATTATTTTCCTGAAAGGCACTATATTTGTCCATATTGATTCGGATAATTAAGACTTGAATTATGATAGATTACGATGAACTTGATGATGAGATGATTCAGTTTGAGAAGGATCATCCGAGAAAAAAAAGTGTTGGCGGTTCCGGTAATTCGGATGCGCTGAAGAAGGTTGTCTATGCCCTCAGCGCAGTGGCGGCGATACTTGTTATTGTCCTTGTAATCGTGCTGATAAGGAAAAACACGCTCGTCAAGGAGCTGAACCTCGACAAGGAGAATCTCGCCTCCGAACTTATCGCACTTCAGGGTGATTATGAAGCCTTGAGTACCACCAATGCCGAAATAAACGATTCACTTCTTGTAGAGAAGGAGAAGGTGGGTCAGCTGATTGAGAAGCTCCAGAAGACTGAGGCTACGAACAGGGCGAAGATCCGTCAGTATGAAAAGGAGACCGGAACGCTCCGTTCCATAATGAAGAGTTACATCAAGCAGATAGACTCATTGAACACGTTGAATACAAATCTCCGTAACGAAGCTTCCGCCGCCCGCAGGGATGCGCAGGAGAGCCGCCGTCAGTATGAGGACCTGAGAAGCACGACCGACAAGCTTTCAGCGAAGGCTTCCGCCGGCGCCGTTGTAAAGGCCCGCGGATTCAATATGGTGGCGATCAACGCTTCCAACAAGCAAACGGAAAGGAGCAGCCGCACGGCCAAACTCAAGACTTGCCTGAGCCTGATTGAGAACCTGATTGCCGATCACGGCTACAGGACGATATACATCCGTATCAAGGGTCCTGACGGAGTACTGCTTGCCGACAGCGAGGAAAATGTGTTCACCTGTGAAGGCCAGCAGATGATTTATTCTGCTTCCCGTGAAGTGGACTATCAGGGCGAGGAGGTGGAAATCTGCATCTATTTCGCGAACCCTCAGGGTTTTACGAAGGGAGTTTATACGGTCGACATCTATTCGTCTGAAACAAAACTCGGATCCACTGACCTGCTGCTCAAGTAGGGTATGGCCGGAATTTACGTCCACTTTCCCTTCTGTACGAGCCGTTGCATCTACTGCGACTTCTATTCAAGGGTCAGAAAGGATTTTCCGGAATATGTCGATGCTTTGATCCGCGAAGCGGAAGACCGCCGCGGTTTCCTGAAAGGAGTCCCACCCGCCACTCTCTATTTCGGCGGGGGGACTCCTTCCGTTTTACCTGTAGGGGAACTCGAACGGCTTGTCTCTGCACTTTCCGGCTCTCTTGATTTGTCCGGTGTCGGGGAGTTTACGGTTGAGGTCAATCCGGATGACATCGATTTTGACAAGGCTTACGGATTCCGAACTCTCGGGGTCACGCGCATCAGTATGGGAATCCAGTCAATGAATGATGATCACCTGAAGTGGATGAAGCGCAGGCATACGGCTGAAGATGCGGTCCGTGCTTTCAAGACACTCAGGGGCGCGGGTTTCGGAAACATTTCGGTTGACCTGATATTTGGTTATGAGGGGTTGTCCTCCCAGGAGTGGGGGAGAACCATACGCAAGGTTGTGGAGCTTTTTCCGGAACATATCTCCTGCTATCAGATGATGGGGAAGTATGCTTCCGCTGACGACGATGCCTGTCTGTCGCAGTATCTGGCTCTTCAGTCCGTTATGGGGGAAGCCGGCTATCAGCAGTATGAGATTTCCAATTATTGCAAGCCCGGATTCCATTCGCGGCACAACAGCGCCTACTGGCGGAGGGAACCATACCTGGGCCTGGGTGCTGCGGCCCATTCGTTTGACGGTGGATACAGCAGGTATTGGAATGTGTCCGATACTGACGCATATATTGCAGGTGCTCCGCTGCGGGGGGAGAACCTGACGGATGTGGAGGTGGCCGAGGAGGTGATAATGCTGGGGCTTCGCACGTCGGACGGAATCCCGAAGGAACTTGTCTGCCGGAATCCGTCGTATCCCGGATTCATCGCTTCCGGCGCCATTATCGAGTCCGGCGACCGCGTCAGAATCAGCCCCGCCTCATTCTTCGTCAGCGACGACCTCATTTCCCGCCTGATATCGCATATCTGAGAGCTGGTCGTGGCAATCAGTTATGTTTGCTGCGAGCCTGACGGGATTGAAAAAGGCGTTTTCAATCCCGATATGAGAAAAAATCCCGTGATTGGATCAAAACGGCGGATTTTCATCCCGTGGCGGCCAGACCTGTATGCTTTTTGGACTGTGGCAAAGCCACCCTGTACGGGAAAATGTCCAAAAAGCATATACAGGTCTGACACATTGTGTCGGGGAGGGAATATCGGGTAAGGGTTTATGCGGATCTGTATGTGGCCGGGGTCATTCCGGTTTTCTTCTGGAAAAACTTGTAGAAGGCCGGAACACTGGAGAAATGCATATCGTATGCAATCTCCTTGATACTCATATCTGAATATTTCAGCAGGTTTTTCGCGTCCAGAATGATGAAGGAGTCTATCCATTCCGGGGCTGTCCTTCCGCTCACTTCCTTGATGAACTTGGAGAGGTACTTGGGCGTCAGCAGCAGTCTGTCGGCATAGAATTCAATCCTGTGTTCCTGCCGGTGGTGGTCGGCGACCAGTTTGAGAAATGATGCGAATATCGCGTTCGCCCTCTTTGTCCTTGCCGGCAGATTCTGGTGCGCTATATCCAGCCGGTTCCTCCACATCGTCCCAAGCAGATAGAATATGGATGTCCCAAGGAATTTGACCGCCTCGGCCTTGTTGGGGATATCAAGGGACAGCAGGACTTCGGCAAGTTCGAGATATTTTCTCAACAGGCCTCTCTCGGCATCGTCCAGACGGATACACGGGTTCTCCAGAGTCAGGAGGCTGTCCTCGTACAATTTGCTGAAGTCCATTCTCACTCCTGTAATGAAGGCTTCGGTCGACGCTACAAGCACGAACTGCAGTTTCGACAGTTCGGATTGGTCCATTGCCGCTACTCTGGCAATGTTTCCAGGAGTGTATATAATCAGCGAACCTTCGGAGACTTCATAGGATTTGAGGTTGATATCCAATGAAAAGCGTCCCTCGATGCAGAAGAAAGCCAGAAATCCGTTGAACCGCACAGGGTATTTCATAAACTCGAGAGATTCGTAGTATCCCAGTTTCGCAATGAAGAACTCATCACCCAGCTTGCGGTAGGAGAATTCCGGCATCTGCTTCAGAAGGTCCGGTATGTCAAAGTTGTGCCTTTCTGTCATGATATCACGCAGTACTATTTCTGGCTGTTATTACATATTTTATTATCCATTATGCTATAAAAGGGTAAAATGGATAATAATTATGGCAAATATAGTATATATATAGTTTATTTGGGACTCATATTTGTAATTTCTATGCGATGAATTAATGAATCAATACATGAAAATTAAAGGAATCATTATGTCCGCGGCAGCCTTTGTCATTGTGGCAAATGCATACGGACAGGAGCGGCTGAATCTTGAAGAATGCAGAAGAATGGCCGTGTCCAACAACAGCGCCCTTGATCAGGCGAGGATCAGTGCCGGGATGGCTCATTATGACAGGGCCATTGCCAGAGCCAACTTTTTCCCGAACATTTCGGCATCCGGTACATATATGTACAACACTTTGGATGTTTCACTGATTGACAGTGACAAATCCGCCATGCTCCAGAATGCCGGATCCATCATTCAGGAAAGCATTTCCGGAAAAATGGAGGCGCTCACCCAGGCGATTATGACAAATCCGTCCCTTGCGATGGAATATATGCAGAGCCCTATGTGGCAGACGGTCCTGGGAATGCTTTCGCAGACCGACATATCGCAGGCAATAAACGGAATCGGCTCCAGTATAGATGACCTGCTGCATCCGGACCTTCACAATATAACAGTTGCGGGAGTCGCTTTGCAACAGCCGGTTTTCGTGGGAGGCAAAATCATCGCTTCCAACAGAATCGCCGCTCTTGCCGAAGAACTTGCCGAAAGCAAGTATGACGCCGAGTACGCCCGGACGATTGTGAATATCGATCAGGCATACTGGCAGATTGTTTCAATCGCCGCCAAGAAAGAACTGGCGACAAATTACTCTGACCTCCTGAAAACGCTGGAGCGCGACGTGCGGATATCATTCGAGGAAGGTGTCGCCACTCAATCCGATGTACTGACAATCAAGGTCAAGGCCAACGAAGCGGAAATGATGCTGACCAAGGCCACCAATGGCCTCAAGCTGGCGAAGATGCTCCTGTGCAAGCAGATAGGACTTCCTCTCGACACGGATGTGCTGCTTGCCGATGAAGGTTGTGATGAATTCGGGACGCCTCAGGCGCGCGCGGCTCTTTCAATGGAAGAGATTACTGCAAAGAGACCGGAACTCAGGAGCCTCGACCTTGCATCACGCATATATAGTGAGAAGGTAAAAGTGGCTCGTGCTGATATGATGCCGCAAATCGCTCTGGCAGGCAATTACTTCCTGACCAATCCAAACGTAACCAACGGATTTCAGAAGGACTTCCACGGCTTTTTCTCTGCCGGTGTTTCCGTCAGGATACCCATTTTCCACGGATTGGAAGCCCTGAAGAAGACACAGAAGGCCAAGCTGGAAGCGGACCTCTACAAATCCAAGTATGATGACAGTATCAATATGGTGAACCTTGAGGTATCCCAGCTTCACGCGCAGCGTGACGAGGCGCTCGAACGCCTTCAGATGGCAAAGAGCAACCTTGACAGCGCCGAGGAGAATCTCCGTGCCGCAACCCTCGGATTCGAGGAAGGGGTGGTGGAATCCAGTGTGGCCCTCTCTGCCCAGTCGGCGTGGCTTCAGGCTCATACGGAATGCATTGATGCCGGCATTGAACTGCTGATGACGGATACGAATCTCAATCGTGCAGAAGGACAATATACATCGGACAAATAAAAGAAAAACAGATATGAAAAAGCATTACAATGTAATCATAGGACTCACTGTCCTTATCGCCCTGCTCGCAGTGATAGCTCTGGCGGGATTCTTTGCAAACAAGCCCAAAGCGATGACGCTTCAGGGCGAGGCCGAGGCTACGGAATACCGCGTGTCAGGCAAGGTTCCCGGAAGAGTCGAGGAAATCTATGTACGGGAAGGCTCGATGGTACACAAAGGTGATACTCTTGTATTGATAGATTCCCCGGAGGTGAGGGCGAAGCTCGCCCAGGCATCGGCTGTCCGGGATGCGGCCATGGCTCAGAGCCGGAAGGCCGCGAACGGTGCACGTCAGGAGCAGATCACGGGTGCGTACCAGGTCTGGCAGCAGGCCGTTGTCCAGGAAGAGGTGATGAAGAAATCGTTCGAACGTATGCGACGCCTCTTCGATCAGAAGGTCGTCTCCGCCCAGAAATATGACGAAGTCAAGGCAAAGTACGATGCTGCAGCCAGCCAGACGCTTGCTGCAAAGAGCCAGTACGATATGGCTGTAGCCGGAGCACGTCAGGAGGATAAGGATGCAGCTCTGGCGCTTGTGCACCAGGCAGAAGGCGCGATACAGGAAGTTCAAGGATATATGAGCGAACTCTATCTGACCGCTCCGGCCGATGGCATCATATCGTCAGTCTATCCGAGGTCGGGAGAGCTTGTGGGCCAGGGCGCTCCGGTCATGACGGTCACGGACCTGTCCGATATCTGGTTCACCTTCAACATACGGGAGGATTATCTTCACGGGATGAAGATAGGTGACAGGATAAACCTTACCATCCCCGCACTCGACGGGAAGAGATGCCAGGCCGTTGTCAACTACATCGCAGTGCGCGATTCATACGCCACATGGAAGGCGACCAAGGAGATAGGGCAGTATGATGCCAAGACATTCGAGGTGCGCGCTGTTCCGCAGGAGCATATCGAAGGTGTTCTTCCTGGGATGACTGCAATAATTGAACAGTGATGTCACGTCAAAATCTCAAGAACGTAATCCTGAGGGAACTCGAGATCTGGAGGAAGCGTCCGATATTCGTGGTCGCTCCTCTGGCGATAATGGCGTTCTGCTCGCTCTTTTATCTGACTTTTCTCGGAGACGGGCTTCCTTCCGACCTTCCAATCGGAGTGGTGGACAATGACAATTCGTCCCTGTCGCGCAACTTCGTCCGCCAGCTTGACGCGACGCAGCTTGGCAAGGTCGTCCGATACGACACGTTCGCTGAGGCGAGGAATGATATGCAGACCGGGAAGCTCACCTCCGTATGTCTCATTCCGACTGGATTCAACAGCGACCTGCAGGCCAACCGGCAGCCGAAGATCACCATCTATATCAACGGCCTCTATTTCGTTGGCGGGGCACTGTCCTATCAGGATTTGCTGACAATGATCTATCTGACATCGGGTGCAGTGCAGAAACAGGTGCTCGAAGCCAGAGGCATCCCGGCATCGCAGATGCAGGGGCTGTTGCGCCCTGTCAACATAGACCTTCACAAAATAGGCAATCCGCTGACCAGTTACAACGAGTGCCTTTCCACAAACATGCTCCCGGGAACGCTGCAGATGGTGATAATCCTGATACTCATCTATTCTCTCGGCATAGAGCTGAAATACAACAAATCAACGGAACTGCTGGAGACAAGCGGCGGCTCCATCGCCGTGGCGGTGGGTGGAAAGCTCATCCTCTATACAGTTTTCTTCACATTGCTCGGAATGGTTGTGGAAGTTCTGCTGTTCTCCTGGATGCATTTCCCTCTTGCCGGCTCGATATGGAACATGATGCTTGATATGCTGCTTCTGGTGCTTGCCAGCGAATCCTGCGCGGTGTTCATCATCGGAATCTGTCCGATTTGCCGTTTTGCCTTGAGCCTCGGAGCTATATTCAGCGTGCTGTCGCTCAGTTTCACCGGATTTACCCTTCCGGTGGAGGTGATGCCGAGGATACTGCAGGGATTTCCGTATATGTTCCCTCTGCGCCATTACTACCTGTTCGGAGTGCAGGAAATAATGTATGGAAGCGGTTTTTCCGGATGGTGGAAGGAGGTGATTTGGCTGCTGGCGTTTCTGATACCGCCGGTATTTGTGCTGCCGAGGCTGAAGTCGGCATTTGTAAAACTTGATTATCCTAAGAACTGATATGGGTGGATTGAAGAAATGGTTCGGCGACGCCGTGCTGATATGCCGGCGCGAGTTGAAAAGGATTGTAAGCGACGGAGGGATGACGCTCATATTCTTCGTTGCGGGTTTGGGATATCCGCTTCTGTACAACTGCGTATATCATAACGGAATACTCGAGGATACTCCTGTCGCCGTGGTCGATGAGTCCCACAGCGTCCACAGCCGCAGGTACATCCGGAAGGTAGATGCCACCAGGGAACTGCGCGTGGCTCAGAAATGTGCGACAATGGCTGAGGCGGAGGAATTCATGCGTCAGCGCAAGGTCAAGGGCGTCCTTTATTTCCCGGAGGATTTCGGACGAAATATAGACGAGTGCCGTACGGCGACGCTTTCCATCTATGCCGATATGAGCAGTTTCCTCTATTACAAGAACCTGATGCTTGGGGCGAACTTTGTGATGCTGGACGAGATGGAGAAGATAAAGATTGAACGATATGGTGCCGGCGGAATGTCCGACCAGGAGATTTCCCAGCTGATTGAGGCTATACCATACGAAGAGAACAATCCGTACAACAATACTTTCTCTTACTCCATCTTCTTCCTTTCCGCAGCCCTGCTTCTCATCATACAGCAGGTTATGTTCTACGGCGTGTGCCTTATGGCGGGAACGGTGCGCGAGGAGGGGAGCAGTTATCTGCGCCTTTGCGACCGTGCGAACGGGCCGCATGTGGGCAGTGTCGTTGCCGGAAGGGCTGCGGCATATTGGGGGATTTTCATGGTCATCGGCGTATATATCGCCTGCCTTGTTCCTGCGATGTTCGGATTGCCGCAAAGAGGCAATTTTACGGACATACTGGTACTTCTGCTTATCTATGTCACCGATTGCGTCTTCTTTGCAACTGCGTGGAGTTCGTTCTTCCACAGGCGCGAAACCGTACTGGTGACCCTTCTGTTCATTTCGCCGATTGTAATGTTCCTGACCGGTTTCTCTTGGCCGGCAACTGCATTCCCGAAATTCTGGAGGCTGTTCTCGTATATATTCCCGACATCGTTCGCCTGTCCGGCGTTCATCAATCTGAACACGGCGGGATGCGAGCTCTCACAGGTCGGAAATCTGTTGAACGGTCTGCTCATCCAGACTGCGGCATATTGCCTCATCTCGGTAATTGCTGCAAGAATCAGTCGCGCTCGCGTTCGCGGCGCATGTCCTTCTCTTTGATGGACTCGCGTTTGTCGAATTCACGCTTGCCTCGGGCGAGGGAGATATTCAGTTTGGCGTAGCCGTTCTCGGAGATGAAAAGGCGGGTGGCAACTATTGTCAGTCCCTTCTCCTTGACGGCGCGCTGCAGTTTGCGGAGCTCTTTCTTCGTCAGCAGAAGCTTGCGGTCACGCCTTGGGTCCTGACGGCTGAATGCGCTGCCCCACCAGTATTCCGCCACGTTCATATTCTTGACGAACAGTTCGGTGCCGACAAAATAGCAGTAGCTGTCCACAAGGGAAGCCTTCCCTTCGCGGATGGACTTGATTTCCGTTCCGCTCAAGACGATACCGGCAGTGAAATTCTCGAGGAACTCGAATTCGAATCCCGCCCTCCTGTTTTTTATCTCTATTCTGTTCTTTCCCTTGGCCATAGCCGGTTATTCCTGATCTTCAGGATTTTCAAACTGACGGATGCGATAAGAGACTGTGCTCAGCACACGGGTCGTGTCTTTCCTGAATCCTTCTATCACGACGGGATTGTCGCTTGTATCGAATGTGATGGCATCTTCATACATCCGACCGAGGCGTTTGCTGTGGCTGGCGCATCTGTAGACGACCCTGTCGCCTTCCTGAGAAGTTTTCTCGTACTCCAAATCCCTCATTGCCAGGTCGATGATGTCTGCATATTTCGAGTATTCCCCGTTGAGATACAGATTCCTCTTCCCGAAACCGAGAGCGGGATATAGCGCCGCCACTATCAGGAAGAAAATCGCCAGTTTGGGGAAAGAGCCCTCCTGAAACATTTCGGTGAAAGAAAGTCCCGACTGCTTCTGAGTGGAGAAGAGATAAATCAGTCCGACAATCAGAAAGAAAATCAAGACAAAATATATCAGATACTTTATCGATCTTATCAGATATTTCATAACACTGCAAATTATTGAACAAATATACTATTTTTCTCATGATGTTTGCCGCTTATGGCTCCTGTCTGTCACTATTTCGGACTTCGCTTCGCTCACCCTCCCACTGCGCTACGCTTGTGGGCCCCTCCCGCTATTAAGCGCGGGTGCTTAGGTCCTCATACGTGACAGGCAATCCGCCAAATATAAGCGGCAAACAGCTCATATCCACTCGATTTGGATGCCGCGGCGTTCCATCCCGCGGAACCAGGTCATCTGGCGCTTGGCGAACTGATGGATGGCGATGCGAAGCCTCTCCACCATCGTGGCATACTCCATCTCTCCGGTGAGATAAAGCGTTATGTATTTGTATTCCAAACCGTAATATATCAGATTCTCCGCCGGAATCCCGCTTTCCAGCAATCCTCTCACTTCCTCGACCATACCGCTTTCCAGCCTGCGCTCCAACCTCGCGTCAATGCGGGCGTTCCGCTCCTCCCGCGACACACTGATTCCGATGAATTTGGTTTTCTGCGGCAGGTAGGAAGAGTACCGTACGGGATGCTCATTCTCATAAATGGCTATCTCCAAGGCTCTTATCAGCCGCTGTTTCGTGTCGTAGTCGGTCTTGTTGTGAGGCTTGCGGAGTTTCTCGTAGCGGGCAATCAGCTCATCCATCGGCAACGCGGCCAGTTCTGCCCGCAAGGCCTCATTCGCGGGTACGTCGGGCAGGTGATACCCGCTTGTCACGGCTTCGATGTAAAGCCCGCTCCCTCCACATAGAACAGGACGCCGCCCTCGGCTGACAATGTCCCGGTATGCTTCGCTGAAATCCTTCTGATACTGATAGATATTGTACTTCGTGCCTGCATCCGCAATGTCGATAAGATGGTAGGGGACAGAGCCGTATTCCTCAAGGTCCTTGCCCGTCCCTATGTCCATCCCGCGGTAGACCTGACGGGAATCTCCGGAGAGAATCTCGCCGTCAATCTTTCCGGCAAGCTCCACCGCATATCTGGTTTTCCCGCTCGCTGTCGGTCCGAGTATGCAAATCAGTTCGTATTCCTCGTACATATCATCGCAAAATTATGAAATAGGGACGAATTTTTAACGATTTTGTGTAATTTTGCGTAAAAAATCATCAGAAATGGAAGAAAAGACTTTGACTGAACCCGCTGAAAAGAAACTCAATTTTCTTGAAGAGATAATAGAATCCGATCTTGCGAGCGGAAAATATGAGAGCATCCTCACCAGATTCCCACCCGAACCCAACGGATATCTTCATCTGGGACACGCCAAAAGCCTTTGCATAAATTTCGGCCTCGCCCTGAAATATGGCGGAAAGACCAATCTGCGATATGATGACACCAATCCTACCAAGGAGGATACCGAGTATGTGGACGCCATCAAGGAGGATATCAAGTGGCTCGGATTCCAGTGGGAGAAGGAACTATATGCTTCCGACTATTTCGACCAGCTCTATCAGTGGGCTGAGATGATGATTGAGCGTGGGCAGGCATACGTGGATGACCAGACGGTGGAGCAGATGCGTGAGAACAGGGGGACGGTCGAGGTTCCCGGGAAGGACAGCCCGTGGAGAAACCGCAGCGTGGAGGAGAACTTGCGTCTTTTCCGCGAGATGCGTGACGGTAAGTATGCTGACGGAGAGAAAGTTCTTCGCGCAAAGATAGATATGGCCCATCCCAATATGATGTTCCGCGACCCGATTCTTTACAGAATCAAGCACGCGCATCATCATAGGACAGGGGACAAGTGGTGTATCTACCCTATGTATGACTTCACCCACGGACAGTGCGACTCCATCGAGCATATCACACATTCAATCTGCACTTTGGAATTTGACGTCCACCGTCCTCTGTATGACTGGTTCATAGAAACTCTGGGCATTTTTCCCTCTCATCAGTATGAATTTGCAAGGCTGAACCTCACATACACCCTCATGTCGAAGCGCAAGCTGCTCGAACTCGTTCAGAAAGGTTTGGTAAGCGGTTGGGATGATCCCCGTATGCCGACTCTGTGCGGTGTCAGAAGGAGGGGATACACTCCCGAGGCATTGAAGCTCTTCTGCGATAAAATCGGTGTCACGAAGCACGACCAGCTGATGGACATCGGTCTTCTGGAGTGGTGCGTGCGTCAGGATCTCAACGAACGCAGCAATCGCTATATGGTTGTCAGCGATGACCCCATCAAGGTGACAATCACCAATTGGGAGAAGGGAAAGGTGGAGTGGTTCGAAGCCCCTCTGAATCCCGCCGCTCCCGACGGACCGAAGAGAAAGGTTCCTTTCACCGGCACCCTTCTCATCGATCGGGCTGACTTTATGGAAGATGCCCCCAAGAAGTTCTTCCGTCTCCGCCCCGACGGCGAAGTTCGTCTCAAATACACGTATATCGTCAAATGTGAGAAGGTTATCAAGGATGCCGACGGCAAGGTTGTTGAGCTGGAATGCACCTACGACCCTCAGACCAGCCCCAATTCAGGAGTCTGGCGTTCTGTCAAGGGGACAATCCATTGGGTCAGTACGGACTATATGAAGGAGATTGAGTGCCGCAATTATGACCGTCTTTTCACAGAGGCGGATATGGGAGGCATACCTGCGGAGAGGGACTACAAGGAGTTTCTCAATCCGGACAGCCTGATTGTGAAGACCGGCTATGCAGAACCCGCTCTTCTTGAGGATGAGAGCGGTATCGCCGTTCAGTTCGAGAGGGTGGGGTACTACAGGAAAGACCCCGATTCGACCCCCGAAAAGCTTGTGATGAACAAGACTACAAGCCTGAAGGACGGCTTCAAACTTTAAGGACCGAGGAATTATTTCATGCAGCTGACGACCTTGATGGCGTCGGGGATGATGTCGACAGTGACGGGAGTGCGGCCGACAGTCTCTCCGTCGACCTCCATATAGGAGTAGGGGACGGCCTCAATTTCAAGATGCTTTCCTACGGTGTGGTGAGCTTCCTTGTGCTGATACACAGTCCCTTTGAAAAGAGAAGGGACTTTCTTCAGGAATGAAAACTTGTTGATTCTTTCGATGACTGTCAGGTTTATCAGACCGTCGTCAGGAATCGCGTCGGGAGTCTGCATCATCCCGCCTCCGCAGTATCTGCCGATTCCGAGGGCGACGGAAAGAGCAGGCCCTTCATAAAACAGATTCCCGTCAACGTGAATTCTGAATTTCAGGCAGTGATAGAACAGGAACCCGCTCAGCAGTGACTTGTAATACTGGTGATCCTTCGCCTTTCCACGTGCCTTGGCCATATCGAAACGGCGGCAGACTTCGGCATCGAATCCCAGACCGCCGATATTTATCATATATCGGCTGTAGGGTTTGCCGTCCATAAGGGTTGCAATGCGGGCGACGTCCTGGAAACGGGAGAAAGCATCTGCCTTGGCTACCATTGCGATGGCGGCCTTGTAGTTCTTGGGTATCTTGTGCATACGGGCCCAGTCATTTCCTGAGCCCACCGGAATCAGGGCGATTGTCACGTCGCATGGGGAGACCTCATCCTGTGAGAACAGACCGTTTATCACTTCGTGGACAGCTCCGTCTCCGCCGATGACGAGAAGTTTGCGGAATCCCTCCTTGACGGCCTGTGCCGCAAGTTCTATGGCGTGGAACGGATGCTCGGTTATTACTTCGCTGTACTCTATTCCCGCTTTTCTCAGAAGACCTGAGATGTCGGGCCAGTCGCGAAGCGCTTTCCCGCTTCCGGAGGTCCTGCTTACAATCACTTTCCACTTTGAATTTGTCATACCCTTCTTGTTTATGATATGCAAATTTAGTAAATTTGTCAGTTATATACTAACTTATGGGAAAGGTAATAGCTATTGCAAATCAGAAAGGCGGTGTGGGCAAGACGACCACGGCCATCAATCTTGCGGCATCCCTCGCCGTAATGGAACACAAGACTCTTGTCATCGATGCTGACCCTCAGGCCAATGCTACTTCAGGACTCAATCTCAACCCTTATTCCGGGGATGGGAACACGTTGTACGAGGTGTTGATCGGCCAGAAGAAAATAGAAGATACCGTACAGGATACTGAGATAGAATTCCTCAAGGTAATCCCTTCCCATATCAATCTTGTAGGAGCCGAAATCGAGATGCTCAATATCGATGACAGGGAGTCCGTCCTTATCGGAGAACTGAGCCGTATAAGAGATTCATACGAATACATAATTATGGATTGCGCTCCTTCCCTCGGCCTTATCACCGTCAATGCGCTGACCGCCTCCGACAGTGTGATAATTCCTGTGCAACCTGAGTTTTTCGCGCTAGAGGGGCTCGGCAAACTGCTCAATACAATACAACTGGTGCAGTCAAAGCTGAATCCTGCACTGAAGATAGAAGGGTTCCTCTTCACTATGTTCGACAGCCGTCTCCGGCTGCATAACCAGGTGGTGGAGGATGTGAAAAACCATTTTCAGAATATGGTATTCGAAACAGTCATTACCAGAAACATCAGGCTGAGTGAGGCTCCTTCATTCGGCAAGCCGGTAATCTTTTATGATGCCGGTTCAACAGGTGCGTTCAACTATCTGGCATTGGCTGAAGAATTAATCAAAAAGAATTCATAATGGCAAAGAAAGAAGTTCTGGGCAAAGGCCTGAGCGCGTTGATCCCCAATGTCAGTCCTACGGCAGTGACCGGCATAAAGTTGTCAAACATAATTCCCAATCCGTACCAGCCGCGAGATACTTTCGATGCGGAGGCTCTTTCCGAGCTTGCGGCTTCAATAAAGGCTCTCGGCATTATCCAGCCTTTGACACTGCGCCGGATTGCTGATGACAAATATCAGATTATCAGCGGGGAACGTCGTTTCAGAGCTGCCGGTATGGCCGGGCTTGAAACGGTTCCTGCATATATACGGCAGGCCGATGATACGGCGATGCTCGAGATGGCAATCGTCGAGAATATCCAGCGCGAAAATCTCGACGCAATCGAAACGGCCATGAGTTTCCAGCGACTGATGGACGAGTGCAATCTCACGCAGGAGGAGATGGCCGAAAGGGTGGGTAAGAAAAGGGCTACGATAGCCAACTTCCTCCGCCTTCTCAAGTTGCCCGAGGAAATTCAGAAAGAATTGAAAATTGGCAGGATTTCTGTAGGGCACGCCAAGGCCATCCTCTCGGTTGAGGATCCAAAGATGCAGATTCAGCTTTGCAGACAGGCGACGGAGGCCGGATGGTCAGTCCGCCAGATGGAAAGCAAAGTGTCCCTCGGACAGAGGAAGAAGGAATCTCCCGTGCCGGAGAAGGCTCTGCCGGAGTTGTATTCATCTCTCGGAAAGGAATTCGAGAGACGTTTCGGCAACAAGGCCTCCTTGAAACGTTCTTCAAACGGGAATGTGACTCTGACCGTCCGTTTCAAGGACGACGGGCAGGCATCGTTATTTTTTGAAACGTTGAAAACAATATAGTGCGCAGGTTGTTTGTGTCCATCATTCTGATTGTCGGCATCGTTTTCAGTGCCGATGCTCAGTTTCGTACCGACAAGATGACATCCAACAACCGCAACAGCCAACTCGGCCCTCCCGGCTCCGAGGTGAACAACGGGACTTCGGATTCCGACAACAATCAGGTGGTGACGGATTCGACCCAGGGTTTTTCCATAAAGAGAATGGTACGCGGATTCACCCGCAAGGACACTCTTGAGCTGGGATATCTTGCTCTTGGCACGACAGTGCTTCCCGGTTCGGCGCAGATTTTTAACAGGCAATACTGGAAACTGCCGATAGTTTATGGTGGAATAGGGGCGGGCATTGCCGGAGGGATTGCTTTCAACAAGAAATATCACGAAACAGGAGATGACAGATACAAGACCTTGCGTACGGCAAGTTACATAGGTGCCGGACTGTTCTACTGGGGGCAGATTCTTGACGGAGTGGTGTCTTATAAGACAGACATCACCGTAAAGAAGCCGGTTGCGGCAAAAGCCACGTTGTATTCTGCCCTGCTGCCCGGTCTTGGTCAGGCATATAACGGAGACTGGTGGAAGATTCCGATCTGGTACGGTGGGTTTGCCGCCTGTGGATTCTTCTACCATCAGAATGATATGAATTACAGAAGATTCAAGTATATATATGATGTCGACCACAACAAAGAGTCTTCCGGATATATAGGGGGAATAACAGCAAGTCAGGCGGAGTGGTACAAGACCACATACCGCCGGTATCGCGACTATTCCATTCTGGCCTTCATTCTGGTATATGCACTCAACGTCATAGATGCCAACGTCTTTGCCCATATGCACGATTTTGACGTAAGCGACAATATCGCCTCGCTGGAGGTTTCCCCGACAATAATAACACCATTGAATGCCCAATATGCCTGTCAGAGTCCGGCTTCCGGATCTACGGCAATGGGATTGAACTTTAAATTCACTTTTTGATATGAAGAAGGTATTGACACTTGTTCTCGCCTCTTTCGCCCTGCTGTTTTTGTGTGAAAACTCCTATGCCCAGCGCCTTTTCAAGAACAGAAGCAGGGTAGCCCAGCTTGAAGCTCGTATTGATTCCCTGCAAAAGGCATACGACTCGCTGTATGTTGAATATCAGGCTATGCTCCAGCCTGTGAACGGAGAAGGGGATGATAATGCGTACGATGAATCCGAGCCCTTACAGACGATTGAATATAATGCAGACAATATAGATTCCCTTCTTAATCTGTATTATGTGCAGAAGATGATGGATGTCAATGCGGTCGATATGGCGGAAATCGACAGGGATACCCTGGTGAGCAACATTCCTGATTCAGTGTATGTGCGGAGACTTGAGAATATGGGCTCTTTCATTCCGGTACAGTTCAACAGATATGTAAAGAACAGTATAATACTTTATACGGAGAAGTTGTCCATCACGCCCAGAATTCTCGGCCTCTATTCATATTACGGTCCGATAATGGAGGAGATTTTCGATGAGTACAATCTTCCCAAGGAATTGGTATGTATGGCAATAATCGAGTCTGCCTTCAACCCCAAAGCCGTTTCCCGTGCCCGCGCGAAGGGAATGTGGCAGTTTATGTACGGAACGGCGAAGAGTTACGGACTGACGATGAATTCATTTGTTGAGGAGAGATTCGACCCCGTGGCATCCTGCCACGCCGCCGCAAAATATCTCCGTGACAGCTATATGGTATTCGGTGACTGGTCACTTGCCATTGCATCATACAACTGCGGTACCGGAAACGTGAACAAGGCCATACGCAGGAGCGGCGGCAAAACAGATTTCTGGTCCGTTTATCAATATCTTCCCAGAGAGACACGCGGATATTTCCCTGCTTTCATAGCCGCTCTCTACACCTTGAAATACTATCGGGAACACGCTATCACTCCGGCCCAGATTGCATTGCCCGCACACGTCGATACTTTCCACGTCAATAAGATGCTCCATTTCAACCAGATCAGTGAAGTCATCGGAGTGCCTGTGGAACAGTTGCGGGACATCAATCCCCAGTATGTTCACGACATAATTCCCGGAAACGAAAGGACATATATCCTGAAAATCCCTTACTCTTATACCAATGCGTTTGCCGACAAGGAGGAGGAAATATATAAATATAAGGATACGGTCTTCTTCAATCCTGTCAGAATCAAGCATATCAAGGAGTCCGGAGGCGGTGATGGGCAGAGGGTTGTGTATAAGGTCAAATCAGGTGACAATCTGGGTTCGATAGCGCGCCGCTACCGTACCACGGTTGCCAACATCAAGAGATGGAACGGTTTGAAGAACAATAACCTCAGAGTAGGGCAGAGACTCTACATATATGGCAGCGGTTCGGCCGGGAAGGTGAGCTCCGGAGATGGCGAAACCGCAGCGCAGAAGAGTACGCCCACCGCAAATACAAAAGACGGATACGTGATGTACACAATCCAGAAGGGTGACACTCTTTCCAAGATTGCCTCAAGGCATGGGGTCAGTCTCTCTTCTCTGTACAAACTCAACAATATGAATGCAAAGACCAAACTTCAGCCCGGAAAGAAAATCCGGATAAAGAAGGCCGAGTAGTCGTGTCTGGCTTTCAGCCATAAATCAAGATATTTGAAGGGGGTGTATCTCAACAGGAGATATGCCCCCAATCCTTTTCCGTAGAATGTCTCCACGTTGAAACTTTCTGGGACGTTCTTTTCATACAGACAGACTCTGGAATCCCACTCCCCGGTATTGTAGAAGGTACCGCGTGCGGCAGCCTGAAACCGTCCGCTGCGGTAGGAGAGTTCCGCGTAGGCGGCATATCCCTGCATATTGCCGTCGAACCGTAAGGATGCCGTCAGAGGGCCCGCCGGAAACGACGTGTGCAATCTGAACTTGAACTTTGCGTTATATGAGGCCTGCAGCAGAATGAATGCATCTGTTTTCAATGTATATTGGACGGTGGCTCTCGCCTTGAATGTAGTGCCTCCCGCAGGCTTCTGGTACCGGTACCAGGGATGGTGGTAATATTCGGCGTTGAAGTTTAACTTCCACCTGCCGGAAACATATCTTACGGCGGCTTCCCCTCCGAACCTGTTGTAAGTGTCTCCGATGGAATGTGTGGCAATATAAGAGGGGGAGAAAGCTTTCCCCACCACTGACATCTCCAGATTGTAGGATGGACTCCAGATGGCTCCGGCAAGTAAGGCGGGTGATGCGCGGGCGTCGATGGCGGCTTCTCCGAATAACCTCCAGTGGCCGAGTGAGAGAAGTGCGTCGATTCCGGCATTGCCCCACAACCCGTCATAAATCTGCAGCCTGTTGTAATCCTGGATTCTCCTCTTGATAAGCCTGTCGTATCCGTATGTGATGGCCGTCAATCCGACCCTCAGGTTGCCGGATGAATATCTCAGGTTGGCCCCGGCGGCATATCCGTGAACATTGCCGCTGTCAACGGCGGTGAGATTTTCCTTTTTGTACGAGCCCAGTACGGACAAATTCCATTTGTCTCCTACGTGAACCGAGGCGCAGGCTCCGCGGAGAAAATTGCTTTCGTCCGTCGATCTGTACCCGGCGAATCCCGATTGCTTGTGCATCAGTGTCGACGGTTCTCCCATAGTGTTCATCGAGAAAGCTTTCCACAGAACCAGCCCCTGACCGAACCGGGCCGAATAGTCGCCTGCGATTATATTCCGATATTTGACATAACCGCTCGCGAAATCGGGGAATTTCTCCATAGGGTCGTTGTCAACGGTCAGCCCGGCATCGATTCTGATGCCTGTATATGCATATTTGGAAGCGATGGAGAAACCCTCTGCAGCGTATTTCTTCCTGAATTTGGCTGTCAGCGAATGCGTCCGATGCTTTCCGGTACTGTTTTTTGTGCTTTTTACGCTCTCCCACAGCCATTTCGCTTCGTCAGCCGTAAATCCGTCAACGTTGGAAAGTTCGCTGACGGACAGGACGTCGCCGTACTGTTCGCAATAGTCAATCAGGCTTTGTCTCTGATAGGGTGTCAAAGCCAATGTGGTGTCGGCGCTCTGGCCGAAAAGACAGTGTGATGTCAGTAAATGGAGCAGGATTCCCATCCCCGCAATCTCTCTCCTCATAATCCTCTTTATGATAGTTGATAAAATGTCAAAAAACTACATCGAAAGTTTTTTGTACGCCGCAAAAATAATCATTAATTTTGTTAGGACAAACATTTAGAATTCTGATTTATGCCTAGAATTCATCTGCACGACAAATATTTCGTGCCGTACATACCGAATAAAAAGATAGAAGCCGCCATTGACAAGGTGGCCGAGAAAATCAACAGGGACTTCAAGAATACCAACGACATTCCGGTATTCGTCTGTGTCCTGAACGGCTCTCTGATGTTTACCGCCTCGCTGATGCAGCGTATCAACTTCAATTGCGAACTGGATTGCATACGGCGGACTTCATACAACGGACTGTCGTCCACTGGTACTGTCAGTGAAACGCTCGGCCTTGCAAGGTCGGTCAGGAACCGTACCGTCATTGTGGTTGAAGATATTGTCGATACAGGTAACACCATTGTCGATCTTGCTCAGGCAATGGTTGAGGCAGGGGCCAGGGAGGTGCGGTATTGTACCTTGCTTCTCAAGCCTGCGGTATATCACCAGCCGATTGATATCGATTATGTGGCAATGGAGGTCGAAGACAAGTTCATCGTTGGATATGGGCTTGATTATGACCAGCTGGGCAGGAATCTAAAAGACATTTATATCCTAGATTGAGAAGCTGTTTTGAAATGATTAACTTCAATACTTATGCTTCTTTTTCGCATATTTTCCGATGCTTTTCAGTCGCAATGGAACCACATTGCGCCATCAAATCATCAAAAAATCTACTGAAAAATAATCTATAATAATTTTCGTGAACCATTTCAAACAGCTTCTGAAGATGAAATATTACATTCTTTTCGGCCCCCCGGGTGCCGGCAAAGGTACCCACGCAGGTGCCATTTCTGAAAAATACAATCTGAAGCACGTGTCTACGGGTGAACTTCTCAGGGCTGAGATTTCCGCCGGTTCTCCTCTCGGACTTCAGGCGAAGGCATTGATTGATGCGGGAGCCCTTGTGCCGGATGAGATTGTCGAGGGAATGATAGAATCCGTGTTCAATACCGTAAAGGGAGTGGACGGATTCCTGCTTGACGGTTTTCCCCGTACAATTGCTCAGGCCGAGGCTCTGGACAAGATTTTGGCTTCACGCGGTGAAGAGGTGTCCGCAGTTGTCTCGATAATGATATCCGATGATGTCATCAGGGAAAGAATCGCTAAGAGGGCGGCAGTGGAAGGCCGTGCCGATGATGCTTCCGAAGCGACGATATCCAACAGGATAGCCACCTACCACGCCCAGACGGAACCTCTTATCGAGTACTACAAGAAAAACGGGAAGTATCACCAGATATTCGGCGACGGGGCGACCATAGAGGTCAACAGAGCCAAAGTGCTTGACCTTATGGCTTCCTTACAATAAACCGCTTTGCGGTAATCCAGGATGCAATCAGTTCCCGGAATGCTGCATATTCAGCCGGAGCAATCGTGTCCTTGTAGATTTCAATTGTCCTTGTGACGGTTATGACGTTGCCGGTTCTGCCGACTTTTACGTTGCAGTAGCCGGCATCGTTCGATATGTTTATCTGCATATTTTCCAAGCCTGAGGGAGTCAGTCCGTCTTCAAGGGTTATTTCATATTCGTGTACTTCATTGTAACTTCTGCGAAGATTCAGGTCGTGGCTTCTCGTCGAAGGGTAGGTGGAGTACGGCTTCCCGTTGAATGCCCTGTTTTCAAAAGGAAGGTCAACGACGAGATATCCGTTCGCCAGGTCAGCTTCTCCATATTTCAGCTTTGTGCTGAATTTCCTCTCGAATGAAGATATTCCTATCTCCGAAACGGCATCGGTCCTCAGGCTTCTGATTGAGGCAAGACCGACAGGCTCACATGAATATACCGGAACAACCTCGGCTTTCACCCCTACTGCATTCAGAAGGGCGCATCTGACCATCTCCCTCTCATCCGTGGTGACATAGGCACTTTTCAGGATGTCGCCAATGCTCCTGAACCTGTATCCTGCCGCTTCCAACGGAATCGGGACAATCGAGAACCGTTCACCCAGGAATCTGCTTACGGACATCATTTTACTGCTCTCCGACCCTTTTGTCTCGATTGAAGCCATTGTTGTGCTGTCTATCTCTCCCGTTTTGGCGAACTGGGATGACAGAAACGCAAATGCGGACTCTTTGGATTCAAAAGTGGAGGCGGTGAACAATGATTTCTTATAATCGCCGGGATCTGAAGACTCTGCCTCCAGATTCTTGAGTGTCCATAAATAGGTTGTCTTGCCGGTTGAAGTTCTCACGGCCGGTTCCGGACCGGTTCCTGAAAATGAGTACCTGAGGTTTTTCTCCTGAGGGATGGTGATGCTGACGGTGAACTCCGTAATGGGAGACTTGTACTCCACCGGGGTGATGATGTCCAGTTCCGGAAGATATCCCGTCTTGGAGATTATTGTATAGTCAAGATATGTCGTGCAGCCTGGTTCAAGGCCGGTATGTACTACGACCAGTCTTATAAGAGAGTTGTGTGCCGGGGCGTTTTCCGCGAATTTGGGAAGTGTCTCGACAAAAGCGTTCTCGGGAGTCATCACGATTGTTCCGTCCGCTTTTTTCGTGTATGAGGAATTTATGACAAGATCCTGCCATTGGGGATTGTAGTCTATGAAGGTCTCACCATACAGGTCGTGAATCGCGTGATATGAATAGAATGTCATTTCCTCGACTGTCCGGCAGGATTGCGACCCGTCGGAATTGAGATTATATTCCTTGGAAATGTGGTTGTATGCCGCATCCCAATCCTTCGGGGCTGCAAGGCTCAGACTGATTGACAATACGGAGAAAAATATGGTAATACAAGCTTTTTTCATCGCTATCTCTTTTTCATGATTATCCAATTGCAGTAGTCGTTGTAATTTGTTACGGCCGCGCGGAAATCACTCCAGTCTTCCGCTTTGTAAACGCGCTTGCCAAGACGTATCTTCTGTTTGAGATGCAGGCCGGCATAATTTTGTGACAGGCTGTTCTCCGACCACGTGTCGGTGCCGCCGCTCTTTTGTTTGCGGGATCCCCCTTCAAGGAGATATCCTTTAGGCACGACAGTATCTTCCGTGACGGTGACAAGTTTCGCAATATCGCATTTGAAACTGTAATTGCGGTCTCCTTCGTAGGCCCCGAGCGTGCGGAAGGAGAATACACGGTTGAAAATTCCGCTTGCCGTCACAGGCTTGAATGCCAGTTCGCCATCTCCGACCACTGCATAGTCGGGAATTTCGAACTTGTAGGTAATCGACACGGGATTGGCCTGGTAATCAAGGGGATTTTTTCCGTATGATACGGAAATTATTTTTGCTTTCGGAGAGATTGCCAACAGTTCTTTTTCAAGCAGGGTGTTCCACTCCCTGTGGTCATTTCTCGTGAAAATGCTTCTTATACTTTTGTCGGCCCAGCCTTCTGCGGTGATTTTGAATGTGCCGTGAAGGGTGCCGTTTTCATCAAGAATATTGTTGGATTCGATGTTTATGGGATTCTTTTCGGCTGCTACAACAGGCGTTTCCAGAAGTTCCGACCCTTCGGGTATGCCGGGAAGGTAATTCTGCTGTTGTTCCGCACTGCTCCATAGTTCCCTTGTAAAGGGCACCCATGTGGGATCTAGAGGCATATATTTTCCGTCCTTCAGTTTGACTACAACCACGCAATGGTTGAAATGGTCGGCCGGGATGCTTTCGATGCGGCTTCCGGCCATTGTCATAGCCGGATATGCCTCAAAACCGGCTATCCTGAGCAGTCCGATGAGGGTTCCTGCGATATCCTTGCACACGCCGCAGCGATCTGCGAGGTTCATTTTGAGAGGATGGAGCGTGTAACCCTCACCTTCTCCCATCGAGATTCCGGCATAGCGGATGTTGTCCGCCACCCAGTGCGTCAGGGTGGAGATTATCTCCATTTCGCCCTTTTTGCCCTTGAGTATCTCTTTGACAAGGTTTTCAGCCTCCGGAGTGGGGGAGAAACTGCCGTAATCCTCGTTGATTCCGTGGAACCACAGTGATTTCTCTTTCCATTGCCGGGTGGTGCTCAGCAGCAGCTTCGGGGCGACGTCATACAGGTCGGCCATTCCGGGTTCGGAGTTGAAGGGCTTTGCGTCATTTACGGCAAAGGAGTAAATTCTTCCGCCGTCAGGGGTGAACCTGACCGACGAATTGCACTCTCCGTTATAGAACTGGAACTGCAGCTCCTTTGATTGGGGTGCATATAGACGATAAACCTTGCGGTCTGTCGGCTCCGTTACCCAGAAGGGGACTATATCATAGAATTCCCCCTTCATCGGAGGGGTGAATCTTCCGTCCGCGTTGCCTTCACCCGCAAGCAGTGCGTATGAGAAACCGCTCTTTTCTATTTCGTATTCCAACGTGTCTCCGACTTTGAGAGCTCCGATCTGAAGCATTATCTGTCTCGCACCCCAATAAATCATGTGTGCGGGCGCTGCATAGTCAAGCGTCCGGCTGACACGTATGGAGTCTACGGTCCCGTCCTTGTGGCGTACGACTGCATATTTGAAGGCGGCATTGGCAGTCAGAGGGTCATAATCATATTTGAGCACTCTGTAAGACAATGCTCCCTGCGGGGTAAGGACAGAGACTTTTTTATATATGTTGAATATCCCGGACCCGTCCTGGAACATTCTGACAGCGGTGCTGTCGAGAAGGACCCGGGTGTCGGTACCTGCCTTGCAGTTGAATGAGAAACAGAGGAGTCCTGTCAGGAATCCCAGAATCAGAGTCGTTCTTTTCATTTATGAAGAATTATTCGTTATTCTTGCCAGTCCAGATGGTGAAGCAGAGGGGCGCGTATTCCGGGACGGAAGTTCCGCTTCCCTTATCGCCATATCCGTGGTCGGAATCGAAGAAGGTCACCGCGGCTTCATTGTATTTCATCCGGTTGACCGCATATGTGAATCCCGCTACCATGGAATTCTCGCTTGCCATCGTGGAAGAGTCTCTGTAGAATGTGATGGACAGGGGACTGTATTGTTTGCCGGAAACATACAGGCCGTATTTCTTCGCCGTGTCCTGGATATTTGTGTCGAATACTTTGTTGTCAAAGAGGCGACGGGCGACATACCGGACATATACCGAACTTTTGTCAGCGATGGTATCAGTATCGTTTCCATCTTCTTCTGTGACTGTCTCAAGCAGTTTCTTGAAATAAAAGCCGGCTTTCATCGGCTCCAGTCCGGGGAACAGGGAATCTCTGTAGGCCTCCATTGTCTTTTCCCCGAAACTTGTGATATCCTGCTCTATCCTGTCAAGAGATAATGTATAGAGATAATTGTCATCGTCCTCGCGTTCGGAGAAGAGATTGTACTTGAGGGAGTCGACGGTGGAGGCGGAGAGGGGGAGGGCAATCTTCACTGAGCCGCCGGCCCGCATCTCTTTCAGAACCTCTTCAACGCCGACGGGGATAAAGCCCTTTCCAAGTTGCCAGATAGCAGAGCCGTAATAATCGGATTCATTGTACTGCATCAGCTGTCGTGCGATTTCCTCACGGTTGCTGCTATTAATATTGCCATCCAGATAATATTTGGTGTAATGGACGAACACGAACGAGGAGTCCATAGGTTTCTCTCCGGTTCCCGGTATCTCTTCAAGGATGTATGTTCCCGACGCTGTGGTGTCGGATATTCTTTCAGGATAATGTGTCTTGACCCAGGATGTCATCACCCTCTTGTATGTAATGGGGGATTGTTCTTCGGCATCCCGCGCACAGGAGAAGACAATCATCGCCACACAAGCGGAAATCAGTATTGCTGTCGTTCTTTTCATCTCTTCAATTCTTGTTTTTCTGAACGTACTTGACAACGGTCTGGAAAAAAAGTGCCGAAGTTTCAGGAACAATATTCACGGAATTTTTGCCATATCCGTAATCTGCGGTGAATATCAGGCAGGATTCCTCACCTTTTCGGGCACCGACAAGTCCGATGTCAAGGCCTTTTATCAAGTCGCCTTCCCCTATTGTCACGGTTGTCTCGTCAGCGGTGAAGATCATGGATGGCCCCTGAGCAGTCAGGACATACCCTACATAATAAAAACTCACCTGATCCCCTTTTTCTATTGTGGGTCCGCTGCCTTCCTTGATTATAACCCTGTTCACACCTTCGTTGCGTATGACGGTGTTGTCCGCGAACTGGGAAGCTATATACTTGTCTATGAAGTTTTCCTGATCGACCAGAGTGGTCTGGTACTCCGATTCGCAGGAAACCGCCAGCACCGCAATTGACACTATGAGAAATAAACGCTTGACCATCAGCAAAACACTTCAGGTGCAAAGATACAACAAAACCTATGCCTTGAAAAATTTTTTTAGCGACGCTTCGAAATATGCCGGCAATTCTTCCAGGGGTATCGACAATCTTCCGCCCGCCGCGTTTTTGTGACCGCCTCCGTTGAAATACTCCTTTGCAAAGGCATTTACATCGACATTTCCTTTTGAACGCAGGGAGACTCTTATCTGTCCGGTTGTGAAGTCCTCCGTGAAAAGAGCGCTCAACTTTACGCTCCTGATCTGAAGGGGCAGGTTTACGAAGCCTTCGTTGTCGCCCTGCCTGTAGCGATACCTCCTTTTATCCTTCTCCGACAAAATCATATATGCGGCAAAAGTCCCCTTTACGATATGCATCCTGTCTTTCAGGAGATGCCCCATCAGCTTCATCCTATGGTAACTGAAACTGCTCAGGACGCTGGACTGCAGACGGTCCTTGTCAACGCCCCTTGCTATCAGCAGGGAGGCCATCTCAAAAGTGGAGGGGAATACCGAATTTGCAAAATTGTTGGTGTCCGTCATCATTCCCGTGTAAAGGGAGCGGGCTACATTCATCTGCAGTTTTCTGACATTGCCCGAAATATATGAGAGGTTCATCAGAATCCAGAACAGCAGTTCGCAGGCGGAGGATATCTCCGTCATTGAATAGACGAAGTCGAACTGTTCCGATGCGGGGTTGAGATGGTGGTCAATCAGGATTTTGACAGCGCTTGATGCTTCGATTTCACTTTCCAGCCCGCCTGTCCGTGAGAGGGACCTCATATCAAGACAGATTATCGCATCCGCATTTCTGATTGCATCGCAGGCTTTTTCGTGGTCGTCGGTGTCTATGATTATCCGGCTCCGTGGATCACTGGCATTGTCCAGAAACCGCAGATTGACCGGGTAGGAGCCCGGCAACATCATTGCGGGGCGCTTGCCGAGATGATTGAGGAAATGGAAAAGCGCGGTTGTGCAGCCTACCGAATCACCGTCGGGATTGACGTGCCCCAGAATTGCGATTCTGTCTGCGGATTCTATCACTCTTTCGAAATTGGTCGAGTCAACCTTCATTGCCGTATGCTGTAAAATTATCGGTTGCAAAAATAAAAAATATTGCAAGGACTAAATATTATTTTTAACTTTGTAAGTCAGATAGGTGCAATTTGACCTTGTTTCGAACAAAATAACAATATTGAAATATGAAAAAACTATTTACCATCGTCCTGTTACCTATTGCAATAATAGGTCTGGTGTTCCTCGTTTACTCAAGTATCAGCAAACCCGTAAAGTTTGACAAGGAAAGGGATGCCCGCAAGGTTGTTGCGGTCCAGCAACTGAAGGATATCCGCGATCTTGAGGTTGCATTCAAGAGTGTTTACAACCACTTCACCTCCGATCCCGATTCTCTCAAGGATTTCTATCTGAACGGCAAAATGAAGGTAGACCTCCAGATAGGTTCTCCCGATGACTCTGCTGCTGTTGCCAATACCGAAAAAATCAAGAAGGCGAAGAGGGGTATAACCAATGCCCAGTTGTACGATATGTATCAGAAGGGTGAGAAGAATCTTGTTTTCACCATCGAAAGCGAAGTTCCCACTCGCGAGACCATCCTTGTCGGCCGCAATGATTTTGACATCAACAAGATAGATGTCATTCCGTTCTCAGAAGGTGACAAGGTTCTCTTTGATTCCGTCATCAAGACCGTTTCCGGTGTTCAGGTGCCTCTTTTCGAAGCCAAGATGCCGTACAACTCTCTTCTGAAAGGAATGGACAACCAGCTTATCGTCAATCTGAATGCAGAGATGACTGATACTGACCGCTATCCCGGTCTGATGGTGGGAAGTGTCGAGAATCCTAACAACAACGCGGGTAACTGGGAGTAGTGTTCGGGTTTACTCTGGTACCTTCCGGCTTCTTCAAGGAAGACTCCGCTGCGGAGTATCTCTCAAGCGTTGTCCTGTTGAATGAAGATTATCCGGTCAGATATAAGGAACTGCCTCAATACAGGGCAGTTCTTGTTTACTATGGGGATGAGGCCAAAGCCTCTATGATGACAAGGGAGATAGCATCCCTGAACGGAATTTCATATTACAACAAAGTTCTGGTATATGCACCCGGGGACGGGATGGTGGATGTCATGATTGCCGTAGGTAAGGAGCTGAAGATTGTGAATTCCTTCCGTGCCGACGATTCAGCGACGGCTCTGTACTATGTGGTGTCCTGCATGGAACAGTTCGGGCTCAAGCCGCAATCGGTCGTGCTGAATATTTTCGGGAAGGACCTGCTGGACATTTCCTCTCCAGCCGGACGTCTTTTCAAAGGAGTGGAGGTTGTGTCGTGAGGATTATCGGAGGCTTTTTGAAAGGCAGAAGCATTATGCCTCCTGCAGGATACAAGGCAAGACCCACCACCGATTTTGCGAAGGAGGGGCTTTTCAATGTTCTTGTCAATGAGATTGATTTCGAGCAGTCATCCCTGCTGGATTTGTTTTCAGGCACCGGCAGCATATCTTTCGAGTTTGCATCAAGAGGCAGCAAGGATATCATAGCGATTGAGATGAATGCCGCCAACGCCGGGTTCATCAAGAAGACGGCCGCAGCCCTTGGCATCGCCGGCTCCGTGCAGGTGGTCCATCACAACGTGTTCGATTTCCTGCCTATATGCCATCGCCGGTTCGACGTGGTTTTTGCGGACCCTCCCTATGCGATAGAGGGGCTTGACACGATACCCGACAAAGTTCTGGACGGCTCCGTGCTGGCTGATGGGGGAGTGCTCATTCTTGAGCATCCGGCGGATTACTGCTTCAAGGAGCATCCCTGTTTTGTCAAGGAGAAAAAGTACGGGAACGTCCATTTTACTTTTTTTGCAAAAAGGTGAAAAATTATTTTGCATAGAAGAAAAAACTGCATATATTTGCAATCCCAAAACGGAATGGTGCGGTAGTTCAGCTTGGTTAGAATGCCGGCCTGTCACGCCGGAGGTCGCGAGTTCGAGCCTCGTCCGCACCGCTCTAAAATGCCTCTCAGATATCTGAGGGGCATTTTCGCATTAAGAATGTTCACCTTTTGGTACTAAATTGCAATCCGGACGGCCACTTCCTCGAATACAAATTCAATCGTGAAATCGCAAGACGAATAGTCCTGGATCTTCAGGACCGGGGCTATGATGCCGAGCTCCTTGTTCCGGAAGAAACAGACATCCCCCTCAAAGAGCGGGCACGCCGCGTAAACTCCCATTGTGCCGCACTCGGCAAGGAGAACGTTATCTTGGTCAGCATCCACGCCAACGCCGCCGGAAACGGCTCAAAATGGTTCAATGCAACCGGATGGAGCGTCTATACTTCCAAAGGCCACACGAAATCCGACAACCTCGCCACCTGCCTTGCCGAAGCCGCCATCAAGAACCTCTCCGGAAGAAAGATTCGCAGCGACTGGTCAGATGGTGACATCGACTTCGAAGAATCCTTTTACCTGTTGAACAGAACCCTCTGCGCAGCCTGCCTTACCGAAAATGGATTCATGACCAACTTATCTGACGTTTCCTTCCTCCAAAGTCTCAGCGGAATGGAAGCAATCACGATGCTGCACGTTGAAGGAATCTGCGACTATCTCGCGAGGTAGCGGTGACTGTTATGATTCATCCGCCTGCGCGGATGAATAGGAATCAGAATAGCAGCCGGGAGCAAGTTTTGTTCACAAAATTTTGTGTACTAAATAAAAAACGCTAATTTTGTTCAGTACACAATGACAAGTGAATGAAAACAATCGTTAAAAAGCAAAGAGAGGAAAGGGATAAACTACTCTCCATCGAGTATCAAGAAAGGCATAGTCACGCTAAGGCAGTTCTTTACAGGGATTCTAAGCCAATAAAACTGATAACCGGACCGAGGCGAGCGGGAAAGTCCGTGCTTGCCCTTCAGATGCTTTCCGACAAGAACTTTGCGTATCTCAATTTTGATGATGCGGCTCTGCTTGAAAAATTCTCCGAGGACGCTGTGGAGCAAGCTCTTGGTGAAGTGTACCCCGGATATGAATACCTGCTTCTCGATGAGGTCCAGAATTTGGACGGTTGGTCGATGTGGATCGAAAAACTCTACCGGAACGGAGTCAATATGGTCATCACAGGTTCCAATGCAAACCTTCTCTCCGATGACCTTGCGGCCGTCCTTTCCGGACGTTATGTGGAAATACGTTTGTTCCCGTTCTCGGCTATGGAGTATATGGGATATCTTGACTATCCAGTTGAGACAGAAACTCCGTCACAGACGGCAGAAGCCAATAACCGTCTCGAAATGTTCATGAAATCAGGAGGCTATCCTGAAATTGCGAAGACACCTCAGATTACATCAGGATACCTCTCCGCCCTGTACGATGCGATAATCATGAAGGACATTGTCCGCCGTTACAGGGTGCGGAAGGTAGAGGAACTTTACAATGTCGCCGACTGGCTTTTTTCGAACTTTACGAATCCGTTCAGTGCAACATCACTTGCTGAGGAACTAGGTATGTCCAGCGTCCTTACTGTTCAAAAGTTCTCCGGCTATCTTCAAAATACATATCTATTTCAGTATTTGCCGCGTTTCTCAAACAAACTGAAACTGATGAAGAAGGCCGACCGAAAGACATATGTTGTGGACAATGGCTATATAATGGCACGTGCCTTCGAACTTTCATCGAACATAGGAAAGTTGCTTGAAAACATGGTCTTCCAGGAACTGCTCAAAAGAGGATATGACCTCAAGAAGTACGAACTGTTCTATTACCGCTCACGCAATGACAAGGAAACCGATTTCGTCTGCCGCAGGGGAGTCAAGATAGAGCGGATGATACAGGTGTGCTATGACATGAGTGCTGCAAAGACCCGCAAACGTGAGGTAGAGTCCCTTGCCGAATGCGCAGGTGAGCTTAATTGCAGTTCACTTTCCATCGTCACATGGAATCAGGAGGAGACAATAGAAAAGGATGGATATACAATAGAGGTTGTCCCGCTCCGCAAGTGGATACAAGAAAAGGTCTGACGTTCCTGACTCTTTCTATCTTTATTCCTCAAACGAAACTGGTTCATCCGCCTGCATAAATGAACGCGCGCAATACGGAGGGACACTCCTCGTTTACCATCCAGATAAAGTTGTGACGAGAATCAAACATCACGTCAGGTAGAGTTAATTTTGAATATTAGTGGTACATTTGCAAGGTCGTACAGCGATAACT
>JAGHTO010000054.1 GCA_018065305.1 Candidatus Cacconaster scatequi | reverse complement strand
GCTTCCGCCACCTTGCAATCCATGACTTCAAGCATGCCTTCAGAAAGGTCGAGTCCGGTAATCATGGTGTCGGGATGTGAGCGCCGGGCTATCTCGATGCTGAAATCACCCGTGCCGCAAGCGTTATCCAGAATCTGCTGCGACTTGTCCTCCACAATGTACTTTATCGCACGTTTGCGCCAGGTCCTGTCCACTCCGAGAGAGAGAATATGATTGAGTTTGTCGTAATCTTTCGCGATGGAATTGAACAAAGCTCTGATTTTTTCAGTCTTGGGCCCTTTCATTATTTTGCATTAATGGTTCACAAAGATACGAAAAACGGAATGAAGTGATGCAACTCTTCTACCACTGCAATCAAAGGTGCAACGGCGTAAGACCACGGCAGAGGTACGAATATACCCATTTCGGAAATTTAACATTCCGCACATTTCGGCAATATAGATTCTGCATCTGATTGCCGATTTTTGTATTAAACGTAAGCTTTTGCATTCAAATATCAGAATAAGTTTTATTTTCCAGACTTCATATGGCCATCCTTCGTTTTTTAAGGGGGATAGCCATAATCCAAAATGCTAAATCGTTGATAATCAGAGAATGCTATTTAAAAACGATGGCTATCCCCTCGTCAAAATGGAGGATGGCCATCGAATGGTGTTGCGTGTTGCCGAATCAAAACACATATTGAATGCTCACGGAAAACTGAACAGTTTTCACCGCCGCAAATATAGAGAAAAATCAACGTTTGAGGCTGAAATAATCGCTACAGGCATGCAGATTTTTGAAAAAAAAGTTTGTTTTGACGCTAAATCTTTCCGTCCGGCAATAAGCATACGTGAGAAATTACTATATTTGATTTCGGTTGTATTTGCACTTGAGGATAGAATTCAGCTATAACTTTGCCATCATGAACAATAATGACTTGGAACAACTGCTGCAGGACCATGGAATCAAGGCGACGGCCAACCGTCTCATTATCCTGAAAGCATTGATGAACAGCAGCAGGCCCATTACTATGCAGGATTTGACTGATGAGATCGAGTCGATCGACAAGAGCAATGTGTTCAGGACTCTGTCCACTTTCCGTGAGCACGGCCTTGTACATGTGATCGAGGCTTGTGATGAGGGTGTCATGTATGAATTGTACCGCTCTGACTCGAATGGCCCCCATAACGACATCCATCCGCATTTCCATTGTGTCGTGTGCCATAAAGTATTTTGTCTCAAGGGTGTTACTGTCCCCAAGTTGAATTATCCGGAGGGCTTTGACATCCTCGAGGGGTCCTTTTTGGTGAATGGGATCTGCCCTGAGTGCAAGGCTTGAGTTTGCAATCCGGTTGCAGAATGATTGCCATACCTTTGCGGAGTAAAGGAAAACAATATGGCACACTATCACCACCATCACCATCATCACGACCACGCACATCCTGCAATGGCGGAATCAACCAAGAGAATATATATCATATGCATCGCCCTCAACCTTGGTTTTGTATTAATAGAGGGCATAGTCGGTCTGATCAACAACTCATATGGCCTCGTTTCTGATGCTGGACACAACCTCAGCGACGTCCTTTCGCTGGTGCTCGCTCTGATAGCCTTCTATCTTGCATCTCCGAAGATGAATGGTCGCCATGACAAGCTAAGCAGGAATATCTCCTTCTTCAATGCTGTCCTCTTGATTGTCGCCGTGGCAGTTATCGCCGTTGGCGCTATAGGCAAACTGATTCATCCAGAAACCGTCAATGGCGATGTGATCTCCATCACAGCCGGCATAGGGATAACCGTCAATGGCCTGACCGCATGGCTGCTTCTGCGTCAGAATCAAGAAGACCTCAACAACCGTGGCGCCTATCTCCACATGCTTGCAGACACTTTGGTATCCGTCGGCGTCGTCCTTTCCGGCATCGTAATCAGGTTTACCGGCTGGAGCATTGTCGACCCTCTCATCAGCCTCGCCATCGCCGCAGTGATCTTCGTGTGCGGATTGAAACTCCTACTTCAATATTCAAGATAAGTTTTAGTTCGGGAATCGTCGCACACCAATTTGAATTCGACGGATATCCTTTGAACATTATGGAAAACAATTCTTAATGACGCAATATTTTTCGGCCTGTCTAACCGATTAACATTTCCTGATAGTTCAAATGACCAGATGATACGGTTGTAAAAGCATGAGGTAGTAATCAAGGGAGCGGGCTGCGCCCGCTCCCAAGACTCGGCGCTTATGCCTATTTGTGTCTCTTGTCTGTGTTCTTCCTTTCGTTGATCCACTGTTCCGTAGCCTTCGGACGGTATGATGGGCCGTTCATATCAATTATGAATGATTTGAATGTGAGTCTGTCAACGATGGCGGCGGCAATTATCTTGTCAGTGAAGATCTCGTCCCATCTGTCAAAACCGAGATTGGTCGTGATGATGGTAGACTTCATGCCAGCCCTCAATGATATGTGGTTGAACAGGTGTTCTGCAGCGACCTTGTCAAGTGACTTGTAACCGCATTCATCCAGGATGGCGAGGTCATACTTCTCGAACTTCTTCTGGAGACGAGACAGCTTTCTTTTCGATTCGCTCTCCTTTATCTTCACCTCACCCCAGTCATATTCGAGGCGTTGACCAGGTACATATTTCTGCTTGATGAAGCATTCCCTGGCTGCGCTGTCCAGTTCAGCCTTCCTATCCCGCACAGATATCCTGCCTTGCAGAGGTTATTGTGGATGTCCTGAACCTTCTTCAGCTGCTTACGCTGACCTAGAGCTGTCTTCTTGGCATTCTTCTCAAGTTCCTCGTCAATGAGTTTTCTCATCTCATCAGAGAGGACATGATAGACCTTTTCTCTGGGCTTGTAGGTAGGCTTGGTTAGAATTAAGTCCTGAAGTGCCTCTGGATTCTCCTTGTCATCCAGAGTCGCATCATAGAGCTTTCGCAGTCCGGCCACTGTGGTGCGGCTGCAATCGGCTAGTCGAGCGATCTCGCTGTTCGACAGCCCGTGCAGGCTCAACCTGCCTACCCCCAGAATAGAGGTCGGCTTGGCAGAACGTTGGGCCGGCCTTTGTCAATGACGGGATGGCGGCAGTTTTCTATTGTTCTGGTTCATAACCGACGCCTAGTAATTCGAGATTGAAGTCATCAATCAAGGCTTCGACTTCGGAATGGTAGTCCGGTGAGATATATCGCTTGATTTGTTGGAAGGTCGGATTCCGTGATGTGTCAGGGTGCAGTCGGCTTTTTGCCGTAGACGTTGTAGCCCATTGACCGGGCAATAGAAGAAAAGGCAGAGGCCCTGCGGATAAAGTCTGAATAGTCCTTCCTGCATGCCGGGCTCCAACCGGTTTCGGCAATGGCGAAGGTGCGCGGATAGAGCATCATTTCAGCATGCCACGCCTCGCGCACGTGTTCTGTCCAGAGGCAGCCCTGAACACCCAGGACGTGGTGTGTGTCGGCTTCGGAAATCTCTTCCTCCAGAGGATCGAACGAATAGACCTTTTCCAGGGTCAGAAGCTTTCCTGCAGGCCTATACTGCTCCGGATCCTGATGATGGTCCAGATAATAAGAGTGCGTAGGGGTGAAGATGACGTCATGGCCTTCTGCAATGGCCTTCAGGCCACCCTCGGTGCCATGCCAGGACATTACGGTGGCATCCGGAGCCAGACCTCCTTGCAGGATTTCGTCCCAACCAATGATGTGCTTTCCGTGCTCGTTGGCAAAACGCTCCATCCTCCTGATCATATAGCTTTGCAGCTGTTCTGCACTTTCCAGCCCTTCGGCCTTCATCCGGGCCTGGCAGTCGGGGCAGCGTTCCCAGTTCCGCTTGCAGGCTTCGTCCCCACCGATATGGATGTACTCACTGGGGAACAGTTCAAACACTTCCCCTAGCACCGTCTCCAGAAACTCATATGTGCTTTCTTTTCCGGGACACAGTTCCCAATGGTCCGGCCGCTGGGCTTCCGGCAGGGAACAGGCCAGCTGAGGGTATGCGGCGCGTGTTTCGTAATTATGCCCGGGCATTTCAATCTCCGGAATCACGTCAATATGCCTTTTGGCTGCAAAAGCAAGAATCTCTTTGATATCCTCCTTGGTATAGTAGCCACCGTATGCACCAGGGGTCCCTTCCTCCACGAATTCTCCCCCTATCTCATCCTTTTCCCAGTCCCAGAATTCGGCCTCGGGGCGCCAGGCGGTTAACTCAGTAAGCCGAGGATAGGCATCTATCTGCAGCCGCCAACCCGGATTATCTACCAGATGGAAGTGGAAACGGTTCATTTTCAGGAGCGCCATCATCTCCAGCTGCTTCTTCACGAAGTCCTTGCCCTGGAAATGCCGGCTCTCATCCAACAGGATACCCCGATAACGGAAACGTGGCCAGTCCAGGATGGTGCAGAAGGCAATTGTACTGTCCTGGTAAGCCAGCATCCTCAGGGTCTGGCGGGCATAAAACACGCCCTCGGAATCTGCCGCTTCGATCTTCACACCCTTCTTCCCCACCTCCAGCCAGTAGGCCGATTTAAGCTGCCAATCGGTCAGTTCTCTATCTTTCAGGCGCCGTCGCAAGGCCTTTTCTGAAACACTGACCTTCTCTGGCAATTTGGTCAATACCTCGGTTTGGATACTCCCGGGGTTCACAGAGAACTCCACCGGTATCGGAATGATGTCCATCGGCTGCGTGCCGCCCGTAACCTCATTATTCTTGGGCGCACAGCATGCAACGGCCAGCGCCAGCATTGCAATTGCAGTCTTTTTCATTTTATGCTATTTTGTTTTGTATCTGTTTGATGAATTGAGCAGGCTGGTCGGGATTAGCCTTCTACAAATCCTCCGTTACCATAATCGACTTCCCGCATGCTCCCGTTGCCGTCGCTCTGGCAGAGAACATTCTGCACGTTCACCTCGATGACTTCAGCCTGAGGGGCTTTGTAATCCTTAATTTCCATATTTTGAAGTATTTATAATCAGATTGAAAATTCAAACCGCAAAGGTACAACTATCCATTTGAATAGCAAACGGATTGATAGAAAAGATGTTGGAATTTGTGGAAGAAATCCCGCTACAAACTTAAAGAGTTAGGTGCTGATAGTATGTCTACCTGCAACCACCAAACTTATAGACTTAGCGGACATTAACATATATGATGCATCCGTACATACGGATGAAGCAAAACTTAGTTCATTTACGCCGTAACCAATCACGTTTCATCCGGCTAGACAGAATATCAAATTTCTTATTGGGCTATTTTGAGGGTCTAAACTCGAAGGCTGGATGTCAGTGTGTAAAGTAATATCATTTGTCCGTTGTGACGAACTCTTTATGTGACCTGACTGTCATGGACTCATCGCTGGCTGAGAGGGTGGTGACGGAGAACTTCTTTCCTGAAGGCTCGACGTCGAGCACAATGTGTGAGCCGTCGTAGCAGGAATGGTCGATGATATCTTGCCATGGCTGGCCGTCATCCCGGGCACGCCGCTCGGGAGGATACACACCTGCGAAAAGAACTCTGTCGCCGTCGTAACTACTGCGGTCGGTCAGGCGCTCAAGAGTGTCTGGAAGGTTGTGGAGCTGGTCCCAGACACAGCTCACATAGACCTGGGCACGGAGAGCCTTTACGAGACCGGGGTACATCGAGTGATGCCCGTGGTGGTTTACCTTTGCGACGTCAACAGGCTCGCATACTTCTCCGAGAAGGTCTTCGGCCTCCACCTTCGTGCCGTCAGCCAGTTTGAATCCGTTTGAAAAGTCTCCTGCGGTATAGAATCGAAAAGGACCATAGCTGATAATCATTCCGAGGCTGAGGGCGTTCTCGTTGATTGATGTGGGATGTTCGCGCTCGATCCAGTCCTTGTAAAGGTCCCGTACCGTGCCGTCTGGAGCAGCGATGCGGCCGTTGCTGCATATGTTGCGAATGCTGAATTCCGGATAAGAGGCCGCATCGCGCAGCATCTTGACCTGGTTCACCGCACCCACCTGAAACTTCTCAATCTTCATCCCGCGCTCTTTTTCCATCCTGCGGTAGAACTGTTTCATATGAGCGGGACAGCCTCCGTCGAAACTGTCAGGAAGTTCGATGGGGTCGTTCATCTCAGGATAGCAGCGGTCGAAGGCTTTGCTGAATGTGAGGGTTTGCGCCGCTTGGGAGAAACCGCTGAAATGGTATGGCTGTCCTTCCCATATCTCTTCGCCGGCGTAGAATGACTGACCGCCGCCGTGGTCACTGTGATAATGTGAGAGCATCATATAATCAACATCCTTTCCCTGGGGATTCACGCGCTCTACATAGCGGGCGATCCATTCTCCGGAATGTCTGCCACTATGTGGCAGGACTTGGACTGCCAGGTCGCCGCGTCCTATGGCGTTGTGGTCACCGCAGTCAAGGAGCATCGTCGTGCCGTCAGGGAAGATATAAAATGCCGATTCTCCGACGCCTGTATATATGAAATGGACTTGGAAATGCCCTTTCTTCCAACCGGGCCATTTCTGACCTGGCGACAAGCTTTTGGCAGATGATGAGGGGGATCCGGCGCATGCGGTGACACTGCTCATAGTCAGCGCTCCGGCCGACGCGAGAGATGCTTTGATGAAATTTCTTCGGTCCATGATTGACAGTAAACCATTTTTGATTAAAATCAATATACAAGATACGAATTTTTCCCGAAACATAGACTAGAGTAATTCACCGACGCATATGGCAGTTCCGACTCCGCTCTAGCCAAGTATCCACTTCCAGCGGTAATGACTTCGATTGTTCCGTATTCATCCTCCCACTGCCGCGGCCACATGCTTGCGATGTACGTTGTTTACGAGAGTGCACTGCATCTTGTGTCGGACACTCCTTCCGCATACGAAGGAGAGGAAGGCTTCGACTTCATCCGTCAGGTGCCTACAATCTGGGATGAGACGCGAGTGCTCGTCGCAGAGCCTGGAGAATGCATCCTTGTCGCCCGCAGGAGCGGAAGGGTCATGGAACTCGTCAGAATCGGGGCATCCCCATATTTTTGAGGCTCCGGACGGAAGAACCTTCCTGTTCTATCAGGGGAACAACACAAACGGTGCCTCCTGGTATATCTCCAACAGGGAGGTGGTATGGAAAGGAAAAGGCAGGGAATGTCGCCCTTCCCTCAAACGAGTGAATTAGCACGGATGGGCGGCGGTTATTTTTCAAGCTCGTCGGGGAAGAAAGGACGCAACGGCTTGCCGTCAAGTCCGTAATTCAGATAAAGATATTGACCCTCACAATCCTCGAAATAATCTATCCTGATGTTGTGGAGTCCCGGTTGCAGTTCCGCAAAGCCGTATCTGGTCTGAAGAGTATGTGACCCGTCATTGTCCGCAATGCACTTGCCGTCAATGAACAGTTTCGAGCCATCATCCGACGACAGTTCGAACTTGTAGACACCGGCCTCTTTCACCCTCATCTTCGAAGTGAATACAATGGCAAAGTCATCTTCGTTGGCGGAAAACGGTACGTCTTCGAGAGAGAAGGCGGAGATGTATCCCTCGGCAGCCGGTTTTCCCAATCTTGAGAAGTCGGGCAGGACCTCGTCATACACGTTTCTGTAGAGCGCGTAATGCACTGCAGCCTTGCCTTCCGGAAGAGCTGCGTAGAGGAAATTGCTCGCAGTCATGCCGTAGTTGCCGTTCTTGTATGCGACCGCAGAGACAGTGCAGGTCCGTTCGATTCCGAACGGCCCGTCATACTTCGTGGACTCGCAGGTAGGCTGGGACCCGTCCAAGGTATAAAATATCTCGGCTCCCTCCGCATCCGCCGTTATGGAGACCTTCCCACCGTCCGGAACGGTACCGCGGAAAGGCTGTATCAGAGGAACGGGGACATAGCAGACATCTGTCGCCGGTTCGAAGGCCTCCTTGAGGAACTTGCCGTGACATTCCCATGGAAGTTCCACTCCAAGCAGACCGGCAACCGTGGCCGGGGTGTCGTAATTCATATTGGCGTGCTCCATCACCTTGCCCTTTGTCACCGGGCCCCCGTACATTATGACGGGGACCTCAAGTTCAGCCATCGTGCTACCTCCGTGGGCATAATTGATGCCGCCGTGGTCTGCAGTAATGATTATCACGGTATTCTTCATCAGGCCGTTCTCCTCCAGCTTTTTTACAAAGCCACCGACCAATTCGTCCATATGGTGAAGGCAATCGAAGTATCCCCGGCTCTCGTGGCCCCAGGTGTGGCCTTCGTGGTCCGGAGTGCCGATGCCTATGAACATCAGTTCGGGCTTGTCCTCCACAAATGCATCCGCCGCTTTCCGGAAGGCCTCATCCGGTGTAAGATGCTGTCGCTTGCCCAATTCGGGAACCACCACGTCGAACGCCGACATTCCGTACATATTGCACGGCCAGGATGTGTCTCCGAAGAAATATATCTTTGCATCAGGCCTCTGCTCTCTGACAGATTCGAAGATGGTCGGGAAGAAACCTATCTCGTTCTTGAGAGCCGGAACGACTGTGCCGGTGCGCGGCGTAACGCCATTGTCGAGCACTCCGGTCATCTCGAACGGAGCCGCGCTGGCGATTGTCATCCAGTTGGGGCTACTGTTTGAGGGAAGTCCGCATCTGGTGTGAAGAGAAACCGCCCCGTTTTCTATCATCCTGTTGAAATTCGGAGTCTCTGCTCGCTGGATGCCGATGGCGCTCATCGCATCGAAGCACAGATACACAACGTGGTCGGCCCGTGGAGCCGGTTCCTTGCACCCGCATACCACTATTGCCACAAGGAAAATTGAAACAAAAGTTCTGTTCTTCATATCATTTGGTGTTTTAGACGTAATCTGTATCAAATCCCGGTAATCCGGAGTTTCTCGTTTTTCTGTGTATGGAATTCCACAAAGTCTCCTTGCAGTTTTTCCGTCCTGCCGTCAGAATGGCGGACAAGGAGAGTCCGGCCGGGCCGATGCCGACAGGGTAATAGAGCCCCCGGCAGTTCAGGAGTTCCCGGGCATAAGCCCTGCCCTTCTCCATATAATCAAGGAGAGGCCGGTCATAATTCTCCGTCAGGGATATATGATTGCTTGAAAAGCACCCCCAATACGGGGACTGATAGTTATAATTCAAATGATAATCGCCGGCCCACGCAGTCTCTTCGCTGCAGATGAACGGTCCCCACAGCCCCGGGCGATTTTCCCGGCACGGCTGCTGCAGGCGAGCAGATACTGGGATTGATAGTAGTAGCGTTCCAGCCATTCGTCACCGATATCGATATGGGACAAATTCCAGAAATCGGACCACCACGAACGGTGTTCTCTCTTCAGAGAATCCATATCTTTATCCAGGCAGTTCCGTGCCTCCATTATCGCTTTCCTCTTCCAATCCGGAGTGTCAATGTTCGTATATACAGCCAATACAAGAGTTTCTTTCTTCCCGGGCTTCAGGGTCAGCGGCCCGGTGGTATGATTCAGAGCCAATGCTATGTGGGAGTCCCATTGCAGACGGGGATTGTTACAGAAGCTTCTGGTCATCCAGCTGCACTCCTCTTCCGTTCCCTGACTGATGACGGATGCCAAAGGGCCGTCTTCGGTAGGGAGAAAAGCGAGATTCAGTGAAATTTCTTTTTTGGAAACCAGTTCCACCACCACTTTGTTGTCGGTGGCGGATACCCACGCCGTTACGGACAATTCATTCTCCGGCAGCGTGTATGTCGCCCTGATTTCCGCACTGCCGGGAAGTTGTTCGGCGTGATAGACTCCCGTGGAAATGATGTCGGAACTGAGCAGCAATGCCCCCGGAAGAGCCAAACCGCCCTCCGGATATGACTGCAGTGCACGCCAAAAGTCGTTTTTCCCTATAAAAAACGTTATTCCTTCTTCCGCGGTTTTCATCGTCAGACCGATATCACCGTTCCCTGTCAGAGGGGCATCGGCTGTCTTGTCTGTGGGAACGTGAACGGGCCATTCGGTGAATTCGGCCTTATAGACATCCAATTCTTTCAGAATGGAATCCCGGTGCGTGGAACATCCGCAGAAGAGCAATGCAGCACAAGCAATGTAAATGGCGTGTCTCATAGGTTTCATAACTATCAACTTACAAGATACGAATTTCTGTTGTCATTTCAATCCATCCCAACGTATCACTCGCGCAACATTTCATACATGCAGACGGATGGCCCCGGCAGCCACGGTGACGTATCATCCGTGCGGACAACGGAAGTTGCGCGGACGCGAATGATATCGGCCGTGCGTTACTGCCCGAAAAGCCTGATCCTATGGTGTCGGAAGGAAACTCCCGGATGTGAGGATGCCGTCAAGTGCAGACTTGATTACATCGGGGCTTTCTTTAAAAGTGACGTAGCTGTGCCGGCCTTTTCCTTCGGTGAAGACATTGCTGCCATCTTTGGGATTAACAGAGTTCATACCACGTATGACGTTAAAGCCGGCCTTTTCAGGATTTCCGAGGCAAGCCATATACACAGTCATTGGGTCCCAGGCGTCCCTTCCGTTGAAATCGTTGTGCAGTATGAGGACTTTTCTCAGCAGGTCGCCATCCGGAAGAGTTCCTCCTGCCTGAACCTTGATACCTATCTCATATCCGAGAAATACAATTCTGCCGGGCCATTCCTTGCAGACCTTTGCTCCGGCTTTGCGTGAGCGCTCCGTCAGATTGAAATTGTGCTCGCTCCCATCTGGGTACTTGCCCGCCATTATCCAAAGAGTGCCAACTTTTCTCCTGACAAGTTCGACACCGTTGTGCCGGGAGTATCTGTCAGGTTTGCTTTCAAGAAGTCTTGCGATAGTGTTGGGGAATCCTACGACAATGATATCCACTTTCCTGCGTGATTCTGACAGAATTCTCCGGTAGAAATCAACGGCATCCTCTATTTCGTCAACGCTCTTGAAAGCCGCCTCCGGGCCGTTCTTTGCGAGATATTCATGGAAACAGGACTTGCCGGGAAAATCAGTGGCCTCCTTGTCTGCTCCTATCATTATGCCGTCCATCCCTTCGTAGTTCATGAATGTGGAAAGGGATTCCACACTATATTCATCGAGAGCGGAGAGGCATATGCCCTTTATCTCCACCAGGTCGTCTTTATGGGCGCTGTGAAGTATTCTGATTGCACAGGCATCATCAACGTCAGTCCACCAGTCGGTGTCAAATATCACGGCTCTTGGCTGAGCTGGAAGATTTGCCGCGACCAAGATTGCGGCAATGATTGCAAAGATTCTTTTGATTCCTGACCAGTCCATAAATTGCAATTTATTACAGTGCGACTACCTCCACAATTCGTAAATCACGAACATACATCCCTCTCCTTCATAGTTGAAGCGGAATGGGGGCAGGTATGTGACGCTGCGCCCTTGAGGGATGTCCACGCGCTTGAAATTCCGGATATCCATAACTTGACCATCGGCATTGCATAGCTTTATCGTGAGGTTCACTGTCCGGGCCTTGTCAAGATTGAATATTACGGGGCGAATCTCATCATCCGGCCCATAAACGGTGTCCACGTTGTCACTGCCGGCCCAGATGCGCTGGAATGCCATTGCATTGGCATAGTATGCCAGTTTGGGTACACCGAACGGGTCCACCAGAGGCTTCTGGTATGTGAACATATTCGGGCCGGATTCTAACGAGCACCACGAGAACCCGTCATAACCGAGGAGAATCTGTTTTTTGATGGACTCCCAGGCAGAGAAGGCCTGGAAAGCCTGACTTTCGCGCCATTCATCCGGTTGAAGTTTACGGCCGATGCTGCCTTCGTCATATTCCCATTCATAGGATTGTACCTGATACCAGGGCTCCATACGGGCCAATTCCCAATTGGGTTGGGCGGCAGATTCCTCGTGTTCGAAGTTGAAGTAACACTTGTCTCCGGCATCAAGGCAGGAACGGGCCCAATCATTTGGGGCATTTCTCAGATACGTCCAGGATGCCCCGTAGCCTGTATATGCATCCTGGCTGCCGCGTGTCATTAAGGGTGCCATAAGCAGCGGCTCGGGCTCCATAGGGTGACCTTGATAATCCTCACTGCCGTCATAATTGCCGAAATGCATATGTTGCCAGAATGAGGTAGGAGATATAAGGCGGGATGAGTCCACCTGGCTGATAAGGGGATAGATGCGTCTGATATAGTTGACGGACTCTTCCTTATGGTGCTGCTTGAAGCGGTTGGGATGGTTGCTGGCCTCCCACATCACGATCGACGGATGGTTGTAAACCTGACGCATATACTTTGGGTATCCTTCATAATCAATGCCGCTGACCTCTCCCTCACGAATCCAAGCCGGTGTCTGCCAGATGAGATAGAGTCCCATTTGGTCGGCATATTCGGCATAACGGCTGTCATTGATTCCGTCGGCAAGATATTTTTCGCTATGCACGTGCATACGGAGAAGGTTGCCCATCTCCTTTATGAGAAGCAGATTATGCATTATCTTTTCAGGAGAGTGACATTCAGCACTCTTTGAGACTGTTTCCACGGGGGCGCTGAAGCCCATTATCTGTGCCCCGTCGAGCATCTCCGGCTGGCCGTTTATGTAAAGCGTCCCTCCTTTCTGCCTGATAGTACGGATGCCGGTGGTCAGCACGAAGTCGTCAACCGGATGCCCATCGGAGTCACGGATGAGGCATTCAACAAGATAAAGTCTCGGTTCCTGTACACTCCATAGTTCGGGATTATGCAGTGTGAATTCAGCCTCGATGGGAACTTCCCCTCCTGCAGGGATATTTATAGGAATGGTCAAGCTGTCGGAAACGGGTCCGTTGTACGGAAACCAGGGATAATAATTTATTTTCAGATTTCCGGGGAATGCTTTTTCAGAATCATTGCGGATGATAATCTTGTGTCTCTGTGCAGCACTGCGGTCCTGTATATCCGCTGTATGGACATAGGCACTGCGCACATTGCATCCAGTAGTGAGAATCAGCGAAGTGTGGCCCAGGAACCAGCCCACGTTGCTGTCCGACGGGGCGTGAATGCTGCGGTATCTGACGGTCCGGGGATTCACCTCTACGGCGATAATATTGTCCTGCTCTTTGACGAGGTAATCCGTGATGTCAAGGTACTGCGGATGAGGGGATGCGATATCAGCGGCCAGCCGTCCGTTTACCCAGACTTTTCCGGAAGGGGTGATGGTCTCAATGTCAAGGTATGCCTTTTCAAAATCACCTGTTTCAACTCTCCTTCGAAGATGATAATGCTCCCCTTCTTCAAGCAGTCCCCCGTGGCAGGAGGGCAGTTCCACCGTATCCCACAGAGAGTCATCATATCCATTTTCAGTCCAGCCGTCCAAATCAGGCTGAGGGGTGTTGTCAATGTTCAGGACAAGTTTGGAATAATAGGGAGTATGGGCATTGCCGCAGTCGCGAAGAAATGAGAAAAGAGTCAGTTTTTCAATATTTGCACCGGCTGACTTTATCGGATGCAGGGCTGAAATACCGGTACATTCGGATATTTCCGATTCGGAAACGGATCCGTTGTCGGTAACGAAAAGCCTGTGGTTCTCAAGGTCGGCATAGATAGTGACTTCAGGACCTGAAACGTCGGCACTGAACGCATCATTTCCATTCTCATCTTTAAAGAAAAACTTCATAGGTCCTGATATCGTCGCGTGTAGTCTGAACCGCCAGTTTACGCTGTCAAGTGGAAAGCAGTCCCGGACCACTGCAGACATAGTCTTGGTTTCTCCTTTGGCTTTCCACGTGTTAAGCGGAATAGTCCTGCGAATATGGGTGAGCGGTTGAGGTCTTATATTACCGAGAGCTGTGGCGATATCATTGTCAGTCACAACGGGACGGTTCAAGTCCGGGTTCTCCCAGAAATCGGAGGCGAAACCGGCATAATCGCGCAAGGCCATAATACGCTGGTCTGTATTCAACCATTCCGTCTCACCAAGGAAGTCTGTTTCGCCATCGGCATCGATATCCGAGGTGAACCACCTCATCTCGAATGATCTCGAAACAGAATCATTTTGCCCGCAGGAAACAATCAGGCAGAGCGAAATCAATATAATGACAATACGTTTTCCGGTTAGCATATCGATAAACATAAGAATCTGCTATAATGATTTTGTC
>JAGHTO010000040.1 GCA_018065305.1 Candidatus Cacconaster scatequi | reverse complement strand
ACTTCCGGATGGAGATAGGTGAAATCTGTTCCCAGTTCATCTGTCAGGATGCGGGATATCGTGCTGTAGTCGGTGCCTGGTACAGTGACGCCTCCCAGATACCAGTGCAGTTCGCCGTCAAAATGATGTCCAGCCTGCAGGGTATGTATCGGGTAAAGGAGGGCAACGTCTGCAATATGGCGGCCCGGACGCGCCAGAATGTAGTTGAGACGCGAGAGGAATTTGTTGAAATCAGGCAGCGAATCGCGGTAGATGGGGTTTCGCGTGGACAGTTCGGGCAGGAACGTCACATTGTCGTCATTATACCAGAAGGCGTGTGGTATCAGGTTGTTGATGCCTTTGGTATATTGCTCTACGGCGATTCGGTACATTGTGTCGAAAGATATGTTGCCCATTGCACCGAAAGTTTCGGACATCACTTTGTCGTGGTCCCAGTTGCAGGCCGACGAAGAGACCACCTTGTAGAAATGCTCCGCAGGGCGGTCGCCCCCGATTTTGTCTATTCCGGGCATTGTCATATATTTGCCGTCGAGCATAAGATCTCCGGACACACTGACGGGGTTCAGAATCTCCTCCTGGTCCTGGTGACCGGTCGAAAGTATCCTGTGTTCCGAGGCCCAGTCCGATATGGTTTTCATAAAGCCTTCTGCATACATCTGCGCTCTGGTGCCGAACATCATATTTCTTGCGGCGGTTGTTTTGTCTCCTACGGAATACCACAGTGCGGGATAGAAGGTTTCCGGAGAGAATCCGTATCTCTGTTGAAATTTGTCGTTGAAGCATTCAGACCAGATTCTGCCCTCTGCGCGATACAGCGTTGGCTCATCAAAAAAGGTCGAAGTGATTACCATACCGAAATCATTGCCGAAGCGTCTGAAGTACTGTTCGTGTGTGTCATCTACAAAGAACTTGACCGACTCGGGGGAGAGGTAGTCCACATTGGGATCGCCGGAATCAACGCACAGGAAATCCATTACGGTCCATTCGCCCTCAGGCGGCGTGTCCCAATTGAGCAGACCGCTATCTGAAATGCAGTCTGACAGGGAGATGACTTCTCCGGTGTTCTTGTCCATTGCGATCGTCGCCATACGCGTCCCGCCGGGGCCGAGCTGCACGCTGAATGCGGACGCGGGCGTTGTCTCATATTCAAACTTATCCAGACGCTTGATGGTGTGGTCGGGATGGCTGTCGGCGAATCTCCTCACTCCGTTGCCGTTGATTGCACCCATACTGCCGCTGGGAAATCCGTACTCATCATATATCGACATTTGCGCACCCTTCTCCCTTGCCAAATCAATGACGGTTCCGTAGAGGCTGAAATACTCATCGGACAGATACCCCGGTTGGAAATCTTCGCCGAACGGGAGTATGGCACAGCCTCCATAGAAGTCCGTATCAACCATTCTTCTAAACTGGTCGAGAGCCTGCTCCTCAGTCACCGTGGCGTTGTTCCAGAACCAGAGCGGAACGGGCCGCCATTGTATGTCCGGCAACCGGAACTCGTCATCACTATACGGAGAAGTCCCCGCGCACGATGTTGCGATAACTGCAAGTAAAATGAACTCCCCGAAAGCTTTCATCTTGTTCATAATCAATTCCAGACAATCCTGTTGACAGTGCCGCAGTCAAACGGGCCGGCAAAGGTAACCTGATGCCGCTGCGCTCCGGTGTAGTCCTTGTCAATGCAGATAGCAGAGCCGTCGGCGTTCTCGAATGCCCAGTTGCTCAATTTGGCATACCCGAGGCGGCTCCCGTCCAGGAAAGCATCGGCTTTTGCGGCCTCGAATCCTTTTATGCTGAGCCATACGCCATCCTTTTTCACTTCAATTTTCACATCAGGTCTTTCACAGGTCATATTTCCTTCGGTCATTATCGGCCACTCGACATCAGCGTAGCCCTTCAGACCATAAACGCTATCCTTTTTGTCTTCGGTGAAAAAAACATTGTTGACGAAACGGTTGTCAGACCCCGTGATTTTATACACTCCCTTGATTTCGGTCAAATGGGCCAGATGATATGGAGTGAACCTGTCGTCACTCTTCGTGTAGATGCTTCCTCCAAAGAGATTGTGAAGATAGGCGCCGCTCTCCGACCAGTCCCAAAGTGAACATTCGGACAGCATAATATTGTTGTCACACACATAAGGGCCGTGGTCCACTTCATAGAACAGATCCATATAGACATTGTCATAGAACAAATTGCAGGAGATTCTGGAACCTTGGGCCATCCAGTCCATCCAGATGCCTTTCTGGCAGTTGTGGATGTGGTTGTTATGGATATAAGAATCAATGGCCGCATGCAGTTTGATTCCGGAGATCTCCGCACCGTTGAACTGGCATTTGACCCAGACATCGTGGATGTGGTTGCCATATATCTCCGTAAATGAACCTCCCATACTTCCGCAGATGCCGGTCTGTTCGCAATAGTATATCTCGTTGTTCCTGATTATATGGGAGCCGACATTGTCCTTGTTCCACCCCTTCCGTATGACATTCAGGGTGCATTCTATGTACTCCGTCGCTCCGTCGAACTGGCGCTGGCTCCATAGATTGTGGCCGGTGCCGGCCTCTTTCCCGATGGAAATGCCGTTGCAGCGGGAATTGAGGATGATATTGTCCTCGATGATCCATCCCTTGCTCCAATGCGTTCCCACCATTCCTATCTGCTCTGCGGTAGGGGCACCCCATTGTGTCGCCGCCTGGCTGATCCGGAATCCCCTGATGGTTATGTAGTTG
>JAGHTO010000042.1 GCA_018065305.1 Candidatus Cacconaster scatequi | reverse complement strand
CGCTTACGATGAAATTCATATGCCCGTCAAGCCGCCCCTTGTCCCAATGGTTCTGGATATCGGAGAATATTGACGGATTCACATCGCTGAAGTTCTGGAATTCGTCGATGACAAGAGTGAATTTTCTGCTGCGGCTCTCCTGCATCAGAAGGGCGAACAGGTCTCCGAATGACGTGACACCTTCAGGTATGAACATCCCGAGCTTCGAGCGTATTTCTGCGGAGTATTCACGACAGAGAACGGATTCATCCTTCTTGCCTACGAACAGGTAGACATAAGGCTCACCCCCCATAGACCTGTCTATAAGAGTTGTCTTTCCGATTCGTCTGCGTCCTGTCACGATGGTAAGCATCGAGTGGTTGTCGTATGAACGCCTGCGCATTTCCGCAAGGCTTCCCAGTTGTTCTTTTCTGTCAAAAAATTGCATAAGCTACATTTTTCACGGCCGTAAATTTCACGGCCGTTGCAAAGATAATTATTTTTCTTATTGTCGCAAATAAAACGAGCCCATTCCTTTGAAGAAAAAAGATTTCACCGCACTTTTCCGGCACTTTTCACGGGAACAACGTTTCCTTTGATCCGCATTCCCTTAATTCCAGTTCGCCATTTACAGCCTGCACAATATCAAGGCATTACAACAAGAAAACCCACCTTTAGTAGGCAGGTTTTCTTTTGTTTGCTCCCCTAATGAGTGAAATATTGGACCTCTGGGCGGGGTTCAAGGAAGTTGTCAAATTCATTGAAAATAAAAGAGTTTGGCTTGACGCTTTGATGGGAGATTACTATCTTTCCTCTATAAATCAAGCATTCCACACGTGCGTTAGATAAGCAGAAGCGGATAAGGCATCACAGGTGTGTATGGCAAACCATCCACCTCAATGGAAGGCGGATAAGATAATATAGAACTTTCCTCTTCGAACTCTATGGTTCAAACGGGCCTCCTAAGCCGCATAGAGCGTTAGCCAATTTACAGGACGGGGACGAACCACCATAAAGATAGTGACCTTACAATATGCGGTATATATTGGACCGACCGATTACTCAGCCGGAACGATATCGGGGGTAAAGTCGCGATAGGCGACATTATCATGCATGACATACCAGACGGCGGTAAGGACCTTTCTGGCAATGGCTACCTGCACTTTCATCTTGTTCTTTCTGCGAACGACGACTTGGTGATAACTGAACTTATTGAAGTAGCATCCTTGCGTTTTGGATGCGGCCCATGCACATTCGATTAGAGTTTTTCTCAAGTATCTGTTCCCGTGCGTGGTGCTCCTTGCCTTGATCTTACCGGCGCTTTCCTCGTTTCGAGGTTTCAGTCCACACCAGGACACAAGGTGGGCGGCATCTTCGAATGATGACATATCTGTGCCCACTTCGGCAATTATGGCTGTAGCCGAACGTACCTTGATTCCCGGTATAGTCTGAAGGTTCTTCAACTGCTCAGGAAAGTATTGCTGGCAGATGGCATCCATCTTCGATTGGCATTCATCCTTATGTTTCTCGGCAAGTGCGACTTCTTCCCGCAACTGGCGGATGATATCAATGTCCGTTTCGGATATGACTCCGGTGAGAGACGCCAGGACAACATCCTTACCGACACGATTGACAGTCCGACCGTGAATAACTTTCGCCAATTCCACAGGATCACGAGTCCCATCAGATATCAGACGTACTACCTCTTTGTAGCTCTTTCCGTCGGTTGTCGAGACATAGTTGCTGATACGGATGTTGCAACGCTGTAATGCCGCATCAAGCTTGCCGAGTTTGCAGACGCACTCTGCATTCAGATCGGAGATGCGCCTGTCGTACTGCCGTAACTGCTGGATAAGGTCGTCCGGCACGTAACTGCCTTTGATAAGGTCCTTGAGAAGGCAGGTGGCAATCCACTCCGCATCCTTCACATCGCTCTTCTTTCCGGGAAGTTGTTTGATGAAGTAAGGATTGACCAACTTGAGGCTGACATAGTTTTCCAGCACCCTCCACACCGGCATCCAGTAGATGCTCGTGCTTTCCATACAGACCTCCTCCACGTGGTACTCCATCATTTTTGCGAGCATCTGCTCGAGTTCCGGAGTCAG
>JAGHTO010000003.1 GCA_018065305.1 Candidatus Cacconaster scatequi | reverse complement strand
GACTTCGTGATGATCTTGTTCATAGTGCACCTCCGTTTTGTTTCGCGGGAAGAACCATTCCTCCCGACGCCGCGCATTATGAACTTTTCCGTTTCCGTTGTCTGTTGGAAAGACAACGGAAATAGGAACTAGGATTTCGTCGCCACTATCTAGAGACAGTAAACTTCAGAATTCTTCAGCGCATCATTGCTACATGTAACACCGCCAGCAGCTCGGTACAGGCCTTAACACATCCGGAAACCGATCTCCTAGCAACAACTCATCTGTAATTCATCACCTGAACGCAAGATGGCATTGTGGCGGAAACAACATCACTCAGCTCTCGTTTCGGCATCCCCTCTACATTTTTCACATCGTCAACAATCTCAACATTGTGACCAACCAAAAACGCTTTAACATATGAGTTCTTAATGGCAAAGTTTACATTCTCTCCTCCTTTGAGCTTTGCCACTATCATTCCCACAACACATCCTTTTGAATCGCATAAAGGCCCACCCGAGTTCCCGGGCTGAACAGCAACATCAATCTGATAGTTATTCGCGGATCCCATAAAACCTTCAATGCCACTGATAACTCCCCGATTGACCTTTGCCGACTTACCCTGCAAGGATGGTTTGGGGAATCCAATAGTAAACACTTCTGACCCCAACTTCTCCGTAGGGCTTGGTGAAAACTTTAACGACGGGAATGAGCCGTCTGCCTTGAGCAAGGCTATGTCTGTATCAATATCATACGCTATTATTTTAGCGTCCAATGTCATCCCATTAAAGAGAATTTTTATTTGCCTCGCATCTTCAACAACATGATGATTCGTCAACAAGTAACCATCATTTGTTATAAAAAATCCAGAACCAGAACACCTTAAGCTCGTTGCTAATGAATCCGGCGGGGGCAATGAGCCACTTTCATCACCTCCGGAATGAACAAATTCATCATCTCCTTTATCAAATAAGCTGTGCGAAAGTCGGACATGATGAATGGCCAAATCAATATCTCCAGCAATACAATTTGCACACTTTTTTGATTCGCGCTTAGTCCAGCCAACATACCCACTGTATTGCGATGACGTTAATTTATAATCAGTCACTCCTGCCCAATAAAATCGCGGCGCCTTCACTATTGTTCCATCAGCCACTCTGTCTGTTGGCCCCATAAAGTAAAAATACGATTCTGTGAATAGCGCTTTGAAGCGGCCCTCTTCATCTACTTCTCCTACACGAACAAATGCTCCGTCCTTATTCGTATCAGTAACACGCAATGCAGTAATCTTCTGGATGTCTTGGTCGTACTGCTTGATTTTTTCCTTGGCCATATTAGCGAATTCGATTTTTCGTCTTTCTTTTTTGCTCATATAGACACCGAGAAACCAATCCAGACCTTGCGATTTCATCTTAGCAATCTTCCCCTGAATATACTTACTGTCAGCATCTTGGAGGAAGGATGTTTTTATATGAATAAGATTAGTCTTACCCTTTGGTAACAAATATACCATTTCTCCATCCTCACTAATGTGCCACCATGCTGCAAGGATGGACTTACCCTTCTTATTCTTCCACTCTCGTATTTCTCGTGAAATCACATATTTCGGTGACGGGTCAGACAATGCGCGTAATTCAGCAGGATCAGGATCATATCGGTATTTCTTAACCATGCCCTGAATCTTACTCTGGCGCTTTTTCTCGTTAACCTTGTCAATGTCTTTTTGTGAACATGTATGTTGAGAGCCAATCATCAAAGCTCGCCCGCACCTCTCGCATCTTGCAATTGCAAAACAATCAACTGCCAAAAATGAAAGCGCCCATAAAATATAATTCTTCATTATGACCTTAACTTATTTTCGCCCTTCACCATTTGCAACCGAGAAAAAAGGGCGCAATTCCCATCGGTGTTTCAGAGGAGGCCTTAGGATGCCTTAAGAGGAACACGAGAGAATGCGCCACAGTGGGCGCATTCTGCATCACGTAGCCCTCTAAGAAAGTTCCTAAGTTTCCTCTGAGCCAACGTAGCGCAGAACGCTAAGTTGTTTTGACTGTCCGGCCTCACCCGAGGCCGTCGGTCACGCCGCTCTCCGCGCACCCGCGCGTGTCGGCCGACCCGCCCGGCTGACCCACCGAGCGGTATGTCAAAGATCAAATCGGCTTGTAGAACCTGACCTTCCAAGGAGATTTCAACTTCTTGAAATGGTCATCAGCCGTTAAAAGCGTCAAATTGTTCTTTCGGGCGGTCGCCGCGATGATCGCATCCGGCAGCTTCAGTCCGTGTCTCTGTCTCGCGCTGACAATCATCTGCGTGAAAATCTCGTCATCAGACGGGACGTCATAGACATGCAAGTACGCCCTAAACGCCTGATACTGCCTCCGATCGGCATCCGTCAAGGCAGGATAGGACAAGAATTCAAATTCCGTGACAACCGACATCGCCACAGAATCGGACATGTTAAGCACCTGCTCCACCGCCCGATTTCCGCCGAACAACTGTATCACGGCATTCGTATCAAGAAGATACCGCTCACCATTCATCGCGCAGTTTCCTCTGATACGCAACCGCATCCCCTTCCCACTTGATCTTTCCGACAAAATCCGAAAAGTCATACTTCTGCTTCTTGACCTCTTGAAGCGGAACGACGATCACCCGACACGTATACGCATTATATTCACGGGGCACTTCAACAGATACCCTGTTCCTTCGCGGACGAACCGTTCTTTCTATTACCGGCATGATGAATCTCCCTTGCTGTCTGGCATTATAGCATATCAAACACACTCAGACAACGGCAACGAACCCTGAGAGGTGTGGCAGAACCCAGCTGCGTGGGCAGGACGCCTCGTCCTGCCGACCACTGGGAC
>JAGHTO010000037.1 GCA_018065305.1 Candidatus Cacconaster scatequi | reverse complement strand
CGGCGTAAACGATGTACGTTTGCGGCCCACCCACCACCCTTTGATGGCTACGTTGGGAAAACAAAAAAACACCTGCGGCGCAGGTGCTTTCTGTGAGTCTTTATGGTAAGGGTAGTGATGCTGTTTGTGTCTTGAATTCTTCCGTTAATTTTTTCCCTGATTATTCATACAAATTGAATACTTGAACATAAATTTACAGGACTCTCTTTACTCCGGGTATCAAGCGGAGCAGCCAGGTAAGTCCGAACGACAAGAAGCACGTCATAGCCCCAAGGAACAGGAATTTACCCACATTGCCCATCCATACTTTGTCAAACGCATACTGCAAGCCCAGGAGGATCAAAAGGTGGATTACGTATGCACCGTAACTCTGGGAAGATGCCCATTTCAATGCCCCGTTGTTATGGTTGCAGTAACGGCGGAACAGCCAGAGCAGCCCTGCATTCATAGTAATGCAGATACTAGAGTCATAGAATCCGTACCAACGGTTGACAAAGTCATACCACCACCCGTCGTAGCGCGTATATTCGAGTGCGGTCAGCGCGAGAGCGATGCCAAGGCATGTTATTCCCGTGGAATCCTTCATAGTATCCAGCCATTTGAACCTGAAGGCCAGCACTCCGGCAATGAACATAATCACATACTGCAGGTAATGGGCCGGCTCGATATGGATGAAACCAAGCAGGTCAATCCAGTTGTACTGAGGGCTCACCTGTCTGATGAGATGGCTGCCTAGCCCCATGAACAGAGCGGCGGCGACCAATGCCAACAGGCCGGGACTCCTGCGCCTGCGAGTCTGCAAGGGCCGGAACAATAACCTTATGACCGCATACAAAAGACAAAATACCAGAAGACTCTCAACAAACCACATGTGTCCCACTTCGTACCTGCCAACCACAAGCGACAGGAGCACGGTCATAACCGCAAGGGGAATTCCCAGCCGGAGCAGTTTCTTCTTTATGAAACCACCAGGGCCCTGTCTGTCGTAACTCGCGGGAACGAAATATCCGGAGATAAAGAAAAACAGTCCCATGAAGAAGGCGGCATTAACAGTGTGGAAATGCCAGATATTCGGCAGAAGTTCATCGGGATTTGACATCACATACGGCCAGTTGCCACCGCCATAAGTATAGGCCTGGCCTGCATGATGGAATACAACCAGAACTGTCAGAAACAGCTTCAAGTTGTCAAGATACAGACTGCGCGAATTCTCATTCATACTCATTGCGTTTTGATGGGGGTTACAATTACTGCTATTTCAGCAGCTTCAAGACCGTGTGCCTCTCCATAACCTTTCCTTCGTTATCCATAACAGGGGTAGCACACACATTTTGTACAAAAGTACCAATAAGCACTGAAAATCAAGTTTCGTTCCTCAAAAAAGTCCAATAAGGAATTAGGATATCCTGCTACCGCATGTGCGCGAAAGAAACGTGATTGGTTTGAACGCGTAACAGCCATCTCAAAGCCATCTGCCACCTGTTCTGGGTCTTCTTCATTGCTTCTGTTATTTCTGCAAAGATAATCAGTCCTTGGATGCAATAATAGAATGTGGTATAATTCGGAACTCCTATTTTCCCTCTATTTTCCCGACTGGGCACAAAAAAAGCACTCACTTCCGTAAGTGCCTGATTTTCTTGTAGCGGGACCCAGGATTGAACTGGGGACCTCATGATTATGAATCATGCGCTCTAACCAGCTGAGCTATCCCGCCGTCATCGTTGAGGTAGACGGATTCGAACCGCCACTAAGAGGACCAGAATCTCTTGTGCTGCCATTACACCATACCTCAATGGGACGGCAAATATACGACAAATAATTTTCTATGCAAAAAAAATGTGCTAAAACAGCGACAGCAGACGGAAAATTCCGAAGCCGAGGTAGGTGCCTACTGCATAACCGACGATTCCGATTGCCAGTCCGGCTGCAAGTGCGCGCCTGTTGTGCATTGCGGCGGAAATCATAGGAACGAAAGGAGGGGAGCAGAGCAGTGCCACCGAGCCGATGACGGTCGTGTCAGCATCCAGATGGAATGTCTTTGACAGCAATGCCTGCAATCCCAGGGAGATGAACACCACAAAGAAGAGATATCCCAGAGCCCCGGCTCCGCCTGCAAGATCCAGATTCTTTACGTCTGCCATTGAAGCGACCACTATACTGAAGACATAGATGGCGTACATTCCGACGTCATAACTGTATGGAAGGGCTCTGAGTTTGGGGATGAATGATGCTCCGATTCCGAATGTGGTGAGGCACAGGATGAACAGTGTCATCAACGGAATCTTCGGGAACAGTTTCGTAATCAGGAATGACAATCCGCATATTGTCAAGGATATCAGTATGAGGAGTCCGAGAATGCACAACCCTTTCTTTGTGCCGAGACCGCTGTAGGGGTTTTCTTCGTTTGATGACTCATTCTTTCTGGCCTTTTCCTGATAGCTCTTGGGCATGAATCTCGTCACGAAGCCCGTGACTGATTTTTTTGCCCGTACGACTTTGTTGACTATATTGTCGATGATGATCTTGCTCCTGCTGTCCAGAAGTCTGCGGAACAATTTGATGCCGATGGTCATCAGAAATATGAGATAGAAGAATCCGACCAGCATGTCGTAGCTGTTGAGCAGAATATAGGTGCTGTCAGAAACGTCCAGCATTGTCTTGAGCGCGGCCATATTTATGGTTCCTCCCGTGTACGCTCCTGTGAGCAGGCCGCCGATTTTGGCCGTGCCGTCCACGCCCATCGCTCCGGAATCAATCGGATGTCTGAAGATGAAATAACCTGAGAGGATAGCCACAATTACGGCAATCAGTCCTGTGACAAGAACCAGCGCGTAGCGTTTCCCATCTCCCTTGTTGAAAGAGCATCCCAAAAGCATAAGAGGAATTGCGAAGGGAACGGTAATTGAGCTGAACAGTTTTTGCATGCTTACCGTTGATTCTGACAGGGGGCAGCCGAAGATGTTGCCGACATTGCCGACAACCACGCCGAGGATGTAAAGAACCAGAACGGGTCCCAGTTTTCCAATCCAGTTGACTTTTCTGCACAGCACCAGGACGATGGCAGGTGCAACGAGGAAAAAGAGAGCGAGCAGGATGGTGGTGATCATATTTGTCGGAACATGAAAAAAGCGGCTTGGGAAATTCAGCCGCTTTTTCTTGATGAGAATAAATTTACGCGCAATGACTCTGTACGAATTCGCAGAACTGGGACATTGTCTGAATGGTGTTGAACTCCTTAGGGTCCATCTTGAATCCGAAGGTGTCCTCTACAAAGACAACGACGTCAACAACTTCAAGACTTCCGATTCCCATATCATCTTTCAGTTTGGATTCGGGGAAAATGGTATTCTCATCCACTTCCAATTCATCAATCAGGAAGGATTTGATTTTTGCTTCAACTTCTTGTAGGGTCATAATTAAAATATCAAAATAATCGATTGTACAATTTCCCACAAAGATATCAAAAAAAAGGAGGATTACAAAAAATAATGGAGGACTATTCCACGAGACATTTGTCCAGCTCCGCCTCGATGGCGCTCCTGTCCATCTTCTGCCCGATAAAGACAAGTTTCTGCATTCTGTCACCATAGATGTCATCCCAGTCCAAAGCCAGATCGGGCTCACGTTCAAGCAGGGCGTTCAGTTCTGAAGCGGGCATCGTCGCATACCAGTCTCCCACGTTTCTCATCGAGAACTGTTTTCCCGCCTGTTCGAACAGGTAGCAGGTGTTGAATTCCTCGCTGAAATAGCAGATGCCTTTTGTCCTTATCACGGATGACGGCCATTTTTTTGCCACGAAATTGTCAAAGCGGTTGATGTCAAGCGGCTGCCGTCTGCAATAGACGAAGGTTCCTATGCCGTATTCCTCGGCTTCCCCCTCTTCATCGTGCTCGTGTTCATGCTCATGCTCGTGTTCGTGATGTCCCTCCACTTCTTTTATCCAGGTTGCGGAAGTGGCGACTTTCTCGAAATCGAACGTCCCGCTGTTCAGGAAAAGGTCGAAGTCCACCTCTCCGTAATCGCAGGGCAGAATCCGGGCTTCGGGCTGCAGGGCTTTCAAGATGCCGGTGACCTGTTCCCTTTCGCGGTCAGAAATCTCCGATGCCTTGTTCAGAAGTATGACGTTGCAGAATTCAATCTGCTGGATGACAAGACTCTGTATGTCTTCCTCGTCGATGTCACCGCGGATAAGGTCCTGACCGAGGTTGAATTCATCCCGCATCCGGAGGGCATCCACGACAGTGACAATGCTGTCCAGCTGTACCGGCGCATCCTTCGCCAGAGTGGGGTAGATGGAGGGGATTGAACAGATTGTCCTGGCTATAGGTTCCGGCTCGCAGATACCGCTCGCTTCTATTACGATATAATCGAACTTGCCGGTTACCGCAATGCCGTGGAGCTGCTCTATCAGATCGGTCTTCAGCGTGCAGCAGATGCATCCGTTCTGCAGGGCAATCAGATTGTCATCTTTCTGATTGACTATGCCTTCCTTCTGTATGAGGTCCGCATCTATGTTTACCTCCCCTATGTCATTGACAATCACGGCGAACCGAATCCCTCGGCGGTTGGAGAGGATTTTGTTGAGAAGAGTAGTTTTCCCGCTGCCCAGATATCCTGTCAGCAGGAGTACGGGTAATTCTTTTTTGTTCATATAGTTTTGGGCCATTCGCCCACCTCCATATCTTTCAGTTTTCCTTCTTCGATGCGGAACCGGAGAGCGGTCCTGACAAGGTGGAATCCCTGCAGGCCGCAGGCTCCGGGATTGAGGACCGTCATATTGTAATGCTTGTCATTTATTACCTTGAGTATGTGTGAATGTCCGCAGATGAAAATATCCGGACGATGAGCTTCTATCAGCTGGAGGGCTTTGTAATCATACCTTCCGGGATAGCCGCCGATATGTGTCATCAGAATCTTGAGGCCTTGAAGTTCAATCAACTGTGCTTTGGGGTAGTCGATTCTGGCATCCTGCCCGTCGCAGTTTCCGCACACTCCGGTCAATGGCTTGAACGCCGCTATTGCAGCCGCCGTTGCCGCATTGCCGAAATCCCCGGCGTGCCAGATTGTGTCAACCGGCTCCAGAAAACTGCGCACCTTTTCGTCGAAAATGCAGTGAGTGTCGGATATCAGGCCGATATATGCCATCTTAGTTGTTCAGATAATAGGTCACGTTCGTTACAACCCTGACTTTCTTTATATAGGGAGTGTTGTTGTCCCTGTCGGTGATGGTGAAGGTCCCCTGTGAGGCCTGCTTGATTTTGCCGAGGCGGCTTTCGGAGTCCTTGGCGAACTTCTGAGCCACTTCGCGCGCATTCTTTGTCGCCTCCTCAATCATTTCTGGCTTCAGCTCGTTGAGAGCTTCGAAAGAGAATTCGCTTTTGGTGTCCCATTCGTTCTCCAGAGTGATGCCGCTGTTTATCAAGTCGGTCTGTTTTTCCATAAGACCGAGGATATTGTCGACATTCTTTGAAGATACGGTGATGATGCACTTGGCTACATAGCGGAATGTTCTCTCGTTATTGCCGTATTCCTGAGTGTATTTGTCGGAGAATGTGGGGACTGATACGCTTATCTCTTCTTTGGAAACACCGCCCTTGGCCAGAAAATCGGTCAGCTTTGCCGTCTTCGCCTTTATCTCCGATGAAATGGTTGCCAGATCGTTGCCCACTACCTTGAACGTCATCGGCCAGACGACACGGTCCGCCCTGACTTCCCTTTCACACAATCCCTTCACATTGACTGTCCTGTCAAAAGATTTGAGTTTTGAGACAGCGCAGGGAAGCATACATCCCAATACAATAAGCCCGGCCATAACAGCCAGTCCGGAGTAGATTCTTGATTTGTCCATAAAATTCCTATTTTTACAACGGCAAAAATAGCAACTTTATTCATCAGATGGAACTGTTCTATTCTAAAAATATCGCAGAGGGGGAGACCTCCCTTGACCGGCAGGAGTCAAATCATTGTATCAATGTCCTGCGCCATCGCAAGGGGGACTCCATCAATGTGATTGACGGGCAAAGCCGCCTTTTCAAATGCACGGTCGTCGATGATAACCCGAAATGCGTGAGGTTTTCGATAGACGAAGTCGTGGAGGGCTACGGAAGTCATCCTTACCGCCTCCATATGGCCGTCGCGCCTCCGAAAAATATCGACCGTTTCGAATGGTTCGCCGAGAAGGCCACTGAGATAGGTGTGGATGAAATCACGCCTCTTTTCGGAGAATATTCGGAAAGAAAAGTCTTCAAGCCCGAGCGGGTGGAACGGATTCTTGTCAGCGCTTCGAAGCAGTCTCACAAAGGTTCGATTCCGGTTCTGCATCCGGCAGTGTCCGTAAAAGGCTTCATATCCGGGCAGAAGGGGAAGGATGCCCTGAAACTTATCTGCTACTGTGACGATGTTTCAGGGCTCGGTGTGGAGAAAACTGACATAACGGAGAGCTTGCGTGCTTCACGGAATTCGGATGTCATGGTGATGATAGGCCCGGAAGGGGATTTCTCCCGCAGCGAGGTTGAGATGGCGGTAGCCGAAGGCTGGGTTGTCACCTCTCTCGGAAAGAGCCGTCTGAGAATAGAAACCGCCGCAGTCGTGGCGACCGCAGCGGTATATCTCGAAAACTCCCGGTGAATCAGAAAGAAAGGTCTTTTGTCATCTTGCCGTCTTCGGCATAGATTTTAACGGAAATCTTTGATGCAGTGGCCTCGAAGTCAAGCCGTTCGTGGCTGCTGTTGACAAGAATGGGGAAGTTGTTGCCATATTCCTTAGGCTGGGCCAGAATGTATGAGTGATAGTGGGCGCTCAGCATAAGGTCGACTCCGGCTGCGTTCAGGACCGGAGTGAAATTCTCCTTTATCCAGAGTTGGGTGGCCCAGGCCTCCTTGTCGGCGATGGCCGGGATGTGGATTATGCAGACTTTCTTCGGAGCGGAGGCGAATTCGGGTTCGGTCACGGCCTTTTTCAGCCATTCGAGCTGCCTGATGCGGTATTGTTCATAGTCAGCCTGTCCGGAGTATTCCGGGTCTGAGTCGGGCTTGTCCTCTCCTCCGTCAAGTATCAGAAAGGCGACGGGACCCTGTCTGAAACTGTAGTAGAACTCGCCGGTGTTGGAAGGGAATGCCTTTATGAGTTCAAACCATTCGCATCCCCTGCCTTCGTGGTTGCCGCGTGCGAAAACAATCGGGTAATTGGCGGCTATGTCCGCAATCGGGACGAAGGTGTGCTTGATGAGGGTGTCCATTGAATTGGAAAATGAGACTATGTCGCCGTTGAGAACGACAAAATCGGTTTTCTGTCTATCCATCCCACCCAGGAGTTTCGCGTACCGTTCATCGTCGAAATGGATGTCGTTTACCATTGAGAAGCGGCAGGACGGAGCGCTGAAATCATACGTTTCCACCGTCTTGACGGAGGAGATGGCGTGTTCTGCCTCGTAGGATGTCGCGTATGGATTGCTGTCGTCTGCAATTGCCTTGCCCAGTATTCTGTAGCGGTATTTCGTGCCTTTTTCCAATCCTGAAATCCGAACGCAGTGGAACGTGCCGTAGTAACGCCGTCCGCTGACTGTTTCATAGTAAGCCGGATGGCTCTCCTGATACCAGGTATTGCCGTTGTCAGTATCGAATTCAACCCAGGAAAGCGCTTTCCGGTTGGTGGTCCACAATATGGTGACGGATTCTTCGGAAACATTCTGGACCCAGGGACCGCATTCAATGTCAAGGTCAGGTACGGTGGTCTTTGCCTGCAATGAGGCTGAGACAAGAAGGGAAAGCAACAGCAATTTCTTCATCATTGTCGATTTTTTCTTCAAATATACCATTTATTTTATCTAATTTCGCAATCTCACATAAGCATTGAATATGGAAAGGAAGAGACGCGTAAGATTCGCACCAAGTCCGACGGGGCCCCTGCATATGGGTGGAGTCCGTACGGCACTTTACAATTACCTTTATGCCAGACAGGCCGGTGGGGACTTTGTCCTCAGAATTGAGGACACCGATTCCCAGAGATTCGTTCCGGGCGCTGAAGAATATATCATAGAGGCGCTCCGCTGGTGCGGGATATACCCGGATGAAGGGGTGGATGAAAACGGGAAGGTGGTGGAAACTCCCTCCGAGAAGCATCCTCATGCTCCTTACCGTCAGAGCCAGAGACGCGGTATCTACCGCCAGTATGCCGAGCAGCTTGTCAAGGCGGGGTATGCCTACTATGCATTCGACACCCCCGAAGAACTCGCAGCTCTCAGGGCCGAGGCCGAGTCAAGGAAGGAGACGTTCATCTATAACTGGAAGACAAGGGGCAATATGAGAAATTCACTCACCTTGCCTGAGGATGAGGTGGCAAGGCTTGTGGCGGAAGATACCGGATGGACCATCAGATTCAAGATTCCGGAGAACAGGACAGTCGTGATGGAGGACCTTATCCGCGGACATATAGAAGTCAACAGCAATACTTTGGATGACAAGGTGCTGTGGAAGCGCGTGGATGAACTTCCCACATACCATCTTGCCAATATCGTCGACGATCACCTGATGGAGATTACGGAGGTCATACGTGGAGAGGAGTGGCTGCCTTCGCTTCCTTTGCATTACCTGCTTTACGAGGCATTCGGCTGGACAGACACACAGCCCCGCTTCGCACATCTTTCTCTTCTCCTGAAGCCCGACGGCAAAGGGAAATTGAGCAAACGCGACGGTGACAGACTCGGTTTTCCCGTGTTCCCTCTGAAATGGGTCAACGCTGAAGGCGAAGTCTCCCGTGGTTATCGCGAGGACGGCTACTATCCGGAAGCCTTCATCAATATGCTCGCCCTTCTGGGGTGGAATCCCGGAAATGATAGGGAACTCTTTACTGTTGAGGAACTTGTCCCTGTCTTCAATCTGGACCGTGTAATCAAGTCAGGCGCCCGTTTCAATGCCGACAAGGCGAAATGGTTCAACCAGGAGTATCTCCGGATGAGACCGCTTCCCCAGCTTGTCGAGGATTTCAAGGCCTGTGCCGGAGAAAAGCTCAAGGGCTGTGACGACGGCTATATATCCGCAGTGGTTGAACTTATGAGGGAAAGAGCCCATTTCGTTACCGAAATGTGGAATCTGACCTCATTCTTCTTCGAGGCGCCGGAGTCATACGACGAGGCGTCGGTAGTCAAGTTCTGGAACGAGGATGCAAAAGCCGCGATGCCCCAGGTGCGGTCTCTGCTGGCGGACCTTGCATCTTTTGACAAGGAAACCATAGAAAATTCCCTCCACGAACTTATCACCTCCAATCAGTGGCCTATGGGAAAGGTTATGAATTCACTCAGGCTATTCCTTGTCGGAGTTTCAAAGGGCCCCGGTGTTGCGGATATGATGGCTCTTTTCGGAAAGGATGAAACATTGCGAAGAATAGATTCCGCTGTCTCAAAATTGAGTTGATATGATAATAGGAATAGCTTCTGACCACGCCGGCGCTGCGTATAAGGCGGAAATCTCCCTCTATCTTGTGAAAAGAGGATATGATGTCGTCGATTTCGGAACCTACGAAGGAATGGAGAGCGTGGATTATCCCGACTATGCAAATGCTTTGGCGGATGGAATTTCAAAAGGCGTGGTGGAGAAGGGGATAGCCCTTTGCGGCACGGGCAACGGAATGGCAATTACTCTGAATCATTGGTCCGGAATCAGGGCAGGCCTCGCCTGGAACAAGGAAACAGCGCGTCTTGTCAAGGCTCATAATGACGCCAATGTTCTTGCTCTTCCTGCCAGATTCATTTCCCTTACGATGGCGAAAGCCTGCGTGAAAACGTGGCTTGAGACCCGGTTCGATGGAGGAAGGCATCAGCGTCGCATCGACAAGATCCGGTAATCCTTTCGGGAATGATGGAGATTCTGTATAATTGCCCGATAGAGGAGGATATTTCGCTTTTTTTTGCGGAGAAACTCTCTTCGCACTCATTGGAGGATTACCCGGAAGGGATAGTCCTGCCGATAGACAAACCCTACCGGTGGACCTCCGCTGACGTGGTCCGCAAGGTCAAGTTCCAGCTTCAGAAACATTTCAACCTCAAGAAGATGAAAGTCGGACACGCAGGGACGCTCGACCCTCTGGCTACGGGACTGCTCATCGTATGCGCCGGCAATGCCACCAAGCAGGCCGAACAGTTTCAGGCGCAGGACAAGATATATACAGCTACGTTTGAATTCGGAGCGACGACCCCGTCCTTTGACCTCGAGCAACCGGTGGACAGCTACTTCCCGTTTGAGCACATAACGGAAGATTCTGTAAGGGAGGCATTGACCGGTTTCTTGGGCGAACAGCAGCAGGTACCTCCGACGTTCTCAGCAAAGATGGTCGGCGGTATCAGGGCCTATGAATATGCCAGAACCGGGCAGCCGGTGGAACTGAGCACATCCGCAATCCGCATTGACGAGATTGAACTTCTCGAGTTCCATAAGGCGGGAGATGCTCCGGCCGGAGGAAACGAAACCGCCGCCGGAAAGGACAAGCCTGACCTGGCGGCAGTAAAGAATGTTCATAATTATCATATCAGCGGTGGCACCGACGGACAACGCCCGTGGGCTGTTGTCAGAATCAGGTGCAGCAAGGGAACCTATATCAGGTCCATTGCCCGGGATCTGGGGCTAGCCTTGAATTCCGGCGCCTTCCTGACTACTCTCAGGAGGAACGGCTGCGCTTGCGGCAGCGGCGGCGTTGGCGGCGTTGGCAGCATTGGCGGCGGCTGCAGCGGCAGCGGCGGCTTTCTCCTGCTCGGCCAGTAGCCTCTCTCTTCTGTAGTAGGACGGTTCTTCCTCCAACTCCGCGATTGTCTGCGGTGTCTCAGTCAGCAGGACAGGCACTCCCGTGCTCCTCTGTCGGGTGATTCTTATCTCTTTCGATGCGACATAAGGTGTCCCGTGCTTGAGAATCAGGCTGCTGTCTCCTCCGAGAGTAATCTCCACCCTGTTCCCTCGGGCGGATACAGGCTCGTCTATGACAGGAAGCTGCGCCATATCGAAACCGGTGGCTATGATTGTGACGCTTACCTTGTCACCCATATCCTTCTTCTTGACAATACCGCGTTTGAAGTTGATGACGGTGCCTGTATATTTCTTCGTATAGTCCATTATCTGGGCCATTTCGGACATTGTGAGAGCGTTCTCTCCGTCACTGCTGGTTATGTTGACCAGGGCGTTGCGGACGTTGCTCAGGTCCAGATTATTGAGGAGAGGTGAATGGAATGCCATATTTACCGCTGTCTCGGCCCTGTTCGGCCCGGAGGCCTCACCTATACCCATCAGCGCAACACCGCTGTTCTGCATAACCTTCTTCACATCCGCGAAGTCGACGTTGATGTAACCTCCGCAAGTGATGATTTCGGCAATGCTCTTTACGGCTGTGGCCAGGACATCGTCCGCTTTGGGGAATGCATTGAATACATCCAGATCTCCGTGGAGCTGATACAACTTCTGGTTGTCGATTATCAGGATACAGTCAACGTTCTTCGTCAGTTCCTTAATTCCCTGTATTGCGCGATATAGAGCCTCCTCTCCTTCATCCCTGAAAGGAATAGTGACTACGCCCACGGTGAGCAGGCCCTTTTCCTTGGCAGTCTGGGCAACAATCGGGGCTGCTCCGGTGCCTGTTCCGCCACCCATTCCGCAGGTGACGAAGACCATTTCGGTGTCAGGTCCCAGTGATGCACGAATCTCTTCAATGGATTCAAGAGCGGCCTTGCGCCCGACGTTGAAATCTGTGCCGGCTCCCAACCCTTTCGTCGTGAGAGGGCCAAGCTGTATCTTGAAAGGGACCGGACTCATCTCGAGAGCCCTCATATCAGTATTGCAGACAATAAAATCTATGTCTTGCATACCTTCGTTAAACATATGGTTGACCGCATTGTTGCCACCGCCTCCAACGCCGATGACGGTGATGATATTGCCTCGTTTTTCCCAATTGTTAGGTATAAGATCCTTGTCCATTGTGTTAAGATTTATGCGTTATCGTCCGTGTTACCAAATAATTGCCCGAAAAAACCGCCTCCACGGCCATTCCTCTCCGCCGCTTTCTTTTCCTTTTCCTCTCTCTTTCTGCGTTCCTCTTCCTCTTTCTGCTTTCTCTTTTCTTCCTTGAGCTTTTCCTTTTCCTCTCTTTTCCTGCGTTCCTCTTCCTCTTTCAGTCTCTTTGCCTCTTCCTTGCTCATTTTTTCGTCATCATCGAACAGAGTGCCGAATCCTTTCTGACCGGAATTTCCGGGCTTTGTTTTCGGGGCTGACGACATATCGCCGGTGTGGGAGAGCCTTCTTTCAAAGCCTTCCAGAACAAGTCCGACCGCGACTGAAGAATAGGAGTCGAATGCCGCCTCGACGCTGTCGCTGGCTATCGCCGTGCGCGGTGCCGCGAGTCTTACGTTCCTGCCGAGCATCGCCTGAGCGAGCTGTCTGATGTTTTCGAGATAGGCTGTGCCTCCCGTTATCACTACTCCGGATGCCAGTTTACCTGACCACCTGCTATTGTCGATGATATGGCGCACCGCTTCGAATATCTCGATGAGACGGTCCTCTATCACGTTGGTCATCAAATTCATATCAACTTCACTCTCGACAATGCCGTCCTGGTTCTTGATTGCCAGCCTGGAGTTTTCGGGTACGATTTCCGGGCAGCAATTGCCCCTCTGAATCTTGATCTCCTCCGCGCATTTGTAGGTGATGTTCGCCACGTTCTTGATATCGTTTGTTATGGAATCTCCGGCAAAGGGAAGGCTTGCCACATCCAGAACGATACCGTCCTTTATCATTACAATCTCAGTTGTTCCCTTGCCTATGTCCACAAGGACCACGCCGTTCTCCAGCTCTGTCTCTGTCAGTACGGCGCGAGCGGCGGCAATGGGGGAGAGGATTGCCTTTTTGATTGCGAGATTGCAGCTGTCCATGATCTGACGGCGGTAATTCAGCAGAGATTCCTTGCCGAATACCATAAGAAATTCGGCTTCGATGTCATTGCCCGACATTCCGACCGCTTCCTCGTATGGGATGCCCACATATTCGTCTATCGTATATTTGATAGGAGATGCTTCCAGCAGAATTTCGCCTGCATTATTCCTGGTATTGTTCCTGGCCTTGGTAAGAGACTCTATTTCCTCTGCAGTTATGAACTGCATCGGATTGGGACGGTGAACGGAAAAAGATTGGGTTTCCTTGTGAAGAAACTTGCCTCCGATGTTGAGGATGACCTGGTCAATGGGTTCATTGAGGTCTTTTTCTGCTTTTTCAATGAGTTTCGAAACGGCCTGTTCTACGTGGAAGATGTTGATGATCTCTCCGTTTCTGATTCCTGCGGAGGGGACTTCGTGGTAACTGACAATCCGGATGCCGGAATCGGTGCTGCATCCTGTTGCGAGAGCTATCTTGGAAGATCCCAAGTCAATGGCTGTGATGTGTTTACCCATATTATTTACATATTATTTGATTGTCGATTTTCAGATTCACGCTTGAGTACTTTCTGCCTGTACCGGAAGGTACGATGTTGCGGTAATATGCCTCCAATTTTCTGAATTTGTCCTCTATGTCGGTGGCTTCCCCGAAAATTACAATTTCACTGCCGGATTTTAAATACAGGAGAATGTCACCGTTTTCGGCAATGTCAATCTGCTGTGTCACGGATCTCCAATATTCATTGCCGGAAAGGAATTCGGTCAGAGAAAGAATGCCGTTCATCCAATCGCGCTTTTCTCCGGTAAGAAGTCCCTTGTATGACGGGTCCGCATCAAAGGGCAGAAACCCCGTAACGACAGGGACCTCCGTGAAATGATATACGGGGAAGAGATAACCGTTGCAGTCGGCATAGTGACTTGTCCCATTCTTTATGAACCGGACTGTCGGCGTTCTCTGCGCAAGATCTATTTCGATATGATTCCTGTCTCTTCTGAACACTTCTGCGTCCGCCACTTCTCCGAAAGAGCGGACGGCCATTTCAATTTTGTATAAATCTATATCGTCACACCTGCCGGAGAAATCCCAACCTTCCAGCCTCTCCTTCACTTCAGCTGCGCTTATGAGCGAGTTGTCCAGTGAATCGAGCACGACGACCTTTATGCCGCGGCAGAACTCCTGCGCGGAGCGCTCCGAAGCAAGCCTGCCGACAAAATAAAAATATGAGCCCAGCAGACCGGTTGCAATTGCGCAGAGGACGGATGTTATGATAGTTCTTTTAAGCATTCTTCAATCGGCCCGACAAATCTGTCTATGTCACCTGCACCAAGCGTGACTATGCAACAGTCGCGATGTTTGTGCACAAAGTCGGTTATTTCCTCTTTTTGTATGAGATGTTTATCCCCGATGGTCACTTTCTTGTAAATCATTTCCGACGTTACCCCTTCAATCGGCTCTTCCCTTGCCGGATAAATTGGAAGAAGACCCAGTACGTCCAGTTTGCTCAGCGACTCCGCGAATTCATCGGCAAAATCCCTGGTTCTGGTGTACAGGTGCGGCTGGAAGATGCCGCATATCTTCCTGCCCGGGAAGATATTGCGTATGGAGCTGATGGAAGCGGCAAGTTCCGCCGGGTGGTGCGCATAGTCATCCACGTATGCCGCGCCTCCTTCATTCACCCTGATGTCGAATCTTCTGCAAACCCCTTTGAAAGAGGCAAGCGCTTCTCTTATTCTGACCGGAGCGACACCATGCAGAAGAGCCAGTGCGCTTGCTCCAACCGCGTTCTCCACATTCACCCATCCGGGGATGCCTACGGTGCAATGTTCGATTCTGCCTGCCGGATGATTGATTGTAAATTCAAACCGGCCTCCTTCAATGGGGGTTATGTCCGATGCGTAGAAATCACAGGGCGAGTCGTAAGAATAACGGTAGATTCTGGCTTCCACGTTGGCCAGATTTAATTTTATACCTTGCTTGATGACCAAAGCTCCCGACCCGTCAACCTGTGAAGCGAATGTGCTGAATGCTTCGATAACCTGCTGGTGGTTGTCATATATGTCGAGATGGTCCGCATCCGTTGCCGTTACCAGCGCCAGTTTCGGGAACAGCTGAAGGAACGACCTGTCGAATTCATCGGCTTCGGCGACAAGCACGGAGCTTCTGCTCAGAAGCAGGTTGCTCTCATAGTTTTTGGAGATACCTCCCAGAAATGCATTGCACCCTTCTCCGCTTTGTGTAAGAATATGCGCAAGCAGTGTGCTGGTGGTTGTCTTGCCGTGTGTGCCGGAAACAGCCAGACACTCCTGTCCGCGGGCAATTTCCCCGAGTGCGCGTGAACGTTTGCAATAGCGGTACCCCTGCCCCTTGATATAAGCCATCTCCTCGAAATTTTCCGGAATGGCCGGCGTGTAAATCACCAGTGTCCCGGGAATGTCCTGCGGAATCTCCGAGATATTGCTTTCGTAGTGGATTCTGATGCCTTCTGCTTCGAGCTTCCTTGTCAGGGTGGATGGCGTACGGTCATAACCCGACACGTGGAGTCCCTTGTTGTTGAAATATCGTGCGAGGGCGCTCATCCCGATTCCCCCGATTCCAATCAGATAAACATTCTTTAAATCCATCATTTTATGAGTTTGATTACTTCATCTGCTATTCTTTCTGCGGCGTCCGCTTTTGCGAGACCGAGTATGTTGCGTTCGAGCGACGCTATCTTTTCTCCGTCCGAGACCAGATTTTCAACGGCTTCCATCAATTTTTCCCGGGCCTCGGCGTCCCTGACCATTACGGCTGCATCCTTCTTCACCAGCGCCATCGCGTTATGGGTCTGGTGATCTTCAGCAACCATTGGTGAAGGTACGAAAATTGTCGCTTTTCCCGCACAGCAAAGTTCGGAAATTGTTCCTGCTCCCGCTCTGGAGACGACAATGTCAGATGCGGCGTAGGCCAGATCCATTCTCTTTATGAAATCCGTGCAGAAAACATTGGATGCCTTGTGACAGGCAAGGAACCTGTCAATCTCCTCCTTGTAGATTTTGCCGCATTGCCAGATTACCTGAAAAGGTTTCCTGTCGCCGCCATTCTCTATGAAGGTTTTCATCACTTCGTTAAGCGTTCGGCAACCAAGACTGCCTCCGACTACGAATACAGTCTCTTTTTCCGTGTCCAGGCCGTAGAATTCACGACCCTCCTTCCTGCTCTCCGGAGTTGTCTTCCCGATTTCACCACGGATGGGATTGCCTGTCAGGATTATCTTCTGCTCCGGGAAGAACTTTTCCATACCTTCGTAAGCGGTGCAGATCCGTTTCGCCCGTCTGGAAAGAATTCTGTTGGTAAGCCCTGCGTATGAATTCTGTTCCTGTATCAGACAGGGGATTCCCATTGAAGAGGCTGCCCATAGGAGAGGGGCGCTTGCATATCCGCCCACGCCTACCGCCACATCGGGTTTGAAATCCCTGATGATTTTCCTCGCCTTGCGCAGGCTTGAAAGCACTTTGAACGGCAACAGCAGATTGCTCGGACTCAGACTTCTCCTGAGCCCCGCAACGGGAAGTCCGATTATCTTGTAACCGGCTGCCGGAACCTTCTCCATCTCCATTTTTCCGGCTGCCCCCACGAACAGCAGTTCTGCGTCGGGGCACGCCTTCCGGATGGAAGCGGCTATCGATATTGCCGGGAAAATATGCCCTCCGGTACCGCCTCCGCTAATTATTATCTTCGGGTTTGATTTCATTGTTTCCTATCTGTTGGTTTTCTACATTCAATCGTGCTGCCTCCATCATATCCTGCTTGTCGAGCTGTTTGTTTACAGAGAGAATTATCCCCACGGCTCCGCTCATTGCCAGATAGGCAGTGCCTCCGTGGCTGATGAGGGGAAGTGTCTGGCCGGTTATCGGAATCAGCCTGACATTGACCAGTATATGGATGAATGCCTGTATGATTATCATATATGCAAGGCCTGTCACCAGCGCTGACGAGAAACTCGTCCTGCACCGTGTCGTAAGCCGTATGCATCGGAACAGCAGAACTATATATAGCGCGATGATCAGGCTCCCTCCCGCAAGTCCGTATTCTTCCACTATGAATGCGAAGATGAAATCCGAGAATGCCATTGAAAGCGAATATCTCTGTGTGCTGTTGCCGGGTCCCTTGCCGAAAAGGCCTCCTTCGGAAATGGCTATCATCGCGTTCTCGCTCTGCCTCTTGCTCTCTCTGTCAACCTCTTCCTTCTCGTCGGTCTTGAAGCTGGCGAATCGGTTTTCCACAGTGCCGAAACGATTGAAAATCTTGCCGGCGGGAGTTTCGAGCCTCTCTTTGTTGCCCTTGAAGGCCGCCGTGTAGACCACATACATCAAACCCGCCGCCACCAGAATCACTCCCATCATCGCAAAGATATATTTCCATCTGATTTCCATAAATATGAGCACCAGCATACTGATGCCTCCCACCAGAAGGGTGGAGGACACACTGTTCGAAACAATCAGGCCGCATACGGCGAATATGGGGAGGGCAATCTTGAGAAAGAAATCCTTGTAGGTGTCAAGGCTGTCTTCCCATTTCTCGATGGCGCGGGCGAGGTAGAGCACCATTCCGACTTTCGCAAACTCAAAGGGCTGGATTGTATGGGAGGCAATCTTGATTCCCCTGACTGCCCCGTTGATTCTTGCCTGAAAAGGAGGGATATAGAGCATCAGCAACATTGCGACGCAGATTCCGAAATAGATGAAGGCCAGATTTCTGTACCATCTCATCGGAATGAGGTAGCATACGAACAGGGCGCACATCCCGAGAAGGACGGATTTTATCTGTTCCAGGAATATGACAAGTTTCGACGTGCCCTGGGAACTGGCAAGAAAACTGCTTGACGAAAAGACGGCGACAACGGAGAACAGCGCGAACATCACGACTGTCATCCAGATTACCTTGTCTCCCTTTATGCTGAATGCTCCCATAGCGTTTAGTTATAGCTTTCTTACAGCCTCCTTGAATTGTCTTCCCCTGTCCTCGTAGTTCTTGAAAAGGTCAAATGATGCGCAGCAGGGGCTGAGAAGCACGGTGTCCCCTTCGCTGGCCAGTTCGGCGCACTTGGCGACGCATTCGGCTGCGCTTCCGGTCTCGGCGACGACTTTGTCCCCGAAGAAATCAATGATCTTGCGGTTGTCCTTTCCAAGGCATACTATTGCCTTGACCTTTTCCTTGACCAGATCCGCTATCGGTTGGTAATCGTTGCCTTTGTCAGTGCCTCCGAGAATAAGGATGGTGGGGGAGGTCATACTTTCGAGAGCATACCAGGTCGAATTGACGTTGGTCGCCTTAGAGTCATTGATATACAGAACGCCGCCGACGGAGAGAACCTTCTCCATACGGTGCTCCACTCCCTTGAAGGTGGTGAGGCTCTGGCGGATGGATTCGTTGGAAACGTTCATCACCTTTCCGGCAATGGCCGCCGCCATCGAGTTGTATACATTGTGGCGGCCCTTGATTGCCAGATCGCTTACAAGCATATCGAAACATTCCCCTTCGTAGGAAACGTGCATCACCCCGTCTTCGACGTAAGCGCCGTCGGAAACCTTGCCCTCCTGACTGAAGGGAAGCATTTTTGCCTTCACCACGATTTTCTGGAGTTCCCCTATCGTGACTTCGTCGTCGGAGCAGAAGATGAAGCAGTCGTCAGGATTCATATTGCGGGTAATCCTGAACTTCGCGTTTATGTAGTTCTGGAAGCAGTGGTCATAACGGTCAAGATGGTCCGGAGTGATGTTCATCAGCACCGCGATGTCAGCCTTGAAGTCGTACATTCCGTCCAACTGGAAACTGCTCAGCTCCAGAACGTATATGTCGTGGTTGCTGGTTGCGACCTGATAGGCGTAACTCTGTCCGATGTTGCCTCCGAGTCCCACGTTCAACCCCGCATTCTTCAGAAGATAATATACGAGGGAGGTGGTTGTGGTCTTGCCGTTGCTTCCGGTGATGCAGATTTTCTTGGCGGTGTCATAGTACCCCGCGAACTCGATTTCTGATATGACTGGAATATCCCTGTCGTGCAGTGCTTTGACAAGGGGAGCGGTCTCCGGGATTCCGGGACTTTTGATGACAAGGTCGGCATTCAGGACCAGTTCCTCGCTGTGTCCGCCCTCTTCGAACGGTATTTTCCATTCGTTGAGGGTGTTCCTGTGTTCATCCTTCAGATGTCCGCTATCTGTAAGGAACGTCTCGAATCCCTTGACTTTCGAGAGGACTGCGGCCCCTACGCCGCTTTCTCCACCTCCAAGTATGACAACTCTTTTGCTCATCGGATTTTAAGTGTAACGATTGTGAATGCTGCAAGTAGTATGGAAATTATCCAGAACCGCACTACGATTCTGTTTTCCGGCTGTATCTTTCTGGGACGCTGCAGGAGCGCATCCGGATTTTCCTTCTGGTAATGGTGGTGCAGGGGAGCCATCCTGAAAATTCTGACACCGGTTCCAGTCTTCTTCTTCGTGTATTTGAAATATACTCTCTGGGCCATTACGGAGAGACTTTCCACCAGGAAAATACCGCACAGAACAGGCAGTAGGAGTTCTTTTCTGATGAGAACCGCCATCACTCCGATAATTCCGCCCAGGGCAAGGCTCCCCGTGTCGCCCATAAAAATCTGGGCGGGGAAACAATTGTACCAGAGAAAGCCGAGCAGAGCTCCCACGAAGGCAACGCTGAATACGGTGACCTCGCCGACATCCGGCAGGTGCATTATGTTCAGATATTCTGCGATTCCGGTATGACCGGACAGATAGGCCAGAATACCGAGAGACGCTCCGACAACCGCGCTTATTCCGGTGGTCAGACCGTCCATTCCGTCGGCCAGATTGGTTCCATTGGAGCACGCGGTGATTATGAAGGCGATAATCAGTACATACAAGATTCCCTGCATTGCCCTGACTACCGGTCCGCTTCCCGGAATCAGCCATTTGTAGTCAAACTCGTTGCCTTTGAAGAAAGGTATTGTAGTGTGGCTGTAACTGATTCCCTGTTCGGAGGTCAGATACAGGGTGAGACCGACTGCAAGGCCGAGAGCCAGCTGTGCTACAAGTTTTGCTTTCGGACTGAGCCCGTCTTTGTTCTTTTTGAAAACTTTGATATAGTCATCAGCAAAGCCCAGACATCCGAGCCATATTGTCGTGACGGAGAGAAGTATGATATTCGTGTTGGAGAGGTCACAGAACAGCAGTGTGGGAATCAATATCGAAATAATGATTATCACTCCGCCCATCGTGGGGGTTCCCTTTTTCTGCAATTCGCCTTCAAGCCCCAGATCCCGTACTGTTTCGCCGATCTGTCTCCTTCTCAGGTAATTGATGGTCTTGTCGCCCAACAGCCAGGCGGACAATATGGCGAAGACGGCGCAGCACAGGCTTCGGAAGCTGATGTATTGCATCAGGCCGATGCCGGGGAAGTCATATCCCAAACTTTTCAGGTATTCGAACAGATGGTACAGCATACTCTACAGATTTATTTCCTTAAAAGTTTCATCAATTGCCTCCTTGTCGCTGAAGTGGCTCTTGTTCCCTCCGATTATCTGATAATCTTCGTGCCCCTTGCCCGCCACGAGAATCACGGCTCCTTCCGGTGCCGTCATTATTGCGGTACGGATGGCTTCCTTCCTGTCCGTGATGAAAATGGCTTTGGCGCGCCCCTTTGTGTCCAGGCCCGCCTTTATGTCGGCAATTATGGCTTCCGGCTCCTCAAATCTGGGGTTGTCGGATGTGACTACCACGCGGTCGGCATATTTGACGGCGATTGCGCCCATTTCGGAACGTTTGGTCTTGTCACGGTTCCCCCCGCATCCGAAGACGCAGATGAGTTCCCTCTCCCGGCAGGTGTCACGGAGAGTCTTCAGGACATTTTCGAGAGCATCCGGAGTATGGGCATAGTCCACAACCGCTGTTATGTCGTTTCCTCCGTGCAGACACTCAAGCCGTCCCGAAACGGGACCGAGTGCGCTCATATTGACCAGAATATCCTCCTTCGCCACTCCCAGCATCACTGCCGCGCTATACACGGCCAGAAGGTTATATGCGTTGTGAGCACCGATGAAACGGCTCCACAGACGCTTGCCGTCCAACTCAATCTCCATCCCCTCTATACTCTCCTCTATTATCTTGCAATTGAAATCGGCCAGTGTCCGGCAGGAACAGGTTATCTTCCTCGCCCTGGTGTTCTGAAGCATTATGCTCCCGTTCCGGTCGTCGATATTGCTGATGGCGAAGGCATCCTCCGGGAGGTCGTCGAAAAACTTCTTCTTGCAGTCGCGATATGCTTCGAATGTCTTGTGATAATCAAGATGATCGTGTGTCAGATTGGAAAATATCCCGCCCGCAAACTGCAGGCCGGCTATTCTCTGTTGGTCGATTGAATGTGAGCTCACCTCCATAAAACAGTACCCGCAACCTTTTTTCACCATTTCTGCGAGCAGTCCGTTGAGGCTTACGGGGTCAGGAGTGGTGTGGTCGGCCTCTCTCCGCTCCGTGCCTATGTAATTGGCAATGGTGGAAATCAGACCGCAGCACCAACCCAGCCTCATGAAAAGATTGTAGAGAAGCGTGACGGTAGTGGTCTTGCCGTTGGTCCCGGTGATGCCCACCAGATTGAGTTTGGATGAAGGATTTCCGTAAAAATTGGAGGCGGCCAGTCCGAGTGTGCTGTGGCTGTCGTTGACAACGATAATCGTGCAGGAGTCGGGAAGGGGTAGCGACGGCTCTTCTTCGCAGATTACTGCAACGGCGCCATTCTGAACCGCGGTCCCGATGTATTTGTGACCGTCCGCTTCGACGCCTTTAACCGCAACGAACAGCGTCCCGGGGACACATTTGCGGGAGTCGAAGGTTATTCCGGTTATCTCCGTTTCAACAGAGCCTTTCACGGCCACTGTCTCAATGCCTGTGAGTATGTTAAGAATCTTTATTCCCATTTTCGCTCAATGTCAGTATTATAGTGTTGGATGTGCTGTCCTTCATCGCCTGTTTTGTTACCTTGCCATGCCCTGAGCATAGAACGGTGTATCCCTCTTTCTCCAGAATGGCCAGGGCATCCTTGAGCCCCAGTCCGTGGACATCGGGAGCCCCGCATTCCGTTTTGTCGAGGCAACTCTCTTTTGCCGGTATTTGAAGTGCGGCCTTCTCCTCCATCGGGTCGAACCAGCTGGTGGACGAGGCGTAGATCTGTTCAGCTATTTCACGGAATACCGGACCGCACCAGGTTGCTCCGTAGAAGTTCTTGAGGGTGGGCTCGGAATAAACCACGGCAATCATGCTGTATTTCGGGGCTTCATAAGGAAACATGCCCACAAAGGTGGCCTGGTGCATTTTCCTTCCCTGGCGGTCCTGGTATGACCCGGTGCCCGGAAACACAATACGCGCCGTGCCGGTTTTCCCGGCCACGTTGACGGGACATCCCTTGAACACCCAGTATCCCGTTCCACCTTCGTGCTCAACTACCCCGCGCATCGCCTCTCTCACCATCGCCGCCGTTTCGGGCTTGCATACGGTCGCGAGGACTTCGGGCGGAAACTCCTGTATGATGGTCCCGTCCTTCTGATAATTCCTGATCAGGTGGGGACGTACCATCACCCCGTTGTTGGCCAGCGCATTATAGAAATTCAAAGTATGCAGCGGCGTAATTTCGACGGTGTATCCCATTCCGATTTGAGGCAGGTCGGCGGGGCTCCAAGACCTGTTCTTCGTCGACTTGATGTTGGCGCGGTTGAATCCTTTCAGCTCGAACGGGAAGTCCTTGGTGATGTGGAGGGTGTTGGTAAGGTAGTCCATGAACCGATCGGGGTCTGCGCTGTAATATCTTGCTGCCAGCATCCTGAAGACGTTGTTGGAAGATATCTCAAAGCCTCTCCTTACAGTGATTGTGGACCCGTATTTGTCCAGATAATGGTCCGAGAAAGTACGCTTGGCGTAGGTCCAGTTGACGCGTGCGGGAACCTCGTCGTCAATGCTGAGACCGTGCTCTTCAATCATACAGGTCAGAGTGGCGGCCTTGAATACGGATCCCGGCTCTCCCTTTCTGCCTATGGCATAATTCATAGTCTCGTCAAATCCGCCCTTGCCGTCTTTTTCGAGATTCACCATCGCCTTGATTTCACCCGTTGCCACCTCCATAAGCACTACCGTGCCGGCGTGAAGTTCGTTGGTCTTGTTCAGAGTCTTCATCAGGGCCGTCTGGGCGATGTCCTGCATATCGACGTCAATGGTAATCTGGACGTCGGTCCCGTTGACGGGCGGGATGGTCTCACGCTCCAAATCCACAATCCAGTTGTTGCCTTCGGTGAGTCGGGTGGGCCGCATTCCGTCCTTTCCTCTTAGGATGCTGTCACAGAATCCTTCAATTCCCACGCTGGGCTTCTGGGTCCTGTCCTTGAGATATCCCAGTGTTCTGAAGCCGAGTCTGCCGTAAGGGTAGGTCCGGTGGTCCACCTTCTCGAACTGGACTCCGCCCCGGCGCTGCCCTGCCTTGAAGAGGGGGAACTGCGACACTTCCTTCATCTGCTGATAGGTCAGAAGCCTCCTGTTCACATACATGAACCTCTTCCCCGCAGCTCTGGCTTCCACCAGCATCCTTCTGTATTCCGATGCTTTCTTGTCCTTATAGAAATCGGCGAGGCACTTGGACAACTCGTCCACGTTGTTCTTGAAAAGGGTGTCTTCGGATTGTCTGGGGTCGAATGCAAGGCGATATTCGGGAATGGAGAAGGCCAGATACCTGCCATCGGAAGCGATGATGCTGCCTCTTGTGCATTCGAGGACAAGAGTGTCGAGAGTCTTCTTCACGAGACTTCTGTCCGTGGGTTTGTGCACGAACTGCAGGTCGATTATCTTGGCCACTGAACCGATGGCCAGGATAATGACTATCACGTACGATATGCCCAATGCTCTCAGATTCGCTCTCATTCTTCCTCTTTTTTGATTACGATTCTTTTGGGAGGGCAGGCCGGTGCCTTCAGTTTTGAATGGTAACTCTCCAGCATCCTGTTCACGGTTGAACGGCTGTCCATTCCGACATAGTTGAGTTCGGTCTGGTGGTAATGTATCCTGAGTTCTTCAAGCTTTCTTTCGTTGTTCTTGATCTTCACCATATCGTTCTCGACGGTCAGGCTCCAGGCAATCTGCGCGCTTATCAGCAGAAATCCGTAGCAGACGAGACCGAGAGACTTGTCAAGACCCCATTTGAGCACGACATCGCCGCTGAGCACTTTGCCCAGCCGGTTGATGCTCTTTGACACCCATTTCTTGAAATTCGGCTTCTTCATATCTTCTCCGCCACTCTGAGCTTCGCGCTGCGGGCTCTGGGGTTATTCAATATCTCTTCTTCATCCGGAACAACCGGCTTTCTGTTCACCATACGGAAAGGAGAACAGCCCTGTCCCTTGATATCCCTTTCCACAAGGCCTTCCGCATTTCCGGCCTTGAAGTAGTTCTTGACAATCCTGTCTTCCAGTGAATGGTATGTTATCACGGCAAATATGCCTCCCTGCTTCAGGGATTTGCAGGCTCCCTGCATCAGCCCTTCGAGTGAGGCCATCTCGTGGTTGACCTCAATCCGGAGCGCCTGATAAACTTTTGCGAGATATTTGCTTCTTCCCAATTTGGGGACAACACAGTCTATTGCTTTGTCAAGGTCTCCGGTCGTATGTATAGGCGATGTCTCCCTTGCCTGACAGATGAGGCGTGCAACCTTCCTGCTGCCTTCCACTTCACCGTACAGATGAAGAAGGTTGTCCAATTGCTCTTCGCTGTATCCGTTCACAATGTCTTCCGCACTTTTGCCGCCCCGCGTGTTCATTCTCATATCCAGGGGGGCGTCAAATCTGAAGGAGAAACCCCTCTCCCCGGTGTCAAACTGGTGGGAGGAGACCCCGAGATCTGCCAGAATCCCGTCAACCTTTTCGTACCCGTTGAACTTCAGATAATTGTGGATAAATCTAAAGTTTCCGTGAATGGGGATGACCCTTCTGTCATCGGGGGCGTTCTTCAGCGCATCCTCGTCCTGGTCGAAAATCACAAGTCTTCCTTCGTCTCCGAGTCTTGCCAGAATTTCGGCGCTGTGTCCGCCTCCTCCGAAAGTGGCGTCGACATAGACGCCATTGCTTCGGACAGTCAGTGCTGAAACACTTTGATTCAGCAAGACAGGGATGTGATAGGTTGACATTCGGGCCCCTCCTATCCTAAAATCTTTTCGGCCAGAGCCACGAAGTTCTCGCTGCTCAACCTGGATGATTCGTATATGTCTTTCGACCAGACTTCTATGATGTGATTGTTGCCCGCAAAAATGACCTCTTTCCCGATTCCGGCCTGAGCCATCAGTTCTTTGGGGATTGTCAATCTTCCGAGTTTGCCGTCGGGTTGCACAACAGCGGTATCTCGCATATATTCGCGCCAGAATTGTGCGTGCTCCTTGTTGAAGAAGTTGAGTTTTTTTCTGATCTCCTGGCTCTCTGCCTCCCATTGCGCATAGGCATACATCTCAAGACAGGGGGAGAAGAGGGATTTTTTGACCACGAATCTGAGGTCAACGTTGTCATCCGGCGCACATTTGAAGGCTGAGGGGAGAATCAGCCTCCCCTTGTCGTCAACTTTGGCTTTGTAACTGCCGATGAACATCGTTTTCAAATATTGTATTGTGATATGTGCTACAAAGTTAATACTAATTTTCCACTCTCTTCCAATTTTTTCCAAATTTTTCCACAATTTTATCAACAGGGGCAAAAAAGCAGGAGACCGGGAAATCTCCCGGTCTCCTGTGATTTGACTTATGGATTGAATTTCTAGTTGCCCAGCTTGCATCCGGAGAAGATGCAATCCAGCGATCCGGTGAAGAAAAGCACGGCAAAAAGGGCGACAACCGCTATGAGAATCCCCCAGAACCACTTCTTCCATGCGGGAACTTTCTTCAGCGCATAGGGGTCATAGATATTGAGTTTGGGATAGTGCGCCGTCTTTGTCAGGCTGGCTCCGAACTTGGTGTTGACAATCGCAGTGGAGTTGATGGCCCATCCGTTGGCATTGAGGACAGGTCCCAGATTTCTCTTGCGGAGCTTGAGGTAAGCGATAATCATCGAAGGACCGGAAATCAGAAGCATAATCGCCAGGATGGAAAGAGGCATCTGCCACCAGGAGAGTTTCATGAATCCTGTCAGCGCTGATACGAGGAATGAGCCGATATAGCCCAAAGCCATGCCTATGGCGGCGAAGATGCCGCAAAATTTGGCGATGTCGAAAGTCTGCTTCTTACTGTCATCAGCCGCCTTGGCTTCTCCGGAGGTTACCTTTGCGGATGAATCCGTAGCGGTTGCTGTCAGATTGTCGAAACTCTTGCTCTCCTTGTTTGAGGCGAACTTGTTGATCTGGCTTTCGCACCAGTTGAAGAACCTTCGGTAGGGACTCCACATCGCCTGCCGTATGCTGATGGGGTTCTCCACGATTTTCGTGACGGTGGCATCCCAGTCAAGGCCGTCCCTGTCATAATAGATGGCGTTGGTGCCAACCCTGATCCGATTTATGTTGCCTTCGGTCATCACCGCGACAATCTTGATGGTCTCTCCCTTGACTTTGGAGACACAGTCGCAGTATATCAGGAACATTCCGCTGAGATTGGCCATTTCGGCGTGCTTGCTCATATCCGAGACTTTCACGCAGAGTTCACAGGCCCGCTGGTCTATGAAAAGAACTCCGGATTGGAAGATGGCGGGGTGGATTTTGCGGTAGAAGTCTTTCAGCGAAACGTAGTTGTTCAGGAAGGTGTAGAGATGTGCGGTGAGCAGGACGAATTTTTCCAGAGGGGCTATGAACGCACGCTCTTCTGCGAGAGACCCGTCAAGGACTTCGGCGCTTGCCGCCTCGATTTCGGCCTTGCGGGAGGTGTATGAGTCTATCTTTGCTGAAACGGATTTCCACTGTTCCTCCGTGATTGAGGCTGCTCCGGGGAACTCCTCGTCGAGGACTAAAGACCTGAACGAGTCGAAAGCCGCTTTCCAGGAAGGGTTGATACCTTGAAGGAGGGGCAGTTCCAACTTTTCAGAGGGTCTTGCGATGGGCTGGGCCGCAATTTTGTCGGCACATCCGGAGAGGTTCTCTCCGCTGATGGCGGCGATGCTGTCAACGGATACGTCAAGGACTCCGTTGCAGTCGGCGTCGAACTGAACCAGATTGCACCTTACGAAAAAGTCGTCAACTTTTCCGCGTATGGCCTGGAATGCGGCGGCCGCATCTTCGCTCTTTTCCGCGTATGGAGCGTTGAGGGTCTCCTTCCTGATGGCGGCCTCCTTTACTGCGGCGCATTTCTGGTCTATGCCGGCGATATATTCCTGAACGTCTGCGGCGCAGAATGACGATTTGTCCTTTGACAGGGATTCGAGCATCTTCTTTGCCGCTTCAGCCAGTGCCGCGCCCTCGGGATTGTCGGAATTGATCTCGTCAATGCCGATTTCCGGCTGGTCATCAAGCAGCCTGTCGGAGTTTTTCAGTATGGAAGTAATCCAGTTCGATGCGGCGATGACTTCATTGATTCTTATCTTTCCGTCATTGTCCGAGTCCAGAATCTCCAGAAATCTCCGGTTGAATTCCAGACCTGTTGTCGGGCAGCTGAGGACTGTCCAAAGTTTCTGGTCGAGTTCGCCGAGATGGGCGATGTCCTCTCCGCTTTCCACGGCAATGCGGACCGCTCCTCCGAGGGAGCTGTATTTCCAATTGTATCCTGTAGTTGTAGCCATAATGTAAGTGGTTATGTCAGACAAATATAATCATTTAAAATTATTTTTTGCGAATGATGTTCAGCCCGTCCCGCAGGGGAAGAATGAAGTTCTCGACGCGGTCGTCTTCCGCGACGATGCGGTTGAATTCCTCTATCCCGCGTGTCTGGCCGTCGCAGGCTCCGCCTCCGTCATACACTTTCCCGTCCCACAGGACATTGTCGGCGATTATGTAGCCGCCGCTGCGGACCTTGTCAATCACTTCCCTGTAGTACAGGGTGTATTCCCTCTTGTTGGCGTCGATGTACGCGAGGTCGTAGGTCGCGTCAAGGCCCGGTATGAGGGCGCCGGCATCTCCGAAGATAAGATTTATTCTGTCCGAGACGCCTGCCCTTGCATAACCCTCTCTGATAAGGTCTTCGAGTTCGTCGTTGATCTCGATGGAATCCAGCACGGCCCCTTCCCTGAGGGCTGAGGCTATGCAGATGGATGAGTATCCGGTGAAAACGCCGAGTTCCAGAACACGGGCTGGGGCCAGCATAAGCGTGATGTGGTGGAGCAGGGCTCCCACCTGCTGTCCCGACAGCATCCTCGCGTGGTTGGTCCGAAGATGAGTCTGCCTTTCCAGCCAGTCAAGGACGGGGGAGACGGGGGTGGAGTTTTCTGCAAGATATCTGTCGAGAGCGTCCATTTCTATCTGTATATGAGTCTTGACACTCTTTCCGGAGCGAACAGCGAGCGGGCCGCATTCTGAAGCTGGTCTGCAGAGATGGCATTGATTTTCGAACGCACCTCCTCGTCGGGCATTATGCGTCCGAATATCGTCATGCTCTTTCCGATGGCCAGAGCCTGGGCTTCACCATTGTCGGAAGATATCGCCAGTTGTCCCAGGAGTTGTTTTTTTGCGGCGGCCAGTTTCCTCTCCGGGACGGGGGTGGATCTCAATTTCTCCAGTTCCCCGTAAATAAGTTCAATGCATCTTTCGGTATTCTGCTTCTCGCATCCGAAGTAGATGAGCATAGACCCGGTGTCGGCGAACGGGACATATATCGATTCCACGGTATAGACAAGCGCGTTATTTTCCCTCAGCAACTGATTGAGGATGGAGTTGGTGGCGGGCCCTCCGAGCATATTGGATAACAGAATAAGCGTCAGTCTCTCCTCGTCATAGTAGGAATAGGCGGAGGTGCCGATTATGCAGTTGGTCTGATGATTCTTCTTGGAGATTTCGCGGATGAATGCGGTGCCTGCGGAAAGACCGTTCCCTGCCGGTGCCGGAGAGGGAGAGGGTGCCGGGGATGGCACATATCCTTCGGGAACATACCTCCGTATCGATTCGCTGACGATTTTCTCGGCCCTTTGCGGGGTGATGTTCCCCGTGATGGAGATGCACATCATCTCCGGTTTGAAATTTGTCCGCGTGTACTCTTTAAGGTCGGCGGATTTGATTTTCTTCAGGCTTGCGGCGCTTCCCAATATGGGCCTTGCAAGAGGGTGCTCTCCGTAGAGCATTTTTTCGAAATCGTCAAAAATGCAGTCGGAAGGGGAGTCCTTGTACATATTGATTTCATCGATGATGACCTGCCTCTCCTTGTCAAGCTCATTTTCGGGGAAGGATGACGTGAAGGCCATCTCCATCATCAGGTCCACCGCCTTTGACGTGTCTTCTTTGAGTACGGCGGAATAGATGACCGTCTCCTCCTTGGTGGTGTATGCGTTCAGCTCTCCTCCGAGCAGTTCCAGCCTGTCGCTGATCTCCTTCGGGGTACGTCGGGCGGTGCCCTTGAAAAGCATATGTTCGGTCATATGGGCGATTCCGCTCTTTCCCTGCGGCTCGTTTCTGGTACCCGATTTGATGGTTAGCGCGCTGTATGAAACCGGAGACGGCGTCCGCTTGAGCACCATCTTCAGTCCGCAATCGAATGTCTTTGTAAAAATCATACTGCGAAGTTACTCTTTTTTTGACTATATTTGTAGGTTATGGAACAATTCATAGTCTCGGCCAGAAAATACAGGCCGTCAAGTTTTGAAACTCTGCTCGGACAGCAGACAATCGCCAGGACTCTCAAGAACTCGATTCAAAGGGGACAGCTGGCTCACGCTTATCTGTTCTGCGGCCCCCGCGGAGTGGGCAAGACGAGTGCGGCCAGGATTTTTGCCAAGACAATCAACTGTTCCAATCCGGGGCCGGACCTGGAACCTTGCGGGGAGTGCGAATCCTGCCGATCGTTCGCCGAGAACAGGTCTTACAGCATCCACGAACTCGATGCCGCATCCAACAATTCAGTGGAGGATATCCGCGCCCTTACCGAAAAGGTGAGGATTCCGCCTCAGGTCGGGAAATACAGTGTCTATATAATAGATGAAGTGCATATGCTCTCCCAGGCTGCGTTCAATGCCTTCCTCAAGACTCTTGAGGAGCCCCCTGCGCACGCTATCTTCATCCTCGCCACGACGGAGAAGCATAAGATTCTCCCCACCATCCTCTCCCGTTGCCAGACATACGACTTCAACCGTATCTCCATCGAGGATATGGTGGCCAATATGAAAAGCATTGCATCCCGGGAGGGAATAGAAATCAGCGAGGACGCTATGCACGTGATTGCGCGGAAGGCTGACGGAGCGATGAGGGATGCCCTCACGCTGTTCGACCAGACAGTCGCGTTCTGCGGCAGGAAGGTGACGTACGAACAGGTGATAAGCAATCTGAACGTGCTTGACTACGAATATTATTTCCGGATGACGGATTGTTTCCTCGCCGGGGATTATACGGCGTCGATGCTCCTGTTCGATGAGATTCTCTCCAAGGGTTTCAATGCGCAGGGCTTTGTGGCCGGGTTGAGTTCCCATTTCAGGGATTTGATAATATCCGGCAACAAGGCTGCAAGAACCTTGGTGGAACTCTCCCCGTCGGCTGTCGCCAAATATGAGGAATATTGCAAAAAATGCTCTCCGGCATTTCTTTTCGAGGCTCTCAAGATTACCAATGCCTGCGATGCCGCATACAGGCAGAGCGGCAATCCCAGATTGCTCATAGAGTTTGCATTGATGCGGATTTGCGCCCTTAACGGTGCGTTCGCCGCTTCCGCAGTTGCGGCGGCACCCGCGGCGGCTCCAGCAGCCTCTCCCGCGCCGGTTCCCACTCCGGAAAAAAAGGCCAAGAGTTCGGGGCTCTCCATCAAGGCGATGATGCAGCAGGCCGTGATGCAGGCGCCTGCCGCGAAGCAGGAACAGGCTCCGGAAGAGGCCGTTCCGTTGTCTGCGGAATCCCTTGCAACCGCCTGGGACGCTCTCGCAAAAAGTGAATCAAGCCGTCCGAGCCTTTCCGCCGCGCTTGCAAAGGCCGTGACCAGAATAGAAGAAGAGTCAAACATTGTCTTCGAGGTAGGGAATCAGGCTCAGAAGGAGTGGATAGAGCACAATTGTCTCCACCGTCTTGAGAATTTCCTCAGGACCCGGCTATCTAACGGAAACATAAAGCTTCGGGTCGAGGTTCCTGAAGTGGCTGAAAGCAATGCCGCCGCCCTGCATATGCCTTCCGACAAAGTGGAGTATCTCAGCCACAATTCGGAGGAATTCAGGCATCTGAGGGATGATTTCAAACTGGAGACGTCATAATAAGAATCTGGAATTATGAAACTGTATAGCGAACATCTTGTAAAGAAATATGGTAAACGCACGGTTGTGAAGGATGTCTCAATCGAGGTGGAGCAGGGGGAGATTGTGGGGCTTCTGGGTCCCAACGGTGCCGGAAAGACAACCAGTTTCTATATGATTACAGGCCTTGTCAAGCCGAACGGCGGGAGGATTTTTCTTGATGACGAGGAGATAACGACGCTTCCGATGTACCGCAGAGCACAGAAGGGCGTGGGGTATCTGGCTCAGGAGGCCTCCGTTTTCAGGACGATGAGCGTGGAGAACAACATTCTCTCCGTTATGGAAATGGCCGGTTTTGACAAGGATTACAGATATGAAAGGCTCGAATCTCTTCTTGATGAATTCGGTCTTCAGAAAGTCCGCAAGAGTCTGGGAATCCAGCTTTCGGGAGGAGAACGTCGCCGTTGCGAGATTGCACGCGCTCTGGCAATCAACCCGAAGTTCATCCTTCTCGACGAGCCGTTCGCCGGAGTGGACCCCATTGCCGTGGAGGATATCCAGCATATCATCGCCAAGTTGAAAACAAAGAACATCGGAATCATCATAACCGACCACAATGTTCACGAGACTTTGGCCATCACCGACAGGGCGTATCTGCTCTATGAGGGATCTATCCTTGAAAGCGGTACGGCCGAGCAGCTTGCCAACAATCCCGAAGTCCGCAAGAAATATCTCGGTCAGAATTTCGAACTCCGCAAGGCCGTCCTTCACGACAGACCTCAGGACCTGTAACATTGGCGTCACTGCCAATTCTGCAGATTATGAAAAAATCGTTGTTACTCTTATTGGTCGCCGCCGCTGCACTTGCAATTGCCGGGTGTCGGAAGGATGATATCAACCCTGACGGGCCGATAGTCCCGCAGGGCGAGGTTACCCGTGCATTTCTCTCTCAGATTCGTGTCGGGAAGGACGGACGTTTCCAGTATTGGAATCAGGATTCTCCCGCGCTGAAGGAGTTGAAGGCATTTGTGGCCACGGTCACAGACCCGAACTGCAAGGGTTACGTGCCTCCGCAGGACAGGATTGCCACGATTGACGTCGATGGCACGCTTCTCTGTGAGACTGCTCCCTATTATTTCAACTGGATGCTGTTCTTCCACCGTTATCTGCACGACAGCACTTTCACTCCACCGGAGGAAGATAGAAAGTGGGCGGCCGAAGCCGAGGAATATGTGCTCGCCAACAGGAAGAACAAGAAAGAATGGGGGCTGAAGCAGCAGGAGTTGCAGGCAATCGGGTTCCGTGGAATGACCGACGTGCAGTTCTCCGAATACGTCAGCAATTTCATAAACAATGAAAACGTCGTGGGACTTTCAAACTTGAAATGGGGCACGGCACTGTACTGGCCGATGATTGAGGTTGTATCCTACCTGGTGGCCAACGATTTCGTCGTCTTCCTGTGTTCGGGAGTCGATCGTGATGTGTGCAGGGTCATATCCGAGGGTATCTATGAGATTCCGAAATATCATATGATAGCGTCCGATGTGAACTATGTTCTTGAAAATCAACCCGAATGGATTGAGATGGTAAGTTCGGAAGACTATAATTACACACCGGGAGAGGAGGTTCAGCGTGGTGACTTCATGCAGTTGAACACTGCCATCAACAAGATAATCAAGATGAGGAGGGAACTCGGGCAGAAGCCCATCCTGTCGTGGGGCAATTCCGGTGGAGACTACCCGATGTTCCATTACACCAACAGGGACAACGGATATCCTCACATCTCCTTCTGCCTTCTCTGTGATGACACGGAGCGGGAACTCGGAAATGAGGATAAGGCGCTCAAATGCAAGGCCGAATGTGAGAAGAACGGCTGGATTCCAGTGTCGATGAAAAATGAGTGGTGGACAATATACGGTCCGCAGGTCAAAAGGAACTGAATATCAGGTGAATATCTTTGGGTGTCATGTGATAATTGTTTAATAATCAGATGTTTAATCGATTAATACATAAAACTATGAAAAAAATCTTAAGCGTGTTTGTGGTCATCCTCTGCCTGGCAGTCAGTTGTCAGAAGTACGATGATTCACAAATCAAGAAAGACATCAGCGATCTTCAGGAGCAGGTTGCTTCCCTGAAGGCCTGGTGTGAAAGTTCTCAGGCGGCAATCAATGCCGTGGAAACATTGAAAAAGGCGGTTGAGAATTTCAACGGCGTCTCTTACGTCGAGTATTTTTCAGGCAGCTTTGGAAACGGTTACAACATCGGTCTTGATGACGGACAGGAAATCACAATCTATAACGTAAAACAGGAAGGAAGTGATGCTTATCTGGGCAACGTCATCATCAACCAGTCAAGCGTGGTGTTCACCCTGTCAGACGGAACAAGTTTCTCTCTTCCCAGAAAGGACGGACAGGTTCACTTTGCCTCTTACGACACAGTTACCGTTAACCTTCTTGATACGATGGAAGTCCTTCTTCCCGAGGGCTTCGCGAAAGCTGATTTCGCAGCGTTCACCGCAAAGGTGGAGAGCGGTGAAGGAGTTGCCACAAAGGCGAAGAATGAGGACGGTTGGGAGGTGACAGCTCTCGCTCCCGAATTTGACGAGCAGGGCAACCTTGTGAAGAACCCTTCAGTCGTATTTACCGGAATCCCTTATGAAAGGACCTCCGCACTCCTCTCTGTCTCAATCATCGACAACAGCGGCAACGGGACAGGCACTTCAAGGGTCATATATTCAGGAAACAACGACAAAGTAGATGAAATATTATTTCAACTGGTCACAACCAAACTTGCATCAGAAGAGGCCGGCGAATTCGTTCAATGGTATACACAGGCTGTATATGGCTGTGATGACCAGCAAATGATAGGCCTCAATGCAAAGGCTTTCATTGCAGATAACCGGGAGATTATCGACATCCTGTTGAGGAGTGATGCTCAGGACCCTTACGTCAAGTCGGAACTTAAACTTATATCTCAAAATCCTGATGAAGAAATGAGAGTTCCGGGCATGGACTATCCTGAGAATGAAGAAATGTATGACGACGATACGCCGTCAAATGCAGGCAGCCGCTATAATTGGATGGGATATGGTTATTGGAATATGTCGAAAGGTTTGCCTGACAACAGGCTTGTCTGCCACGTATCTATGCCTGGATCATATTACTCTCTTACAAGAGATATGCTGAAGGACCTCGATATTGATAAGCTTATTCCTTGGAAAGAACTTCCTTTTTTCAAAAAATTACTTTTAAAGCTGTTTGGTCGGCCCTATTTGAACAAAACTCTTCCCGATTATGCATGGAATCAGTTCTTCCGTCTAAGTAATCAATTCAAATGGGGCGTACGTGCATTCGATTTCAGAATTGGAGATTGGGGAGACCAAGGAATAAGGGGTATCTCTCCTTGGACATTGAGAATTGATGAAACATTGAAAATCGATGAGGATATCGATATTGACGGTCAAAAAGTCCACATTGACTCACTATACTTGGGCGACATCGGTCTTCCTTTTGCGGCAGCGGAAAAATTCGAAAGGGAACTGACGGAATTGCTGGATTATATGAAGAAATGCCCTACGGAATTTTGCGTATTCTTCCTTTCCGCCGCTGACCATTCTCCAGCGACCAAGCAGAAGATCCAGAATATGATACGTTATTTCAAGGATAAGCCTGAATACAGCAATATGTTCCTTGATTTCAAAAAAGATCTCACTGTCCGTAATGCAAGAGGCCACGTCATACTGATATGGAAGGATGACAACGTTGATTCAGAAATGATAGGGACACCTTTGTGGGCGTCGGTTTCAGACTCTGATGAGCAGACAAAAGAAGCTGTTATCAATAAGTGGAACGGTAAGGAATGGGTGAAAGAAGCGGATTTTTGGATTCAGGATGTGTATGATTTCGGCATAGCACAATCGCCAAAAGATAGTGAGTCTGACGGATTGAGAAAGCAGGAAGCACAGAAGAAACTTGACCTGATGAGAAAGATGACTCAGGAATACTCTGATGCCGTAATGAAAGAAACTCCAACTCCTATCTGGTTTGAAAATGATGCCACAATGCAGTTCTTTATGTATCTGCCGAATTGGGTAAAGGAAAAAATATTCCCCAAACCTTATGGTAACATCCAGTTGAGCGCTCACTATTTCAATAAAATAGCTGCGAGGGAATTCCTCGCTAACTACAACAGGCCGGCAGGAATGGTATTCGTCAATTTCGCTTGCAAAAGAGGTCTCGTTTGGCGCGCTCCCGGAATTGCACATTGCTACCCTTACGGAGATGAGATGATTGACAACATCATCCAGCTCAACGGCCGTTACACGATGCCTTACGAAAAGTAGCAGCAAGAAATCAGTCAATAAAAAAGTCCGGCGCAATAGCCGGACTTTTTTTATTCGTAGAACGGATCTTCATCCCGTTGTCCCGCAATGCGGTATTTGCCCTTGTTGTATCTGTAATATACACCGTTCTCCTTGAAGAAGCGGTCAACGTAATTCTTCAAGGCCTTATGTGAATACAGGAAAGGAACAATATCTGCGGGGAAGAATTCATTGCGGCATTCAATGAGAAGAAGGTCGCATTCAGTCTTGTAAGAGCCTCTGTAATCATCCTTGCCGCAGATGACCTGAAGCCCTTGGCGAGGCAGCTCCATTGACCAGGCACCGGTCCTGACGCAGTACCTGTCCTGCTCCACAAGTTCCTTTGCCTCTATCAGGCTTTCGGTAACCTCCGAATCCTTGGTGAATACCGGCCAGTAGGGCCAGCCGAAGCCATTGGTCATCAGGTGTTTTTCTTTCGGGAAATTATGTTTGTTGACAAAGAATTCCTCCAGTGATTCCAATGTGCCGGCGGCATATTTGAACATCGTGCTCCCTTCTCGCGCCAGTCCGGTACCTTCATTCTCCCATAAATTGTCCCTGAGCCAATCTATGACCATAGGAGGATTCGTCTCATCGTCCTCAGGCCTGAAGTGTATCTTTTTCTGCTCCATGGCATCCAAGCCGTAAGCGCCGTATATTATCGAATAGGGCACGTTGACTTTGCCGTTTTCATCCTTGCCATATCTCTTTTCCAACACCTCGTGGACGTGCTGCACAAGAACATCGATGGCGAAATATTCTCCCGCTCCCTTGACATCCAGCCACAGGATGCTGAGTTCGTCCATTTCGGGAAGCATCAGGTATTCCTCAAGAGAAACATAGCGTGTATTAGGATTGGCTACTCTTTCCGGCTCCCGATTGTAGCTTTTCATTTGCTCGGGGCTCACAAAGCCATCGTGGGCAACGGACCAGAAGGCTTCCGCGCCGTATTTGCAGTAATCGGTGCTTGTGGCCACGTCTATTTCAACTCCGTTGGCACCGTCTTCCAACGCGTCAAAGAGACACTGCGGGGAGTTGCAGGCGTGTGCCACGACCCATATCGGACGGGCAGAACCGGACTGTGCGTTCAGATGGAAAGAAAAGCACATCAGACATATAAGTGCCGTATATATTCTCAGAAAGTTCTTTTTCATTGCGAATCTGTTTAACTTCTCTTTGTAAAGGATGCTGACAATTTCCCACCGTCATAGAATTCCAACGTATTGCCGTTGATTTTATAGGGCACACCTGTCCATTCGAGATTCTCCTCCTCATAAAATTCCTCGGAGTCCTTCTCTATGGCATAAAGGATACCGCTTTCAGTACGCCAGAGCATCGGAACCGAGAACCGTTCACCGGCAAATTCCATAGTCAATGTCAATTCTCCATTTTCCTGGAACGAGTATTCCACAGAGCAGTCACCTCCGAATTCCTCCTCGTGGAATTCAATATGCCATTTACCCACGAGGTCCGTGGCAGAGGGATCTTCCTGATTCTTGTTGCATCCGATGCACAGGAAAACAGACATCATTAGAGAAAAGAGTGCCGGCAAGAGTTTTTCTTTGCCAAAAAATAATTTGATATTCATAGTATGAACTGATATTACGGCACAAAGATAGAACTTATTGGCGAGATGCTTGATAAGCTAGCTCATATTTCCCGATTTTTATGCATGAAGGCACCTGACTTTCTTCATCATAATACCGATGTGGGTTTGACCGGCAGATATTTGATGGATCAGATAGAGTCGGGGCGTTAAACGATTGAGTTTAATTGCCACAATACAAGGTGGTAAAATTTGCGAAAGTGGTAAAATATCTGTATGTTTGTAAAACTAAATCGAACGATTATGAGCAGACTATCTGAAGCATACGAAGAATGGCTTGCTATCCAGCCTCTTTCCGAATTGGACAGAAGGCGGCTGGACAGGAAATTCATGCTTGACTTCAACTATAACAGCAACCACATAGAAGGTAATACGCTTACATACGGCCAGACAGAAGTGCTTCTCCTGATGGGAGAAGTCATTGGCTCAGCAAAGATGAAAGACCTCGAAGATATGAAGGCGCATAATCTTTGCTTCGCTTTGATGAAGGAGGAGGCGGTAACAGCTGACCATCTGTCCGAGTCCTTTGTCAAGAGGCTTCATCAGGTGATGCTGCGCGAAGATTACACTGTCTACCGGGAACTTCCAGGAGGTCGGCAGACCAGTTACGTAGTTCATGCCGGAACGTACAAGACAAGGCCAAATTCGGTCATCACACCTACAGGTGAACGGTTTGAGTACGCTTCCCCAGAGGAGACACCATCATTGATGTATGATCTGATTGAATGGTATAACCTGGAAGAGAAGGCTGGTAATCTGACTCCCGTAGAACTCGCCGCATTGTTTCACTACCGTTATATCCGGATCCACCCGTTCGAAGACGGCAACGGTCGCATTGCCAGACTGTTGGTCAACTTTATTCTGCTTCGCCACAACTATCCCATGGTAGTTGTCCTCAGCAGGAAGAAGAAGGCCTATCTGAACGCGTTGGGACAGGCTGACATCAATGTCGGCATCATTCCATCAGACGGGGCGCACGCAACGATAGAACAGATACCATCCTTTGTACACTATATGACGGAGCTGATGATATCGGACATATCTCAGGATATCGCGTTCCTGAATGCCGATCCGTCTACGACCTGGTGGTACAACGGAGAGACCATAAAATTCAGGAGTCCCCGCACAGTACTACTCCTATCACATCTTCAGAAGAATCCCAAAGCAACCATTGCTGAACTGTCATCAACTCTTGAGATAAACACCTCCGCGGTTCAGAAACAGTTATCTACTCTTGAAGGGAAAGGATATATCACTAAAGATCCGGGCTCCAAAGCTTGGAGAGTCATCGCGGTTCCTACCACCAAATAAGGTGGTAAAAATCATATAAGTGGTACGATCTACACAGGGTCAAACTGGATCTTTTGCATTCCATACCTGATTATGTTTGTTAAGTGATAATACGTGTAAGATCTTTGCGTCACCTTCTTGCCGATATCGGCAAAATATAGTATCTTTGGGCAAGAATATTCAAATATTATTGCCGATATGGATTTCATTTCAGTCAGTGAGTTTGCCGCAAACAACAATGTTTCTGAAAGAACGGTCAGGAATTGGTGTGCATCCGGGAAAATCAAGGGCGCGTTTCTCACAGGGAAGACTTGGAACATTCCTTCAGATGCTTCGATTCCAGCAAGAATCAATGCCGGAACAGCAAGGATATCACCCCTTCTCTCAAGGCTGAGAGAAGAGAAATCCTCATCGGTGAAGGGCGGAATATATCATCGGACACAAATAGATCTGACATACAACTCCAATCATATCGAGGGTAGCCGACTGTCTCACGAGCAGACGAGATACATATTCGAAACAAATACAATAGGAATTGCCGATGAATCGGTAAAGGTGGATGACATAGTCGAAACGGTCAACCATTTCAGGTGCATAGATCTGACTATTGACAAAGCAGAAGAAAAGCTTACGGAACGTTTCATCAAGGACCTTCACAGGATATTGAAGACCGGCACGTCTGACAGTTCTATATCCTGGTTCAATGTAGGTGAGTATAAGAAATTTCCCAATGAAGTGGGAGGGAATCAAACTTGTCTGCCTGAGAATGTTCATCGGCAAATGTCAGCATTGCTCAAAGAGTATAATTCAAACAAAGAAAAGAGCCTTGATGACATTATAGACTTTCACAAACGTTTTGAAGCAATTCATCCCTTCCAGGATGGCAACGGGCGTGTAGGGCGCCTTGTTATGTTCAAAGAATGCCTGGCAAATGGTATAGTGCCCTTCATCATCACAGATGACCTTAAGATGTGTTATTATCGTGGGCTCCAGAATTGGCCGGGAATTCCGGGATATCTCAGGGACACCTGCCTTACCGCTCAGGATAACTATAAAAAGATTCTAGATTATTTTAAAATCAGTTATCAGGACTGATTCGGTGTCTTACTGGTGATTACCAAGACATACGCTTTTTTTCATTCATGGTTTGATTGAGGCGAAAGATTATGCCATATACGACAATCGCATCCAAGTAGAAGGCGACAAGCCCTCACTGGTGTATACGACCTATGAAAATACGGGAACCTCTTCTCAAATACGATGTTGAAAAACGACGGACGTGAGCACTTCAATTATTACAATATCGGAATTGCCCCCATCTTCAATTTTGAGGGAGGTTGGGTACTTAATGGGCGGTTCATTTACAATAGTGCCATCGAAAAGCGGAATGAAATGAACGGAGACTGTTTTCTTGGACAGCTGAAATTTGCCAAGCAATTGGGCAATTGGACACTGCATCTGGAATTCAGCGACATATTCGACAATGTTACAACTGACATAATCCGATCGGCTGCCAATACTACCGAATATGCATACGACTTGTATAACCGACGTATAATTTTAGGCGCGAGTTACAGAATCGGTGGTGGAAAAAAATGATAGAATCAATGAATCAGTAACGTAAGTTATACTCCCTTAAAAGTTTGAAAAACTTGGGGCTCAGGGCAAGCAGTGCTATCATATTGGGTATGACAATGAACCCGACGGCCATATCCGCGATATTTCCGGAGCCGACTGTACCGGCGAGAACGGTGGAGATAGTCTGAAAAGGGGTTAATTCACCTTTTCCACCGGATCCGGGCTTGCTCGTCTTCCCGAAGATTTCACCAACCGTCTTTTTCCACCATCTGCCAATCCCTGTAATCTGGAACAGGCCTGTGCCAATCGTGAGATACAGACCGACGCCAATCATCAATACAATCAACGGAACACCCCAAAGGAATTCAGTTATTCTGCATATTTTTTCCCACATAAAGTTCCCCTTTATAAAAATTTCAAACTTAGAAACTGGGATAAAGTCCATCCCAGACTATATTCCGATAGTTGACACGGTCGGTATCTCCTTCAGTTGAAATACATAGAATGCGGGATTCATCGGTCAGACCAATCTGCTCGCGAATCTGTTTGAGCGAGTCATTTTGCATAAGTTCGGCGACGAAGCCGGTTGTGCAAGCCCCGCTTTCCCCGGAAATCACCCTGGCGTCACCACCAAGCGGATTGCCGAGGACACGCATTCCCTTTGCGGCGATAGAATCGGGAACGGAGACGAAATTATCGGCATAATAGCGGAGAATCTCCCATCCTATCGTACACGGCTCTCCACAGCAGAGACCTGCCATAATGGAATCCATATTACCTTTTACAGAATGCAGCTTGCCATCCGCTGCAGCGGCGGTACGGAAAATGCAATCCGCCTTGTCCGGTTCCAATATTGTGATGACAGGTTTTTTGTCTCCTTTGTAATAGTCGGAGAAAAAGCCTGTCATTGCACCGGCCATCGCGCCGACGCCTGCCTGGAGGAAGATGTGAGTAGGGATTTCTCCATCGAGTTGATTTATAATCTCGTACCCCATTGTGGTATACCCCTGCATAATCCAACGGGGAATATCCTCATATCCGTCCCAGGCCGTATCCTGGATGAGGATCCAGCCATTCTCTGCTACGCCTTTATTCGCAAGACGGACCGCATCGTCATAATTGAAATCGGTGATTGAAGCATCGGCGCCAAGTTCCCTTATATTGTTGAGTCTCTCGAGCGAAGATCCCTTCGGCATATACACAACGCATTTTTGTTTCAGCCGGTTGGCAGTCCAGGCAACCCCTCTCCCGTGGTTGCCGTCAGTTGCAGTCACGAATGTCACCTCCCCAAGCTTACTGCGGATGTCGCTGCCTGTCATCCTTTCGAAATCGAGTTCCGAAATGTCCATCCCAAGTTTATTGGCGATATAGTTGCCTATGGCATAACTCCCGCCGAGTACTTTGAATGCGTTTAGCTCGAACCTTTTGCTTTCATCCTTTACGTGAAGGCTTTTGACTCCCAATGCTCCGGCGAGGGATTTCAAGTTCAGGAGCGGAGTCGGCTCGTATCCGGGGAAACTTCTGTGGAAAGCGTTGACCTTCTTCGCAATACCGTACCCAAAACATTCGGTGGAAACAGGTTTTTCCGCCGGACTATGCCCGCGATGGACAAATTTGAAACCGTCTCTCATCTCTTTTTATCTTGATTCCGGGACAATATTGTTTCCACAGCCTGTCTTACATTCGCCCAGACCTCATCGCTTGTAAGAATGCCTGATTCTCGTTTTGCATTATTCAGGTAGTCATCTACACTCAAGTTGTCACTGACGATTTTTACCGCTGCAACCAGTTCGAGATGGGGTGAGAAGGATGCTATATAATTGAGTTCCATATCATAGAGCGTGGGCTCGGTCCTGTCTGATTCAGTAAAGAAACTGTTTCATAATACGCTCACAAAAATAGCGGTTATTTTCCAGCAGCTTGCTTTTCAATCCGGATTCTTGCCGATTGACGGTTTTCTGTTAAAAAATTACTATTTTTATAGTTTGAAAGCACAGTCCTGCCGGGGCAGGATCCCGGTCTTGAAATGAATTGAAACCAAATATTATACCATAATATGAACAAGTATCCTAAAATAGGTATTCGTCCTACCATTGACGGACGTCAGGGTGGAGTCAGAGAGGCTCTTGAAGAAAAGACAATGAAACTGGCAAAAGCAGTCGGCGAACTTATCAGCGGAAATCTCCGCAACGGAGATGGCTCTCCCGTTGAATGTGTGATTGCAGACAGCACAATCGGACGTGTCGCCGAAAGCGCGGCCTGCCAGGAGAAATTCGAAAGGGAAGGGGTGGGAGCCACCATTTCCGTGACCAGCTGCTGGTGCTATGGCTCCGAGACGATGGATATGAATCCTCATTGGCCGAAGGCCGTGTGGGGCTTCAACGGAACAGAGCGCCCCGGTGCGGTATATCTTGCAGCGGTGCTTGCCGCTCACGCCCAGAAGGGTCTTCCCGCTTTCGGAATCTACGGTCACGACGTTCAGGATCTGGATGACAACACCATCCCCGCCGATGCGGCTGAAAAGATTCTCCGCTGGGCACGTGCCGCCGTGGCTGTCGCAACTATGCGCGGCAAGAGTTATCTCAGTCTCGGAAACACCTGTATGGGTATTGCCGGTTCCATAGTGAATGCCGACTTCCTCCAGGATTATCTCGGAATGAGGACAGAATATGTCTCCCTTGTGGAAATTCTGCGCCGCGTGGACTTCGGAATCTATGACCACGAGGAGTTCGAAAAGGCTATGGCCTGGATTGAGAAATACTGCAAGCCCAATGAGGGACACGACTACAACGAGGACCGTCCGCTCTTCCCCGGAACCCCTATGACTGCCTTCAACGGCAAGGGAAAGGGAAAGAACCGCGAGGAGAAGGATGCCGATTGGGAATTCACGGTAAAGAATATGATGATTATCCGGGACCTTATGGAAGGCAACGGCAAACTGCTTGAAATGGGTTACAAGGAGGAGGCTCTCGGCCACAACGCCATTGCGGCGGGTGTCCAGGGACAGCGTCAGTGGACCGACTACAAGCCCAACTTCGACTTTCCCGAATCCCTGATGTGCTCTTCATACGACTGGAACGGAATCCGTGAGGCCAAGGTCCTCGCTACCGAAAACGACTTTATGAACGGCATTTCGATGCTCTTCGGCCATCTCCTTACAAACAAGGGCGTGATGTTCAGCGACATCAGGACATACTGGAGCCCCGAGGCCGTGAAGAGAGTCACCGGCAAGGCTCCCAAGGGCGCGGCTGCCGGAGGATTCATCCACCTCATCAACTCAGGCGCGACCACTCTGGATGCCACCGGAGCGATGAAGGATGCCGAGGGCAATCCTACTATGAAAACTCCTTGGGAGATGACTCCCGCAGATGCGGAAGCCTGCCTTAAAGCAACCAGCTGGATGCCTGCCGACCGTGATTATTTCCGTGGCGGCGGATATTCCTCACACTTCCTGAGCCGTGGCGGAATGCCTATGACGATGATGCGTCTGAATATGGTCAAGGGTCTCGGTCCCGTTCTCCAGCTTGCTGAAGGATGGACGGTGGAACTTGAACCGGATATGCACGACATCCTCGACAAACGCACGGACCCCACCTGGCCCACGACCTGGTTCGTTCCTCGTCTTGACGCCGGGAAAGACTGCTTCAAGGATGTGTACAGCGTGATGAATTGCTGGGGTGCTAACCACGGTGCAATCGCATACGGACATATCGGAGCCGACCTGCTCACTCTCTGCTCGATGCTACGCATCCCCGTCTGCATGCACAACGTTCCTGAAGAGAAGATTTTCCGTCCTTCCGCCTGGAATGCCTTCGGAATGGACAAGGAAGGAGCGGATTACAGAGCTTGCGCCAACTTCGGTCCAATCTATAAATAAGAATCTGTTTTCTGATGGAAACTGGTCCTAAACTGGTGGAACGGCAGTATCTGCTGCCGTTCATCCTCATTACCTCACTGTTCGCACTCTGGGGTTTTGCAAACGACATAACGAATCCTATGGTGGCGGCGTTCCAGACGGTTATGGAACTCTCCGCCGCCAAGGCTTCCCTTATACAGTTCGCCTTCTACGGCGGATATGCCACTATGGCCGTTCCGGCGGCTCTTTTCATCAGGAAATACAGCTACAAGAGCGGAATCCTGCTGGGACTGACTCTCTATGCCATCGGCGCATTCCTCTTCATACCGGCCGCTTCGATGCAGAGTTTCGTCTTCTTCTGCTTCTCGCTCTATATCCTGACCTTCGGCCTGGCCTTCCTTGAGACCACCGCCAACCCTTTCATACTTTCTCTCGGCGCGAAGGAGAACTCCACCCGCAGATTAAATCTTGCGCAGGCCTTCAACCCGATGGGGTCGCTGATGGGAATGGCTGTCGCCTCGTTCATAGTCCTGCCATCTCTCTTGAGCGACACTCATCGTGACGCCTCCGGCAAACTGATATTCGACCAGCTGCCTGAAGCCGTAAAGGCCACCGAAAGGGTTGCGGACCTTGCGGTTATCAGGAATGCATACGTGGCGTTGGGCGTAGTCGTACTGATTGTGCTCGTCGTGATTGCGCTGACGAAGATGCCGAAGACCACGGTCAATGATCCGTCCCTCAAGGCCCGGGATACGCTCGGGCGATTATGGCGGAACAGGACATACCGTGAGGGCGTGCTTGCTCAGGTATTTTATGTGGGAGCGCAGATAATGGTATGGACCTTCATCATCCAGTATGCCGACAATCTGGGAATCGACAAAGCTACGGCACAGAAATACAACATCCTCGCGATGATGGGCTTCCTGACCTTCAGGTTTGTCTCCACCTTCCTGATGAAGTATGTGAATTCACGGAAGCTGCTGGCGATATTCGGTATCTGTGCCGGTATCTGTACGGTCGGAGCGATTGTGATTGTCGGCAAGGCGGGTCTCTGCTGCCTGGTGGCAATCAGTTTGTTCATGAGTCTGATGTTCCCTACGATATACGGAATTTCTCTGGAGGACGTCAGCGCCCAGGACAGTACTCTTGCCGCATCGTTCCTTGTAATGGCAATAGTCGGAGGTTCGATTCTGCCGCCTCTTCAGGGTGCAATCATCGACAGGGGAGTGATTCTCGGACATCCTGCGGTCAACGTCAGTTTCGTTCTGCCGCTGACCTGCTTCGTGATGGTCACTGTTTTCGGACTGCGGGCGTTTGCCCGCACGGGGCGCTCGTAAGAGGCCTTATTCCAGAAATCTTTCTCTGAGGGAGCGGATGTCTTCGTCGGAGAGGCAGATGGGGCCTTTGAGGAACTCCAGCAGGGAGCCGTACTGCTCCTCGACCGTGTCGAGTGCGGCGGCGAAATATTTCGAGTTCACGCCGATGAAGGTGAGGGCCGCCTCCTTCTCCTCTTTGGTGGCAAGGCGCCCGTAAATCTCTTCGACCTCCTGACGGTACACCTCGTTGGAGATTTCATAATCCTCCATTATGAGCTTTCGGTCCGCTCCAAGAGCCGCGAGCATAAGGGCCGCGCCGAGACCGGTGCGGTCTTTCCCCTGTGAGCAGTGCCAGTAGACGGCACCGTCCTCACAATCCAATATGTTCAGGAAGAAACCGGCATACTGGACCTGCGTGAACTCTGTGGTTATCATAACCGTGTACATATCCCTGGCAACCTCCTGCACCTTCTTTTCGGAGGCGTGGACGGTCAGCCAGCTGACCAGGTCGCGGTAGGCTTCGGACGGCAGGGAAAGTTTTTCCATCTGCATACTGTCTTCGTCGAAGGCCGGCAGCCAGATACGGCTCGCCCCGGGAATCTCCATATCCGGCGTACGTTTGACTTCGAAACTGGTACGGAAGTCGAAGATTCGTGCCAGGTGATACCTGTCCGTGAGAAGGTTCAGGTCTTCCGGTGTCAACCGGTTCAAGGCTCCGCCGCGCAGCAGTTTGCCGCGTTTGATTACGGACCCGTCCGGCAACCTGTAACCTCCAAGCTCCCGGGCGTTGACAACGGAATTCAACCCGATGCTCTGGGTTTCGAAACTGTATCTGTTGGAATTGTTCATCTTATTGCGCCGCAAAATTATGAATTTTTTTGTTCTCGCCATCAACCGCCGAGGACTTTGCTGATTCGGGATGTCTGTGTGACCCATCCGCCGGTGGGGGAGTTCATAACTCACACAACTGAACTTTTTCAGAGGGAAAAGCCCTGATTATCTCTTTTTTCGCTGAATTTTTCAAGAAATCAGAGAGAAAACGGCGTTTATTCTCTGGCTTTGACTTATTGGAGGCTTTTGTGGCAAATAGTATTAGGCGGAGGGAAGAGTGAATCCACCGCATTGATATTCATTCCGAGCATTCGGCTTATCTGCTTGTTGCCGGAGTTGTAGTCGTAATGGAGTTTCTTTGCCAATTCGATTTTTGCTTCTGCACTTATCATTCTTGGAGATTTGATTCCATAGTTCTTTTGGCATACGGATACTACCAGCGAATATAGCTCGTCATCGTTGTAGAATAGGGTTTCGCCTATGCTTTTGGCAATTTCCGAATAACTTTCAATTCCTTTTGAAATCTTCGAGAAATAGTGCCTTGCATTTCTGAACAAACTCTCTCCGATCTGCACTCCACAAAAACAAGCCGGACAGATGTAGTCGTCAAGGGAATAGATATCCTTCAGATAATCAGCCTTGTTGCTGTGGAGCATCTCCCTCCGTTCCGCAAAAGAAACTTTCGTTCGACAAGACATATACCTCCGTTTGGCTTCTGCGTTGAAAAAATATCTGTTGGCACCCCACGGATAAGAGAACGGTGTTTCATTCACATTGGCGACAAACCCGTTTCTGTTGATATATGCTATGACGTTTCTCATATTCTCAAGGTCATTGACATCTATCAGTTTGACTTCGAGGGAGTCCAATAAATGTTTTGATTCTGACAACTCAGGATGTGTCTTCAACTTCTTTACAATTGCGTTGAACCACCACATAATGTCCTCTTTCTCTCCTGTGACTAGGAAATGAAGATGGTTGCTCATTATTTCGAAAGTAATGACCGTGATATCGGGAAACAGCAACGACAGAAATGCCACGATATTCATTGCGGCTTTGAATTCATTTTCGTTGTGGAACAAAATCGGGCTGTTTTCGCCAGTGCACAGATGAAAGCACTGTCCCAATCTGCGGAATCTGAAATCGCAATCTTCTTCCAGTCTGTAAAATTCTCTCGCCTCCATAATCTCCATTTTGATACTTCAACGACGGGAAATGTTGACAAATCGCCGATGAAGATGTTCATTGTCAGCAAAGGTAATGTTTTGAATCTGTTTTTGAAATGATTAACACTAAATTCTTTTTTATTCAGAGTGAATGTCTTGGATTTACTCTTTTTATTGTCAAAAATTCTTGAAATCAGAGAGATTCGGGCCAAATCACTCTTGCAAGATTTCCAATGCACCGTCGACAGGTGAGTCCATAACTCACGCGTTCCGCAGCGCGACCTCCGTCCTTGACGGCCCTTTGCTGCGGAACTCGCGTCTTCATCCGCTTCGCGTCTGAAGTTCGCTCAGACAGTCCTCGCAATTCGCTTCGCGAACCGGGCCGTCTGCATCCTGCGGCTGTTACGCTCTGCTGCACAAAGTGAGTTCTGTCCCCACCTGTCGGCAGGTTCGGACCTCTGAACTGTTTATGGATGTTCTTGGTCGGTTTTTGTGCGTGATTATCCACGATTTTCACTTGCAATTCAGAAAGAATCACTATATTTGCACCACG
>JAGHTO010000046.1 GCA_018065305.1 Candidatus Cacconaster scatequi | reverse complement strand
AAATCCGCCAGATAATCCATATAAAACAGACGGTTCTTCGATACGTGGGTGAGGGACTCCAGAGTTTCCTTGGATTTGTCCAGCTTGTAGTTGCCCGCATTAATCGGATTAGGCGACTTCTCTGTGTAGGAGCGCAGTTCAGTTATTTTTGGGCCTTCAATCGTGTTTGTTACCGGTTCTTCTTTCTCACAGCCGACAAATGTAATGGCAGATACTGCCATCAATACCAAGATAGTTTTTCTCATTACACTAGGTTTTTAAACAACAAAGATACTCGTTTTCTGATTGATGCCAAAACATACATCGTTATTGGGGTCACGTCATCCGCGCATTTTAATAAATGTGACTATCTTTGCAATGAATATAGTAGAATGCGTACTTTTCTTCTGCTATCAGTAATAGTTTTGATGAATGTAATTAAATAAGGAGGATTGAAATATGAAGAAGATTTTTATCACAATGGCTGTAATAGCCGCATTGATGGCGACTGACATGTTCGCGGCCAATGGCGCAAAGGTAAGGAAAGTCATACTTGAGCCTACGGAAATGCGTTATGGTGACTCCACACGCACGAGCATACCATTCGCCAAGGATCCTACAGTCATACGCCTGGGCAATCGGTACCTGATGTATTATTCCGTAACCTCATATGAAGAGGACAAGATGCCGGCTGGTACCGCGGATACCGGTTGGCACTCAGGGATAGCTGAGAGCACCGACCTTATCCACTGGTCAAAGGTAGATGACCTGAAACTATATGATACGTCAGGTGAACGCATCTGGGGTGCGGTCGCACCTTGTGTCAAACGCTTCGGAGGCAAGATACATCTGTTCTATCAACGCAAGTGGAAAGGCTCGCCATCCGGCAACAGCAACATCTGGCATGCTGTCAGCAAGGACGGAATCAATTTCTACAATGTCTATGACGAGCCGATATTGTATATGAACTCGAAATGGTCCATAGACCGTTCCATCGATGCCGAGGTGTACAGGGTGGGCAACAAGCTGATTCTCCTGTTCGCAACACGGGAAACCACCGGTGAAGTGCAGATGCTGGGTATGGCCGAGGCTCCATATCACAGCGATTACGGCCCCGACAAATGGACCCTGTTGTCAAAGGAAGCACCGCTGATGAAACCTGACTTCCCGTGGGAAATGAGTTGCATCGAAGCCCCGACTGTCATCAAACACAAGGGAGTCTACTATTTGTTCTATGCAGGAGCTTACAATCATGAGTTCCAACAGATAGGTCTCGCCACATCCACTGACGGATACAATTACACCCGTATCGCCCCTGACGGACTCCTTTTTCATGCAGGAGAAGAAGGGACCTGGAATCAAGGTGAAAGCGGTCACCCGGGAGTGTTCCAGGACGAGGACGGACAGGTATATCTGTTCTTCCAGGGCAAGGCACACAAAAATGCGAATTACCTGCTTTCCGTTTGCAAAGTTAAATTTCAGGACTAGCGTATGAACCGGATAAAAAGAACTCTGATTCTGATTTTTATGACATTCTTTGCCTGTATGGCAAAGGCTGGAAACAACCAGGACATCAAATTGACGACCAACGGATTAAGTATGGAAATAAACATACAGCCGAATCGGTCGGCATCGTTGAAATCACTTTATCAATGGCATTTTACGGATGCAAGCTTATTCAGGATTGTCGTCAGGGACAGTCATAGCGACCGGGCAGACACACTTGTCTCGAACAGGGGATGGGCAGAGTTGAAGGTTAAGAAACACGGTCTGTCCTATATGCTGACCTTTTCCAAACCAAAGGAGATAAAGGATGCCGACGCTCTTTCCGTGAGCTTGAAAATCCAGTTGCCGGATACACGTTGCGACCATTGGTATGAGAAGGATGCCCTGCGATTCACTTGGGAAGACTGCCACCTGCCGGAGACATACACACTGGAATCGGCCACCCTGCTCCCCTTGGAAATAGAAAAGCTGACCGCGGAGAGTCATTTCTTCTATCCCTACGCTTCTGGCATTGCAGGTACGTCCGAGGAGGGACACGATGCCGTGTATATGCAATATCCGGCCGGTTTCGGTGCCTCCATGCCTTGGTTCGCCTTCTGGGACAAACAGGGTAGGGGACTATATATCGGTGCTCACGACAGGAATGCAACACACAAGGAGCTCTATTTCGAGGCTGAGCCCAACGGCATTACACGACTCGGTATGACCTATCCCGGTACCGACAACCGGGAATTTGCTCCGTGCGAAATCGTCCTGGCTACCTTCCGTGGTGACTGGTTCGATGCAGCCATGATGTACAAGGAGTGGATGAAGAACGAATCGGCCTGGTATCCGGGAGAACTGCTGGGTGCCCAGGGCAGGAAAGATACGCCGATGTGGATGAAGGAACTATGTATCTGGTTGAGCGGTAACGGTTTCGACAGGAAGATAGAGGAATTCCAACAGGAAATGGGCGTGCCCGTAGGCCTGCACTGGTATAATTGGCATCAGATTCCGTTCGACAACGACTATCCCCACTATATGCCCACCAAAGATGGCTTCCGGGAAAGGACAAAGGAATTGAAAGAGAAACACATCTATGTCATGCCCTATATCAACGGCCGTCTGTGGGATACGCGCGACCATATTATGTCTGATTCCCTTTTTACGGCTCAGGCGCTCCCCGCCGTTTCCAAGCAGAAAGACGGTGAGCCGAACACGGAAAGTTATGGCAGCAAGGAGATTGACGGAAGCGATGTGGTGCTGGGTGTAATGTGCCCTGCTACAAAGGTATGGCGTGACAAGATGGCTGAGGTCGTTCTGAAACTGACGGAGGAGGAACAGGTGAATGGTGTCTACATGGATCAGATAGCAGCCGCTCCTCCCAGGCTCTGTTTCGATGCCACCCACGGGCATCCCACTGGCGGAGGAGACTGGTGGACACCCGCCTACCGTGAGCTGCTGGCCGACATCAGGGCAAGGATGAATCCGGAAGCCATACTGACAACCGAAAGCAATGCCGACGGCTATGTGAACCAGATGGACGGCTACCTCACCTGGCAGTTCCAGCATGAGAATCAGGTACCTGCCTTTGCTGCTGTATATGGCGGTATGATTCAGCTTTTCGGCCGCAGTTACACACTGAACGACTCGCCTCTTGCCAACAGAATGAAACTGGCCCAGTCTCTCGTCTTCGGTGAACAGCTTGGGTGGATGAGCACAGGCATCCTGCAGGACAGGCCTTTTATGGCCTACCTGAAGGACGCAGTACGCAACCGCTATCTCTGCCGCGAGTTTTTCTATCGGGGCGAGATGATAAAGAGCCCGAAACTGATTGGCGAGAATCCTCTTTGTACCGCCGTATGGACTTTCAACGGGGAACACGAGATGACTATGCCGTCCGTCCTGTGCGGAGCATGGCAGATAGAGGCTGAGGGACGGAAGCTCTATCTCTTCACCAACTATTCGGACAGTCAGGTGACACTTGACATAGAACCGGCCGAAGGAGACTCTCTGGAACCATTCCGCCACACCTTCGCTCCCGGAGAGGTCTATGCTTTTGAGACAAGATAACGCCGTTCTTATCCAGCGCCCGCAGGTATCGTATATTCCTTGCGGATAATTCCGTTTTTCGGTCATGTTGGGTATTGGGGTAAGGAAATAAATCACTAAATTTGAAGAACGGAAACAATGATGGGGCGGTTGCTGCAGTTGCATTTCGTATTTAAATCTTTGGTAATATGTTGGAAAAACTGAAAAAGGATGTGTGTCGCGCCAATCTCGAACTGGTGCAGCATGGTCTTGTTATATTCACATGGGGCAACGTCTCGGGCATCGACCGTGAGTCCGGCTTGGTTGTCATCAAGCCTTCCGGCGTCAGTTATGAGAATATGAAGCCGGAAGATATGGTTGTGGTTGATCTTGACGGCAGGGTGGTGGAAGGGAAGTTGAAACCATCTTCCGACACCCCCACGCATCTGGTCCTCTACAGGGTCTTCCCCGAAATCGGGGGAGTGGTGCATACCCATTCCACCTACGCAACGGCGTGGGCGCAGGCCGGTCTGGACATTCCCAACATAGGGACGACTCATTCTGACTATTTCTATGAGGACATTCCCTGCACACGCAGCATGAGGAAGTCAGAGGTTTTCGGAGAATATGAGAAGGAAACAGGCAATGTGATAGTCGAACGCTTCAAGAAATTGAACCCTATGGACACTCCTGCGGTTCTCGTGAGGAACCACGGTCCTTTCACCTGGGGTGCCGATGCAGACAATGCCGTTCACAATGCCGTTGTCCTGGAGCAGGTTGCCAAGATGGGTTTCGTTTCGATGTCACTCAACCTTTCGACTCTTGACATCGTGAACCATAGTCCATCGATGAACAAATTGTTGATAGAAAAGCATTACAGCCGCAAGCACGGCCCCAATGCATATTATGGACAAAATAAGAAACAATAACGATATGAGCAAAACATTTGAAAACATTGAACTTTGGTGGGTGACCGGAGCCCAGCTGCTGTATGGCGGCGAAACGGTCAAGATTGTTGACGGACACTCCAGGGAGATGGTGGATGGCCTTAATGAAGGCGGTATCATCCCCATAAAAGTTGTGTATAAAGGCACTGCGAACTCATCGAAGGAGGTGGAATCCATAATGAAGGCCGCCAACAACGATGAGAAGTGCGTCGGTGTCATTACTTGGATGCACACCTTCTCTCCCGCCAAGATGTGGATAAAGGGCCTTCAGGCGCTTCAGAAGCCTATGCTTCACTTCCACACCCAGTACAATGCGGAGATTCCCTGGGACACTATGGATATGGACTTCATGAACCTGAACCAGAGCGCCCACGGAGACCGGGAGTTCGGTCATATCTGCGCCCACCTCCGCAAGCCGCGCAAGGTTGTCAGCGGTTATTGGAAAGACGAGAAGCCTCAGAAAGCCATTGCCGTATGGGCACGTGTTGCAGCGGCCTGGGCTGATGCCAAGGATATGAGAATACTCCGCTTCGGCGACCAGATGAACAATGTGGCCGTTACTGACGGAGACAAGGTGGAGGCAGAGGTCCGTCTTGGATATCACGTTGATTATTATCCTGTTTCTTCACTGATGGATTATTTCCGCATGGTGACCGACGCCGAGGCTGAGGCCCTTGTGGAAGAATACAAAAAGAGCTATGACATTGTGATTGGTGAAGAGGGGGAGGAGGAATACTGGCTTCGCGTCAGGAATGCCGCCAAGGCAGAGATTGCGATTCGCAGGGTCCTCAAGGATGAAGGAGCGAAAGGCTTCACCACCAATTTCGATGACCTGGGAGGAGCTGACGTCAACGCTCCCGATTTCCTTGGCTTCGACCAGATTCCCGGTCTTGCCTCACAGCGCCTGATGGCCGAAGGTTATGGTTTCGGAGCCGAAGGTGACTGGAAATCGGCTGCACTTTACAGGACTGTCTGGTATATGACTCAGGGCCTGCCTACCGGCTGCTCATTCCTGGAAGACTACACTCTGAACTTCGACGGAGCGCGCAGCGCGATTCTGCAGAGCCATATGCTTGAGATATGTCCTCTGATTGCGGCGGACAAGCCTCGTCTGGAGGTCCATTTCCTTGGCATAGGCATACGCAAGTCACAGACCGCAAGGCTGGTGTTCAATTCAAAGACCGGCAACGGTGTGACCGCCACAATCATTGACCTCGGCAACAGATTCCGCCTGATTGTCAACGATGTGGAGTGCATCAAACCGAAACCGCTGCCCAAACTGCCGGTTGCCAACGCGCTTTGGATACCCAAACCGAATTTCGAAGTGGGAACGGAAGCCTGGATACTTGCAGGCGGAACCCACCACTCCTGCTTCTCTTACGACATAACTCCCGAATACTGGGAGGACTATGCGGAGATTGCCGGAATCGAGATGCTGCATATCGATGAAAACACCACCGTCTCCGGCATCAAACAGGAGATGAGGACCAATGAGGTATATTATATGTTGAACCGCGCTGTTTCAATGTAATATGGATACAAAGACTTATATTGAACAGGGAAGGGCCGTACTCGGAATAGAGTTCGGCTCGACCCGTATCAAGGCTGTCCTCATAGACGGAGACAACAATCCCGTTGCGCAGGGAAGCCACATTTGGGAGAATAGACTGGAAAACGGTCTTTGGACTTATGGCCTTGACGATGTATGGAAGGGCCTTCAGGACTGTTATGCCGACCTCAGGAAGGATGTTCAGAGCCGTTATGGCGTAGAGCTGGAATCACTTGCTGCCATAGGCATAAGCGCTATGATGCACGGCTATATGGCCTTTGACGGCTCCGGAAAACTGCTCGCGCCTTTCCTTACCTGGAGAAATACAAATACCGGAAAGGCCGCAGCTGAACTTTCCGCTCTCTTCAACTTCAACGTGCCCCTTCGCTGGAGCATTTCTCATCTGTACCAGTGCATACTGGACGGTGAAGCCCATGTGAAGGACATATCGTTCCAGACAACTCTGGCGGGTTACGTGCATTGGGTCCTCACCGGTGAGAAGGTGTTGGGAGTGGGTGACGCATCAGGAATGATACCCGTGGATTCCAGGACAGGAGACTATGATGCCGCGATGGTGGATAAATTCAACGCCCTCGTGGCTCCACGCGGCTATTCCTGGAAGCTCCGGGACATTTTCCCCAAGGTTCTCATGGCTGGGGAGGATGCAGGCCGCCTCACGGAGGCCGGCGCGAAACTCATCGACCCGTCGGGCCATCTGAAGGCCGGCATTCCTTTCTGCCCTCCTGAGGGCGATGCAGGCACGGGTATGGTGGCGACGAATTCAGTGCGTCAGCGTACGGGCAACGTATCCGCCGGAACATCTTCATTTTCGATGATAGTGCTCGAGAAGGCGCTCTCAAAGCCTTATGAGGTAATAGATATGGTGACCACTCCTGACGGAAGTCCGGTGGCTATGGTTCATTGCAACAACTGCACCTCCGAGATAAACGCCTGGGTGAACATATTCAGGGAATTCGAAATTCTTATGGGCAGGACTCCCGATATGGGAGAGCTTTACGTCAAGCTTTTCGGAACAGCCCTTGACGGGGATCCCGACTGTGGAGGCGTACTGTCGTACAATTTCGTGTCCGGTGAGCCTGTGATAGGTCTGATGGAGGGCAAGCCCGTGCTTATCCACGATGCCCAGAGCCGTTTCAGCCTCTCCAATCTGATGCGCTCCCAGCTGCATGCATCAATTGCCGTCCTCAAGGTAGGCAACGAGGTGCTTTTCGGCAAGGAGAATGTAAAGGTTGACAGGATTCTCGGTCACGGAGGCCTTTTCAAATCCACCACCGCCGGCCAGCGCATTCTCGCCGCGGCCTTGAACTCACCCATTTCCGTGATGGAAACGGCAGGAGAGGGGGGAGCCTGGGGAATGGCACTGCTTGCCGCATATATGGTGAAGGGAAATGGCCTGAGCCTTGCGGATTATCTGGACGAAAAGGTGTTTAAGGGCAACG
>JAGHTO010000002.1 GCA_018065305.1 Candidatus Cacconaster scatequi | reverse complement strand
ATAATCTTGGCAGATGTTATTATTTCGGGCGTGGAGTTGATAAGGATTTGGAGACGGCACAGGAACTATTCAAGGAAGCCGAAGAGGGAGGATTTCCGGTGCGGGAGAAGTTGAACGAGAAATAATAAAACTTATATCTAATTTTGGATTTATTGAGCGAAAGGATATAATAAATATAATGTTTCTATTTGTATTATCGAATTTTTGTTGCATATTTGCAGAAAATTTAGAGCAAACATGCATACACCCGAACAAGTAGCAGCCTCCATCAAGGAAATTATCAAACAGAAATACGGCAACCTGAATGCGTATGCGCAAGAAAAGAACATCACGCCGACACAGTTGTACGCCCTGCTTAACGGCAAAGAGTATCTGTCTTTGTTCTCTGCCGTCCGTTTCAGCACAGACTTCGACCTGAACATTGATTATTGTACGAAGGGGGAATTGCCCGTTCTCAGTCCTGATCACGATTACAATATGTTGCTTGAAGCTGCGACAGATTTCTTCTACGCAGTGAGGGATGAAGACAAGGCACGTGACGAGTTCGAGCGCAAATATGATGACCTATCTTCCGACGAACGTGAGCAATCAAAGAAGTATCTGGAGAAGCTGCGCATTGACAAGGCAAAGGCAGGATGTGCGCTTGTAGATTTGCTGAACGCAGGCTGGGGCGAGGAGAACCCGGACGATGACATCGAGAAGCCTATCATCCCCAAGAGCACGATGAAACTGCACGAAGCAATTCAAGATGTAATCCGCCAAAGTGGGCATCCTCTCACATTTACAGAAATTGCGAAGCAGATCAACGCGCAGGAGCTCTATTCTCGCAAAGATGGCCAGTCTGTTCCGGCCAGTCAGATCTCCGCCAGGGTAAAGAGTTATCCGCAGTTGTTCGACGTGAATGAAAATGACAATCCACACACAGTAACCAACAGATAATCACATTACAATTATGACAATAACCGAAATTCGAAACAAAGTTTTCGCAGAACTTGATTCAAGACCTTTAGCTCAACCATCTAGAAGAAAGAATGCATTGGACCATGTACTGGATTATATCAAGACATCCAAGTACCATAATAATGGATCAGTGATTCTCCCGTGAGATAAACGGGAGTTCAAGCAAGATTATGAAGTTTATAAGGGCAGCAAATTGTCCGGCGCAGAAGACAGTGTCATTAATGAAATGTACAAGCAATATGGATTATAAGGAAGGACTACGTCCCCTCATCGGCACCAACCCCAAGGTTCTCATTCTCGGTTCTTTGCCTGGGGGCGAGTCATTGAGGAAGCAGGAATACTATGGCAATCCCAGAAATATGTTCTGGAACGTAATGAGCGGCGTACTCGGCGATAAAGTCCCGGTGCTGTATTCTGAGAAGGTCGAGTACTTGAAACGTCACGGCATCGCATTATGGGATGTTCTTCACGCTGCCGAAAGGGAGGGGAGTTTGGATGCGAATATAAGGAACGAAGAATTCAATGACATTGCCGGGCTACTTGCAGCCAACCCATCCATTGAAGTCATTGCCACAAACGGAGGAAAGGCAGAGAAGTCCTTCATGAAATACCTCCGCCGGAATCCTTCCGTCACAGGAAAGAGGATATGTCACTGTGCAAGCACAAGTCCGATGAGCATTTGCGCCGGATGGAATCTTGAGCGGCTCATAAATCAGTGGCGCAAAATCTTATAATTGATGAAAAAGCCGGCACAAGGAGAGCAACAGGAAAAGGAAACCTTAGTCGATTGGCTGAAGGGCATAGGACTTGTCGGCATTCCGCTATGGATTGTCTTATTTTTCCTTTGTTGCATCGGTATCAGTGAGTGCCGGGACAGAGACAGCAAAAGTAGGCCGGCACCTCCACCGTACAGAACGGAAGACATTTACCAACACCGTCCTATCGAAAATACAGGAACTGCCACAAAACGTTCCATTACGCCTGTACAGAGCGAGGAAAACAAGATGATTGACAAATTGAACGGAGAGGATTACTACGACTATTCTGACTACTATGATGGTCTTGATGGCGAGCACGCAGACATTGACTACAACGAAATCAGAGATTACTTTGAGGATTAGCGAAGGAAGAATGGCTCGACGGCTTCGTCTTCATTATCATTGGTCAATCGCACAAATCTCACCACCTTTGATGTCACAAGCATTTCCGAATATGGCAAACGTGGCATCTGATTTCCCATACGTTTTGAGGCTGTTTTGAAATGATTAACTTCAATACTTATGCTTCTTTTCCGCGTATTTTCCGATAATTTTCATCGAAAATAAACTATAATAATTTTTGTGAGCCATTTCAAACCAGCTTCATAATAACTTTGTATAATGTATATAGTATATCCCGAATATCTAAATACAAATTGAAAGTGATATATTGTATTTTTCAAATATCTTATATATATTTGCACATAATACAAAAAGTTACGCATTATGAATACTGCAGCAGTTCAGACAAAAAGAAAGAACATAGACATCCGTGAAGATGTATACCGCTTCCTTTCCATCAAGGCTGCCGCATCCGGCACGAACCTCAAGAGCTACATCGAAGCACTCCTCGAGAAAGAAGTGGAAGATATGAACGAGGCGGCGACCTACCAGTATCTGTGCAATGTCCGTCCAGACGGAGACGTTGAACTTTCCGAAGAAGAGGCCAAGGACTTTGAGAACTGGCTGGGACTATGAAAACGAAGTACTCGAAGGATTTTGAGAAATCAGTCCGCAAGTTGTCCGGCGAGACCCTGAATTCTGTCAGGAACACCATCCTTGAGGTCAAGAATGCTTCATGCCTGGATGAGATCACCGACTGCAAGAAGCTTGTCGGCTATGACAACGTTTACCGTATCCGCATAGGAAGTCTCCGTGCGTTCTTCATCTTCCACATACAGATTATTGATGATTGCGTTTTCTTCAAGTACCTTGTTCCGAGAGGTGAAGCCTATGACAAGAAATACAAGGAGAAACTGCGGAAGGATGACAAATAGAGCCGACAAGACTTATATGTTTTCAGGTTCTTCGTCAAATTCGTTACACCTGGGCTCGTGCCGAGGCTTTATGTTTTTTCTCCAGTAGGTCCTTTCCAGCACGCCCGTACATTTCCCTCTTAATTGCCTTGATTTTGTTATTGAAGCCCTCTGCGATTCCGTTTGAGTAATCAAACATAATTGCGTTTCGTACAGCATTGATATCTTTCAGAAGATGTTTCGCAAGGCTAGCAATGCCTTTGTACGTGGAGGCGCTATACAAACAAATGAACAAGGAGGCAAACCATTTGGTCTGCCTCCTTGTTTTGTGTAGCGCTAACGGGATTCGAACCCGTATTTCAGCCTTGAGAGGGCCGCGAACTGAACCCTTATTCGATAGCGCCGTTCCTTATATCCCTGCAAAGATACTCTGCTTTTTTTGACTTTCCAAAAATTTTTTTGTCGTCACCCACTGACAACACTGCTAAGGATATGACAAAATGTCCATTATTTTGCGGGTGGCAAATATTTTGAGTAGTTTTGCGACCGGAACTCAAATCAAAATCGGAGACATATGAACGACAATAAAAAAAATAAACAATCCAAACCCAAAGTGGCTGACTTGCAGGCAGAACTGGAGCAGCAGAAGGACCAGTATGTCCGCCTGATGGCGGAATTCGACAATTTCCGCCGAAACAAGGCAAAGGAGAGGCTGGAACTGATTGACAGTGCAGGGAAGGATATCCTTACCGGGTTCCTGCCTGTGATGGATGATTGTATGAGGGCCCTTCAGGTCCTTAGGGAATCCAAGGCCGAAGCTGCCGCCATAGAAGGTACGGAGCTTATCCTGAACAAGTTGTCAAGTTTCCTTTCACAACGCGGCGTCGAGAAAATCAACGCCGTGGGCGAAGTGTTCAATACGGATCTTCACGAGGCGGTCGCACAGATTCCCGTGCAGGACGAGGCTCAGAAGAACAGGGTCATCGATGTCACTCAGGAGGGCTACACCCTCAAGGGCAACGTAATCCGATTTGCCAAAGTAGTGGTTGGCGTATAGAAAAACAGTTATGGCAGAGAAAAGAGATTATTACGAGGTGCTTGGCGTGGACAAGAATGCCAGTGCCGACGAGATAAAGAAGGCCTACCGCAAGAAGGCTATCCAGTACCACCCGGACAAGAATCCCGGTGACAAGGTTGCCGAAGAGAAATTCAAGGAGGCCGCCGAGGCATATGATGTCCTGTCCGACCCTCAGAAGAAGGCGCGTTATGACCAGTTCGGCCACGCAGGTATGGGAGGTGCGGGAGGATTCAATGCCGGCGGATTCTCAATGGAGGACATATTCTCGCAGTTCGGGGATATCTTCGGAGGCGGGTTCGGTGGATTCGGCGGCTTCAGCGGGTTCGGTGGATTCGGCGGCGGGCGCTCCCAGCGCCGCGTACCCAGAGGAAGTGATATCCGCATAAAGGTCAAGCTCAATCTTGCGGAGATAGCGCACGGAGTCGAGAAGACAGTTAAGATAAACAAACTTGTCCAGTGCCCCGACTGCAACGGGAAAGGCGCTGTCAGTTCAGCCGATATCAAAACCTGTGACCACTGTCACGGCACGGGAATGGTTACCAAGGTGACCCAGACGATTCTCGGCCAGATGCAGACCTCCTCTCCCTGTCCCTATTGCGGCGGAGAAGGGAAGAAAATAACGAATCCCTGCAAAAAGTGCAGCGGAAGCGGACTTGTGAAGCAGGCCGAGGAGATTACTTTCAAGATTCCAGCAGGAGTTCAGTCAGGAATGCAGCTCACCATACAGGGCAAGGGCAATGCGGCAAAGAGCGGAGGCGTCAACGGAAATCTTCTGGTGGTGATTGAAGAGGAGGAGGATGCTTTGCTCCAGCGTGACGGCAACGACCTTATCTACACATTGTATATATCTGTACCGGATGCCATACAGGGATGCACTGCGGAGATTCCTTCCGTCGACGGCAAGTTGAAAATCAAGATAGAGCCGGGCACACAGCCTGGCAAGGTACTCAGAATCCGTGGAAAGGGTATAATGGACGTGAACGGATATACGTCAGGTGACCTTTTGGTCTATGTCCAAGTATGGATTCCAAAGAAACTGGACAAGGAGGAGAGGGCTCTCTTCGAGAAGTTCAAAAATTCTCCATCATTTGCTCCCGCTCCTGAGAAGGAGGACCGGAATTTCTTTGAACGGATTAGAAAAATGTTCAGTTGAATATGAAAAGATACATCCTCCGGGGCGTTGCCGTTATGGCCGCCCTTTTTCTCTGTCAGGACTTGCCTGCTCAGGAAAAACCTATAAAGCCCATCGACCTGCCGATGTCATTTGCGGGCAATTACGGTGAATTGAGACACAATCATTTCCATCAGGGGCTTGACTGGAGGGTAGGAGGAAAAGTAGGCGACCCGATACACGCAATCAAAAGCGGATATGTCTCCAGAATAAGCGTATCTCCCACCGGATATGGGAATGCCGTCTATATCAATCATCCGGACGGTACATATTCCGTTTATGGGCATATGCTCTCTTTCAGGAGTGACATTGCGGCAAGGGTGAAGGAGGAACAGTATTCGCAGAAGAGTTTCATTGTAAATTTTTTGCTTGAGCCGGACGAATTTCCCTTGAAGCAGGGAGAAGTCTTCGGCAGGGTGGGGAATACCGGTGCATCCGCCGGTCCTCATCTCCATATGGAAGTCAGGGATACAGAGAAAGATCTCCCGCTGAACTACATCGCTATGGGGTATTATTCCCCGGAGGACAATATGTCCCCTGTGTTCAGAAGAGTTGCCTTCTATGGTCTGGATTCGACCGCGGTGCCTTCTGCAAAACAGATATCGTCGATAAGAAATCCTGAAAGGTACAAATCCGTCGTATCTCTCCCTCATAAGAGTTACGTAGCCATAGATGCATACGACACTCAGAACGGAACGACGGGGAAACTGGCCATAGAGAACTACAAGGTCATTCTGGACGGACGCACAATTTTCAACTTTACCGTAGGAGACGTGTCGTACACCGAAGGGCCCTATATCAAGAGCCTTGTCCAGCAGGGGGTTTCAGGGCCTGACCTGGTCAAGAGCCGGATGGATCCGGGCAATTTGCTTCAGTGCAAGTCCGATGTGGAGGATGGCGGAATCATTCTGTTGGAAGATTATGACATCCATCAGTTGAGGATTGAGGTGAAGGATATCTGCGGCAACAGTTCCTCCCTGACTTTCAAGGTACGCAGGGAAGATTCGAAGGAACCTCTCCCCACAATGGACACCACGGCGATCAGAAGGGAGTTCGTGTGGTATGCTCCGAATATTGTCCGAGAAGAGGGAATGACATATATCCTGCCGTCGGGAGCTCTTTGCGACAATGCCGTTTTCTCTTTCAGGAAAATAACTCCCCGCGACAGAATTGAGGAGGCCTGTTCCGATGTGTGGGAGATTTCTTCTCCCGGTACCGCGCTTATGAAGGGAGGGATTCTGGAGATAGAGTCCTCCGTGCCTGACAGTCTTGCTTCAAAGACTTTTCTGGCCTCGGTGTCACCTGTCGGACGTCTCTCCTGGGCCGGGTCGAAGGTCGGACCCGGGCGGTATTGCATGGCCGTGGACACGCAGGCTCCGCAGATAAGTTCAGGAAGGGGTGGCAATTATACAATCAAGGATGACTGCAGCGGAGTCTCCGAAGTCTCTCTGGAGATAGACGGACAGTGGCATCTTTTCAAGTTCTACAGAGGCGTTCTCACCATTCTCGACCGCGGTTCAATCTCCCGCGGAAAGCACAGATTGACAATAACCGCAAAAGACAACTGCGGCAATGTCTCCGAATTTTTCGGAACATTGTCGCAGTAATTCCGCTTTCTTTGTTCGCGGCCGCGCTTAATCGAAACGCCATCAGGCGTTAGCGGAGGGCTGGCAGGGTAAGCCTGCGGAATAGATGCCCGAAGCGGCGGGGTTTCGGGGCAGCGCCCCGTATTGTCGGGTGGGTCCCCTCCCTCTTCGGGAGCCAAAGTTGCCTGCCAGCATATACCCAATGCGCTACAGCAGTTCTTCGCTTCGTTTGATGAAGTCGGCGAGGGCCTTGCCTTTCAGCATATTGTTGGAGAGCAGGGCCAGATCCACCACCTGTTTGAGAAGTTTGTTGTCGGCAGTTACGGAAGCGATTCCGGCATCACCCGCAATCTTTGCGATTATCGGACTTTGCGCATTGACGGTGATGTTGTAGGACTCAGGCATCTCCCCATAGAAATTCATCCCGCCTCCGAGGGCCGCCATATCGCGGTATCGGCGCATAAACTCACTCTGCGTGATGACTACCGGAGCCTCGCTCTGACCGAGATTCTCGACAGTTACGGTGTATTTGTACTCCTTGGGAAGAATCTCTTCAAACACTGAAGTCACTTTCTTGGAGTCCTCCTCGGAGATTTCGTATTTGGACGCCTCTTCCTTGGCAATCAGCCTGTCCGCCGCATCCGAATCCACTCTCTTGAAGATACTGTCCTTTGTCTTTGACTCAAGCAGACCTATGTAATGGGCATCGAGAGGGCAGTCGAAAACAAGCACGTCATAACCCTTGGATTTTGCCGCCTCCACATATTTGTATTGTGCCGTGGCATCGGTGCAGTACAGGAAGACGGTCTTTCCGTCCTTGTCCTTCTGGTTCTCCTCAATCGCCTTGCGGTAATCTTCAACCTTGAAGAATTTGCCTTCAGTGTTCTTGAGCAGGGCGAACTTGAGCGCCTTCTCGCAGAACTTCTCGTCCGTAATCATTCCGTATTCGATGAAGAGTTTCAGATTGTCCCACTTGCTCTCGAATTCGGAAGCATTGTTCTTCGCAATTTCCTCAAGCCTGTCGGCGACCTTCTTCGTGATGTATGTCGAGATTTTCTTGACGTTTGCATCTTCCTGAAGATAGCTGCGCGAGACGTTGAGCGGAATGTCGGGGGAATCGATTACTCCGTGAAGAAGTGTCAGGAACTCGGGCACGATGTTCTCCACACTGTCGGTCACGAACATCTGGTTGCAGAAGAGCTGAATCTTGTTGCGCGAGATTTCGACCTGGTTCTTGATTTTTGGGAAATAGAGGATTCCAGTCAGGTTGAAGGGATAATCCACGTTGAGATGGATATGGAAGAGGGGGTCTTCCTGCATCGGGTACAATTTGTTGTAGAAGGTCAGATAGTTCTCGTCCTTCAGCTCTGAGGGTTTGCGCGTCCACAGCGGCTCAGTGTCGTTGATTATGTTCTCCTTGTCGGTGTCCACATATTTGCCGTCTTTCCACTCCTTCTGCATACCCATTGCGATGGGAACCGGCATGAATTTGCAGTATTTGTTGAGAAGGGCTCCAATCTTCGACTCTTCGGCGAATTCGGTGCTGTCGCCGTCAAGATGGAGGGTGATGACGGTGCCTCGCGTGGACTTCTTGCTTTTCGTCATTGTGAAGTCAGGGTCTCCGTTGCAGCTCCATTTGACAGCTTCGGAACCCTCCTTGTATGAGAGGGTTTCGATGGTGACCTTCTCTGATACCATAAAAGCTGAGTAGAAGCCCAGTCCGAAGTGACCTATGATATTGCCCGCCTTGTCCTTGTACTTGTCCAGAAATTCGCCGGCGGAGGAGAAGGCAATCTGGTTGATGTATCTGTCAACCTCATCTTCGGTCATTCCGATACCGCAGTCGGTAATCTTTATTGTCTTCTTGTCCTTGTCCACGTCGACGTGGATGGTGAGGTCTCCGAGTTCTCCGCTGACTTCGCCCGTGCCACTGAGCGCCTTCAGTTTCTGGGTGGCATCGACGGCGTTCGCCACAAGTTCACGGATGAAGATATCGTGGTCAGAGTATAAGAATTCCTTGATAACAGGGAAAATGTTCTCCGTTGTTACACCAATTTTTCCTTTTGCCATAATATTTTGTCGTTTTTAGATTCTGCGGGAGGGAAAATCAAAAAAGATACCATCCCGGACAAAGCGACAAAATGGCAGATTCGTCGGTCTGACAGCTTCCTATTTGTATTTGAATCTCTTTATCGAACGTTTGGGGGTTTTCTCGAATTCCTCCTTCCTCAGTTCGATTCTTGCAATCTGGCTGTACTTCGGGAGCAGCAGGTTGAGATTTATCCTGTTGCTGTCCATCAGCCGGGCAAGAGCATTGTCATCAAGAGATTCCTGGGAGACTCTGTCATAGTCGGGATATACGAGGGCCACGATTTTCTTGTCCCTTTCAACTACGACGGATTCCACAATATAGGGCTGGTTGTTGAGTTTGTCTTCGATCTCCTCGGGATAGATGTTCTGTCCGTTTGCCGAGAGAATCATATTCTTTGAACGTCCCTTGATGTAGATGTTCCCGTTTTCATCAATCAGGCCGAGATCCCCGGTTTTCATCCATCCGTCCTCCGTGAAGCTTGCTTTTGTCGCCTCCTCGTTCTTGAAATATCCCACCATTACATTGTCTCCACGAACCTGAAGCTCTCCAACGATATGCTCCGGATCCTCGGAATCCACACGTATTTCCAGCCTGTCCACGACTCTGCCGCAGGAACCTTTTTTATAGGTCCGCCAGTCGCTGTATCCTATCAGAGGGGCGCATTCGGTCATTCCGTATCCCACGCTGTAAGGCATCTTCAGAGCCTTCATCCAGTCTTCCACCTCCTTTGTTATCGCTGCCCCGCCGATGAACATATACTGCAAGTTCCCTCCGAATGCATCCATCAGTTTGGCCCTTATCCGTTTCTTGATGATATGCGCGACGATGGGAATGTTGAGTAACGCTTTCATATACGGCTTCTTGACAACCGGAAATATCGAGTTCTTGAAGATTTTCTCAATCACCAGCGGAACGGTAATCACCATATAAGGCTTGACTCTTGCAAACGAGTTCAGCAGTACTTTTGGAGACGGGACCTTGCCAAGGAAGAATATATGGCTTCCCCCGTGCAGCTGATAGAGGAATTCCCATATCATCCCGTACATATGGGCCAGAGGCAGCATCGACACAATGCAGTCTTCAGGTGTGTTGCGGACGGCCCAATGACCGAATTCCATATTGGAACTGACGTTCCGATATGAAAGCATCACCCCCTTGGGATCGCTTGAGGTCCCGGAAGTATAGTTTATCAGGGCAATCTTGTCAAAGTTGTCACAGGGGTAGTTTATGTCTTTCGGACCGAACGCGAAGAACTTGTCCAGAAAAAGGGCGTCAATGTTCTCGACAGCACTGGCGAAATCATCTCCGAGGGTGTTGAAAAGGGGACTGAAGTCCTTGATGTCCAAAACAATCTTGAGTTTCGGCATTTTTGATAGGTCCATCTTGCTGAATCGTGCAGAGTCCGTGAAAAGGACGACGCTGTCCGAGTGACCAGTGAGATGGGAGGCACTTTCCGGCGTGAAGTCGCTCAGAAGAGGGACGGCCGTCGCCTCATATGTGGAGGCCCCGAGAAAAGCCACACCCCAGTTGACGCAATTCTTGGCGTAGATGCACACTTTGTCCTGAGGTTTTATACCTGCGCGCTCAAATAATATATGTATCTTCTCGATTCTTTCGGCGAGGATGGCGTATGTGATTGTCTCTCCTCCGATGTCGGTCATCGCCTCGCGGTTCCAGTTGTTCCGGATGCCGTCCTGGATGTAGGTCAGGAAGTTTTTGTAGTCCATTGCAGATTGGTTATATATACAAAAATAGAATTGAGTATCTTTGCAGGGAAATAAAAGGTGTGACGAGGCCGGTTTTGGGATAAAAACCGGATTATTGTGCCAAAATCCCGAAATAAGGGGTGAAGTTATGATTAAGGACAAACCTACAATTGCGCTGATTTATGATTTTGACGGGACTTTGTCTCCCGGCAACATGCAGGAATTCGGATTCATTCAGGCTATCGGGAAGACTCCGGCGGAGTTTTGGGAGGCCAGCAACAAGGCCCCCGGAGGTCAGGAGGTGAGCGGAATCCTTGCATATATGAAACTGATGATTGATGAGGCCAGAAAGAACAATATAGATCTGACCAGAGAGTCTTTCGTCTCGTTCGGAAAACACATTCCGCTTTTTGAGGGTGTTATGGAGTGGTTTTCCCTGATCAACAGATATGGGAAGGAACACGGAGTCGAGATTGAGCACTACATCAACTCTTCCGGGCAGACGGAACTGATCGAGGGGACTCCCATTGCCGGTGAATTCAAGAAGATTTTCGCCTGTTCTTTCTGGTACGGAGAGGACAAGAAGGCGGTTTGGCCGGCAGTCGCAGTGGATTATACGGGAAAGACCCAGTTCCTGTTCAAGATTTCCAAGGGAATAATGGACATCGCGGATAATGTCCAGGTCAACGCGAGCCTTGAGGATGACAGCAAACCGATACCGTTTTCCCATATGATATATTTCGGGGACGGGGAGACGGATGTGCCCTGTATGAAGATTGTCAAGATGTTCGGGGGTAACTCCATTGCCGTGTTCAATCCTGAAAGGGCTGACAAGGAGGAGCAGGCCCGCAAGTTGTTGAAGCAGGACCGCGTGAATTTTGCCTGCAAGGCCGATTACCGTGAGGGAGGGGAGATATACAACGTTGTGACGACTGTTATCGGCAAGATAAGGGCGGAATACGATTTCTTCCGGCTTCAGCGTTCCAATAGAAAGAGCCGGATATGAAAAAGTTCAGTTGCATTGTTTTTGTCCTCTATTTCCTGACGGTGATTTATCTTTGTTTCGGCCGTATATCGGTTGACGAGGAACTGCCGAAATTTCTGTGGGGTATACCGATTGACAAGTGCGCTCATTTCGGGATGTTTCTGCCGTTTCCCATATTCTGCACGTTGGCGTTTTCCCGGAAGAAACCCTGGCGGATTCTCTCATTTTCCCTTATTGCCGGCATAGTGGTCGCCACCTCAATCGAGCTGCTCCAAAGTTTTCTGACAGACTACCGCATGACTGATATATGGGATCTTGTCGCCAATATGGCGGCAATTGCGACCGGAGGTCTGTTAACGGCGATTTTCCTTCTGTTCCGGGGCATATGACGGACGACCTCCACTTCTTGCAAAATAGTAGAGGATGAAGAAGGTGATGAAAATTCCTATTCCGACACGCGGTATCAGTTCGTTGGAGAGGTTCAGTCCCCATTTGTCGACACAGATGTATGTCGCGCAAACCGAAGTCATGAAGCAGGCGGGGATGAGTGTTATCATATAATATAGCCTGCGTGGGCTTTTCCTGCTCAGGAATGCGGTCATCGTCCATAATACGAAAGCGGCCAGGGCCTGGTTGGCAAGGCCGAAATATCGCCATATCGTATTGAATCCCTGCTCGTCAGCAATGTTGTACCATAGAAGCAGTGAGGCTGCGGCAAACAGCGGGATGGCAATAATGAACCTGTTTCTCTTGCTTTTCTGGTCAAGATGAATGAAATCTGCAATAATCAGTCGGGCGCAGCGGAAGGCCGTGTCTCCGCTGGTGATGGGGGCTACCACCACACCGATTATGGCCAGAAGACCTCCGACGACACCGAGCCATCCTTTTGCTACCGATGAAACGACTTCCGGAGCCTGACTGGAATCGGCACCCAGAGCCTGCATTCCTCCGTCAAAGAAGAAATATGAGGAAACGGCTGCCCAGATAAGGGCGACAACGCCTTCCGTTATCATTGCTCCGTAGAATACCGGACGCCCTTGTTTTTCATTCTGAAGGCAACGTGCCATCAAGGGACTTTGGGTGGAGTGGAATCCGCTGATAGCTCCGCACGCAACGGTTATGAAGAGGCAGGGATATATCGGCTGGCCCTCAAGCCCGACAGAGGGGCCTCTGTTCTGCAGCCCGTCCCAGAATTCCGGGATTGAGGGCCATTTTATGACAAGGCAGACGCACAGGCTTGCGGCCATAAACAGCAGGGCGAATGCAAATATGGGGTAAAGACGTCCGATCAGTTTGTCTATCGGGAGGATTGTCGCAAAAATGTAGTAAAGGAAAATGATCAGCACCCAACTCATTATGGAAAGTTTCTCCGTCTCCATGAAACCGGCGATGTCCCCGAGAATAAGAGCGGGGCTGTAAACGAACACCACTCCGACAAGCAGAAGAAGTACCATTGAGAAGACAAGCATCGTTGTCTTTGATCCCCGGCCCAGATAGTGGCCTACGATGTCGGGAGCTACCGCACCTTTGTGGCGGATGGAAAGCATCCCGCTCAGATAATCGTGGACACCTCCCGCAAAAATACTTCCCAGAACAATCCAAAGGTAACAGGCTGGCCCGAATTTGGCCCCCATTATGGCTCCGAAGACAGGCCCTGTTCCTGCGATGTTGAGGAACTGTATCATAAATACCTTCCAGGCAGGCATCGGAACATAGTCCACACCATCTTTTTTGATTATGGCGGGGGTGGGATTGGATGAATCGGGAACGAAACACTTCTCTACCAGACGGCCATAGAAGATGTAGCCGACGATAAGTGCGACAAGGCTGATCAGAAATGAAAACATATAGTATTGAACTTTTCCCCAATAAAAAAACTCCGAACTGACATCTAGTCCATTCCGGAGTTTCTTCGGTGGGAGTAATAGGATTCGAACCTATGACCCCCTGCTTGTAAGGCAGGTGCTCTGAACCAGCTGAGCTATGCTCCCGTTTTATTTGGGACTGCAAATATAGACATATTTTTATTAAAACAAAAAAAATCGCGTGTATGACTACTTTTTACCGAAAAATCCGGTTACCTGCTTCATCACCTCCACAATCTGGCTTTCGTCATCAAGAACTTCTATCGGAAATCCGAATGTAACAGCCTTGTAATCGACACCATTATATGCTATACCTGCCGCCGTGTTGGAATCATCATACCGGAGTATGACGTGCGCGCTCTTTCCTACGGGAGTCAGAGCATCCGGCGATTCCACGGAATAGCACTTTTCATTGGGCCTTGTCCTGAAACTCAGTTTTCCGCTGAATTTGAATCCGAGAGGATTCTGCGTCCCTTTCGCAATGCCGGTAGCGGAAGCATTTCCCGTAAGTGTCTTATATTTAAGAACTCTGTACGCGAACTTGACAGCGGACTGGATGCCGTTGTCAGAAGCGACGTAGGAGCCTGATATCAGAATGTTTCCACCGGAGGTTGCATATTTGGCTATTTTTTCCTGAATCTCCGGGGTGAAGACTGTGTATTTGGCGGGATTGGAACCTTCCCTGCCGACAACCGTCGTCTTCTGTTTTCCGCATATCAGATCGAGCATTTCGTATTTTGAAGCGGGGATTTCATTTTCGCATAAAGCCTCCCTGCTTTGGGATACGAAACTGTATCCTGCCGCCATCAATGCCTTGCCGTGTACGAAAGGGTAATCGAACGTATTGCCAGCAACCAGCATCGTCTCATAATTCGAGTCGGACGCCCCAAACCCGGGATTGTCATCATTGAGCCATATTGAACTCCGTCTGAAATCGTGTTGCGCCCCGACGTATGCGACATTTCTCATATAAGGGACTCCGGAGTCCAGGTTGTCGGCAAATCCTCCGATTGTCGAATCCGGGGAGGCAAAGGACGTAGGTGCGGAAACACGGTCGAAATTGTTGACAATCAGCGCTGTCGGTGCAGATGAGGAGACGGCGCCCACCGATATGGTTTCGCTGGGGAAACTTTCGCCGCCGGCATTGACGGCCGTCACTCTGAAACTGTAGATATGTCCGAGTTCCAGAGGTATTATGGCGGAACAGTCATTGGTCATCATTCCCCCGTCAAAAGCCTTGCCGTCAATCCTGGTGTAAAGAACGTAGCTGTCGGGCACCGCTCCCTGCTCCAGGGAATCCAGTGCGGGTTTCCATTCAAGCTTTGCCACAAGTTTGTCATTCTTCCTTTCAAGTTCTGAAGAGATGTTCCGTATCGGCAGAGGCTGCACGACAGAGTCGAACCCATTCAGATAGGAGAGGAATTTCAGGATTCCCTTGTAGATTGCCCGTGAAACGGTGAATTGGAATGAGGGGTCAATTCCGTAACGCATATCGGCCAGATTCTGATGCGAGAGCATCTCCAGCAGCAGGGAGGGAATCTCCGGCTCTCTGGATTCGGCATAGTTGCGGCTCCAGAGTTCGCGACGGCTCCATAGCGGTTCGTATTGGGCCCGGATATCGTTTACGACGGAGGTCTGTACTATGTCGGCGAATTCGCGGCTCGATATGCGGCTTTCTCCGTTGAGGAACTCTTTTCTGTCGTCAGCGGATTTGGGTGTATAGATGGCCAGAGTCCCGACGATGGAATCGGTCTGAGAAAATCCCGCATCGCTGTGGAGGCCAAGGCACAGGTCGAGAGGGATGTTGTATCCGTCTGCGGACGGGTTGACGTAGGAGCCTCCGGTGAGAGCGTTCACCCAATGGCATCTCGCCCAGATGTCGTCGCGATAGTCGCTTTCACCCTCGGTATGTGTATAGACGGAGTCCACGAATCCGGCCCATTGAAGATAGTATCTCGCCCCTTCCGCGAAACGGGGATCGCCTGAAACTTCCGGTTCAACCCTGTATGCCGGTTTGTCGGGACGTCGGGCGATGTTTCCCATTCCGCCGCCGAATCTGATTGCGTCCGCGCTGACTATCGTGCCAGGTTGTGCGGATTCGTTGGTCAGAAGGACATACTGGTCGGGGGACACTCCTTTGTCAAAATCGAAATATCCCAGAAAAATCCAGGTCCCGCCGCCCATCTGCTGATTGATTTTGAAAGTGGTGCGACCTCCTTTGTGGAAAACTGTGTATCTGGCATCTGGGGCGCTGTTGGACACGGTCTGGTATGACACATATACTCCGTATCTTCCGGCTTCGGGGATATCCGGAGTCCATCTTACGGATGCGGTCTCCGTTTCGGAGGTGCTGCACATACGGGCCAGGCCCATATTGAATGGGTTCTCGGTTGTGATGTATGCTGTCGTCGGCAAGGCAAATCCCGGTTTTCCCGAATTTGCCCAGGGGCCGGTTTCGCTGTAGAAACCGTTTCCCGCATCATTGTCCACTATCGCTTCGTTTTTCTGGAAATCCCTCTCTCTGGGGAGTAATACCACTGCTCCGGCATTCTCCAGCATAGGGACGAGGTAGGGGAGCACATAACTTTGAGTGAAGAGGTCCTCCACTGTCTCGAAAAATCTGCTGCGCTGCCATTTCCACATCAATGAGGTCTGATCGTAGAACCTGCCGTGGCTCTGCCATATCGCAAGATGCCTGTTCTGGAGGCCGGCCGTTATGGTGTATGGTCTGGACTCATTCGTAATCAGGGGGACGAGATTTTCCCTGTCTTGCGCAACTTTCTTCAGGTGTTCGCTGACAAGGTTGTCGGACTTCTTCCCGGAGTAGAAACGGCTTTCCAGCAGTTCAACGTTGACGTCATCCGCAAACAGGATGACATTGCCTTCATATTTTGTATAGGGAGAGGGCATCAGTCCGTCGATTATGGAGAGTATTGAGCTGATAACCTCCTTTCTTAAGGGATAATCCTTCAGATTTTTGTCAAAATACAATTTCAGTTTCTCTCCCGACGGGACGGCTCTCTCTATTCTGGTTTTGGAATCGACGGTCGTCGAGATTTTCAGGTAGCTGGTGACCGAATCGGAAACGGTCTGGAACAGCTTTATTGTCTTGGGGTCGCCTTTGCCTGCTGCAAATGTCTGATATTCCGTGGAAGAGGCGGCGAGTATGGCCACACATAGAGCTAACTGAAGGAATTTTCTCATCTTTCGGGTAAACTTCGTGCAGCAAAGATAGCAAAAGAGAGGCGAATTTAACAGATAACAATCGGCAACCGTCATAATACGACAAATCCGTGCAGTTTATTGGGCTGCACGGATTTGATTTTATTATTGACTGTCTCAGCCTACTTCACCTCTTCGAAGTCGACATCTTCGGGGGCGCCGGCGTCCTGTCCGCCGTTGTTGCCGGGCTGTGCTCCGGGATTGAATCCGTCTCCTGGGTTGGCACCCTGGGCACCAGCCGCCTGAGCAGCCTTCGCCATATCCTCGGATGCCGCGTGCCAAGCATTGTTCAGGCTTTCCATAGCCTTGTCAATCGCGTTGATGTCCTGGCTCTTGTGGGCCTCCTTGAGCTGATTAAGAGCTGTCTCGATAGCGCCTTTCTTGTCAGCGGGAATCTTGTCCCCGTATTCCTTCAGATTCTTTTCGGACTGGAATATCATAGCGTCAGCACCGTTGATTTTGTCGATACGCTCCTTCTCGGCCTTGTCAGCGGCTTCGTTTGCCTTGGCTTCGTCCCTCATGCGTTTGATTTCATCATCGCTGAGTCCTGAAGAGGCTTCGATACGTATCTTCTGCTCCTTGCCGGTCGCCTTGTCCTTTGCGGAAACGTTGAGTATGCCGTTTGCGTCGATGTCGAAGGTGACTTCAATCTGGGGCACGCCGCGCGGAGCGGGGGTGATGCCGTCAAGGTGGAAATTGCCGATGGTCTTGTTGTCGCGGGCCATCGAGCGTTCTCCCTGAAGCACGTGTATTTCAACTGAAGGCTGGTTGTCAGCGGCAGTCGAGAATACCTCGCTCTTTCTGGTAGGGATGGTTGTGTTGGCATCTATGAGTTTTGTCATCACACCGCCCAGAGTCTCGATACCGAGGCTGAGAGGAGTCACGTCGAGAAGAAGCACGTCCTTTACGTCACCTGCCAGTACGCCGCCCTGGATGGATGCTCCGACAGCCACCACTTCGTCGGGGTTGACACCCTTGTTGGGCGCCTTTCCGAAGAATTTCTCGACAATCGCCTGAACTGCGGGAATACGTGTTGAACCACCCACAAGAAGAACTTCGTCAATGTCTGATGTCTGATATCCGGCATCGCTGAGGGCCTTGCGGCAAGGCTCGATGGTAGCCTGAATCAGGTCGTCGCAGAGAGCTTCGAACTTCGCGCGGCTCAGAGTCTTTACAAGGTGTCTGGGAACGCCTCCCACGGCAGTGATATAAGGAAGATTGATTTCGCTTGAGGTCTGGTTGGAGAGCTCGATTTTTGCCTTCTCGGCAGCCTCCTTGAGACGCTGGAGGGCCATAGGGTCCTTGCGCAGATCCATTCCGTCATTGTCCTTTGCAAATTCGTCGGCCAGCCAGTCGATGATTTTGTGGTCGAAGTCGTCACCGCCGAGGTGAGTGTCACCGTTGGTTGACTTCACTTCAAACACACCGTCACCGAGTTCGAGGATGGAGATATCGAAAGTACCGCCGCCGAGGTCGAAGACAGCAACCTTCATATCCTTGTTCTTTTTGTCGAGACCGTATGCGAGAGCGGCCGCAGTAGGCTCGTTGATGATACGTTTCACGTTCAAGCCGGCAATTTCACCCGCCTCCTTGGTAGCCTGACGCTGCGAATCGCTGAAGTATGCGGGAACTGTGATTACAGCCTCGCGGACCTCCTGTCCGAGGTAATCTTCAGCAGTCTTCTTCATCTTCTGAAGAACCATTGCGCTGATTTCCTGAGGGGAATAAAGCTTGCCGTCTATGTCCACCCTGGGGGTGTTGTTGTCGCCGCGAACCACTTTGTAGGAAACACGATCAGTCTCTTTGGTAACCCTGTCGAACGTCTCTCCCATAAATCTCTTTATGGAGAAGATTGTCTTCAAGGGGTTGGTGATTGCCTGACGTTTTGCGGGATCGCCGATTTTGCGCTCTCCGCCTTCCGCGAATGCCACTACCGAAGGGGTTGTGCGCTTTCCTTCGCTGTTGATTATGACCGTAGGCTCATTGCCTTCCATTACAGCCACACAAGAGTTGGTGGTTCCGAGGTCAATACCGATAATTTTTCCCATAATTTTATCTCCTTTTTAAATTTGTTACAAATCAAAGCGCCGGTCCTTCCGGGCCGACGCCTCAATCATATCGAAGATTATGCCATTCGGGCAAGTATGACAGATTGTCAGTTTTATCCGTCATTCAAACCATCCGCGGGACAATTTGCGACACTTTTTCTTAAGCCACAGCCTGGTTTCGGGGTCAAGGTAAGGGGAAAGAGTCTTGTATACGCGCTTGTTGTAGCTGTTGAGCCAGGAGAGTTCCTCGTCTGTCAGGAGTCTTGTTCTCACCGGCTTCGTGTCTATGTGGCACAGGGTCAGCGTCTCGAATTTGAGCCACGATGCGAACTCGTTGTCACCGTCCTCAACGCACAGGAGCACATTTTCGTGCCTGATGCCGTATTTGCCCTCACGGTAAAGGCCCGGCTCGTCGGATGTCACCATACCAGGAAGAAGCGGCTGCCTGTTGAAATTCTGCCGGATGCTCTGAGGACCTTCGTGAACTCCGAGATAATGGCCTATGCCGTGCCCCGTGCCGTGACCGAAACTTCTGTGATTTTTCCATAGCGGTTCCCGGGCGAGAGCATCTATTTGACACCCGGCGGTCCCTTTCGGAAAGACAGCCATAGCCAGGTCTATCATCCCTTTCAGGACGAGGGTGTAGTCTTCCTTCTCCTTCCGTGAGCATCTCCCCATCGGTACCGTACGCGTAATGTCGGTGGTTCCGAAATCATACTGTCCTCCGGAATCTACGAGATAGAGCCCTCTCTTCTCAATGACGGCTGAGCCGGAGACGGGAGTGGAATAGTGCGGAAGAGCGGCATTCTCCCCGTATGCGGAGATATTCTCGAAACTGTTGCCGTGGTAACCTTCCGTTTCAGAGCGCAATTCCGTCAGTTTGACCGAGGCGTCCCATTCCGTGATCGGCTCGCGCGATTTGACGTTGAGCTCCACCCAGTGGAGGAATTTCTCCATCGCCAGACCGTCCATCAGGTGTGCTTTCCTGAGGTTCGTGATTTCCGTGCGGTTCCTGACGGCCTTCCTTACGATTATAGGAGACGTGCCGAAGACAATCCGACCGGAAGTGAAGGTCCTTTCAAGAAGGTCGTAGACGTTGCCGTTGAGGGTGGAAGGGTCGACAAGCAGCGAGCCTCCCTCTCCGGCCATTGATTCAAGGCCAGTCCCAAGAGCCCCGTAGCCGGTTACGGAGACCTCCGGTACGCGGGGCACGTTGTCCGCATCACGGACAAACCAGCAGGAGCCATTGTCTGAAACCACAAGATATGATATTACGTAGGGGTTGTAATCTATATCCTCCCCGCGGACATTCAGCAGCCAGGCTATCTCATCCAGCGCCGTAACAAGCATATACCGGCATCCTCTGGAAGCCACTTCCTTTCTCAGCCACTCCAGTTTTTCGGCTCTAGTCTCTCCGAACAGTTTCTGGTCCGGCCATGTTACGGGAGTGGCGGGAATTGCGGGACGGTCCTTCCAGAACTCGGAAAGGAAGTCCGGCAAATCGACCAGACGATATCCGTCCGCTCCGTAGGCGGCACTCAGTGCATCCCTGAGTTCCTTTATCCTTTCCACACTCTGGCACAGTCCGTCGTATGCAATCCTCACCGGGTGGGAGGGGATTTCTTTCAAGGCCGTCGCAAGATATTCGGGGATGAGGACTTGGTCCGGCACTCTGGTCTTGTGCAGTGCAATGCCCGTTCCCTTAAGCTGTATGCCTGCCTGAATGAAATATCTCGTATCTGTCCACAATCCGGAATGATTCGCGGTTATCACAATTTCGGCCGCCTCTCCGGTAAAGCCGCTCACCCATTCGACCTGACACCATCTGCCGGCCGGGTACTCGCTTGAGTGGGGGTCGGTATTCGATATTATAAGAGCGTCGATGCCCTTCTCCGCCATAGCGGATTGCAGAAGAGCCACTCTTGAAGCATATTTGTTTTCCATATTATTTCGAGGTACCTTTTCTGAAATGCTTGGTTTCGACCGGAAGGACTCCTTCGGGTTTTATTTCTCCCAATATTATCTTTGCCGCCGCCTTGCAGTTGTACTCCGTATCCTCATATCCCACTATCAGCACGTCAAAGTCCCGCAAATCCCTGTCGAACGCATCCAGATCGGTGGGGTCGCCGAAATAGACCCCGATATTGCCGTGACGGACACCGAGGGAGGCGTACATCTTGAACTGAAGCATCTCGGGCTTTGTCTTGGCACGCCGGGTTTTATCTGCACACAGGGAATCCCCTGCGTGGTAACAGACGACTATTTTGTTGTAATCGTTCAACTTGTAGCGGACATTATAGAACACTTCGTCAGGCGTGCCTTCCGGAAACAGGAATACTTCCACCCCTTTTTCCGCCAGCCTGTCCGCGATATACTTCGTATTCTCATTCGCATTGAATGCCAGAAACGCACTTTTCTCAAATTTCTTGAGAGGCAGATTGTGGTCGCGTCTGACAGCGGTCAGCGACTTGTCTGCAATTTCCTGCATAAGCGCCTCGTATTCAGGTGTTTCGGCAGATGGTTTTTCAGAACTTGCAATACGTTGCAACAGCGCCTTGTCTCTCAGGGCCGAAATCTGGAGTGCTCCCGGATAATCTGTATTTTCCTGTGCCGTCGCGATACAGGCCGTCAATACCGCAAACAGCGCCAAAACTGTCTTCTTCATACTCGGAATCGATTTGTCGGGCAAATTTACGAATCTGTTTTGAAATGATGCAATATTACCGCTTCTCTTTTGCAATCTTTGCCGCACGATTGCAGACTTCAATGGCTTTTTTCGGTTTTTTGATTATCTTTGATAATCGAATCAAATTGACCTATATATGAAAAAGATCTTCATCCTAACCATTGCACTGGCAACCAGCCTGCTTGCATCTGCGCAGCTCAAGACTGCCGTGCATCTGCACGAAAACAATGCCGACGGGACAATGATTCCCAAGGAGATTTACGGACAATTCTCCGAACATCTCGGAAGCTGCATCTACGGCGGCCTCTGGGTTGGCCCCGACTCTGAAATCCCCAACATCAACGGTTATCGCAAGGACGTTTTCGAAGCTCTGAAGGAACTTCAGATACCTGTCCTCAGATGGCCGGGCGGATGCTTTGCCGATGACTACCACTGGATGGACGGCATCGGCCCTCAGGAAAAGAGGACCAAAATCAGCAACAACAACTGGGGCGGCACGATGGAGGACAACAGTTTCGGTACGCACGAGTTTCTCAACCTGTGCGAGATGCTGGGATGTGAGCCGTACGTCAGCGGCAACGTGGGCAGCGGCACTCCCGAAGAGATGGCCAAATGGGTGGAATATATGACTTCCGACAGTCAGAGCACCGTGGCGGATATGCGCCGTGCCAACGGAAGGGAGAAACCCTGGAACGTGAAATATTTCGGCATCGGCAACGAGGCCTGGGGTTGCGGAGGCAATATGACTCCCGAATACTATTCCGACCTGTTCCGCAGATATACCACATATACGCGCAGTTATAATCCGAAATTCCCTCTGTGGAAGATTGCTTCCGGTGCCAGTGACTATGACTACGACTGGACAGAGACCTGTATGAAGATGATTGGCGGCAGGATGTCTGCCATCGCCGTCCACTACTATTCTGGAGTGGAGAGAAGCGGCGACGGCACAGCTGCCGATTTCGATGACTACGGATATTACAATGTCCTGTCAAAGGCCTGCGGCATCGAACCCTGCCTGCAGCGTCATATCGATATAATTGACCGCTATGATCCTGAAGGAGTCGTGGATCTCTTCGTGGATGAGTGGGGGACCTGGTGGGCTGTGGAACCCGGTACGAACCCCGGACATCTCTTCCAGCAGAACACTATGAGGGATGCGATGGTGGCCGCCCTCACTTTTAACATTTTCCATAAATACACCAGACGTATCAAGATGGCCAATATCGCCCAGGTGGTCAACGTGCTTCAGGCAATGGTGCTCACGAAAGGGAACCAGATGGTTCTCACCCCGACATATCATATCTTCAATATGTACAAGGTTCATCAGGATGCGGAGTTCATACCTTCCGAATATGAAGTCAATCCCATCCAGTGGACTTCCAAGGGTGATGTTCCGTCCCTCAGTGTTTCCGCCTCAAGGAAGGAGGGTGTGATGCACGTTTCAATCGTCAACCCCTCAAAGGATGAGGAACATACGGTGCTTCTCGACTGGGACGCATTCAAGTCCGACAAGAAGGCCAGGATTACGGGTACTATCCTCAATACTGCCGACGTACACGATTTCAACGACTTCGGTGTGGCTCCCAAGATTGCTCCCAAGGAGTTCAAGGATATGAAAAAGACATCTCAGGGCGTTGAGATAAAAATGCCCAAAGCATCAGTGATAGTATTGGAAATCAAATAATCTTCTATATGAAACAGCTATTCTCATTTCTTGCGGCGGCAGTTCTGACAGTGTCCTGCGCGACCGCTCCTTCCGCCCTTACCAAATCAGGGCTTGATCCCAAGGCTTTCGAAGGTCAGTACAACGGCAAGGCGACGGCCCTCTACACGCTCACCAATGAATCCGGAATGGAAGTCTGCATCACCAATTTCGGTGGCAGAATCGTTTCCGTGATGGTTCCTGACAAGGATGGGAAGTATCGCGACGTGGTCCACGGGTTCGGTTCCGTCAGCGAATATTTCCCCGAGAACAACGACAACAACTTCGGTGCTACTATCGGCCGCTATGCGAACCGTATCGGCAAGGCGAAGTTCACTCTTGACGGCAAGGAATACAACCTGCCTGCAAACGATGGCGAGAACTGTCTTCATGGCGGTCCCCTCAGTTGGGACAACCGCGTTTTCGACGTGGTTGAGAGCAATGCCACACACCTGAAGATCGCCCTTGAGTCAAAGGACGGTGACAACGGTTTTCCCGGTACCGTCAACGCGACTGTGACCTTCACTCTTACTGCCGACAATATGATTGACATACAGTATGAGGCCGTCACCGATGCCCCCACCGTCATCAATATGACGAACCACAGTTACTTCAACCTCTCCGGAGAACCCGGGACTTACGACGTCCTGGATGATATCCTCCAGGTCAATGCAAGCTGCTTCACACCTACCGATGCGGGTCTGATTCCCACGGGTGAAATCGTATCTGTCGAAGGTACGCCTCTCGATTTCCGCACTCCCACCAGAATCGGGGAGAGGATAGAGCAGACATCTTTCGAACCCCTCGCCCTTGCCGGCGGATATGACCATAACTGGGTGCTTGACAGCAAGGGGAACATCGAACAGCCCGCAGTGGTTCTCGTGAGCCCCCGCACCGGCATCCGTCTGACCGAATACACCAGCGAACCCGGAGTCCAGGTATATACCGGCAATTTCCTCAACGGGACAATCACCGGAAAGAAGGGTGTCACCTACAACCGCAGAACAGCCATCTGCATCGAGAGCCAGCACTATCCTGACAGTCCCAACAAGGAGCAGTGGCCTTCGGTGGTCCTCCGCCCCGGCGAGAAGTACACGAGCCGATGCATTTTCGTTTTTGACGTAGTGAAATAAAACTTGCAGTCATGAATGTTTTGGATTATATCGAAGCATCGGGATTCAGAGTCGTAGACCTTGTAATCGTCATTGCATATCTGTTGCTTCTCATCTGCCTCGGCCTGTTCTTCGGCCGGACGAAGAAAGGGCAGGAGAAGAGTGCCGGGGATTACTTCCTCGCGGGAAATACCCTGACCTGGTGGGCCGTGGGAGCATCCCTCATCGCGGCCAACATCTCCGCGGAGCAGTTCATCGGAATGTCTGGGACGAGCTATGCCGACGGCATCGCCACCGCCGCATACGAGCTTATGGCGGCAGTCACCCTCGTGGTGATAGGCAAGTTCCTCCTGCCGATAATGCTGAAACGGAAGATATTCACGATACCGCAGTTCCTCCGCGAGCGTTACAATGACGGCGTGGGACTGGCGTTCTCAATCCTCTGGCTCTTCCTGTATGTCTTTGTGAATCTCACTTCCGTGGCCTGGCTGGGAGCACTGGCAATCGAACAGATTCTCGGACTGCAGGGCGTTTCCGTGGCTCTGGGAGGATATACGGTTTCGATGAGGATGATAATAATACTGATGCTTTTCATCATCGCGGGTATCTATTCAATCTACGGCGGTCTGGCTTCCGTGGCCTGGACTGACGTGCTTCAGGTCACCTTCCTGGTAGGAGGCGGCCTTGTGACCGCGTGGTTCGCTCTTACCGCCGTGGGCGGGGGAGAAGGCGTCCTTGCAGGTCTGAACAATATCTTTACTGACCTGACGACAGGGGAGCATCTGCACGACAGCCATCTTCATCTTGTCATCCAGCGCAGCCACGGTGAGAGCGCCTTCGCGAACGTTCCCGGCATCGCCGCCGTTGTGGGCGGTGTGTGGCTGACGAACCTCGGCTACTGGGGCTTCAACCAGTACATCACCCAGAAGGGACTTGCGGCGAAGAGTACCCAGGAGGCGCAGAAGGGCCTCATCTTCGCCGGATTCCTCAAGATATTGATTCCCTTCATCGTGGTTCTTCCCGGTGTCTGCGCATACTATATCTCGATACACCCGGAAATCGTGTCAAATCTTCAGGGGAGCATCAATGTTGCTGATGACGCATATCCGTGGCTTGTGAGGAACTTCACCCCTACGGGCGTGAAGGGCCTGACGTTCGCCGCGCTTGCCGCCGCCATCATCTCCTCCCTGGCCTCGATGTTCAACAGCACCTCGACGCTCTTCACGATGGATATCTACAAGAAGTACATCAATAAGGGGGCGGGAGACCGCAATCTTGTGGCGGTGGGACGCATCACCTCGCTCTGCGCCCTCGTGATTGCAGCCATCGCGGTGAAGCCTCTGCTCGGAGGACTTGACCAGGCATTCCAGTACATTCAGGAGTATTCGGGTTTCATATATCCCGGCATCATCACCGTGTTCGGAATGGGCCTTCTGTGGAAGAGGGCTTCCGGCCGTGCCGCCGTGTGGACGGCGATTGCCACGATTCCCCTCGGTGTCCTGTTCAAGGTGTTTATGGGAGACGTCCCGTTCCAGTTCAGGGCCGGCTACATCTTTATGATACTTATGGCGATGTTCGTAATCATATCCGTCATAGACAACAGGAACAGCGAACAGTGCACCCTGCCGTCCGAATATGACCGCGCAAGAATGATGAAATGGAGCAAGATTCTCGGGCTGAGCGGATTGTTCTTCATATTGCTTGCCGCAGTGGTGGTGATATGGGGCGCATGTCTGCCGGAAGGCACTTCACCCGAGACGAATCTGATCGCCTATCTGAACGACATCGGCTTCCAGACATTCTTCTTCTTCGGCGTTCTTGTGGGATGCTCATCGATATGGCTCCACAGCAATGCCAATGACACATACAGGGATGCCAAGGCTCTGGAAGTGGACTTGAGCCTCTTCCACACCAGCCGCGGATATGCAGTCGGAGGAGCGTTTATAATTGTAATAGTAGCAATTCTGTACGTAATTCTTTGGTAGAACTGCAAACCCTGTGAATGAAAGTTGCGCAATACGCGAGTGCACCCGCGTATTGCGCAACTTCTCAATAAGTGAAGCTGGAGTCGCCGATGAATTCCCGGATGAGGGATGTGGGAGGGATGTGCTTGAGCTCCGAGGGAGTGAGGGCAACGATTTCGTGAAGAATTTCGATAAGACGCCGGGCCTCTGCGTATGCGGGGGAGTCGGCCTTGACAGCCTGAAGAACCGGTTCGGCATAACATTTCAACAGAGGGAGCTCGTACATCAGGGCGGAGTTGATTTCATCGTCCGCCAGTTCCCGGAACGGGTTGATGTGTTTTGCTTCTCCTCTCCTTACTGACGGCCACCTGAGAATCGTGGATTCAGCGTTTGAATTGCGGGTACGGTTGTCTCTGACAGTCCTGCGGAGAAGGCGATAATCGGCGGCCTCCACGGTCACCTCTTCGCTGATGGAAATGGGGGTGAGGACGGAGACGAACAGTTTGTGCTTCAAATCGTCCGGAATCGATTGTGTCAGTTTGGGGTTGAGACCGTGGATTCCCTCCATAATAAGGACATCTCCATCGTTCAACCTCAGTTTGTTCCCCGTATGGAAGCGTTCCCCGGTTACGAAGTCATACCGGGGCATCTCCACCTCCCTTCCTTCGAAGAGGTCTGTCAGATTACTGTTGAGCAGAGGCAGGTCCAGAGCCTCAAGACATTCGAAATCATACTCTCCGTTCTCGTCTCTGGGCGTATCCACCCTGTTGACAAAATAGTCGTCAAGAGATATCACCAGAGGATTGAGTCCGGTAAGCCGCAGTTGAATGGCAAGACGTTTTGCAGACGTGGTCTTTCCGCTGCTGGAAGGGCCGGCAATCAGGATCAGCTTGACCTTCTCCTTTGCTGCTATCTCTTCCGAAATCTGATAGAAACGGCGTTCGTGCAGCGCTTCCGACAGATAGATGACATATCTGGAGAGACCTTCGGTTATGAAGGTGTTCAGCACTTTCGTGTTGTTGTCGCGCTGAAGGGAGCGCCAGAGGGACAGGTTCTTTATCATAGCAGTTTCTTCAAATATTGGCCGGTGTACGATTCTGGAATGAGGGCCACTTCTTCCGGTGTACCCTGAGCAATTATCATACCTCCGGCGCGGCCACCGTCGGGACCGAGGTCTATCAGGTAGTCGACGGACTTCAGTATGTCCGGGTTGTGCTCGATGATGACCACTGTGTTCCCCTTGTCGACAAGCCTCTGCAAGACCTCCACCAGAATCCTTATATCCTCGAAATGAAGACCGGTGGTGGGTTCGTCAAGCAGATACAGGGTGTTGCCCGTATCTTTCCTGGCAAGTTCGGCGGACAATTTCAACCTCTGGCTCTCTCCTCCGCTGAGGGTGGTGGCGGGCTGTCCGAGAGTAAGATAGCCCAGACCGACGCTTTCAAGTACTTCCAGCTTGTGGGAAATCGAAGGAAATGCCGAGAAGAAATCCAGTGCCTGGGATATTGTCATATCCAAAACGTCGTTGATGTTCTTCCCCTTGTATTTCACGGCAAGCGTATCGGGCTTGTAGCGTTTCCCTCCGCACTCCCGGCAGGTCACCTGGACTGAGGGGAGAAAATGCATCTCAAGAAGCTGGACGCCCGCTCCCTTGCACTCTTCGCAGCGGCCTCCCTTGACGTTGAAGGAGAACCTGTTGGCCTTGAATCCCCTTATCTTCGCATCGGGAGTCTCGGCGAAAATCTTCCGGATATCCGTCATGATGTCGGTATAGGTGGCGGGATTGCTTCTCGGTGACCGGCCGATGGGGGACTGGTCCATCTGTATCACCTTGTCGATGTTCCCTTCACCTTCAATGGAAGAATATGGCAGGCAGGGGTAGTTGGACCTGTTCAACCTGTTGCTAAGAATCGGCATCAGAGTCTGGTTGATAAGGGAGCTCTTGCCGCTTCCGCTCACTCCGCTTATTCCAACCAGCATTCCCAAAGGAAGTTTCAGCGTGACATTCTTCAGGTTGTTACCGCAGGCTCCGGTGAGGGTGATGAAGGAACCGTTTCCGCCTCTTCTGGCTGAAGGGATTTCAATCTTCCGGATGCCTTTCAGATAGTCGATGGTGGGGGAGGAGACGCCGGATCCGGCGATATCGGACGGTTTCCCGTTGTATAGCAGGTGGCCTCCGTTTTCTCCCGCTCCCGGGCCCAGGTCCACAAGCCAGTCCGCGGCCTCCATCATCTCCTGGTCGTGCTCCACGACCATCACCGAATTACCTTCATCCCTGAGAGTTTTCAGAGAATCTATCAGTTTGAGATTATCCTTCTGGTGGAGGCCGATGCTCGGCTCGTCCAGTATGTACAGCACGTTGACCAGTTTCGAGCCTATCTGGGTGGCGAGACGGATTCTCTGGCTTTCTCCTCCGCTGAGTGTCCTTGCGGCACGGTTGAGTGAAAGATAGTCAAGTCCCACGTTCATCAGGAATTTCAACCTTGAAGAAATTTCCTTGAGGATATCGGAGGCTATTGCCAGTTGCCTTGCGGACATCTTGCCAGGAAGGCTGCAGACCCATTCGTACAGGGTGGAGATATCCATTTCCGAAATTTCGGCTATGTTCCTGCCGTCTATCTTGAAACAGAGGGCTTCGCTCTTGAGCCTGGTGCCGTGGCATACGGGGCAGACAATCTCCTCAAGAAAAAGTTCCTTCTGCTTTTCCCTGCGTTCGCATTGCTCCTTTTCGGCATCCATAGAGGCGATGATGCCCTGAAATGACTCCATATCGGTTTCGCCGCCCTCTCCAATCCTGAAGAGGTCGGGAGACCCGTACAATATCACGTTGAGCGCATCTTCCGGTATGTCCCTTATCGGATCATTCAGGGAGAAACCATATTTTCTGGAGATGGCCTCCAACATTCTGAACAGATGGTTCTCTCTTTTGGGGCCTATCAGCCCGATGCCTCCTTCGGCTATGGATTTGCCGCTGTCAGGGATTATTTTGTCCAGATCAATCCTTGCAACCGTGCCGATTCCCCTGCAGTGGGGGCAAGCTCCCTGCGGCGAGTTGAATGAAAAGGTGAATGGGGCGGGCATATCGAAAGAGAGTCCTGTGTCGGGGCATACCAGATTGCGGCTGAGATGTTCCGTCTTCCCGCTGTCAGGCAGGTAAAGCATCATAGCTCCCTTGCCCTGAGAAAGCGCCGTCTCGGCGGAGGCCCGGATTCTTGCGATATCTTCGCTGTCGGGGACAAGTCTGTCTATGACCAGTTCGATGAAATGAATCTTGTATCTGTCAACGGCAGTGATGTCTCCGAGATATTCGAGTTTGCCGTCGACCCGGACCTGATTGAACCCCTTCCTCCTCAGAGTGTCGAATAGTTCGCGGTAGTGTCCTTTCCTTCCCTTGACGAGCGGTGCCAGGACGATGAGCTTTTCGCCGGAATGCTTGTCGAGAATGAGTTTGACAATCTCTTCCAGGGTGTAGCGGACCATCTCCTTTCCGCTTTCCGGAGAGAATGCCTGCGATGCCCTGGCATAGAGAAGCCTGAAATAGTCGTAAACTTCGGTAACAGTTCCCACCGTGGACCGGGGATTGCGGCCGACAGTCTTCTGCTCTATCGAAATTATGGGGCTGAGCCCCTTGATTTCATCGACTTCAGGACGCTCCATCATACCTATGAACTGCCTGGCGTATGCGGACATAGTGTCCATATATCTTCGCTGCCCTTCGGCACAGATGGTGTCGAAGGCAAGGGAACTCTTGCCGCTGCCGGACAGGCCGGTTATGACGACCAGTCTGTCACGCGGTATGTCCAAATCTATGTTCTTGAGGTTGTGGACTCTCGCTCCCGTTATCCGGATGACGTCTCCCATTATTGGAGGAAGGGATTTGTAGCCCTTTCGTAGGCGATATCACTCTTTGAACCGTGGCCCGGGTAGACTCTGACCTGTCCGTCGAGAGTCATAAGCTTGGTGGTGATGCTGTTCATCAGTTGCTCGAGATTGCCTCCCAGATGGTCTGTGCGTCCGATGCTGCCGGCGAACAGGGTGTCGCCTGTGAATATTGCTTCCTGCTCCCTGCAGTAGTAGCATACTCCACCTTCCGTGTGGCCGGGGGTTGAGATAACCTGCAGCTGCGTGCTTCCGAACCGGATGATGTCACCGTCTTTTATATCGATTGCCTCTCCGGAGAAAGGTTTTGTCTCGATGCCGAGCATCGTGCTGTACCTCGGGGCCCTCTCCAGCTGGTCGGATTCCTTATGGTCGAAATAGACGGGCAGATTCCAGTACAGCCTGGCGTCCTCCAATCCGAGCACGTGGTCGAAATGACAATGCGTCAGAAGAATCTTTACCGGGGTGAGATTCTTGTCGTTTATGAATTTCTTCAGTCTTTCAAACTCGTTTCCGTTGCTGAAACCCGGGTCGATGATGACACATTCGAGGCTTTCGTCCCATACCACATAGCAACATTCCCTGAGCCCGTTGAAATATAAAGACTTTATTTCCATTCGTTTTCCTTGTAACCGATGCCAAAGTTACTAAAGAAAGTTGTAACTTTGTATATCAAAATTAAAAAATGAGAGTATGCACGTAGCCGTATCAGGAAATATAGGCAGCGGAAAAACAACCCTTTCCAGAATGCTTGCCCAGCATTACAACTGGGTGTCGAAGTTCGAATCTGTGGAATTCAATCCGTATCTTGCCGATTTCTACAATGATATGGAAAGATGGTCTTTCAATATCCAGATATATTTTCTGAACCGCCGTTTCCTTGACATAGTGGACATCCGCAAGTCGGATATGAACGTCATACAGGACCGGAGCATATACGAGGATGCCTGCATCTTTGCACCGAACCTTCACGATATGGGCCTTATGTCCACCAGGGATTTCGAAAACTACAGCTCTCTCTTCTCCCTGATGGTCTCGCTTGTGCAGCCGCCTGACCTGCTGATATATTTGCGCTCATCCATTCCGCACCTGGTGGCCAACATCCAGAAGCGCGGACGTGAGTATGAGAGCAGCATCCGGCTTGATTATCTGAAGGGCCTCAATGACAGGTATGAGGAATGGATAAGCGGCTACAAGGAGGGCCGCCTGCTTGTCATCGACGTCGATAAATTGAATTTTGAAGAAATTCCCGAGGATTTCGCCTCCATCACGGACAAGATAGATGCCGTTCTAAACGGTCTATTCTGATACCCCGAGGAGCTGACGGATTTCGGTCTTCGCCGCCTTCCAGCGGGGAATGTCTATTTTCGTTCCAATCACTTCCACCACTTTTGCGGCGAGTATCGACCCCACTTCTCCGCAAGTCTTGAGCGGCATACCCAAAGCGTGGGCATAAAGGAATCCGGCGGCATAGGAGTCCCCAGCTCCGGTGGCGTCGATGGTGGCTGCCGGCCAGGCCTCTATCATGTATTTCTCGTCACCGCGTTTTACGAGGGAACCGTCCTTGCCTATCTTGACCACGGCGATTTCGCACATTTGTGAAATGGCTTCCAGCGCTTCATCCGGCTCTTTGTGGGTGAAGGCCTTGGCTTCGGTTTCATTTGCGAAAACGATGTCTATGTAGTTCTTCACGACATCCTGCAGGAAGGCGTTGTTGGACTCCACTACATTGTAGGAGGCCATATCAAGGGAGATGGTCATTCCCTGTTTCTTCCCCAGTTCGAGCGCACGGCGGAAGAGACGCTGGTTCTGTACAAGATAGCCTTCGATATGCAGATAATCGTAGCCCTCGAAATATTCGGGTTTCAGGTCATCCGGCTCCAGTTGCAACGCCGCCCCGAGATATGTGGCGAAAGTGCGGTCCGCATTCGGGGCGGTGATGAACACCATTGCCCTTCCTGAAGCGGCAGTGCCAAGAAGCAGGTTGGATTTGATGCCGTTCTGTTGCTGTGCCTGGCGGAACAGGGAGCCCAGTTCATCGTCACCCACTTTTCCGATGAAGCTGGAGGGCATTCCGAATATAGAAGTGCAGGAAATTGTATTGGCGGCGGATCCGCCGGCAACATACTGTACCCCGTTTTTTTTCAGTTCAGCCCAGATTTTGTTGCCTGTCGTTGCATCCACGTGCTGCATGCTTCCGAGCGGAAGATTGTATTTCTGAAGAAGTGAATCGTCGGGAAGGACGGCGAGAATGTCCGTCAGGGCATTACCGATACCGAGAATTGATTTCATTATGCTTTTTTTAGTGAGTGACGTTTGTAGTGTGCCCAGCTTGCCATTGAGATTATACCGCAAAGAAGCATCTGGACTATCTGGGATTCGTGCGACAGAGTCGCAAATATCAACCCGGTGTCATAGGAGAATGAATAAATCGGGACAAGGGCCATTGCCACGATGAAATGGTATGCCCCGAAACCTCCCTGGACGGGAACCATCCAGCCGAGAGAACCTATCACCATCAGGAACAGGGCGTCCATTCCACCCATTGAAGCTGCATCAGGAAACGCCTTGAGCGTCATCAGGCTGCAGAGCCAGTAGAGGACCCATATCACCAGAGTATATCCGAAGAACACCCATTTCCGCTCCATTCTGAATCCGGCGGCGATGCCGTTTCCAAGGCCTTTCGCGAATCGGAGGAAGGCGGCCCCGGCTTTGCTTTTTCCTATCCTCTCCCTGTTGGCCCTTATGATAAGGACAATGGCTGCGATGACCGCAATTGCTGCAACCGCAATCCATACCAGGCTCAGTTGCATACTGTCCGCAGCGGGTCTGAACATCTTTTCCATCAGGAAATCTCTGAAACTGCCGAAGAAGAAGAGAGGTATGCAGGCGATGAAAACGCAGACAATGTCCCAGGTGCGTTCGATGACAACCGTGCCCAGAGAGCCCTCGAAGGAGGTCTTTTTCGTGTCCGCAATCAATCCGCAGCGTACCACTTCACCGGAGCGTGGGAAGACGATGTTGGCCAGATAGCAGATTGCGTAGGCATCATAGGTCTCGCGCCTTGTGATTTTCGGGCTGAGAGGATTCATCATCACCTTCCATCTGTTGCCGCGGAGATAGGTGATGAACCACTGTATGGCAATCACGCCTATTATGAGCTTGAAATCGCATTTTGTCAAATTGTCATAGAAATTCCTCCAGTCAATGTTCCTGAATGCGAAATAGAGCAGGACAACGGCTCCTGCAAGTGCCAACGTGAAGGTGAGGGCTTTCTTGACCTTGGTATCCATACGATTCTTACTGCTTTGCAAATTTACAAATTTTCATCATTTGCGAAGCCATTTCTCCGGATTGTGCTTTTCCGTTCCCTTCCATATCTGGAAGTGCAGGGACGATCCGTTGCTTTCGTCGGAGTCCAGAGTGCCGAGACAGTCTCCCGCCTTGACCTTCTGCCCGCTCTTCACGTTCACTGACGACAATTTGCAATAGAAGGTGAAATATGTGCCGTGCTGTACCAGAACGCACTGGCTGTACCCCGGGATCACGGCGATGTTGCTGACCACTCCGTCGAAAACGCAGAAGACATTCGCGTTCTTTCCCGTCCGGAAGGTCACCCCGTTGCTCTGGGGCATCTTGAGATTTTTATAGACCGGGTGGCTGTGAACTCCGAACCGTTCGATTATCACTCCCTGTTTCACGGGCCAGGGGAGTTTGCCGCGGTTCTGCTCGAAGCTTCCGCTAAGGGCGTAATCGACCTCTTTTTTGCTTGATTTCTGGCTCTTTATCGTGTTGCTGACCATTTTCTCAATTTCACGATTGAGCCGTTCCACCTCTTTTTTCTTTTTCGCGAGTTCCTTGCGGTATTGGTCCTGTGTCTTTGTGAGAGATTTGACCGTTTTCTTGTACTGGTTTTCTTCGTTCGTCAGTTGATTGTATTCCTTTTTACGTTCCTCTCTCATCCTGACAGCCTCCCGCTTCATTTCCGCAAGGGTGTCCCTCTCGCATTCAAGAACGGCCTGCTTCTCAGAAATGGCTGTCTTCTGCGTGCCCACCTGCTCCGCAAGGTCCTTGAAGTAGGAGAACCGCCGGTATCCCTGCCCTATATCCTGGCTCGCAAGCACATACATGAACCATACACGGGTGTCCCTGTTCCTGTAGGTGCTGTAAACCAGATTGCTGTAATATGATTTCAGAGTGTCCAGCTCGGCGTTGAGACGGGATATCTCCCTGTTTTTGGCGGCAATCTTTGCCTCAATCCCCTTTATTCTGTCGTCCGTCTCCTTCAGAAGGGCTTTTCTTGTCGTCAGCTTCTTTTGAATCAGGGAGAGTTGTTCGGTGCTGGCTTTCTTTTTGGAAGAGATTGTCTTCAACTGGCTGTTGATGAACTCTATCTCCTTCTCGGCCTTTTGCTTGCGCTCTTTCTGCTCCGACAGATTCTGGGAGGATGCGGCAAACTGGACGAGAACCAGCAGGAATATGAGTAAGGCTTTCCTCATTATTTCTGCATAGCACGTGCCTGATTGCGGTAAATGTTCGACAAATCCTTTTCTCCCAGAACCTGCAGTACTTCTGCATAGTGTTCAAGTATGTCGGGGTGCTCCTTTCCTCCGTAGAGAAGTGCGTGCTTGTATATCGCCTTGGCCTCCACGTCCTGCCCGAGAAGATGGAGTATCCAGGCGTATGTGTCGAGATATGTCGGATTGTCAGGTTCGCTTTCAATCGTTTTCCTGCTCATCTCGCGCGCTTTCTTCAACTGTTTGCCGGCAAGCGCAAGATAGTAGGCGTAGTTGTTGAGGACGAGGTTGTTGTCCGGTTTTATCTTCAAGGCCTTCTCATAGTGCTTGAATGCATTCCTGCTGTCACCTTCATCGTGATACAGGCTTCCGAGGGAAGAGTGGGTGACTACAAGGACAGTGGTGTCCCGCGGTTTCTTCTCAAGTATGGCCAGATAATCTTCGATTGCCTCCCTGTTTTTCTGCAGGTTTGTGCGGGCAATGGCTCTCAGCTGAAGAAAGTCGTTGCGCCAGTCGAATTTCGGGAGATACCCCGTTGCTTCCTGCTCCAGAGTGTTCCAGTTTTCCGTGTAATACAGGATAATCAGATATTCGAAAGCCGCATTGTAACTTTCCGGATTGTCGATTGCACTTTGTCTGAGCAGTTCTATTGACAGATGCGGCCTTTCCGTGCTGTAATAATAGCTGGCAAGCAGGGAATTGACGACCGAGTCCGACGGATGGGTGGCGCGCAGATCCAGCATCAGGGAGTCCATTTCCGCAGAGAAGGTGCGCACGAATTGGGGGTTCCCCATAACTGACGTCAGATATTCCGCTTTCACCTTCGGGTCCAGGTTGCGGTCCTTGATGAAATGGGATATGTTGGCGAAATAACTGCCATACTGCCTGAGCATCTGATTTACCGAGGCTTTACCGTAGTATGCCGCCGTATAGCTGTCGTCAAGCAATATCGCCTCGTCGTAATATCCGAGTGCGGAAGAATCCCGGTAGAGCCTGACGCAGTAGTCACCCAGCATAGTCGCCAGCCGGGGAGTCTTGCACTCCTTGTAATAGTTTGAAAGGAAGTTGAATATGCTGTCGGCTGTGGTTTCTGGCTGCTTTGAGAGGAGCTCGACTCTTGCAAGGGCGAACATCTCGGCTTTCCCCATTCTGGCCTCTATCTTGTCAAGCGTCGCCATAGCATTCGGAATGTCGCCGAGATTCATATATGACTGGATTATGTCAAAACACAAATCCGTCTTTTTCGGATTCTCCTCGAGTAATTTCTCCATCAGGCCAACGCAAAGTTCCATACGGTCGGTCGCGCCGTACAGCAGCGCCAGATTGTACCGGTACCAGTAGTTGGTGGAATCCAATGAGACGGCTTTTTTCAGGCATTCCTCGGCCGCTGCGTAGTCCCTGTGCAGTCTGGACTTGATGCTGCCGGAGTAATACCAGGCGGCGTCGTTGTCAGGATTCTGCTCCAGTTCCTTCTTGAACAAGGCTTCCGCATTTTCCAGATCATCGCTCTGATATGCGCTCAAAGCTCTGATGAAATCGCTTGTCTGACCGGAAGCCGAGGTCGCCAGCAGGAATAAAATGCAGATTGTGAGGATGATATGATTGAATTTGTTCACTATTTTCATAAGTTTTCCGATATAAATGCAAAATTAGTTGATTTGAGTGAAACAAAAAACAAACCAGACACTTTTCCGAAGTGGAATCCGACAATCTGCTCATGCTGCCGCCTTTCTCGCCGAGAAACTCATCCGCCCATACCGATGTCTGATTGTTAACCAACATTGCAATCATTAGTGTTGTTTCAGTTGTGAGCTGGTATTTTTTGCCCTGCCGAAATCATTTTTGGATGTTTTGGGTTAAAATTGCCAATATTTGAATAACGTAATACGATTTTCAAAAACTTGTTATATCTTTGTGCCCGTCAGCAGGCGAATATAAAGATGGACAAGGTAATAAACAGGGGACGGGGAGGTGCCCGCAAGGGGGCCGGCCGTCCGAAAGGGGACAGCAAGCTGTTCACGTTCAGATGTTCGGGCGATATGGCCCGAAGCCTCGATGAGAAGCGGAATAGGACCGCATTCATCCGCGACAGCCTTTCCAAGGCGCTGGCAGCGGAGCCCCGTGTCCCTGATTCCATAGGAAGTGTAACGACAGCAACCATAGTGAAGCCGATGCGTCTGCCGTACTTCGATATACGTGTGAGAGCTGGTTTTCCCGTGCCTCTGGACAATGACGAGCGGGCTCAGGATGTTGAAATCCTGACTATGCTCTGCCCTCATCCGGAATCATCCTATCTCATCCGCGTGGTGGGGGATTCGATGATTGATGCCGGGATTCTCTCAGGAGATATCGTCATCGTTGACAAGAGCAACCGCAATCCCACCTCAAAAGAGATAGCAGTCTGTGAGCTTAACGGGGAATATACCCTGAAGCATTTCGTGGAAGAGGACGGGCAGGGCTGGCTCGTGCCCGCCAATCCGGATTATCCTCGATTTCAGATAAAGGAGGAAGACGATTTCAGCATCTGGGGAACCGTCACATATATCATCCACAAAGCACGGGACTAGAGCTATGTGGGCGCTCGTCGATGCCAACAGCTTCTTCGCAAGTGTGGAGAAGGTCTTCCATCCCGGCCTGAGGGGGAAGCCTGTTGTCGTTCTTTCGAGCAACGACGGAATCATCGTAGCCCTTACACCTGAATCAAAAGCCATAGGACTTCATAGGGGAGACCCGATCTTCAAGGTCAAGGATATTGTCAACCGTTATAATGTCGCTGTCTTCTCTACGAATATGATGCTCTATGCCGCGATGTCCAAACGTGTCGCCGGTATCATCAGGCAGTCAGTTGACAGGGTGGATCAGTACTCTGTTGACGAATGTTTTGCCGACCTGTCAGGGTACGAAAGCCACTACAACCTTGAGGAATATATGAGGGGAGTGGCTGACAGAATCAAGCTTTGGACAGATATCCCTGTAAGCGTCGGGATAGCTCCCACGAAGACTCTGGCCAAGATAGGCAGCAAGTTCGCCAAGAAATATCCCGGATACCGCAGCGTCTGTGCGATTGACAATGATCAGAAGAGACGCAAGGCGCTGTCCCTTTTCGAACTTGACGACGTGTGGGGCATTGGCCGAAGGACGTATGAAAAGCTGATGAGCCTCGGTGTTCACACGCCGCTGGAGTTTGCCGACAAGAGCGGAGACTGGGTTGCAAGACACTTCCACAAGCCCGGAGTTCAGACCTGGAAGGAACTGAACGGATTTCCCTGCATCGATACGACAGAGATTCTGCAAAGACAGAATATCACGACCAGCCGAAGTTTCGGTGAGATGATAACCACCATCGAGCAGGTGAAGGCATCGGTGGCCACCTTCGCGGCCAGCTGCGCCAACAAACTTCGTGGTCAGGGGTCCTCTGCCGGAGTGGTGACGGTATTTCTTTGCAGCAATTTCTTCCGGAAGGACCTGGAGCAGTATTTCAATGCCGGATCCTATAAGTTCGAGGTTCCGACAGCCGATACTCTCGAAATAACCGATGCGGCGATGCATATCGTAGATGAAATCTACAAGCCGGGAATCAGATACAAGAAATCCGGAGTAATGATTGGTGATATTACTTCAGGATGTATTCAGAATGTACTTTTCGATCCCATAGACAAACGTGAAGAAAGACTGCGGCTCTCTTTCCAGCTTGACCGTCTGAATCAGAAATACGGCCTTAAGACCGTTCGGCTCGCGGTTGAAGGGGAGAAGTCAGAACCATGGAAAGTGAAAAGTGAGCACAAGAGCGGAAATTATCTTACGGATATCAACGATCTGCTTACCATTCACATCTGATGCCTGGCCTTGCGGTATTTGCCGACCTTGGAATTTTTAATATGCCTCTCTTTTGTATCAGCTGTTTTGAAATGATTAACTTTACGTCCAAATCAAATCATTTTATGAAAAAACAGGCAATATTTTTGATGGCGATGCTCTCGGTGCTTGCAGGATGCAGCGAAAGCATAAACCCAATACTCACAGACAGCTACGCTGCTGACCCCTCGGCAATTGTGTTCGGTGACACACTGTTTGTCTATCCCAGTCACGACCAGACAGCCAGTCACGGTTTCGACATGAAGGATTATCACTGTTACTACACCACCGACATGAAGCATTTCAAGGATGGCGGAGTGATTTTCAGGCCACTCGAGCAGACAACCTGGGCCAAGGCAAATGCCTGGGGGCCTCAGTGTGTGAGAAAGATGGTACCGAAGAGTGAATCGGACTCCACCATGGTGATGAGGTATTTCTTCTATTATTCGGCCAACACAAATCAGATAGGCGTTGCGGTCAGCGACTCCCCCTTCGGCCCCTTCAAGGACCCTCTTGATAAGCCCATGTTTACGCCGGAAACCCCCGGCATAGCCATGAACCGCGATTTCATAGACCCCCATTGCTTTATCGATGACGACGGGCAGGCATACCTCTTCATGGGGCAGAACATAGTGAATGTCGTCAAGTTGAACGATGACATGATATCCTATGACCACAGTGGCGGCGTGCTCGACGGGAACGGCAACGAGACCGGAGTTTACCACATAGACGCCCCCCATTTCTTCGAGGGAATATGCTGCCACAAGTACAACGGCAAGTACTATCTCTCATACGCAACCTCCTATCTGGACTATCCTGCATACGAACTTCACTATTGTATGGGTGACAACCCCCTCGGGCCTTATGAATACAAGGGCAAGTTTATGGAATCGATGGACAACTACACCAACGAACACACCATCGTGGAATTCAAGGGCCAGTGGTGGGTATTCTACCACAACCCCTATGTCAGCATCGCCGCAGGGGCGGGGGAAGAAGCGTTCCACCGTCGCAGCATGTGCGCAGACAAACTCTACTACAATCCCGACGGCACCATCAGACAGGTTATTACCACCAGAAACGAGTGCAAGTTCAAAAAAGCCGTGAGAAAGCTCCGCCTGAAAAAGAAGCATCAGAGGGTCACTCCGGATGAAATGGCGAAAATCTATGAACAGGTGGCCACTCCGATAAAGCACGGATTCGTTTTGCGCCCTTCAAATCCGGAATATCTGGCCGACAGCCCGAGTGTTTTCAGGCACAACGGCAAGTGGTATATGACCTGGATTCAATTTGACGGCAAGGGATATGAAACCTGGTTGTCAGACAGCGATGACCTCATCCATTGGAACACCCTCGGTAAAATTATGAGCAGCGGCGGAAATGGCTGGGACAAATTCCAGAAAGCAGGATACGTGGCGCTTCAGGATATTCAATGGGGCGGCAGCTACGAAATGGAGCAGTATCAGGGAAAATACTGGATGAGTTATCTGGGCGGCAGCAATCCGGGCTATGAGACCGCACCCCTTTCCATAGGACTGGCTTCCAGCGAAACTCTGGGAGAGGCAGTGGAATGGGAATGCGGCAATGAGCCCATACTCTCCCCGAATGATGAAAAATGCCAGTGGTTCGAGGACTACAGCCAATACAAAAGTTGCATTATCGAGGACAAGGAGAACCTTACCGGTCACAGATTCGTGATGTTCTACAACGCCTGCGGGACCAATCCGATCAACGGATACAAGGCCGAGCGCATAGGAATGGCCTTCTCCGACGACCTTCTGAACTGGGAGCGGTACAGCGGCAATCCTATTTACGGATTCGAGGATCCCGGCACCATCACTGGAGATCCGCAGATCCAGAAGATAGGCGACATCTACGTGATGTTCTACTTCCGCGCTTTCGACCCCGACAGGGCATATCAGGCATACAACAGTTTCGCCTGCAGCCGCGACCTCACCCTTTGGGTCGAGTGGAAAGGCGCTGACCTGATGTACCCCTCAAAGTACTACGACAATCTGTATGCACACAAAAGTTACGTCATCCGCTGGAATGATGTGACATACCACTTCTATTGTGCTGTGAATGAAAAGGGAGAGCGCGGCATTGCGCTCGCTACGTCAAAGTAGGCAATCAGATGCCCTACAGTATAGTAAATTCGAGAGACGAGAGGTCGCAATCGCGGGAAGAAGGACCATATAGGATCTGGTAGCGGCCCTTGTGCACGGCGACCTTGCCGAGTTCAAGGTCGAATCTCTCGAATGCATCGGCTTCAATGCTTATCTTGACCTGCGCCGTCCGGCCTGGCTCGAGGCTGACTCTCTCGAAGCCCTTGAGTTCCTTGACGGGAGCGGTTGGATCGTCGAGACTCTTGATGTAAACCTGGACTACCTCGTCGCCGGCAAGCGATCCGGTGTTGGTCACGGGTATGGTCACGTCAACGCCCTTGCCGGCCGTGACTGAGCTTGCTGAAAGCGTTGCCTGGCCGTACTCGAATGTTGTGTAGCTCAGACCGTAACCGAAATAGAATTCAGGCTCTTCGCCACGGAGATACCTGTATGTGCGGCCCTCCATGTTGTAGTCCTTGAACTCGGGAAGCTGCTCTGTCGATGCATATACAGTCACTGGCAGCCTGCCGGCGGGATTGTAGTTTCCGAACAGGACGTCCGCAACTGCCTGGCCCATGGCCTCGCCGCCGTAGAATGCCTGCAGAAGCGCATTGTACTGATCTTCGATTTCCGTGAATGTGATGGCGCTGCCGGAACAGTTCACTACCACCACGGGCTTGCCGGTGGCATGCATCTTCCTGATGAGATCCTGCTGTTCGACGGGAAGCTCGACCTTGGTGCGGTCGCCGCCGAGGAAGCCTTCGGCAAGTATGCAGGCCTGTTCACCCTCGAGGTTGGAGTTAAGTCCACCTATGAAAATGATGGCGTCCTCGTCGGCCACTTCAACCTTTTCTGCGGGAGCGGGGTGCTGCTCGGCAAGGTCGAAATACAGGTGGGCCGATTCTCCTTCGGGATGTACGAACTCGAGCACGAATCCGTACTTCTTTCCAGGATCCACTTCGATTATGGAATCCATGTCGGGCACTGAATCGTATCCGATTTCGCTGTGCACTTCCTTCTGCCCTGCGACCTCACGTCCGTTCACCTTCAAGGAGAAAGGCATGTTGCTCCTGATGACGTAGAGCAGGGTCGACGGTGTGTCGACCTCGACCTCGCCGGTGTAGCGGATGGAATACGAGTCGTGACCTTTCAGGAACTCCGGCAGCGGGGTGTCAGGGTTCATGTTGACGTATCCGGCCTCGCCTGTGCCTATTGGCTTTCCGGAGAAGGTCTCGCCATCGAAGTATTCCGCCTTGAGGCGATGCGTGCCGAAATAGAAGGTCGAGCCTTCTGTCTGGGCATATCCGCAGCCCTTCACGTAGCGGACCTCGGTACCTGGCACGGCCTCCCGTATTGCGGACAGAATGGACTGTGTGTGTTCCTCGGTAGGGGTTCCATTGTAGTTGCCGAGGTGCATGTCAGCAGCATCGGCATTAGGGCCGACTACGAGTATCTTCCTAAGGTCCTTCTTCAGAGGAAGGGTCCCGTCGTTGGCAAGGAGGGTCATCGATTCCCTGGCGGCCTTCAATGCAAGTTGGTGATGTTCCTCGGAACTCATCGTTTCTTTGCTAAGATCCTTCCATGGAAGCATTTCCACGGGGTCAAATGTTCCAAGCTTTATCCTAAGAAGGAGCGCACCGCGGAGGACCCTGTCGATGTCCTCTTCCCCCACGAGACCCTGCTCGAGGCTCTTGCCGAGGTTGACGAAGGCGTTGGTGCCTCCAATGGTTCCGCATTCGATGTTCGTGCCGCTCAAGATTGCGTCTGCGCCAGCGTCGACGCCGTCCTTATGGGTCATGTGGTGGTTATATTCATAGAAGTCGCCTATGGCTCCGCAGTCGGTCACAACTATGCCCTTGAACCCCCACTGGTCGCGCAGGATCCCGGTAAGGAGCTTGTCGCTGGCGCAGCAGGGCTTGCCCTCGAAGCGGGTGTATGCGCACATCACTTCAGATACGCCGGCCTTCTGTACAAGAGTCTTGAATGCTGGAAGGTAAGTGTCCCAGAGGTCGCGGTCGGACACGGAAGGATTGTATCTGTGGCGGAGAGGCTCCGGGCCGCTGTGCACGGCGTAGTGCTTCGCGCAGGCCGCGGTCTTGAGATAGTGGCTGTCGTTACCCTGCAGGCCGTTCACCACGGCACTGCCCATGACTCCGGTGAGGTACGGGTCCTCGCCGTAGGTTTCCTGGCTGCGTCCCCATCTGGGGTCGCGGACTATGTTGATGTTGGGTGTCCAGAAACTGATTCCGCCAAAGCCCATGTTCCATGCTGCGCGGGCTTCGTCGGATATGGCCGAGAATACCTCGAGGTTCTGCTCCTTGTCGAAGGTCGCGGCGAGGGCTATCGATTGAGGGAACACGGTTGCGCCCTTCTGGCGTATGCCGTGGCATGCCTCGTTGCCCCATTCGAAAGCGGGGATGCCCAGGCGTTCGATGGCGGGCTGTTCAGCAACCAGAAGTGAGATTTTTT
>JAGHTO010000010.1 GCA_018065305.1 Candidatus Cacconaster scatequi | reverse complement strand
GAGCCCTGACGGACTGACGTAAATACTCCACGCCGACATCCCCCTAAAGCATCAATAAATGTCCCCTACAGGGTGTTTCTTCGCCCAAAAACAGGATTTTGCACGTGAGCCCAGATCTGCTCAATTTGATGGTATCTGGCATAGATACGTCCATCATAGGCCATGCAGACCGTTTCCTTCTTCCAGACGAATTTCAATTCCACCTGAGCCGTTCAAGAACCAAGCCTTTGTTATAGTTGTATGAAATGGTACTTTGTTCTATTTTCTCGTAAGTCCGAACGGCATAAAACTCATCTTCATCAGTCTCCAGTGCGCTTTTGCAAATGGTATCCCGATGATTGTTATGGCAAAGATGATGGACAGTATCAGATGTACTATGGCGATCTCCCACCATCCGCAAAGTATCCATAGCACGGAGAATACTATTGAAAGGCATCCGGCATTATCCTTCGTAGTCACATCCTTGCCGAACGGGGCAAGAGCCAGAACACCAATCTTCATCAGTTGCACTCCGAAAGGAATGCCGATAACAGTGATACACAGCAGGACTCCTGCCGTAAAGTACATTATGGCGACAATGAAACCGCCCAGAACGAACCAAAGGATATTACCAAGAGTGCTCATATTATTGATATAAATCAGTTCACAATATACGAAATCCTTTCGAGTTATGAAGATGTTTCACTTTTGACATATCCTCCTGGTGCCAGCCGGCAGAGCGGGCACAATATTTTCCGTAAATTGGGCTTCCCGTTTAAAACAATGAAGGGAAGCATAGATATGAGAAAGCAAAAGAACTTACCAGGCTTCGGCGCTTATATGCTGCGTCTCAGCACCGAGCTGGAGAGAGAGGGACGTCTCGGTACGTCCCGCACGTATGTCAAGACGCGCAGAAGTTTCCTTACATACCTGGGAGGGGGCGACATTCCGATAAAAAAGATAGATGCCAGGTTGATTGAAGATTACAACCGTTATCTGCGCGAGAACGGGCTCATGCTCATTACGCGGCAAAGGAACAGAAAAATAACATTGCCAAGTTTGATTTTATAAAACGGTGTTCGTACAGCATCTGTTACCTCAACCAGAGTTCCGGGTCCTTGGGCGAGCGTCCTTCCCAGAGCTGGAAGTGAAGTTCTGTCTCTCCGCCGATGGTTTCGACTTTGCCAAGCACCTGTCCTGTCTTGACTTTCTCGCCCGCCTTCACGCGGACAGAACCGAGTTTACAGTAGAACGTGAAATACTCGCCGTGCTGCACCAGTACGCATTGGTTGTAGCCCGGCATCACTATCACCTGCTTGACTTCTCCGTCGAACACTGACTTGACTTCAGCGCCTGCCGCAGTAGCGATGTTGATTCCGTTGTTAAAGGGCAGTTTTACCGATTTGTAGACCGGGTGATAGTGCTGGCCGAAGGTTTCTACGACTGAACCGTTCGAGACCGGCCAGGGGAGCTTTCCCTTGTTGGCCGAGAATTTACCGGACAGTTTGGTGTCCACGGGCTTGGCGTTTTTGCCTCCTTTCTGCCCTATCATCCTGTTGAGCTCTTTGTTCAGGGCTTCAACCTGCTTCTTTTTCGCCGCGAGCTCTTTCTGATATTTCGCCTTGTCTCTGCTCAGCTGGTTGACCAGTTTCTGGCTCTGTTTCTCAGCCGCCTTGAGTTTGTCGAGTTGCTTCTGCTGGCTGTTCCTGATGGTTTCGGCCTGGCTGCGCAGATTGACCAGTTCTTTCTTCTCAAACTCCAGGGCCGCTCTGGCCTCTTTCAGGTTCCTGGCGAGGGAATTCATTTTTCCGGCAAGACCCTTGAAATATCCGAATCTTTTCAGCCCTTGTCCCAGATTGTCGCTGGACAGCAGGTACATGAACCACACGCGTCCGTCCCTGTTGATGTAGGCGTTGCGTACAAGTCTGTTGAAGTAGAGGGAAAGGGTGTCTATGCGGGTGTCAAGGAGTTGAATCTCGCCTTCTTTCTCGCTGACTTTCGAGTCGATGGCTTTGATTTCCTTGTTGCTCTCCTCTACCAGTTTCTTGCTTGCTGAGACTTTCCTGCTTGCAAGCTTGAGAGATTTCTGTGCGCTCGAGCTTTTTTTCTCGTTCTCCTTGAGCCTCTTGTCAAGCAGCTCTATTTCCTTCTCGAGTTTCTCCTTGGAGCTCTGCTTGGAAGACTGAGCGTAGGCTGTCGTGGCCAGGAGACCAACAATCAATATTATGGTCAGTCTCTTCATTGCTTCTTCTCACTGAGATCCCTGTAGTAGTCGGAAAGGTCATTCTCGCCGAGGGCCCTGAGGACTTCGGAATAGTGCCACAGCACTTCTTTGTTCTCCTTGCCGCCGTAGAGCATCGCGTGCTTGAAATAAGGTTTTGCCTCCTTGTCCTTTCCGCGCAGGTGTAGAATCCAGCCGTAGGTGTCAAGATAGGTGGGATTGTCAGGCTCCTTCTCGACAGTGGTCTTGCTCATTTTCAGCGCTTTCTGCAGTTTCTTGCCGTCAAGGGACAGGTAGTAGGCGTAATTGTTCAGGATGGGAAGATAGTCGGGCTTGATTTTGAGAGCCTTCTCATACCAGCTGTATGCCGTTTCTTTCTGGCCTGACTGGTAATAACAATCCCCCAGGGTGCTCATTGCAGACACTTCGTAATTGCCGTCGCCTTCGGTCATCTTGAGGATGGTCTGGCATTCAGCTATCATTCCTTCAATGTCATCGTCCATAGCCAGAAGCTGCAGGTTTATGAAATGGGGTTCGATGCTCTCGGGATAGTACCGGAGATAGTCGCTGAAGTATTTCCTGGCCCTGTCTTTCTCTCCTACACCATAGAACCATCTGCCGGCCATCTTCAGTGCGCTGCTGTCCGTGGGATGGGCTTTCACACAGTCTGTTACCATCGAATCCAACTGCGCGCCCCAGGTCTGGAAGGTCATTCCGTCAACGTGCTCGAGTATCGAATTGATATAGTCGCATTTCGGCTTGGGATATATGGTGGGGTCGGTTGTGAAGCTCTTGATAGTGGAGAAGAAAGCGGCGGTGTTGCCACGCATGCGGTACAATTCGGATTTGCCGAGGATGGCCGGCGCGTAAGCCTCATCATACATAAGGGCTGCGTCATAGTTCTCAAGCGCCAGCGAATCCTTCATCGAATAGAGTTGCTGGTCGGCAAGGATTGTGAGCGTATAGGCGTTGCGGTACTTGCCTGGGTTTTCGGCAAGAAGCTTGAGATAAATGTCGGCGGATTCGCGTCCCCTGCCGACAGAACCGTACACCTTGGCGAGTTCTTCCGCGTAATCTTCATTGGACGGTTCCAGCCTGCAGGCTCTTTCCAGAGCTTCTACGGACTTGTCGTATTTCCCTGCCAAAAAGTCACATTTGCCCAGATAGAAGAATACCGCACCGTTGGTCGAATCCCTTTGGGCGAGAATTTCGAGTCTTGCAGCGGCTTCGGAAGCATTGCCTCCGATGCACAGGTCCTTGACTGTCTCGACCAGAGCATTTTCAACCAAAACCTTGTTTGAAGGCTTCTGGGCATATATATTGGCGCAAGTGATAATGCTTGCAAGAAAGAGCGCAAACTTCTTCATAGATACAGTTGTCATTGTCCACAATCCTCTTCTATTACAAAAATAATACAAATTTGATTGAATTTTTGGTTAAATTAGCACAATTAAAAAACAAGGGATGCAACTTTTCAACGACAAGAAGCATCTTGATACAGAAGCGAAGTTCCTCGTGGAGCAGTCCATCAAAGGAAATCGCAACGCCCAGAAGCGGATATTCGATTCCCTCTCCGGAAAAATGATGGCTTTGTGCCTGCGTTATATGGGAGACAGGGAGTCTGCCGAGGACGTCCTTCAGAACGGTTTTGTCACGCTTTTCACCAAGTTGGACACGTATTCCGGCGAAGGCTCGTTCGAGGGATGGGCGCGCAGGATCTTTGTAAATACGGCATTGATGACCCTCAGGAAGAAGGATGCGCTCAGGCAGAGCGAGGAAGTGGAAGCGGCGAGGGACTTGGTGGACGGGGAGCCTTCACCCATTCAGAACATAGGTGCAGGGGAAATACTGGAACTGGTATCCAAACTGCCTCCCGGATTCAGGACGGTGTTCAATATGTACGTGGTGGAAGGGTACTCGCATAAGGAAATAGCGGAAAGTCTCGGCATTTCCGAGAACACTTCACGTTCACAGTTGCAGAGGGCCAGAACAATGTTGCAGAAAGAGATTCAAAAATTGTATTGAGATGTTGGATGACAGACAAATAAGGCAGATGTTGCAGGACGCGGAGGAAAAGGTTCCTTCAGGCGTCTGGGATGCCGTGTCATCCAGCCTGGACAAACTTGGAGGTGCAACTCCTGTCCGCAAGCCTTCGGTGATATGGAAATGGGCCGGAGCCGCAGTCGCCGCTGCGGCAGCCATTGCGGCAATATTGTTCATCCCGCGCAGTGCTGGAGTGCAGAATGCCGTGGAGCAGCCAGGTGTCGTTGCACAACTGTTGGAAGAGAGTTCCGGGTGCGCTGCAGGAAGTGCTCAGGTGGTGGAAGAGAATTCCGGGAGTATTTCAGAAATCACAGTGGAGGATGCAGAGTTAGCTCCAGTCCGTATAGCCAAGGCGGATAAACCGGTCGTTTCCGGACCCGGATCTCTGCAGCCTGAGGCATCGGGTGCATCTGAATCAGCTGAAACACCTGAAACATCGGGAGTGGAAGGGTCTTTGGCCAATGCTTCTAAGGAGGAAGCAGTCCGGCCGATGAATGATACTGTTGAAGACAAACCGGTTCAGGTTCAGAAGCAGCAGCCCTCGGCCCCGGCGGAGAGCCGCAATGACATTCAGAAAGAAGTGGGGGCGACTTCATCAGCGGATCTGCTGGCAAAGATGGAGAGGGAGGACTTCATAGCCTCCAGGAAGTCTTCGGGAATGGATATCGTGGTAGGCGGAACCCTTGCAGGCAATACGGCTTCGAAATTGACAGTCTCTTCGATGAGTTTCGGCTCTCCAAACGCCCCGTCCAAGGACGTGATTACTGAGAGTACGGTCTCCAGCTTCGGGATACCGTTCACCCTCGGAGCCGGTGTGCGCTGGCAGTTGACGCCACGGTTTGCGATAGGGACAGGTCTTGATTATTCCCTTCTCACTAGGACATTCTCCGGTACTTTCACCCCGGCTGGTTCGACTTCCACAGTTCAGACGGATTTCCGCAACACCATGCATTATCTCGGAATCCCGCTCAACCTCTTCTTCAGCATCGTGAACTCCCGCAACATTGACTTCTACGTCTATGGCGGAGGCGAGATTGAGTATTGTGTTGCAAACAGATTCTATATCAATCAGGCTACCGGTTCCATTCCTCTGTCGGTGACTCAGAAAGTGGATGCTCCCCAGTTCTCAGCCAAGGTAGGAGTCGGAGTGCAGTTCCGCCTCACTGATTTCCTTGGCTTGTATCTGGACCCCGGTGTAGGATATTATTTCTATAGCGGCCAGCCTAAGAGTATCAGGACCGAACGACCTCTTATGTTCAACTTCAACGCAGGTTTGAGGTTTGACATTTAACATTTTCCCCTTTGGAAGTGATGCCTACGCGGAGATGAAAATCATCTCTAGAGCCCTGGCAGACTGACTTAAATGCTCTACGTCGACTTCTCCAAAGGCATCAATAAAGGTTTCCTGCAGGGTGTTCCTTCGCCCAAACACAGGATTTTGCACGTGACCCCCAATATGTTGGCTTTGATATCCCTTGGCAACCGCAAAACGACCTATTTTGACTGATGGGTAACTGCGGAATTTCTTCCCGTCCGGAAATGTATCCTTGATTTTCTTCCACTGACTCCCGATAATCTCCAATCGCGTCACTTTATCGTTGAGCAAGCAACAATACGCAACGACCTTCCCCTCATCTTCTAGAATGAAGGTATTTGCGATGCGTTTTGCTAGAAAATGTTTTGCGTCATCAAGAAGGAACTCATTCCTCATCTCCGCAGTCAAATGACTGAAGGGGATAATCAGCAGTCAGACGGACTAATTTCATCAGAGGCAAATTTCAATATTCCGTGTTGCGTCCTTATACTGAGCCATCAATTGTGCGTAATTGGATTTGCGTTGCTCAGCACTAAGATTGTCCACTCTTTGCATCTCAGAAACGAACCGCTCTGCGTCTTTACCCGTTAAAATCGGTGTTTCTTTAATCGGTTTTGCCATGTCAAAAACAATTTCTGCAAATATACGTAAAATTTTCTTTGAGTCAATAATGCCCTGTGTCTGAAAACCAAAGGCGCAATTCTCTATTCTCAGCATGTTAAACTCATATGTATGAACAAATGAATCAATAAAGAAGGCCTCCGATGTCGGAAGCCTTCTCATTAACCTATGACCTTCTTAAAATCTGCCGGGACCGAATCCACCGCCACCTCCAGGCCGCGTCTGTGAGCCTATGGTTGTTATCTTGTTTGTCAGAGTGACTGTCTGATACACGGTATCACCTATCGAGATTGTATATTTTCCTCCCTTGACGAATTTGGAACTGCTCAGAAGTACCCCGGCGCTTTGTGAACCCTGTGGAGAAATTACTGCAAGAATCTTTGTGCCGCTTTCATCCTTTACGGCAAGTTCCTGAGTTGTTGATAGGGGACATCCGTTGTAAACGATGGTGTACTGGGTGCTGGCGGATGAAGGCGAATAGACCGTGCCACCGATTCCGATGATTTCCCCTCCGTCAATTGTGAACGTGCTGTTCACTCCGGGATTATCGTTGTCCATAGCAGCTTCCATATTTGCAGCTATGGAAGTGACTTTTCCTCCCACAATCTTGATGTCTCCGTTGGAATCAATACCGTCGTTATGGGTTGAGAGGCAGAAAGTTTCTCCTCCCGTAAACTTCACCAGAGTTGCGGCATTCATTGCATCATCGTAGGCCATTACATCAATCTTTCCGCCGTTTACCGTAAGGGATTTCTTGCTTTCGATGCCTTCCGAGCCTTCGCATTTCCCAATGCAGCGCACAGTTATATCTCCTGCGTTGACGGTAATGTCTCCATCAATCTTGATTCCTTTCGGGGACTCCTGCTCTCCTTTGTCATCCTTGCCGTAGGTGCCGCTGGTGTTGATTACCAGACGGCCTCCGTCAACGACAAGAGTGCTGTCCGTCTTCACCCCCTTGCCGCCGGCAGTGCTGTTGTTGGCATAGAAATATCCGCCGGTAAAGTGAATCTCATCGTTGCAGTGCAGACAGTTTTTTGCAGCTCCAGTCACAACAACGGTAGGCCCCGGGCGCATATAGAAATCGTTGTCCACACTGATAGAGTGCTTGTAGTTGCCTTTTACAGTAAGTCTTCCAATGCCGCTTACAACCACCGCCTTCTCGGAGAAAAAGCATCCCTTGCGGTCTTCATCGGCGACCGTCTTTCCGGTAAAATAGTATGCGTCTTCCTTATACTCCACGCAATCTTCAAGATAGTTTTCGGTGCCGTCTGTCAGGTGCAGGAAGAGCCTCTTGCCCGCCTGGTAGTTGATGGCCGGCCCGCGACCGGACTTGAGGCTTACACCGTTGAGAGTCAGCTTGGTCTTCTTGCCTGCTTCCTTGTCGTCCGGATTAGTGGTGTTGTATATCTTGAGAGAGCCGTTTTCGCTGGAGCCTTTCAGGATGATTTCACATTTCTTGACATCATTTCCGGATGGATAGAGCACAACGTGAGATCCTTCCTTGGCAAATGTATACACCTTCCCGGCATTTTTGCTCATCTCCACCGTTGCGTCGTCTCCCGCGTATGTGACAATAATTGTATTCTTGAAAGTGCCGTCGGATTCCGCCTCCGCTTCCCAATATATATCGGAGTCGGATTTATCAGTTACGTCGGCATCACTGTCGGTAGAGAGCAGGCCGTCATATTCAATTGTACTGAATTCGTATGTGCTGCCTTCCGTCCCCGGAGGCATAGGCTGGTCACCGCCCGGACCAAACGGGCCGAATGGATCCATCCCATTGGTGTTGCACGCGCAAACTGACAGCGCGGCAAAAAACAAAACAGGTAATTTTTTCAAAATTCTTAAAATCTGTTGATCGGATACAAATTTAAGCCAATGTTGTGCCAATGACGTCCTGATTCATGTCCGTAAAAGTCGCAATAATGTTCTATTCGTTACCTAACGGTAAAAATCAGTATATTTGCCACCTGAATAATATTCTATTTTTACAATGAACCTACAACCTCAGGAGTTCTCGGCCCAATCCATCAGGCAAAAGGCATCCTCGCTTCCGGACACATATTATGGCGAAGAATGCAATGTCTCACTCAAGTCAAGCAGTATCACGAAACAGTCCGCCTCGGACGGAGCGCCTCTGCGTTTTGCCAACCTTGGCATATCTTTTTGCTACGGCGGGCACATTTCCTCTGAAATCAACCTCTCGCCACAGACAGCCGGCACGGGAGACTTCGAGCTATTTTTCCCGGGGTCGATATATCGTTTGAAGGAAATCAGCGAAGACTGTGAACTTATAGGAATAGCCATATCACCATTTCTGCTGGATGGAATTCTGGCAGAT
>JAGHTO010000050.1 GCA_018065305.1 Candidatus Cacconaster scatequi | reverse complement strand
AGACCAACGGTGACAATGGCCCTGGTACCGTCTGAAGAAGCTGCGTAGTTGCTTGTTGTGATGCCTGCCTTGTTATCTCCACTAATGCCGCAAGTCTCGCTGTCATCGGCCGGAGTCAGGGTGACCTTGGTGTTGATGCCGCTTATAGTGGCTCCGATGATATTGCCGCCACCGAGGTTCGTGGTCGCTATCTTCATCACTGAGGTTGCGAACTTGAATTCAACTATCTTATTGGCGAGTGTTGCTGTTCCGTCATATACGAGCGTAGCGTAAGCGACGAAAGGTGTATTGGCATCCTGACTTGAGAAATCGAAGGTCAGGCCGTCATCTGAGACTGTGCAGCCGTTGCTGTAAACGAACGTGATTACGCTAGTACCGGAAGTGAGTCCTGTTGTTGTAATTTCTCCCGACAATTTCGCGAACATTTTGTTTTCACTGGGGGTGACGGTAAGACCGTCCGTCCCGCTAATTTTTGTTGTGCCGCTATATGCATCCACCTTGTCTCCATCTTCCCATTGGAGACGGACTACGGATGTTGCCGTCGCCTTGGTGCCGTCGGCTGCAACGAGGTCGCCGAGGCTGGCGTTGATATTCATCTGGATTGTTTCACCTGCATTTTCCGGGCTCTGTGTCTCGGGAACTGCAGCTTCCTTCTGGCAGGACATCGCTGCGAAGATAGACGCGGCCGCAAGGATGATTGTTTTGATTGATGTTTTCATTATTATCTTTCAATTTTCGTTCTCTGTTTTGAATGGAATCTTCGGATTTCCCAAATCAGAAGACATCCTGTTCGCCCATTTCCGCTGGATTCGTGTTGTATTGGTTAGTACTTTCGCAGAGGACTCTCTGCGCAGTGACCTCTATCACCTTAACGCTTGCGGGAACGTACGCCTGACGTTCCCGCTTTCCTATGTTATTGATTTCGTGTTTCATTTGTTTGTAAGTTATTTCCACGTTAAGCGTTTGAAGTTGTGGGAAACGAGCTGGCGAGCAAGTTCATTGCCTTTGTAATAGCGGGTTTGCCACCAAAAGCCATACTTGAAGTCATCGACACCGTAGAAGTCGGTCAAGACAACGCCCAGACTCTGCCTGTATTCGGAGTCCCAGCTTGTTTTCTTCAGGTCTTCGACTACCTTGTCGTGCATATGTACGCACACCTCCCAACTCGGCCTTCCCTGCACTGCGTTCATTCCGTTAAAAAATATCTCATTAGAAGCCTGTGACTTTCGGTTGGCAAGGCCATTCTTGAAGGCATCGTATTTGTCTGACTCTTTTCCATTGCTGCCTACGTCATAATGGTCCTGTACGTATGCCGAGTATCTCTTGAGATATCTGCCGTTATTATAAATTTCTATATTAGATCCCCCGTCACTCGGGAAGGAAGTGATATAGTTGATCGGAACACAAGGTACGCCACCGATATACGAATAGTCTTTGGTATACTCTTCTTCTCTTGTGAAAACAATGATTTTCCCTTTGCAATCCGCGAGCGTGAGCTCGGAAGAATACTCTATAAAAGTGTCCCGGCCATAACGCTCTATCATCAGGCGCATAAAATATTCGAATACATTGAGTTCCTTGCCCGGATCAGACGCCGGATGAAACTCTTTCTTTGTGATAAGAATCATTGTCTCGCCCTCCAGTTGGTCCTTCGTAGGGAAATGTCCTGTCACGTCAATGTGGAAATTATACATCATGCAGGTGCCCGTCGCTATTCCGATGAAAGCATCACCGTGGAAAAATTTACACCTGTCCTCAAAACTTCCTTGGAAAGTGCGGCCGTCATAGCCGAGCCTGAGGTCAAAAGCTCTCGCCCCCTTATCCCAGGCATCTTTGTAATCAAGTTTCTGGTCCTTGACCCAGGTCGGTGTGATAATGCTGTTATAACAATAGGTGGCCGCATCGTGAAGTCCGGGGATGGTAAGGTCTGTCAGACGAGTGTTTCCAGGTAATTGCGACATCCAATGCGCCGCATCAACACTTGTGGAATTGGGATAGTTGGAATCGGCAGGAATAATAAACAGCTCGTCTTCGTTGTTAAAGTATGGATCGCAAGTCTTCTGATGTTCGAGACATTCAGACTCCGAAGCGAATTCCGTGTTGCAGAACGGGCAGACTGTGATTTCCTCTTCAACTGTTTCCGGCTGCGTTTTGGAGCATCCGGTTAAGCATGCTACTGAAATAGCAATAAAAATCAATTGATATATACTTCTTTTCATCTCCATAATCTTTAAATTATTGAACATAATTATGATTTTCAATTGATATCGTTTATCGTGTGATATCTCCGGACGGAGTATATTGTATTCGTGACTGAGTTGGTTACCGATTGAAAACCGCCTGAAGCGAATTGCATGATAAAAGCATCAGTCTGCTCCCAGTCCGTACAGGAAGATGTCCAATATCATTTCAGTCCAATCTGAAATCATAATATTTGTCATAGTTCTCGCGAACAGTAACTCTGAGTTTGCGTCCGCTGATGTCATAAACGCTGTTGTGAGTGGTGAACCACAGCCCCATCTCAAGGGCATATTCTCCCGTCTCCTTGAAATGCGCAAAGTCGGCTATCTGCTTCTGTACGGCAGGGTCGGCCAGAATCACCTCCTCAGGATCGTCCCAGCTGTAGCGGCCGTTCTCGTGGAACTCCGATTTCCAGAAGGGTGTCGTTGCAGGGTCATAGGCCTGCGAGTAGCGCACGCGCTTCAAAAGATTGCGCATTCCTTCCATAGACTCGCCGCCCTCGGCATAGTGCTCCTTCAGGATGGCGTAGCGCTCCACACCGTCGGCGTTGCGGGTAAGTTCATCCTTGTTGACATAGAAGTTGGTCATAATGTTGTGCTCCCTGACCACAACCTCATTGTCTATGAATTCCACGACCACGTTTTTCTCCGGGTCTCCTATCATAAAGTGAAGGTTGAATCCTCCCACCACGTCGCAGATGATGTTGCGGCTGTTGATATAATCGATTGCCTCATCTACGGATCCGCAGTTGTCGAGCAGCTCGCGAATCAGAAAAGCAGTGTGCACTTCTCTCTTTCCGGGGTTGGTGCCGGTACATTCACCACCGTCGGCATAATCCACTACGTTCATATTGCAGAACAGCCCCGCATCGTTGATTCCGTCATACATCCCCCAAGGGAGAACGCTGATCTGCTCCGAGGTAAGCCCTGCCGCTACCTGCTCATCCGTCATATGGTTCATCAATCCTACTCCTACCGTAGCGTGACGTCCGTTCCTTGCCGGTGTGTGGACTACGACCTCAGCCTTTTCGTTGATGAAGAAATCGAGGTTGCGGCCATAAAAATTGCCATTGCGCACTGCTGAACATCCGAAATCAGTTGAGATTGTACCAAAAAGGCTCTCGGGTGCGGTCGAAGCATAGTCGTTTACCGTAATCTCCCACAGGTAAGGCGCAATTTTTACGGGCTGCTTTGAATTGTTGTTGCAAGAGGTGATTGCAAGCACCGCCACAAGCAGGGCGGGGATAAAATATTTGATGGACTTTTTCATATTACTGTAATTTGAGCTGCAAAGATATAAACTTTCAATCATTCTTGTGTTATCCAAAATTATGCTATCTTTGCTCAATAATTAAGAAAAGCTCAATATGAAGAAACCTTTGCAGATTATTGAATACGATAATCTGATACACAAGCAGATAAATGAGGACCGCAAAATCGGCGAGCATATCTTCCTGCTGGACGAGTACCAGCTGAGCCCAGTGAGGGACTATGAATTCATAGCACCGGAGAATATGTTCATCGAGGTCCTTTCCGGCAAGGGATACATTGTGGTGGACGGTGTGAGACACGACGTGAACGGGCATAGCCTAATTGCTTATCTCCAAGGGGAAAAGATACGGGTATGCGTCACTTCAAAAAAGACAGTCCAGCGCGGCGCGGCATTCACCAACGAATTCATGGAAGATATGTACCACAGTGCATTCAGGCTTACCGATATAAGGACGGCAATACTTATGAACCCCGTCTTCAAACTGGAAGGAGAGCAGAAATATGGGATGAACGTATATGTGTCCGTCCTTAGGAATATAGCCAAAAAGGAGGATAACCCGCACAATCTGATGTGCGCGAAACTCATCACTCTTGCGCTCTTCTACGGGCCGCTGTATGACGTTGTCAAGACCCGACTCGACAACGACATGTCCCGCAGGCCATACATCTCGTCGCGGTTCTTCGAACTTGTGGAGCA
>JAGHTO010000052.1 GCA_018065305.1 Candidatus Cacconaster scatequi | reverse complement strand
GAACTGCTGAAGGCGTATATCTATGAACGGATCCTCTCCAATGAAAGTAATTACTATGTATTCCTTGATGAGATTCAGGAGATTGAAGGTTTCGAGAAAGTTGTCAATGGTCTGAATGCTAAGGAGAATATTGATGTGTATATCACAGGAAGCAACTCGCATCTGTTGTCCAGCGACATCAATACAATCTTCCGTGGCCGTGGTGACGAAGTGCATGTCGAACCTTTCTGCTTCAAGGAATTCTGTGAGGGAAGAACGGAACCTAAAAATGAGTTGTGGAAGGAGTTTTACACCTATGGCGGTCTTCCTGCTCTCCGCAAGCGAAAGACTCCTCAGCAAAAGGTGACATACCTGCAGCGTCTGTGGGAAAAGACCTACATAGCGGATGTCATCGAGCGCCATAAGATCAAGAATACCGTGGCATTGGATGCCCTGGTGGACCAGCTATGTTCATCGATAGGATCCTTTTCCAATCCGAATAACATATCGAACACGCTGCTGAGTGTTCAGCATTGCAAAGTAGACGCAGAGACTGTGTCGAGTTATATCGGATACCTTGGGGATGCCTATCTCTTCCGTGGTTCCAGGCGGTACAACATCAAAGGGAAGAGGTATTATGAATCCTTGAAGAAGTATTATTGTACGGATATCGGGCTGAGAAACGCCAGACTGAATTTCCGTCAGCAGGAAATCACCCATATTATGGAGAATGTCATATATAACGAATTGTGTTCACGCGGCTATCTCGTTGACGTTGGAATGATTGAATCTCGCGAACTGGTGGGTGGGAAACAAGAATACAGACAATACGAGGTCGATTTCATTGTGACCGACGGGATGAGGAAGTACTACATCCAATCTGCACATTCAATTCTGGATGAAGACAAGATGATACAGGAATTGAAATCATTCAGAAAGATAGATGACTTTTTTCAGAAGATTGTCATAGTGGGAGACGATATCGCCACATACACGAATGATGATGGGATTGTCTTTTTGGGGTTGATGCAGTTTCTTGAAAATGAGAAAATCCTTTCCTGACTTTATCAATGCGTCACCCATTTGGCGTTAGCCAGCCGTCGGTCTCGATGCTTAGTAAAACGTTATCGGCAAAAAAATCTTGCTTGTTGCCCGAAAGAGTGCTAAATTTGAAAATTATGATAAAATTCGAAAGCGATTATCTGGAAGGGTGTCATCCGAGGATTCTGGAACGCCTGATGAAAACCAATCTTGAACAGACTCCCGGATACGGGGAGGATGAAATTTGTGCCGGGGCAAGGGAAACGGTCAGAAAGGCCTGCGGCGCCCCCAATGCCGACGTTCATTTCCTCGTGGGAGGGACGCAGACCAACGCCACGGTCATTTCTTCCATTCTCAAACCCTATCAGGGCGTGCTTTGCGCGCAGTCCGGGCATATCAACGTCCACGAGACCGGAGCAATCGAACATTCCGCCCACAAGGTTCTCCCTCTGCCTTCAACCGACGGAAAAATTTCCGCGGAGCAGGTAGAGTCCGCCATTGAAGAGCATTACAGCGACCCCAGCGCGGAGCATACGGTGCAGCCCGGAATGGTCTATATCTCCTTCCCGACCGAACTGGGTACGATTTATTCGAAATCCGAACTCGAAGCGCTCAGCGGAACGTGCAGGAAATACGGCATTCCTCTCTTCATCGACGGGGCAAGGCTGGGCTACGGACTTGCATCCTCAGTCTGCGATCTCGAACTGAAGGATATAGCGGCCCTTGCAGACGTGTTCTATATCGGAGGGACCAAACAGGGAGCCCTTTTCGGTGAAGCCGTCGTGATATGCAACGACAGCCTGAAAAAGGATTTCCGATATAACATCAAACAGAACGGAGGTATGCTTGCGAAGGGGCGGCTGCTCGGAATCCAGTTTGATGAACTGCTGAAGGACAGCCTCTATTTCGACCTTTCACGCAAAGCCGACCTGCAGGCGGAGAGGCTCAAGACCGCCTTCAGGGAGAAAGGATACAAATTCCTGATTGACAGCCCTACCAACCAGATTTTCCCGATTCTGCCTTTCGACGTCCAGAAAAAGCTGGCAGCGGATTTCGGATTCGAACAGTGGGGAAAGGTTGACGGAACCTCCTCAGCAGTAAGGTTCTGCACCAGCTGGGCAACCCCCGATTCCAGCATAGACGCCCTCATCGAGGCCCTCAAAGATATTAATTGACACAACCACACCATAACGCTATGAAAACCAAACTCATCCCTATCGCAACCCTTCTGACGGCAATTGCAGCCCTCATTTCCTGCAACAACGCGCAACCCGCACACTTCGGGCAGCGTATCGACGCTCTTGACAACACCCTCTGGTCGAATTCCCAATGGATATCAGTCGCGGACGCTCCCGTAGTGACCAAAGAAATATGGGACGGCGACCGCGCCGCCGACGGAGCCAGCTGGTTCCTCTCAACCGTCACGAACGAAAAGAGAGTCAAATCCGTAAAATGGATGACGACGGGGCTCGGCACATACGAACTGTATGTCAACGGCCAGCTGATAGGTGAGGAAATACTCAAGCCGGGGTTCACGCACCCCAAAAAGACCAAACGTTCCTTCACATACGACGTGACCGGTGCGTTTGACACCAAATCCGGCGCGGAGAACACTCTTTCCGTTCAGGTCACTCCCGGCTGGTGGGGCGACAAGATTGTGACCCCCGGCGACAACATCGGCTTTATCGGGAAGAAATGCGCTTTCCGCGGAGTGATTGAGCTGACCTATTCCGACGGGACAAAGGCTGTCCTGGGGACTGACACGGAGAACTGGAAGGCCGGAATCGCCGGACCTGTAAAACATGCGGCCATCTTCGACGGTGAAATTTATGACGCCCGTGAACATCCCGGATATGAGACCCCTGAGAAACTCTCGACCCCTGAAGTGAACTCCGAATTCAACGGAGAAATCCTCCCTTCAGACGGCGCCGAGATATATCTCCGCAGGGACCTTGCCCTTGCACCTGTCAGAGCATACGTATGGGAAGGGGTTGAAGGAGCCCGCAAAGCGGAAAAAGAGGAAGAGACGGAACACGGCAAAGTCATTATAAAGAAGGAATTCGCGAAGGGAGAGCCTATGACCGTCAAGCCGGGCGAGACTCTTGTTGTGGATTTCGGGCAGAACTGTTCCGCAGTGCCTTCATTCGTTTTCAATGCAAAGGAGGGTACGGTCCTCACCTGTGCGGTGTCAGAACTGCTGAATGACGGCAACGGTGCCGAAAAGAGAGGAATGGACGGACCGGAGGGCAGCGTACACCGCCGCAATCTCCGCGTCCCGGAAACCGGAATGTATCTGGAATACACTTTCGCCGCCTCGGAGACACCCGTTTCATACCGCCCGCACTGCACCTTCTTCGGCTACCGTCTGGTTTCAATTACGGCCACCGATGAGGTGACAATCCAAAGCATCGAGTCCATCCCCGTGACATCAATAACGAAATCTATGGAAACTGGAACCCTATCAACGGGCAACGAACTGATAAACAAGCTCATATCCAATACAGTCTGGGGCCAGAGATCAAACTATCTCTCCGTCCCTACGGACTGCCCCCAGCGCAACGAGCGCCTGGGATGGACTGCCGACACCCAGGTCTTCTCCGAAACCGGCTCCTTCTTCGCCAACACAGACAAATTCTTCCACAAATGGATGAGAGATATGCGCGACTCCCAGAGCAAACTCGGTGCATTCCCCGGTGTTGCCCCCTGGGCACAGTACGGCGCGGCTGACGGAGATATGATGAGACTCGGATGGGCCGATGCGGGTATAATCGTCCCCTGGACAATCTGGAAACAGTTCGGTGACAACAAGATAATCGACGAGAACTGGGAGGCGATGGAGAAATATATGGCCCATCTGGATGAGACCAACGCCGACCACAAGACTCTTTCCGAAGAGAACGGCAACTATCAGTGGGCAGACTGGCTGAGCTACGAACCTCTGGAGAGCTGCAGCGGCAGGGGTTTCGGGAAGAACGGCCCCTTGCCTGAAGCAATCGAATACTGGAATTTCCTGCTTGCCTCATACTGGGTGATTGATGCAGGCATGATGCGCGATATGGCCGCAGCCACAGGCCGGGACGCCGCGAAATATGAAAAGATGATGGCCCGCGCACAGGAATGCATCAAGGAGAAATGCCTGACTCCGGAAGGCCTCTTCAAGACAAAGATACTCAACACAATGCAGACCCCCGCTCTCTTTGCTGTCAAAACGGGGGTGGTCGAGGGCAAGGCCAAGGCTGATATGCTGGAGAGGCTGCGCAAGAACTTCGAGGAGCACGGCAACTGCCTGCAGACCGGGTTCCTCGGAACATCCATACTGATGGCCACCCTGACCGAGAACGGAATGGTGGACATAGCATACGAACTTCTGTTCCAGAGAAAGAACCCCAGCTGGATCTATTCCATCGACAATGGGGCGACGACCATCTGGGAGAGATGGAACAGTTACACAATCGAAGAGGGTATGGGCCCTGCCGGGATGAACAGTTTCAACCACTATGCATACGGTGCAGTCTGCGAGTGGATTTGGGAGACCGTTGCCGGAATAGCGGCAGACCCGGCCGTCCCCGGATTCAGGCACATAATAATGAAGCCCGTCCCCGACAGGAGGCTCGGTCATCTGGATGCACAGTACAATTCTGCGGCAGGCCTGATAAAGAGTTCCTGGAGATATGAGGGGGACAAGTGCATCTGGGACTTCACAATCCCCGAGGGATCGACGGCATCCGTCACCCTGCCCGGAGACACGAAGGCGAAGGAATATAAGGCAGGTTCTTACACGGTAACAATGTAACAATACCTGCCCCTGTCACAGCAGTATTGACAAATGATTGAAAGAACGATATGAAAAGATTGATGACACTTGCGGCTGCATTCGCGATTCTCGCACTGACAGCCTGCTCACAGGGTGAATCCGCGGTGACCTCGAATTCGCCTGTACGTTTCAACGCGAACGGAAAACTGAAAATCGCCCAGTTCACCGACACCCATCTCTGCGGTGAGAATATGGAAGAATACGAAAAGACTCTGGGCCAGCTCTGCAGCATTCTCGACACCGAAAAGCCAGACCTTGTCATCCTGACGGGTGACGTGATGACGGGTGATATCAATTCCGCGCAGATGCTGGACCGCTTCTTCGGCGCTATCGATGAGAGAAAGATACCCTTTGTATCCCTCTACGGAAACCACGACAGGGAAAGGGAACTTTCCGAATGGGACTACGCAAAGATTGTGACGGGACATCCTATGTCATTGAACACTATGGAGAAAGGCTATCTTGACGACATCGCTCTCCCGGTCCTCTCCTCGGACGGGAGCAAAGTCTCCGCAGTCCTCTACTGCATCGACTCCAACGACTATTCTCAGGTTCCCCAATATACGGACTATGCCTGGATATCCCAGGACCAGATTGCCTGGTACAATGGCCGGAGCAAGGCCTTCTCCGCAGCCAACAGCAATCTTCCCGTGCCTTCATACGCCTTCTTCCACATCCCCTTGAAAGAGTTCTATGACGCTTATTCGAAGAACCTGATTGCCGGGCAGAGAAAGGAGAACGAGTGTCCGGGCGAACTGAACTCCGGACTTTTCGCGGCTTTCGTCGAGAACAATGACGTTCACGGAGTCTTCTGCGGCCACGACCACGACAACGACTATGTCGCAAGCGAGGGTGGGATAGCACTTGTATATGGCCGTTTCTCAGGCGACAAGACCACCTACTGCAATCTGGAGCGCGGCATCCGCATCATCGAACTCTCCGAGGGTGACTACGGCTTCCGCACCTGGGTCCGCGAGCGTTCCCTCGCCGTTGTGGATGACGTCAAATACGAGGTCCCCGTCGATTATACCCTTCGCAAGGCGGTTTCCGCGGAAGGAAAGGAGCACGGTATGATTCTCACCCGTTACGACAATGTGGGTAATCTTGTCGATATGGAGGCTCAGGCCACCAAGGGTGAAAGCAAGGTCATCGAATATCCCCGCCTTTGGGGCAACTTCGGCACTCCGAACTACGGTTACACTTTCGAGGGCTATCTCTATGTTCCCGAAACCGCTCTTTGGAATCTGCTTGTCCAGGCTGACAATGAGGCCATTGTAACTGTCGATGATTTCACTTTCGGCGACCAGCCGGGTCGCGGCGGATGGGGCCTTGCCCGCGTGAACCTTGAGAAGGGATTCCATCACGTGAAGCTCTCTCTGAAATGCTACAGCGACCTCTGTCACATCAAGATGATGTGGTATCCTCAGGGTGAGGGCCGTTACCACGAAATCAGACCGGAGTATTGGTACGTGAAGTAGCCTGTGGCGGACGGGCGGCTCCCGTCATTTCAAGATGTTCTTTGCAAGGTAATCGAAAGTCTTGCGAGGACGGGCACCTTCATAAAGTATGCGATAGACGGCATTTTCGATGGGCTGGGCTGCAATGCCCTCCCTCTCTTCGAGTCTGTGCATACATTCCGCGGAAAAATAACCTTCCGCAATCATCGTCATCTCGTTCAGGGCGCTCTTTACACTGCACCCTCTGCCAATCAGCACGCCGAGCCTGCGATTCCGGCTGTAGTTCGAGTAGCAGGTGACCAGCAGGTCCCCCAGATAAGGGCATCGGCTGAGGTCGCGGCCTTCGTACGGAAAGCATTTGTTGAGGAAAGATGACATCTCCCCCGCGCTGGCCGCTGCCAGAACTGCGAGGAAGTTGTCCCCATATCCCAGTCCCGATGCTATCCCGGCTCCGAGGGCATAGATATTCTTGAGGATGGAGGCGAACTCGATTCCGCGGACATCAGTGGAAACGGAGACGCGCAGAGATTCGCTGCCGATACGGGATGCAATCAGAGCGGCATCATCCTCCGAAGGGCAGGCTACCGTAAGGAATGAAAGCCGCCCGCGGGACACCTCCTCGGCGTGCGTGGGGCCGGAAACCAGGCCCAGACACTCCTGCCGGACACCGTATCTGTCACGGATGAAATCCAGCACCGTGGTGCATTCGTCAGGGACAATTCCTTTGATTGCCGAGAGAAAGAATTTGCCCTCGAGAGAGCAATCCAACCCCTCAAGCGACTTCTTCAGATAGGCAGAGGGGGCGGCGAGCAGGATTATGTCACCTTTTGACACGACCTCGTTGACATCTGCCGAAACATCCAGCTGGGATTTGTCCAGTTCGAGTTCGGGAACATATTTGGGGTTGTAACCTTCATTGACAACGCAATCGGATACCTCGGGATTGAGAATGAGCCAGTTGACTCTGATGCCTTTCCCGAGCAGTTGCCCCACGAGAGTCGTGGCCCAGCTGCCGTAGCCTATCACGGAAAATCGAGAAGAACTGTCAAGTGCCATATACAAGTTATTTGCAATTGGCAAAGATAGCATTATTTCGTAGATTTGTTGTCGGGAGAAGTTATGACAGAGGAATACGACGTACTGATAATCGGCGGCGGTGCAACCGGTGCCGGAACTGCAAGGGACTGCGCCCGGAGGGGACTCAGGACAGCCCTTGTGGAGAAGGGGGACTTTGCCGAAGGGGCGACGGGCCGTAATCACGGACTTCTCCACAGCGGTGCCAGATATGCCGTCACCGATCAGGAGTCGGCGGGGGAATGTATCCGCGAGAATATGATTCTGAGGAGAATGGCGTCGCACTGCATAGATGAGCTGGACGGACTCTTCGTAACCCTTGAGGAGGATGACCTTCAGTATCAGCAACTATTCATCGAGGCTTGCCGGAGTGCCGGAATCCGCGCCGACGCGATGGATCCGGAAGAGGCCCTGAGACTCGAGCCTTCCCTCAATCCGGGAATAAAAGGGGCAGTCCGCGTTCCTGACGGCTATATCGATCCGTTCCGCCTCACTACTGCCAACGTGATGGATGCCCGCAACCACGGGGCCGTATTCCATACATATACGGAAGTTGTGGGACTCATCCGGGAATCCGACCGGATAAGGGGAGCGGTGGTCCGTGACCGAAGAAGCGGGGAGAAGAGGGAGATAAGAGCCCGTGTCACCGTGAATGCGGCGGGAATCTGGGGGCAGGGGATAGCTGCGCTTGCCGGCATCTCCCTGACAATGTTCCCCGCAAAAGGTACTTTGCTCGTCTTTGGCCATCGTGTCAACAATATGGTAATCAACCGCTGCCGGAAGCCTTCCAATGCGGATATCCTTGTTCCGGGAGATTCGATATCGATTATCGGAACGACTTCCGACAGAGTTCCGTATGACTCTCTCGACAAGGTTGCCCCGACCGCTTCCGAAGTCGATCTGCTGATACGCGAGGGCTCGCGTTTGGTCCCCTCTCTGGCTGAAACAAGAATATTGAGGGCCTATTGCGGAGTCAGGCCGCTCGTGGCGGATGACAGCGACCCCACAGGGAGAAGCATAAGCCGCGGCATCGTGTGCTTTGACCACGGACAGAGGGACGGTCTGGACGGGCTTGTGACCATTACCGGCGGCAAATTGATGACCTACAGGCTGATGGCTCAGAAGGCCACGGATGTCGTATGCTCAAAGTTGGGCATAGAGGCTCCCTGCACGACAGCCGAAGTGCCGCTTCCGGGTTCCGGTTCCAAAGAGGGACTGAAAGCCGGCAGGATGTCACACAGGGCGGCGATGGCCCGTCTTGGCACACTCGCGGGCCGAATCCCCGAGGAGGGTGAAATGCTCTGCGAGTGTGAACATATCTCCGAGGGAGAGGTGGACTATGCAATCCGCGAGCTCGGCGCCGGAACTCTTTCGGAACTCCGCAGAAGAAGCAGGATAGGGATGGGAACCTGTCAGGGGGAATATTGTGCCCTCAGGGCGGCACTGCGGCTGAAGGCTGCGGGGAAGAGCGATGATTTTGTGAAAAAGGACATAATGGATTTCCTTGACGAAAGGTGGAAAGGTGTCCGGCCGGTCGCTTGGGGTGAGGCCCTTCGGGAGGCCCAGTTCTCTTCCTGGCTGTATGAAGGGGTTTACGGGCTCGGACGGGATGGTTCGGAAAAGGAGGATGCGCAGTGAGATACGACACCATCATACTCGGAGGCGGCCTAAGCGCACTGGTCTGCGGCATATCCCTGCAGGAAAAGGGGGTGAAATGCCTCATAGTGTCATCAGGACAGAGCGCACTGCATTTCTTCTCCGGCTCGTTCGAACTGATTTCGACCGACGGCTCGCAGCGGGAGGCGATGGAAAACCTTCCGGACGGACATCCATACAGAAAAATAGGCCTTGACAGGGTGATGGAACTTTCGAAGAGCGTGCCTGAATTCTTCACAAGGGCTGGGTACGCATTATCCGGCGAATATGACCGCAATCACGTGGAGAACACCATTCTGGGAAGTCAGAAGCAGGTCTGGCTTACAGTCGGCTCCGAAGGATTTCCTCCTGTCCGTGGGAAGCTGCCCATATCACCTTTGGGCGTGAAGATGCAGATGGACCTCCGGAAGAGGTTCGAGATTCTCGGAGGAGATTATCTTATGGGGGACAGAGCGGTGAGAGGCGAGTTCCGGGACGGCCGTCTGGCAAGCATATTTACAGAGAATCACGGGTCATCCCCGTTCATAGCCGACAAGTTCGTGATGGCGACAGGCAGTTTCTTCAGCAGGGGGCTTGTCTCCACCCCGTCGGGAATCTGCGAACCTGTGTTGCATCTTGATGTGGACTACTGCTCTGACAGAGAAGAGTGGTACGGAAAGGGATTCTTTGACAATCAGCCGTATATGAGATTCGGAGCCGTCTGCTCGGACAGACTTGAGGCTGTCAGGGAGGGGAAAGTCCTGCCGAACGTGTATGTGGCGGGATCTCTCATTGGCGGGGCGGACCCCATAAAGGAGGGGTGCGGAGCGGGAGTGGCCATCATTTCGGCCTTGTATGTGGCACGTCAGATATTGGAGGAGTCATTATGAGGCAGGATACCGGTTTCGAACATTGTATGAAGTGCTCCATCTGCACGGTCTATTGTCCGATGATGGAGGTGAATTCGGCATTCCCGGGTCCCAAGCAGGCCGGTCCTGATGGGGAACGCTACCGCCTTAAGGACCCTCTCTTTTTCGACAGGGCCTTGAAATATTGCCTGAACTGCAAGCGGTGCGAGGTTGCCTGCCCTTCGGGAGTGAAGATAGGGGATATCATACAGACGGCAACCGCCACCTACGGCAAATCCGTTCCCGGACTGAGGGACAGAATGTTGGCGAATACGGATTTTGTAGGCTGTGCGGCATCGGCCTTCGCCCCCGTCGTGAACGCCGTAGTCGCCTCGAAGCCAGCGAAGGCTCTGATGGACTGCACTCTCGGCATAGATCACCGACGCTCTTTCCCCACCTACTCTTCCGAAAGATTCGACGTCTGGTTCAGAAAACACGCCGAGTCCGTGCAGACTCAATACAGGGACAGCGTGGCCTATTTCCACGGATGTTACGTGAATTACAATTTCCCGCAGCTCGGAAAGGATCTTGTCAGGATTCTCAATGCAGCCGGCTATGGCGTGAGGCTTCTAGAAAAGGAGAAATGCTGCGGGGTACCGTTGATTTCCAACGGGTTGCATAAGGCTGCGGCCCGCAATGCGAAGATTAACCTTGCATCCATACGCTTGGCCGGGACCACCGTGCTTACGACAAGTTCGAGCTGTACCCTTGCCATCCGGGATTCCTATCCGGAAGTGCTTGGAATAGACAATTCAGACATACGCGAAACGGTGATTCTCGCAACGAGATTCCTGTTCGAAAATGTGGAGAGCGGACGGATCAGGCTCTCGTTCCGAGACGACTATCACGCCCGGATAGCCTATCATACACCGTGTCATCTCCAGAAACTCGGATGGAACATCTATTCGGTCAGGATGCTTGAAATGATACCGGGGGTGGAACTGGTGAGGCTTGACCAGCAGTGCTGCGGCATAGCGGGCACGTTCGGCTTCAAGAAGGAGAATTATGAACACTCCCAGAAAATCGGGGAGAAACTGTTCTCTCTCATAAGGGATGCCGCGCCGGACTTTGTCGCGACTGACTGCGAGACCTGCAAATGGCAGATAGAGATGTCCACGGGAGTGAAGGTGCTCAATCCGATATCTGTCATCGCGGAGGCTCTGGACTTTGAAAAGACAACAATTCTGAATAACCACTAATCTGAAATGAATATGACCCATAAAACCACTATGGCGGCGGTAATCGCAGCCGCTCTTCTGATTCTCTCACAGGGAATCTCCGCCCAGACCTTCGTGTGGGGCTCCACGGATGTAAGATATGACCGCAACGCGGCTCCGCAAGCCTGCGCCGCGCCTGCATTGACTGCCTGGAAAGGGGAGAGAGTCAGTGCACAGGCCGTATTCTCCGCCGTCTCCGATGTGACCGTCTCCATCACTGCAAGCGACCTCAAGAGCGGGAGAAACGTTATCCCTGCATCCTGTATATCACACGGTTTCGTGGAGTATGTGATTACTGACTGGTACGGAAAACTCGGGGAGAACGTGTCCCTTCAGCCGGACCGACTTGTCAATGCAGACTCGTTCACCGTCGCCGCAGGGAACAACTGTCCCGTCTGGTTCACCGTTCAGGTTCCGCAAGGCACTCCCGCAGGCAAATACAAGGGGACGGTCAGTGCCAGCTTCGATGGGAAAAGCATCACTCTGCCCTTGGCAGTGACAGTTACCGGAAGGACACTTCCCGCCCCGGAGGAGTGGTCTTTCCATCTTGACCTGTGGCAGGACCCGTATGCCTTCGCACGCTATTTCAACGTTCCTCTCTGGAGCAGGGAGCATTTCGACGCGATGAAGCCGATGGTGGAGAAATATGTCGCAGCAGGCGGCAAGGTGATAACTGCCTCCATCATCCGGCATCCCTGGAACTGCCAGACATACGACCCCTACGAGAGTATGGTTGCAAAGCAGAAACATCTTGACGGAAGCTGGACATACGACTACAGCGTGTTTGACAGATGGGTCGAATTTATGCTCTCCTGCGGTGTTACTGAGCAGATTGACTGTTACACGGTCGTGCCCTGGGGCTACGAGTTCGAGTATTTCGACATCGCCTCCTCCACCGTGAAGACAATCGCCTGCAATCCCGGCGAACAGGCATACGAGGACTACATCCTGCCGTTCCTGACCGATTTAGCAAAGCACCTGAAGGCTAAGGGCTGGTTTGAAAAGACCTGCATTGCAATGGATGAACGCCCTATGGACCAGCTTATTGCGGCAAGAAAAGTGGTGCAGAAAGCCGACCCCGATTTCAGAATTCAGGGTGCGGTCAACTATTCGCCCGAAGTCGTGGACATTATGTATGACATCAGTGTGGGATACTCCTACTCCAATCTTCCCGATGAGGTGAAGTGGCAAAGGCAGAGAGACAACCTCGTGACCACAATCTACACCTGCTGCAACCCCGAGCATCCCAATACCTTCACCTTCTCTCCTCTTGCGGAATCGGAATACATACCCCTTTCGGCGGCTGCCCGAGGTTACGGCGGATACCTCAGATGGGCGCTGTTCAGCTGGCCCGAAGATCCCTGCAAGGACAGCCGTTTCGGCAACTGGCTCAGCGGGGACACCTATCTCCTCTATCCGGAAGGCAGCAGCCTGCGCTTCGAGAGGCTCGTGGAGGGCATTCAGGATTTCGAGAAAATCCGTATTCTCTGTGAGACCGGAGACAGGAAAATCAACGGCAAGCTGGATGCCATTCTCGCTCCTTTCAGGGAAATCGTGACAGACGACGCCATCAACGCCGCTGAAACCGTAGCAAAGGCCAAAGCCGCAATCAACAGATTGTAGAAAACTGTTTCAGGATGCTGTAATCGGCCGCTACAGGCTGTCGCCGAAGTCTTTCTTGAACTTCTCCGCCAGTTCCTCCTGCCAGTAGCCTATCTCCTTCATCCTTCCGAAGAAGAAGCGCAGGACCTCAGGCTCCTCGGTCCACTCCAGGCCGCCGATGAGTTTCCGGTTGTCCCAGAGCCATTTGACACGGTCGGCGACATACTTTATCTGCGAGAGCGTGAACACGCGACGTGGCACTGCCAGTCTGAGCAGTTCCAGTGCGGCGAAAGGTTCCGTGCCGTCAGGCTCACGCTGCTCTGACATCGTTCCCCGCTCCATACCGCGGATGCCTCCGGCAATGTAAAGCGCCGCTCCCACTGCGGCCGCCGGATACTGGTTGTGCGGTATGTCAGGGCAGAACTCGCCGGCATTGAGATGGCACCCTAGACCGCCCGCAGGCAGGATGACAGGTACTCCGTATGAATCAAGTTCCTTGGCGAGGTAGCTGATGAATTCGGGTCCTTGATTTATGTATTCCATATCGAGAGACTCATACAGGCCTTGTGCCAGCGCCTCCATAGTGCGTACGTCCATACCTCCGTAGGTGAGGAATCCCTCGTACAGCGGCACGAATGCCATCATCTCCCTTGTGTACTTCGCATCTTTGCTCGTAATGATTGCGCCCTTCGAGAAACTCAGCTTGCGCGCGGAGAAGTACACAATGTCGAAGTGGTCTGCCAGCAGGTGGTAAATCGCCTTGACATCCATATATTTGCAGCGCGCCTCGCGGGTCTTCATAAAGTAGACGTTATCCTGCAGCAGTGATGCGTCGAGGACCGATTTGACACCTTTTTCGTGGCAGATGTCTGTAACGGCGAGCATATTCTCGAGGCTGACGGGCTGACCTCCGATAAGGTTGGTTCCGGACTCCACTCTGACAAATGCAACGTTTTCGGCACCGAGCTCGTCTATCCTTTTCCGGAGCCGTTCCAGATCGAAGTTGCCCTTGAACGGGTCATCGGTCTGGGGAAGGAGCCCTTTGGGATCGACAAGTTCCTCCACGCTTCCTCCCAGACGGGTGATGTGGGCCTTGGTGGTGGTGAAGTGAAAATTCATCAGGGCAACCTTGCCGGGAGTGATGTAGGCTTCGGCGAGGATGTTTTCCGCCGCACGGCCCTGGTGGGCCGGGAGGACATTGTCGGTGCCGAACACCTCCTTCACGGCGTTCTTGACTCTGAGAAATGTCGCTGAGCCCGCATATGCGTCATCGGCCTGCATCATTGCCGCGAACTGTAGGTCGGACATTGCATTGACGCCGGAGTCCGTAAGCATATCGATAAAGACATCTTTGTTCTGGAGAAGGAACGTGTTGTTGCCCGCATCCTGCATTCTTCTCAACCTCTCTTCGACAGGGAGCAGGCTGAGTTTCTGAACCATTCTGACTTTGTGCATTTCCAACGGGACCTGATTTTCACTTTTGTAAAATTTGACTGCCATAATATTTGATTTTTTGTTTTGTTCCAATGTTTCTGAAGTCAAAAGTAGGTGTTGCAGATGAATATAGTGGGATATATCTTACCGAATTATCTACCATTTTTACCTATGCCGGATTTTGATACCATATTCACCTACCAATATCAATGATTTTTGCTTATTTTTGTGCATATAGATACCAACATACACACAGACAAGTAACATCATCCATCGCCAAATGATAAGAAAAATAGAAAATATAGACCAATTCAACAGGTTTTTCGGGCAGCCGACGCTCCATCCCCACGTGAGTGTGGTGGATTTGGGCCGCGCGGATCTCAGCCTTTTCTCGCCCACGGATTTCGGAATGTACTGCGTTGCTCTGCTTGATACCGAATTCGGAGAGATACGTCTGCGTAATTCGGGCATCAGCTACGGAGCCGGCTCCGTCCTTACGATAAAGTCCGGAGATATAGTATCGGCAGATGTCGGTACAGGGGTTCATCCCAAAGGCAGGATGCTCGTCTTCCGTCAGGAACTCATAGCCGACACCGGGCTCGGGCGCGACTTCCATATGTTCAACTTCTTCGATTATGATGTGTCGGAGGCTCTGGAACTCAGCGAAAGCGAAAGGCGGGTGATGTTGAACTGTTTTGCCAACATTGGCAGCGAACTCTACGCTCCGGATGACGAGTTTACCGGTCATATGCTGCGTCTCGGCATAGGACAACTGCTGAGCTACTGCCGGCGTTACTACGACCGCCAGTTCGACGTCCGCAAACTCAGGAAGAATGATTTCATCATCAAGTTGGAAAGTCTCCTCAACAACTACATAGGTGCGTCGGAGATGTCAAGTATGCTTGGATATCCGACAGTCGCCTGGTGTGCCGGGCAGTTCAACCTTTCTCCGAACTATTTCGGCGAGATGGTCAAGCGGCAGACGCACATCACGGCTCAGGAATATATCCACGGCAAGATTCTGGAAAAAGCGAAAGCCATGCTGCTGCACTCTGACCAACCGGTCAACGAAATTGCAGAACAGCTTGGCTTCGCCTACTCCAACCATTTCACCCGCTTCTTCCGGACCAGGACAGGAATGTCTCCGTCCGATTACCGCAAGAAAAGGTAGGGCCGTTTTCTCTTAGACTTCTAGTTTGTAGCCTTCCCTGTATTCGTAATGGAGCTTCCTGTTCGCTTCGGGGTCATCCATGAATTTCTGGACGATGGGGTTCCACTTGAGGGGGCGTCCGAGTTCCATAGCTATGTTGCCCAATATGCAGACAGTGTTTGAAGAGTGGCCGATCTCGACGGTGCAGTTGGGGTCGACACGTGTCTCAATGGCATCGAGGAATGCGTCGTAGTGGTCGCGGCCCTCGAAATCGCCTTCCGGCATTTCGAATTTGGGGTCGGAGCACTCGAAACCTCCGCGGCGTACCTTGATCCACCCCTTCTCTCCGTAGATCATACAGCCGTTGTCGATTCTTCCGTCGCTGAAGCTGATGGGCTCCTCGGTCATCACGATACCGTTGTCATATTTGTAGGTGATGTGGTCATAGAAACTGTAACCTGCGGGGTATACCTCCACGGGGCCGCTGCCGTCCTTGCCGATTGCCCACTGCGCGATGTCGAACATATGTGCTCCCCAGTCGGTCATCAGACCGCCGCCGAGCCCCTTGAAATAGCGCCATTCGCCGTAGCACCTTTCATCTTTCTCGGGGGTGATCATAGGGTTGAGGCCTTCGCTGTAGTACGTGTCTGCGGGAAGAGGACCAATCCACTTGTCCCAGTTCAGTCCGGCAGGGACATCCATCTTGGGAAGAGTGATGGGCACGGGGGTGCCGAGGTCCGGGTTGTACTGGTTGCGTCCCACATACACCTTGATTCTCTCAATCTTGCCAAGGGCGCCTTCTCGTACGAGTGAGGTGGCGTGGTTGAATTCTTTCCAGGATCTCTGCATCGAGCCGACCTGGAGTTTCCTGTTGTACTTGCGGACAGCCTTGCAGAGCATCTGGCCTTCGTAAACGGTGAGGGTCATAGGTTTCTCAAGGTATACGTCCTTGCCTGACTTGAGGGCTTCGACAGCCACGAGTGCATGCCAATGGTCAGGAGTTGCAATCACGACTGCGTCGATATCCTGACGGGCGATAAGTTCCTTGTAGTCTTCGTAGAGGTCCACCTGGACTTTCTTCTCGCCTTTGCTTTGGTAGTACTCTGTGACCTGGCGGCGGAAACGCTCGCGTTTGATGTCATAGAGGTCGCAACCTGCGACAACTCTGACTCTGTCCTTGTTTATGAAACTGGGGAGGAGAGCCCAGGCGCACTGGCATCCCAGTCCTATATATCCGAGGCGTATCTTGCCGTCCCTTGATTTTGAAGTTTTGGTGGTCTTGGCCGCAGCTGCCAATGATGATGGTATTGCAGTAGCGGCGGCTACCGATGCTGATACCTTGAGGAAATCTCGTCTTAACATAATTTTGTGGTTGATTGTGAAATATCAGTAAAAAACTCGTTTCTACAAAGTTACTTTTTTTTGCCGAATATAACAATTGGCAATTTCCGTACATTCCGTACCGCTGGAGGCCTATTTCTGTACGAGTACGCCGGGTACCGCGGCACTCAGTCTTGTGTGGAGTCAATTTGTCACGCGCCTCTCCTCCACGGCGCAACTATTCAGTTAGTATTCCTCCTCGTTGAAGATAGATTGTGTGATTGATTATCAATCAGTTGCCTATATTTGACAGCATTTTATACAAACAAATTCCGATGTCTGAGGATTTCAAATGAGGGGTTTGTTTGTATCACTGGACACTTGTACGCCAAACAACTCAGACATTACGAGTACTTCATAATCAACTATTATCCTTCTCCGTCAACAGCCAATCCAGCGCCGACTTGATATGAATAACTTTCCCTTCTATTTCCACGTCCCTTGTCTCTGCGAAAGCGACCAGAGTTAGATTGCTGCACTGAAGAGCGTCAGAGGCTGCGATGAGTGCGGAAGTTTCACGCTTGTAAGTCTTGGGAGAATCTATATCGTAGGCAACTTGTACAAGTTCCAGCGCACGGCTTCTCTCGCAGACGACAAAATCCACCTCCTTGTCTTTAGGTCCCGGTTTGTAGTAGTAAACATCCAAGAACGCGTTGGCACACTTTCGCAAAAGTTCTATGTACACAACATTCTCCAGCCGCCAGCCGATATTCTCAGCCGCCATGGAATTCTCACGGTTGTTCTGCAGGCCAGGATCAACTATGTATGATTTCGTATTCCTGATTCTTTCCATGCTCTTGAAGGAGTGCTTATTCAGTACCTGTACAAGGAAAGCCTGCTGCAGATAAGTGAGGTATTTCTGTATTGTCTTATCAGACAGATTGAACAACTTTGAGAGTTCATCGAAATTTACCTCCTGGCACGAGTTGTCTATGACATGGTGCGCTATCTTTCTCAGAGCTTCAACATTGCGTATCTTGAATCTCTTCTGGATATCCTTCTGCAGGATTGCCTCGATCAACCCCTCGACGTACCCGCGTTTGTTGCGAAGGTTCTGCATCTCCGGGAATCCGCCATTGTTTATGTAACTGTAAAAGGCGGCCTTCCTCTCTGCATCCGCTTTTGTGCTCAGTCCCGATGTGTCAACATGATGGAACGAGCAATACTCTGAAAACGAGAACGGGAACAGACGGATCTCATTGTAACGTCCAGTCAAATGCGTAGCCAACTCACCGCTGAGAAGCTTTGCATTACTGCCGGTCACAAAGACTTTCAGATCACTACGCAGTAATCGGTTCACAAAGAGATACCAGCCATCTACATCCTGGATTTCATCAAGGAAGAGATAGGGCACATCTGTCCCATACAACTGGTACACACAGGATAGTACTGTGTTCAGGTCTTCTGTCTTGATATCAGCCAAGCGATCATCGTCCAAGTTGACATAGGCGTATCTCACGCCACGGTCCTGAAGGACTTTATGGCACAACGTGGATTTGCCACTGCGTCTGACACCGATGACTACCTGGGCGAGATTGCTGTCCCACTCGAAATAAGACTCTTCCCTACGGGATACCAGTTTGCCGGACTGATAGTTCCTTATTTCATCCCGTTGCTCCGCAAGGACTTGCAATATTATCTTTTCACTTACCATAATCGATCCTAATATGGCTGCAAAGATAATCCAATTCCGATATTTAAGCAAATTTATGGTCGTTAATTCCGATATACCAGTAGAAATTAGGTCTTATATTACGATATTATCAACCTTATCCACGAGGATGCACAAACATTCTGAATTTTATACAAACGAACTCGTGTTTCAGTGCTATTTCAGCGATTTTTAGCGCATTTTGCATTCAAATCCAGGTAAAAAAAGGCAAAAATAACAATCGGATAAACAAAGATGATTTGTTTATCCGATTGATTATTAGATATTTAAGTCTAAGATAGACTTCTAATATTCCTCCTCGTTGAAGAAGAAGTCGTCTTTGGTAGGGTAGTCGGGCCAGATGTCCTCGATTGAGTCATATACTTCGCCGTCGTCTTCAAGGTCTTCAAGATTCTCAACGACCTCAAGGGGGGCTCCGCTACGGGTGGCGTAGTCGATAAGTTCGTCCTTGGTTGCAGGCCAGGGTGCATCCTCAAGTTTGGATGCGAGTTCAAGTGTCCAATACATAAATTCAGAAATTTAGTAGGTTCATTGATAAAATGGGACGCAAAGGTATAAAAAAAACATATACTCCAAACGTTTTTGCTAAAGAAGTTATTAACAGAGGATTAGGAGCCTGTCATGGCAGCCAGAAATCTTCTGCTGTACCGCTTCCCACGCACAAAGTCCGGGCCAGAGTGAAGAGATAATCGCTCAATCTGTTCAGATAGCTCAATGCGGCGGAATCGTCTTCCTGCAACTCCCCGATTCTGACGACGCTTCTCTCTGCGCGGCGGCAGACGGTCCGGGCGATATGGCACACGGAACTGACAGCGGGCTTCCCGGGAAGCACGAAAGCATTCTGGGGAGGGAGTGCGGATGTCATCTCGTCAATCCTCTCTTCCAGAAACTGCTCTTCAGCCGGGTCAATCGGCTTCAATTTTGCACTATCCCCGTCGCAGGCGAGATGTGCGCTGACATTCATCAGTTGAACCTCTATGCGCCGCAGTTCCTCATCTGTCTGCGGGGCGAGACTGCGGACCAGACCCAGGCAACTGATGAGTTCGTCAATATCTCCATACGCTGACACTCTGTCGCAGGCCTTGCTGACCCGCTTCCCTCCGACGAGCGAGGTGCTCCCTCCATCTCCGGTTTTTGTGTAAATCTTCATTGCTCTGCGATTTTTCCGTCCCTCAAACGGACGGTCCTTTCCGCAAATTTAGCAATATCTTCTTCATGTGTAACCAAAATAATTGTATTTCCCTGGGAGTGAAGTTCACAAAACAGGTTCATTATCTCAAGGGAGGTGGCAGTGTCAAGATTCCCGGTGGGCTCATCCGCAAGAATGATTGAAGGATTGTTGACTATTGCGCGTGCAATGGCCACTCTCTGCCTCTGTCCTCCCGACATTTCGCCTGGTTTGTGATGAAGCCTCTGTCCGAGAGAGACCATCTCCAAAGCCTCCACGGCCCTTCTGTATCTTTCCTGTCTTCCGACTCCGGCATAAATCAGGGGCAGTTCGACGTTCCTGACTGCATCGTACCTCGGCAGAAGGTTGAAACTTTGGAACACGAATCCTATCTCCCGGCCGCGTATTCTGGAAAGTTCATCATCATCCATTCTGGCGACCTCCTTGCCGTTGAGGAGATATGAGCCGGAGGTTGGGGTGTCCAGACATCCCAGAATGTTCATCAGGGTGGACTTGCCCGACCCTGAAGGCCCCATTATGGCTACGAATTCATTTTGAGTGATGGTGATGTCGATTCCGTCAAGAGCACGAACGACCGTCCCTCCGACCTGATACTGTCTGCTTACACATCTGATGGATATAATCACTTTTTTCATAAGGCAAAGGAACATAAAAACAGAGAGGGGGCCGTGCTCCAACTAACAAAAGTTTTTAGTATCTTGCAACTTTGTGGAAAAATGGATTTCCACTCTCGTTTACTGAAAGATGGATAGCAAAGAGACAGAGGAACTTGCACAGCATTGCAAGCGCATCCTGGAACTGCTTGGAGAGGATTCTTCGAGAGAGGGGCTGCTGAAAACACCCTTGAGGGTAGCCCGTTCCCTGCAGTTTTTAACAAAAGGATATGGAGAGAGCGGCGAAGAAATTCTCCGCAGTGCGATGTTCAAGGAGGATTACAGGCAGATGGTGGTGGTCAAGGACATTGAATTGTATTCGATGTGCGAACACCATATGCTGCCCTTCTACGGAAAGGCTCACGTGGCATATATTCCGAACGGGTATATTACCGGACTGAGCAAGATTGCAAGGGTGGTGGAGACTTATGCAAGGAGGTTGCAGGTGCAGGAGAGGCTGACCGTCCAGATTCGGGACTGCATCCAGAATACTCTGAATCCGCTCGGTGTCGCTGTAGTGGTAGAGGCGTCGCATATGTGTATGCAGGTCCGGGGTGTCCAGAAGCAGAATTCCGTGACGACGACATCCGCATTCACCGGAGCCTTCCTGAGCGACATCCGTACGAGGAACGAATTCATAACGTTAATCGGTTCTAAACTTCATTGATATGAAAATAGTTATTGCAGGAGCGGGAGCGGTCGGAACCCATCTGGCCAAGATGCTGACCGAAGGGTTTCACGATATTACCATAATCGATGATGACGAGGAGCGGCTGTCCAGAACCGGCGAAACCATAGATGTCCTTACCGTGAACGGCAATCCAGGTTCTATTGAGGTGCTCAGGGCCGCGGGAGTGTCTGATGCGGATTTGTTTGTGTCGGTCATTCCTTCGGACGACCAGAGCATCAACATAATATGTGCGCTTCTTGCAAAGAAGCTCGGAGCGAAGAAGGTGACGGCCCGAATCAGCAACGACGAATATCTGCGGGACGAGAACAAGATAATGTTCACCGAAATGGGTGTGGACCTTCTGTTCTATCCCGAAAAGATAGCTGTCGATGAGATTCTCAAACTGCTCCAGCGGTCTGAAATGACGGATTTTATAGATTTTGCGAACGGACGTCTCCAGATAGTGGTCCTCAGATTGACGGAAGGCGCTCCTATTCTGGATAAGACTTTCGAGGAGACGTGGTCGGTCGGGGAGTCTCTCAAATACAGGACTGTGGCCATTTCCCGTGACGGCAGGACGATAATTCCCAAGAGGGACACCATTTTCAAGGAAGGGGACCTGATTTACGTGATGGCAAGGAGGGATGCTGTTCCGGATGTGATGGCTTTTGCGGGAAAAGAAAAAAACAGCAGCGTAAAGCGTCTGACAATTGTGGGTGGAGGCAAGATCGGGGGGATGCTTGCACAGCGGTTCGAGGGTTCCGCGAATTTCGTGAAACTGATTGAATTGGACAAAGCCCGTTGCGACGAACTGGTCCACAGACTTGACAAAACTCTGGTTATCAACGGAGACGGAAGAAATTCCGATCTGCTGTATGAGGAAGATGTCAAGGATTGTGATGCATTCGTGGCAGTGACGTCCAGTTCCGAGACGAATATCCTTGCCTGCGTTGCAGCGAAGAATATGGGTATCGAGAAGACCATAGCGCAGGTTGAGAATCTCGAATATATCAGGTTGGCGGAGGATATGGGGGTCGATTCGGTGATTAACAAGAAAATAATAACGGCGGGAAGGATTTTCCGTTTCACCCTAAGCAGCAAGGTCCGTACGGTGAAGGTGCTCAACGGCTCTGAAGCGGAGGTGCTGGAATATATAGTGAATCCCAACAGCGCGGTCACAAAAGCACCGATAAAAGAGTTGGAATTTCCCAAGGATGCGGTTATCGGAGGTGTTATCAGGGGCTCCGAAACAATAGTGGCGGACGGGAACACGCAGATTCATCCTTATGACAGGGTATCGGTGTTCGCTCTTCCGACAGCGATAAAGCAAGTTGACAATTTATTCTCATAATTATGGACCAATTATTCAAAACAAAAGGTAAAACAAGAATGGAACACGACCTTCTCGGGGACAAGGAAGTTCCTATGGAGGCTTTGTATGGTGTTCAGACACTGCGTTGTCTTGAAAATTTCAATATCAGCGGCAATCTTTTGAGCGACCATCCCCAATTCATCAAGGCGTTCGGATACGTGAAGATGGGTGCGGTTCTGGCCAATCACGAACTCGGCCTCATCCCGGACAATCTGAAGGATGCAATAGTGGCGGCCTGCCGCGAACTCATTGAAGGCAAACACGTCGAGCAATTTCCTGTGGATATGATTCAGGGTGGTGCCGGAACCTCGATGAATATGAATGCCAACGAGGTGATAGCGAACCGTGCTTTGGAAATTCTCGGCAGAGAGCACGGCGACTACAAGGTAATCCATCCGAATGACCATATCAATATGGCTCAGTCGACGAATGACGCATATCCCACGGCGATGCACCTGGGGCTTTATATGCTTCATCAGGACGTGGCTTCCGCTCTGAAGGCCATTGCAAAATCATTCCGCGCAAAGCAGCGTCAGTTCGCTTCTGTCATCAAGATGGGAAGAACTCAACTTCAGGATGCCGTTCCTATGACAATGGGACAGACTTTCGGGGCATTTGCAACGGCCATAGAAAACGAGACCTCAAAGCTTGAGGCTGCGGCCAAGGGCTTTCTGGTAATAAATATGGGTGCGACGGCTATCGGGACCGGCCTAACAGCTTCCCCCGGCTATGCAGAGCTGTGTACAAAATACATCAAGGAGATTACAGGATGGAAGATCTCGTTGGCGAAGGACCTTGTAGAGGCTACTAACGACACTTCCTCAATGGTCAACTACTCCGCGCAGCTCAAGCAGATAGCAATCCGCGTATCCAAGATATGCAACGACTTGCGTCTGCTGGCTTCCGGCCCCCGTACAGGTCTTGCCGAAATCAATCTGACGCCCAAGCAGCCAGGCAGCTCGATTATGCCCGGCAAGGTGAACCCAGTCATTCCCGAAGTGGCCAACCAGGTATGCTTCAAAGTGATAGGAAACGATACAACCATCACTATGGCCGCCGAAGCCGCACAACTTGAACTCAACGTTATGGAGCCCGTCCTCGTGGAATCGCTTGCCGAATCTGCAATCTGGATGGCAAGAGCGCTCGATACCCTGCGCGTGGAATGTGTCGATACTATCACGGTGAACAGAAAACACTGCCGGGATCTGGTTGAGAACAGTATCGGCATTGTGACGGCTCTCAAGCCTTACATAGGATATTCAGCCTGCACTGAAGTGGCAAAAGAGGCCCTCGTTACGGGAGGAAGTGTCTATAAACTCGTTCTTGACAAGAAACTTCTTACAAAAGAGCAACTTGACAGAATACTCGATCCCAAGAATATGATCAGACCTACAATTCTAAAGTTCTGACGAATTGAATACACGTTTACGCAAAGCACTGGCCGTGACGCCGGTGCTTTGTTTTATGCAGCAGTTCATCTTTCTGGTGGATGTAAAACCGGACAGGTCGGCGATGTCTGCGACCGATGTTTCGAGATTCTTTTTCTCCAGCAGCAGGTCGATGGCATAACTGGCCCGGAGAGCATTGATGAATCTGCTGAAGTTCAGGCCGGTACTGTTGATGGCTTTGGAGACGTAATCTCTGTTGGATGACAGTTTCGAGGCGAGGGACTCCAGTGTAAGGTTGCTGTCCAGAAACAGTTTCTCGGATTCGAGAGTCCTGGAGATGTAATCAATCATAGATTCCTTCTGTTTTCTACGGCTCATAATCATCCGAATTTTTACGTTTGTACTCTTTGCACCACTCGGCCGGTGTGTAACCGGTGTTGCGGCTGAACGCCCCGTTGAAGGTGGTCATTGAATTGAACCCGACCCGGTGTGCAAGTTCGTTCATCTGAATATCAGGATTGAGGGAATAAACTCTGATGGCCTCCTTTATGCGGTAAAAGTGAATCAGTTGGCAGAAGTTCTTGCCCATCCGCAATTTGATGGCCTGTGCTACATAATTTTTGTTTGTAAAGAGCCTGTCTGCAATGTCCGATACCCGTATTTCCGGGTTCAGGTATAGCTTTTCCCTATCCAGCAATTCACATATTTTATTTTTGAGGATTTCCATATCATAAGTCCTGCTGTCCAGAGGCTCGTCTTCCAGAAGGTCTTTCCCTTCATCGGCATATTGTTGTTCCATAAGGGGATAGATGACTTTCTGCGGTATTCCGGGCATTGTGACTCTGCCTCCTTTTCTTTTCTTTGAATGCCGGCGGAATACAAGGAACAGAATGCCAATCAAAGGGAGATAACCTAAAATCAGGAATAAAATTACCATACGCTTCGTCGTTTTGTGTTGGACGAAGATATGGCAGAAAACGCGCGGTTAAATATCCAATCACATAACCGCGGTATAACTCGGATTTTTCTGGAAATTATTTTTTTATCTGATCAAAGCCCTGTCCGAAGACACCCATAACGGAGGCTTCCGTGATAAATGCATTGGAATCCACCTCTCTGACCAGGTGGAGGATAAACGGAGAATCGTGTTTGCGGGCTACGACCAGAAGCACCTTTTTCTCCTGCTTCGAATACCACCCCATTCCGTGGAGAACCGTAACTCCGCGGTTGGCCTCCTTTGAAATCCGGTTCGCAATTTCTTCATATTTTTCGGAAAAAATACAGATTTGTACGCACTGTTTTGTTCCGGAGATAACGGTGTCCACTGTAAATGAGAACATTCCGGTCGTTACATAACCATATACGACTATAGCAATCCTGCTTCCGAAATTGTTGTCCGAGGGAATCAGCAGTGATGAGCCGATTATTATAAAGTCAAGCACCATCAGTACTTTACCGGGGGAGATTGCCCTGTATTTGTTAATAATCAGAGCTATGATATCAGTACCTCCGCTGCTGCCTCCTTCCGAAAAGGTAATCGCTATCCCCAAGCCTGAAAGCGAGCCGCCTATTATGGCGCAGAGAAGTTTTCCGTTGGTCAATGCGAAATCATTGATGAAAGAGGGTGAAATCAGCGATGGGACGAACCTTAGGAAGATGGTCGTGACAATGATTGCATACACGGTCTTTCCGCCGAATCCCGCTCCCAATGTTTTCAATGCCAGCAGAATCAGTACCAGGTTTATCAGGAGGTAGGAATAACTGACGTTGAACCCCGTGCAATATTGTATGATTGTGGAGATTCCGGTTACCCCTCCACCGACGAGACCGTTGGGGATGAGGAAGATAGTCCACGCCAGAGTGTAGCAGAACAGTCCCAGCGCTATTATCAGATAGGATTTGAGGGTGGACAGTATCTTTTTTGTTTCCATAACTTCTCGACATCAGCAGACTATGTTGATGATTTTCCCGGGGACAACGATGACTTTCCGGATGGAGGAGCCCTGAAGGTATTTCACGGTATTGGGCTCGTCCTTGATTGCCTGTTCCACCTCTTCGCGGGAAAGGCTTTTCGGAAGGTTGACGGTGAAACGCATCTTTCCGTTGAACTGTACGGGATATGTAACGCTGTCCTCCACGGTATATGCTTCCACGTATTCGGGGAAAGAGGCGAAGGAGACGCTGGCCGTATGACCTAGAAGGCTCCAAATCTCCTCTGCAATGTGAGGCGCATAAGGGCTGACCAGGACAATGAGAGGTTCGAGAATCTCCCGTTTGTCGCAATTCATGGCCGACAGTTCGTTTACGGCAATCATCATTGCACTGACGGTGGTGTTGAAGGAGAAGTTCTCGATGTCCGACTGGACTTTGCCTATCAGTTTGTGGAGAATCTTGAGCTCGGAAGCTTCAGCCTTGCCGTCGCTTACACGGAACGCATTGTTTTCATCGTGATAGAGTTTCCATAGCTTCCTGAGGAAACGGTGTACTCCGTCTATTCCCTTGGTGTCCCAGGGCTTGGATTGCTCGAGAGGGCCGAGGAACATCTCATACATACGCAGCGTGTCAGCCCCGTAGTCGTTGCAGATATTGTCCGGATTGACCACGTTGAACATGGATTTGCTCATCTTCTCCACAGCATATCCGCAGATATACTCTCCATTTTCAAGTATGAATTCCGCAGAGGCGAAATCCGGCATCCACTTTCGGAAGGCTTCGGTGTCGAGTCTGTCATTATGGACGATATTGACGTCAACGTGTATTTCGGTCGTGTCGTAATTGTCTTTCAGGCCGAGGGATACGAAGGTATTGCTGTTCTTGATGCGGTAAACGAAGTTGCTCCTTCCCTGAATCATACCCTGATTGACAAGTTTTCTGAACGGCTCCTGTTCACAGACATATCCGATGTCATAGAGGAATTTGTTCCAGAAGCGGGAATAGATGAGGTGTCCGGTTGCGTGTTCAGTGCCTCCGATATATAAATCCACGTTTCTCCAGTATTCGTTCGCCTGCCTGCTGACCAGTCCGCTGTCATTGTGAGGGTCCATATATCTGAAATAGTAGGCGCTGCTGCCTGCGAATCCTGGCATAGTGCTCTTTTCCAGAGGGTATCCCTGATATGTCCAGTCCTTTGCCCGTGCAAGAGGGGGTTCCCCGTCTTCAGTGGGTTTGAATGAACTTATTTCAGGCAGCCGGAGAGGAAGTTCGCTTTCCGGCAGAGGGGTGGGAACGCCGTCCTTGTAGTAAATGGGGAAAGGTTCGCCCCAGTAGCGCTGTCGGGAGAAGATGGCGTCGCGCAGACGATAGTTTATCTTGCGTCGGCCGATGCCTTTGCTTTCCACATATTCGATTGCGGCCGGAATAGCCTGTTTGACGTTAAGTCCGTTGAGGAAGCCGGAATTGCACATTATGCCGTCCTTTGCGTCAAAACTCTCTTCCGAGACGTCGCATCCTTCGATAAGCGGCACGATTGGAAGCGAGAAAGTTTTCGCGAAATTGTAATCCCGGCTGTCGTGGGCGGGGACTGCCATTATCGCGCCGGTGCCGTAACCTGCGAGGACATATTCTGAAATCCAAATGGGAACTTTCTGCCCTGTCACGGGGTTGATTCCGTATGATCCGGAGAAAACTCCGGTGACCTTCCGTGTCTGTGCGATGCGCTCCCTTTCGGTTTTCTTCTTCACGGCGGCCAGATATGCCTCCACTTCGGCCTTCCTGGCAGGAGACGTCAGCCTTGATACCCATTCGCTTTCCGGAGCGAGGACCATAAATGTCACTCCGAAGAGTGTGTCAGCCCTTGTGGTGAAAATCGTAAGGTCATACTGGTCATCACCGTTGACTACCTTGAACACTATCTCCGCGCCCTGACTTTTTCCTATCCAGTTGCGCTGCATCTCCTTGAGAGATTCGGTCCAGTCAAGTTCATCCAGCCCCTCAAGAAGCCTTTCCGCGTATGCGGAGACTCTGAGTTGCCACTGCTGCATCATCTTCTGCTCCACGGGGAATCCGCCGCGTACGGAGTAACCGTCCTTCACCTCATCATTCGCCAGTACCGTACCCAGTTTGGGACACCAGTTGACAGCGGTCTTGCCGAGGTAGGCTATACGCCAATCCATCAGTATGTCTGACTTCTCCTTCTCACTGAATGCGTTCCACTGCGCTGCGGTGAAAGCTTCACTTCCTTCCTTCTCGAATTTCTCCACGAGTCTGGAAATGGGTTCCGCCTTGCCTGTCTCAGGATTGAACCAGTGGTTGAACATCTGGATGAATGCCCATTGAGTCCATTTGTAATATGCAGGATCACAAGTTCTTACTTCGCGGGACCAGTCGTAGGAAAAGCCTATCCTGTCCATCTGCTCACGATATCTGGCGATATTCCGGTCCGTCGTCTCGGCGGGGTGCTTTCCTGTCTGGATTGCATATTGTTCTGCCGGCAGTCCGAAGGCGTCGTAACCCATCGGGTGCAGAACATTGAAGCCCTTGAGGCGTTTGTAGCGGCTATAGATGTCGCTTGCGATATATCCTAAAGGATGGCCTACATGAAGGCCGGCTCCGGAAGGGTAGGGGAACATATCCAGAACGAAACATTTGGGCCTGGACGGGTCCTCGTTTACTTTAAAGGTGTGATTTTCTGCCCACCAGGTCTGCCATTTCTTCTCTATTTCCGCGAAATTGTAATCCATTGTTCTCTTTTTTGAGTGAAACACAAAGATAAGCAATTTCACGTAATCCCGTCATTTCTTGATGCCGATTTTGGGCTTGGATGTGGTGAGCCGGAATTCTACGGGAACGACAAGCCGTGTCCTGACTTTTTCCCCTTTTATCCGTCCTGCCTGCCATTTCGGGGAGACGCTGATAACCCTCACGGCCTCCTCGTCCAGGTCTTCGTCAACCCCGCTGACGACTTCCACATTGGTTACCTCTCCGCTTTTCTCGATTATGAAACTTACGAGCACTTTCCCCTGGATTCCGGCCTCAAGTGCCCTTCGTGGGTATTTTACATATTTGTAAACCCAGTTCTCAAGGAAGGCCTTCTCGCTGTTGTGGAAAAATTCGGGACGGGTATCGCATTCTGCGGGAGAGTGAACGTCATCATTCATTTCACCGGCTCCGGGTTCGGAATATGTTGAGGACTTGGCTTCGGGCAGGACAGCCGTGTTGGATATGACTTTCAGAAAATGGAAGATATAGTTGCATTCCAGCTCCATTGCCTGATAGTCAAGCAGGTGTGGTTTGTCCTTTATGGTGTGGTATTCCTTTGTCATCCCGTTGCTGAATGAAACGATTGGGATGCCCTTTTCATAGAACGGAAGATGGTCGGAAGGGGTGATTTCTCTCGGCGCCTCGGCGGGAACAAGAACGACAGGCTCGGCTGACGTATCGTCCATCAGTCCGGTCAGGTATTTCATCGGCATCTGAGAGAAAATGGAGAACGGGTTCTCCTTGTCCCCGCACCCAAGCATGTTGAGGTTTATCATCGTCCTGACTTTGTCAATCCGGGAGAAGGCGCGGTTCACAAAGTACCACGACCCTGCCATCCCTTTTTCGGATGCCCCGAATCCTATGAAAATCACGCTTCTGCCGAACATATAACAGTGTTCGCCAGCCATTTTTGCAATCTCCATCAAAATCGCCGCGCCCGAAGCGTTGGCATTCGCCCCCGAGAAGATTTGCGTCTCGGCTTTTCCGTTGACAGTCAACCTGTTGATGCCCAGATGGTCAAAATTTGCACCGATGACGATATATTCGTCCCTGAGCGACGGGTCGCCGCCTTCAATCATTCCTACGATATTGCAGGAGGAAATCTCCTCTCCCTTGTCCTTGATTTTGAAGTCCTGGCCGTTCCGGTCAGTCAGCATAACAAGCCCTGCTTTCTTGAAAGCGTCATAGACATAGCCGGCGGCCGCTTTTTCGCCTGGGGTGCCGGTCAGCCTTCCTTCCAATTTGTCGTCACAGAGAAATTCGACGTGTTTCTGCAGGGAGGCGGCAACATTGAAATCCTGCGCTGCCATAGTGACGGTGCAGAATACGAGGAAAAGTGCAGACAGGAGCTTTTTCAAACTATTTCTTATAGAAGGGTGCCTTGACAACCACAGCCTTGAGCAGTTTTCCCCTCACGTCAATGAAAATCTCGGACCCGATTTTGTTGAAAGGCACATCTACATATCCCATGCCAATCGCCTTTTTGACGGAAGGCCCCATTGTTCCGGATGTGACGTGGCCGATTTTCTTGCCAGCACCGTCGCAGATGTTCATCTCGTGGCGCGCGATTCCCCTGTCGACGAGTTCGAATGCGACAAGTTTGCGGGTGACGCCTTCGGCTTTCTGTTTCTCGAGAAATGCACGGTCAAGGAAATCGCCCTTGGTATCCGTGAATTTGGTTATCCAGCCGAGTCCGGCCTCTATCGGAGAGGTGGTGTCATCAATGTCGTTGCCATAAAGGCAGAATCCCATCTCCAGACGCAATGTATCGCGTGCTCCAAGGCCTATCGGTTTGATTCCGAAAGGCTTCCCGGCTTCGAAAACCGCCTTCCAGAGTTTGTCCCCTTCGCTGTTTGGAACATATACCTCACATCCGCCGCTGCCGGTATAGCCGGTGGTGGAGATGATGGCGTCCTTTATGCCTGCAACTTCAATCTGCTTGAAAGTGTAGTATTCCATCCCCAGCACATCCTCCTTGCAGAGTTTCTGCATGACTTCCATAGCCTTGGGACCCTGGATTGCAAGCTGGCAGGTATCGTCGGAGGCGTTGACGAGATCCTTTCCTACTGCAAGACCGAAATCGGGCGCATATTTGCAGAGGTGGTTCCAGTCTTTCTCAATGTTCGCGGCATTGACGGCCAGAAGATATTTTTCTCCGGGAATGAAACAATAGACGATGAAGTCATCGACTATGCCGCCCTTTCCGTTGGGGAAGCAGGTGTATTGGGCCTTGCCGGGAACCAGAACTGAAATGTCGTTGGATGAGACGAACTGAAGGAACTTGAGGGAGTTGGGTCCGCTTACCCATATTTCGCCCATATGTGATACGTCGAATACCCCGACCCCTTCGCGGACGGTGGCGTGCTCTTCATTGATTGAAGTGTATTGGATGGGCATATTGAACCCGGCGAACGGAGCCATCTTGGCACCCAGCGCGATATGTTTCGCGGTGAAGACAGTATCTTTCATTTCAGTTTCGTTTGATTTCAAAATTAGTATGTACTGCAAATATACGGATTTTAAGTATATTTACACTTGGAATCATCAAATCAGTATGACGGAGAAGTATTTATCGCTTGAGCAGGTTGACCCCGTGGCCGTTTTCGGAGTCAACAACCGGATTTTCAACCAGTTTGTGTCTCATTTCCCCAAAGTGAAGGCTGTAGCCAGAGGGTCGGAGATATATGTGGCGGGCGCCGCGGGGGATATCGGGGAGTTCGAGGAGAAGTTCAAGTTGCTTTCCGGGATGGCCGCAAGGAAGTCGCACCTGTCGGAATACGACGTTGAATCCATTTTCGGTGGGAATGTCGAGACCGGTCAGGTGGAGATATCACAGACAAAAGAGAGTATAATTGTGTTCAGCACGGAGGGCAGGGCAATCAAGGCTCGTACCGTCAACCAGAAGAAGATGGTCAGCGAATATTATCAGAACGACCTGCTGTTTGCGTTGGGCCCCGCCGGAAGCGGAAAGACATATACGGCCATAGCGTTGGCGGTAAGGGCGTTGAAAAACAGGGAGGTTAAACGGTTGATTCTGACCCGCCCTGCAGTTGAGGCCGGCGAGAGGCTGGGTTTCCTTCCCGGAGATTTGAAAGACAAGCTGGACCCGTATCTCCAACCGCTGTATGATGCTCTGGGTGATATGATTCCCGCAAAGAAACTGCAGTCGTTTATGGAAGAAGGGGTTATTCAGATTGCGCCGCTCGCTTATATGAGGGGACGCACTCTGGACAGGGCCTTTGTCATTCTGGATGAGGCTCAGAACACCTCCCTGGGGCAGCTCAAGATGTTCCTCACCAGAATGGGCAATGACTCGAAGTTCATAGTTACGGGAGATGCAACCCAGATAGACCTTCCGAACCGCAATGATTCCGGGCTCACAAGGTGCATAGAACTTGTGAGGGACATCAACGGTGTGAGCATAGTGGAATTCGGCAAGGAGGACATTGTCCGCCATCCGCTTGTCACAAAGATTGTTTCTGCGTTTGAGAAAGTCTGACGCATCGGACGGAGGCTCCGATGCCGTTCTTGAAAGTGGATGCCATAGGGAATCCGGTTATGTCCGAATGCTGGTAACGATAGTATACCTGCCCGTTTTCCCGCATACTTGAACTCCACCAGAAGCCATATTTGTTGAATCCTTCGAAAGAAGCATGCCCGGATTGTGAATATCCGACCGGTACGGCGTTCCATCTTGTTTCGTTGGTATGTTCGTTGTCCGGGTTGTATGGCCACATCTTTTCGTCGAGAAAATAGGCGTTCGCCGAGGTCTTTTCTGCGGATCCGACCCAGTCGTCGTAGAAAGTCAGGGATAAGTCTTCGCAGACGGTCCTTCCGAAATCCTCCCAGTCTTCATTGGTGGGGATACTCCATCCGGGAGGGCATACGCCCTGAGGACCGCAACCGAGTCCGCGGCTTTCTTCCCCGCCGGTCGCTTCTTCCCAGGAGTATAAACGTCCGAAAATGGAGTGAGTAACCGGTGACTTCTCGTATGGGACACCGGAACCGGTATATGCCAGATTCTGGGAGAACCAGTCAAGGCTTCCTATCGTGACGTAAGAATAATATTGTCCGTCCCTGTTGTCGAAAATGACGCCGTCACCCGGCAGGGTACCGTAGAAGGAACCGGAAGAAGAGGTGTCGACAGAAGTGATTTTAGCGCTGGTATAGGATTCGTAAAAACCTGAATATTTGGCTGATATCGACAGTCTGAATTCGGCTGAGGTGTCGGGGAACTGAAGAGTGACCGTATTGCCCTTGAGGGAATCGGTGTACATCGGGAAGACATACCACAGATAGTCCGGGTCTTCGGGAACCTGTATTCCTCCGGTTGTCAAAGTGAGAAGTTCTCCGCAAGCCACATATCTGGGGCAATCCAGCACGATGGTCCCATCCATCTGATAGGCCTTGGACTCCTCTTCCTTTTCGCAGGAGGAGATGAGAGCAACCATTGAGGTTGCCGCAATTAACAGAACAGTGACTTTTCGAATCCTTTCCATCGTCATCGGATTATATCTTGCAAAGATGCGAATTTTTCGTAGATTTGCAAAAACCGTGCTATGACAATCCGGAAACTTTTCTTTTTGTCATCAATCCTCGGACTGTCTCTTCTGTCGGCAGGATGCACCCGGGACAACTATGTCCTGATAACGGGCGATGCTCAGGGTGGGACTTATCACGTCATCTGCAATCTTCCGAAGGGTGTCTCTCTTCAGCAGACCTCTGAATTGATAGACAGCACATTGAAGAATATCGACAACTCTCTGAGCGGATACAACAAGGGCTCCCTTCTTTCGCGTGTCAATGCCGGGGAAGACCTTCCGTTGGATACCCTTTTCGTAGAGTGTTTCAACATATCCAAAGAGATTTGGAGTATGAGTGGAGGCGCCTTCGATCCCTCTGCCGCGCCCCTTTTCGACCTGTGGGGGTTCGGTTTCGAGAAAAGGAAGCCTGTCAGCAGGGAGGCGATAGACAGTATACTGCAGTTTGTCGGGATGGATAAGATGACTCTTGAAAGGCGGGATGACGGTATTCATCTTTGCAGGAAGGATCCCCGTGCAAAGCTGAATTTCAATGCGATAGCGCAAGGCTATACCTGTGATGCGGTGGCTTCCGAACTTCAGAGAATCGGATGCGTTGATTATCTTGTTGAGGTAGGGCGGGAAATTGTCTGCAAGGGGAGAAGTTCGCGTGGCGGAAAGTGGAAGATAGGCATCGACAAGCCTTTCGACGGCAATTTTGATGAGGGGGCGAATCTGCAGGATATTCTGGAAGTGACGGATTGCGGAGTCGTGACTTCAGGCAATTACAGGAAGTTCTATGTAGAGGACGGACAGAAGTACGCTCATACAATCGATCCCCGCGCAGGCTCTCCGGTGCGCCACAATCTGTTGAGTGCCACGGTTATAACGAAAAATGCCACTTATGCGGACGCCTTTGCCACCTGGGCTATGGTCGAAGGCGTCGCAGGAGCCCGGGAATTTCTTGACACAATCCCAGATACCGGATCTTACCTCATTTACAGTGAAGGGGATTCCATGAAGGTGTCAATCACACCTATTTGAACGGAGTTCTCTTTTTCGAATTGAGAAGCCGTGCCGCCTTGACGTGATTGAATTTCACCTCTCCCGTTACGAATTCAGGTATGTTGTAGGACAAATAAAGGTTCGGATAAAAATGTGCGGGATCCTTCTGGGGTAGCAGGAAGGGTTTGCCGATGACGCCGTTTTCAGAGATATGGGCGAAATAGGGACGGGTGAACAGACCGTCGTCCCTTCTGCTGGAGAAGACGAACCATCTTGACGTACTGCTCCAGTTGTGATAGCTCTCCGTATCGTTGCTGTTGACTTCGTCCAGTCTGCGTGATTTTCCGGATACGGTGTCGTAGAGCCACAGGTCCGCTTCGTGATGCCAGATGGAGAACTGCCCGTAGTCCGAGAGGGTATACATTATGTATTTTCCGTCAAATGAGGGTCTGGGGAAGGATACACTGTGTCCTGACGCCGAGGCGGCCACAATGGTTCTGACGGAATCTCCCACTGCGCCTGTAGCCGGGTCGAAATCTACGGCGCACAGGTCATACCTGACATTGGTGAGACTGTCGGGAATGGATTTGGCCGCCGCCCTGCAGAAATACAGGGTTTTCCCGTCAGGCGAGAAGGCGGGGAAAGTCTCCCAATATCCGTCTCTGCAGATAATGCTGTCATCAATCAGGTTGCCGGTCTGAGTGTCGTAAATGAGCATATCCGACGAAAGGTCGAATACTTCGACCAACTTGTCCGGCTGAGTGTGGAAGACCTGCCGGGTGTTGTTAGTGGAGTAGGCGATGTACCTGCCGGAAGGATGCCAGTAGGGGTAGACGCACAGCCCTGCGGTATGTTCGGTGGCCGTGTTGAAAACATCCATTGTACCCTCCTTGCGGAGTAGGGTCGCTCCGTGGTCCCCGCGTACGTGCAGGCTCAGGTCGGAAGGGTTGCAGCGGTTGAATGAGTGGCAGTTGATGCAACCGTCCACGTCGGTGTTCTCTATGAGGGCGGTCTGCCTGAAGGAGGAGAGCTCCCTTTGGTAGATGCCCATTTTGCTGTATAATTCGTAACCTGGCTCTATCAATCTGTAAGTCAGGCCGTAGTCTATCTCGTCAGCGCTTACGTGCAGGAGCCAGGAGGTGTCGGGATAGGAACATTTGACAGTTATCTCCCCGTTTGCGGAAGCTGACAGAATCTTCCTCCATTTCCTGTTGTTCCACCTGATATGCGGACCTTTGAACGTTACGCTCATTCCGTTGCCCGTGAAGGTAGTTACGGCATCCTCCGCTTCGGGAACCGTGTAGTCGAAATTCAATGGCGCTATGTTGACGGGGATGGTGACGTCCATATAGTCCGGGTATATCGGGCAGTTGCCGACATATCTCTGCGTAACCTTCTCTTCCAGACTCTGCGAGCAGGATGAAAGAAGGACCGAAACGACGGCCATAATATTCAGGAACTTTCTCATATCACCTTCTGTAAAGCACGTAATACCAATATGTGTCCCCGTAGGTCCGGGTGATGAAAGCTTTGGCCTGTCCCTTCTGCACGTCCTTTATGAATCTTTGGAATCTCTCTGTCGTGGCTCTCTCTACAAAGGAAGGTGCGTTTTCTATGGGAAGCTGGTGATCAAGCATATACATCAGATATGCTTCCTGATATGACTTGGCGGCGGGACTCTGCAGGTTGTTGCCGAAATGTTTTACGAAGGCATCGAGGTTGCAGTCGAGCAGATACCAGGCGAGTATATATTCCCTTACGGGCTCATAGTCAGGATGTTTTGCTGCAATGTCGAGAAGAACGGAGTCCACGGCAGTATCCTTGAACCAGTTGTCTTTTCCGTTGTTGCGGAGATTTCTCAACTTCCCATACAGGGGGTGGGCGGATATGGCGGCCTCATCTCCCAGAAGTTTGGCCGTGCCCAGTGCCCAGTTTCTGTAGAACAATGTGTGGGACAGGGAGTTGAGGTATTTGCCGGCTACCGCGTAATCTCCGTTGACAAGGTTGGTCTCGGCAAGACGCCTGTAACATCTGCCGCTTTTCTGGAAATCCGGAATGGCCTCCTGAGCCTCAAAAGTGAAGTGCTGGGCCGCATTTATCAGCCCGAGATGCCAGAAAATTTCCGCGGTGGAAAGTGGGGTTGTGAATACTCTTGACAGAGTGGGGAACAGGCCGGTGGTTCCGTTCTGATAGAAACTGAACATCTCTTCAGGCAGTTCCCCCGTTTGCGAGAGGGCCAGGTTGAGGCAGCTGACTGAAAGCGGCCTGTCCGGATGCTTTGTCCGGGCTTTGCCGACAATGTCATCCCACTGTTGGCAACGGGACATATAGTCGTATGCCATCATCTCCTCCTTTGTGAAATCCGCCGCTTTTCTGACGGTTGAGACCCAGATTGAGATGACGGCAATCAGGCAGACGGAGGCCAGGATTGTGCCGATGGTTCCATTTTTTATTCTGATATCCGGCAAATGACAGAAAATCACCGTGATGAGTACTGCAACCCATAGAAGGACGGGCACTACTGTGATGTATCTGAAATAATGGACTCCTGTCAACAGGGACTTGATTCCGTAGTGAAGTGCAAGGGATGCGGAAAGAGGTGTGATGACTGCAAGAATCAATGCGCATGCGAATGCGGAGGGGTGGACATCCCTTGCTTCAAGCAGAGGCAGCAACACGACCACTGGCCCGCAGAGCCAGTAGAGGACGGGCGTTGCTGCAACAACGAAAATGGCCCGGGTTCGGACATTGCTGATTGCCTGGGCTGTGCATACGGCGCCCAAAGACAGAATCACCGCCACCAAAGCCCCCGCAAGAGCCCGTTCATCGGTCAAAAAGAGGGAGAACGCAGCGGCGGGTACAACCATCAATACTTTGGAGACTAAAGATTTGCCTCGCGCTATTCGGCAGACAAGCACATAGATTGCGGTGACAAGAACCCCTGTTATCACAGCTCCGGCCCAACTGAAAATGAAAAATTGGGTGAAGAAGCGGCCGGCCCAGTCGGCAAATCCTCCGGGAGCGGATATCACTGTCAGAAAATATCCGGCAGTCCACTCAAAAAGTTGGAACTGCTCCTGATGATATATATGGTATGGGTAGAGCACTCCGAAAAAGAGTGTCACCGCGGCAAAAATGATTGCCGCCAGTGCCGGTCTGATGTGTTTTTCCACCTGTCCCATAGTTTCGGTCGACACAAAGGTAGCAAGAATATGAATTAAATTGTTTATATTTGTGGATAGCTTAAGTGTAAAAATATGAAAATTTTATTCCGAATCGCCGCTTTTACGTATGCGGCGCTGCTTTTTGCCGGGCTTGCAAATGCTCAGGCCCCCATTCTGATTCATTCACACAATGACTATGACCGTAATGTTCCTTTCTATCAGGCGTACGCTCAGGGTGTGGCCTCCGTCGAGAGCGACCTCTACTATATCGACGGCAAGCTGCTCGTGGCTCACAACAAAGAGGATGTCAAGCCCGAAAGGACTTTCGAGGCTCTCTATGTCGAGCCTGCCGTGAAGATGTTCCGTCAGAACAACGGACATCCCTACAAGGATCCGTCCAAGCCTCTCCAGATACTCGTTGACATAAAGGAAGAGACTGAACCTACGATGTCAGCCATCGTGGCCGCCCTTGAAAAATATCCTGATGTGTTTGCCACTCAGGGTGTCAGAGTTGTCATTACCGGCAACAGACCTGCTCCTGCGGATTTCCCGAAATATCCTTCCTGGATAATGTACGACGGCGACGTTGACATGACCTATACCGAAGAGCAGCTCAAGCAGATTGCGCTTTTCAGCCCCTGTTTTACGGACTATGCCCATTGGAACGGCAAGGGTGCCCCTGTCAAGGATCAGGAAGACAAACTGATGAATGTTATCGGGAAGGTTCACGATATGGGTAAGCCGATACGTTTCTGGGGGGCGCCCGAGACGCTTACGGCATACTACACTTTCTATAATTATGGGATTGATTATTTCAATACGGACAATCCTGAACAATGTACCATGTTCTTCTCCCGCTGGGGTGACAAGAATTTTCAGATAGGAGTCAAAAGTTCTACTCAGGATGCGGTTTCCACTACCAATAAGTTGGACAAGGCGACCCGTGATTTTGCGGGCTTCCAGCACTCCAAACTTCAACTCAGCAAGGGCATCGAGGTCTATACCCCCACATACCGTTCTGACAATGCCGACAGGAAAATCAAGAACGTTATTTTCCTTATCGGTGACGGTATGGGACTCAATCAGATTTTTGCGGGAGACTACGCAAACCGCGGTCTGACGATGTTCAACATGAAATTTGTAGGCTTCCAGCACAACAACGCCCTCGACCAGTTCACCACCGATTCCGCAGCAGCCGGCAGTGCTCTTGCCACCGGTGAGAAGAATGCCAACAGACACATCGCATCTTCTGTTGACGGCAAGGAATACCCTTCACTTACCGATTGGTTCGCTGAAAAGGGCAAGGCTACGGGTATCCTGACCCTTGGGGACGTTGCCGATGCCACTCCGGCAGCCTTCTTCGGCCATAACACCGAACGTGATGAGTCAGATGACCTGACGGCGGACCTCTTGAAATCGAAGGTTGACATAGTCTGCGGCAGCGGACGCAAGGACTTCACCCGCAGGAATGACGGGTTGAACCTTATGAAGGAATTGAAGGACAAAGGTTTCAGTATCATAGACGACTACACCGGAATCGATTCGCAGAAGGGAAAGGTCATTTGCCTCGATGAACGTCTTGATCAGGCAACCAATGAGAAGAATATCAACAGTCTTGCTGAAGCGACGAGGCGGACGATAAACAGCCTGCAAAAAATGAATAAAGACGGTTTCTTCCTGATGGTGGAAGGGGCCAAGATAGACTATGCAGGACATTCCATGTGCCTTCCTGCATCTGTTCTGGAGACTTTCAGTTTCGACCTGGCGATTGCCGAGGCCCTCAAGTTCGCGGATGAGGATGGCGAGACTCTCGTTGTCGTATCCGCCGACCACGAGACAGGCGGCCTCGTACTCCTTGACGGAAACAGGGAGACAGGTCGCATAATGGGCCTCTATTTCAGCAATGACCATACACCTGCGATACTTCCCGTATTTGCCTACGGGCCTCATTCTGCAGAATTTCTCGGATCTTACGAGAATAGCGACATCCCCCTCAAAATCAAAGAATTGACGAAGTAGTACATATCATCGAAGAAATATGAAAAGATTGTTGATATTCGGCCTTCTGCTGACATTGTCGGCTTCGTCATTTTCCCAGGACCTCAAGTCCGGTCCGTATGACCTTCCTTACAAGAACACCTATGTAAAAAATGTTTTCGTGGCTGAGAACGAATTCAGGACCAAGACACCGGTCAAGACGGTTCCAGGCACTTTCGAACAGGCAAAGAAGATTCTTCCTTCCCCTGTCTGGAAAGGACACGAGAAGGAGATAGAAATGTACTGGCACGCCTGGCAGATTGCCATCCGCAACATCTGTCAGCCCAAGGACGGTTCGGGCTTCGTATCCTCCTATCTGGACGTGGCGTACAACGGCAACATATTTATGTGGGACACCGCATTCATGATGATGTTCGCCCGCTACGGATACCGGTTCTTCCCGTTCCAGAACTCTCTCGACAACTTCTATGCGAAGCAGCACCCCGACGGATTCATCTGCAGGGAGATCCGTGCCGACGGTTCCGACTGTTTCGAGAGATATGACCCCACCTCCACCGGACCGAACCTTCTGCCCTGGGTGGAGCTGGCCTATTTCAAGCAGTTCGGTGACATCGACCGACTCCACGCCATCTTCCCCGCGCTCTGCGCCTATGCAAAATGGTGGAAACTCAACCGCACCTGGCCCAACGGCACATACTGGACCAGCGGATGGGGGACAGGTATGGACAATATGCCGAGGGTTAAATCAGAATACAACCCCATCTATTCCCACGGCCATATGGAGTGGCTTGATGCAAATCTTCAGCAGTACCTCGTGGATTATTCTCTTCTCCAGATAGGTTTCTATATCGAACGCTGGCAGGAAATCGAGGATATGGAAGACGAAATGAAATTCCTCAAGGCTCACGTCGGCACCAAGATGTGGAGCGACGAGGACAATTTCCTGCACGACCGCTATGCTGACGGGTCACTTTGCGATACCAAGGGTATCAGTGCTTTCTGGGCTCTTCAGACAGACGTCCTCGACAAGGAGAAACTGGACAAACTGGTCGCTCACCTTGAAAATGACGTCGAATTTGCCAGAACCCACAGGGTTCCCTCTCTCTCCGCGGACCATTCCAAGTACAACGCTGCCGGAAGATACTGGCAGGGAGGTGTTTGGCCGGGAGCCAACTATATGGTAATCGACGGCCTGTGGCGTCAGGGCTATCACAAGCTTTGCCGCGAGGTTGCCCGCAACCACTATGACTGCGTGTTCAACGTATGGAAGGATACCGGTACATTTTGGGAATATTATTCTCCTGAGACGAAGGAGCCCGGTTTTATGGCCCGCAAGGACTTTGTGGGCTGGACAGGCCTTCCGCCCATCGCCGTTTTCATAGAATATGTCCTGGGTATCAAGTCCGACTATTCTGAGAAGACTGTCGAGTGGGACATTACCAATCTTGAGGAGCACGGCATCGACAGATATCCTTTCGGTCCCGATGCCTCAATCTCACTCAAGGTGGCCGCACGCAAGAGTGCCGAAGATACACCTATTATAAATATAGAGACTTCAGAACCCTTCAAACTCGTCGTCCTCTGGGGCAACGGAAAGAGCAGCACGGTTCAGGTCGACAAGAGCGGGAAGGTCCAGTTATGATTATCGCTATAGATTTGGGCGGTACCAAAATCAGGGCCGGCCTCGTTGACGGTTCGTCCGTACACGACATAATTCAGGTACCCTGCAACGCATCAGGCAGCGAGCAGGATGTTCTGGAACAGCTTTACTCCCTGATAGACAGACTTATTTCTCCTGAAGTGGAGGCTATTGGTGTCGGTGTGCCTTCTGTAGTGGATGCTGCTGCAGGAATCATATACGATGTGGTGGCAATTCCTTCCTGGAAGGAGGTCCATCTCAAGGAGATTCTTCAGGTCCGATACGGTATCCCGGTCAGTGTGGACAACGACTGCAACTGCTTCGCCATTGGCGTCGTGCGCTACGGAGAGGCCAGAGGATACGAGGATGCGGTCTGTGTCACTCTAGGTACCGGTGTGGGTTCCGGGATAGTTGCCGGTGGCAAACTCTATCGCGGGGTCAATACCGGAGCCGGTGAGATAGGGTGCATCCCGTATCTTGACAAAGATTACGAGTATTATTGCAGCAGCCGCTTCTTCGAAGGCAAGGGAACTACAGGCAAGGATGTGGCGGAAGCTGCTGGCAAGGGTGACGCGGAAGCGCTGGCCATTATGTCTGAATTCGGAACGCATGTCGGACGGCTTGTCAAGCTGATACTTTTTGCATACGACCCTCAAGCGATTGTGCTGGGTGGAAGCATCTCCAATGCGTTTGACTTCTTCAAGGATTCGATGTATCGGGAGCTGGATGACTTCCCCTATTCCAAGTCAGTGGAAAGGTTGAAAATCCACCGCTGTCAGACCGACCATATCGGGCTTTTCGGTGCGGCGGCGATATGTGACTGACGCGAAATTCGCAAAATGAGGATAAATAGTCGCAAAATGCAACTATATGACCTCTTATTTTTCCGAACTTCGTAAACCATAATTTCGGATGTGAACGCCTATTTATGGATTAAATGTATAACTAAATACACTTTTTTTCTTAAAACTTTATAAGATATGAAACAAAAACTGTTTGCTTTACTCGCAACTGTGCTCGTTTTCGCCGCAGGCGTAAACGCGCAGAACGTTAAAGTTTCGGGTACAGTCAGCGACAATGTCGGCCCCGTAGCGGGAGCCAGCATTCTGGTGAAGGGAACCACCGAGGGAACCATCACCGACGTTGACGGAAAGTACTCAATTTCAGTTCCTGCAAACGCCACTCTCGTTGTTTCCTTCATCGGCTATCAGACCGAAGAGGTAGCAGTGGGTGGCCGTTCAGTGGTGAACGTCCTTTTGAAGGAAGACTCCGAACTCCTTGCAGAGTCAGTAGTCCTCGGTTATGGTGTTGCCACCAAGAAGAAAGACCTCTCCGCATCAGTCGGTATCGTCGCTTCTCCTGAAAAGTTGGCTGCTCACCCCGTAACCTCAACACAGGCAATGCTCCAGGGCCAGATCCCCGGTGTTACCATCACTTCCGATGGTGGTTCACCCGATTCAACCCCCAACATTGTCATCCGTGGACAGGGTTCCAAGAACGGTGACTCAGTTCTCTGGGTTGTTGATGGAATCCCCGGTGCTCCCATCAACTCTCTCAACGACATCGAGAGCATCGTAGTCCTCAAGGATGCCGCTTCAGCAGCTATCTACGGTGCAACTTCAGGTGCCGGTGGTGTTGTTCTTGTAACAACAAAGAAAGCGAAGGAAGGTGTCCACGTAGAGTATGACGGCCTCGTAGGTGTACGTCAGGCAACCAACGTCATCCAGTCCCTCAACGCACAGGAGCAGATTGAGATGAACAAGCGCTCTGCCGCCGCTGCCGGTCAGGCTCTCAACTCAGGTTGGGACCCTCAGGTCAACCCCTACATCGCTGAAACCCGTACGGACTGGCTGAAGGAAATCTTCCGCACAGCTCTCTATCATCGTCATAACGTTGTCCTCAACGCAGGTACTGAGAAGTTCAAGAACCGCTTGTCTTTCAATGCAGAAAGCAATGACGGTGTCATCTACAACACCTACAAGAAGACAATGGGTATCAACTATCGCGGTGAATTCCAGGTGAACAAATACATCAAATTCACTGAAGACCTCAGCTGGCGTCAGGGCGACAGCCGCGGCACTGATACCAATTCAGGTTACTCAGGAACCATCTTCCGTGCACTCGGTATGCCTCAGAGTGCTTCACGTTACTTTTGGGACGGCACAGGCTACGGTGGAACAGCCAATGAGGATCCCGAGTATGTTGCCAAATATGGCCAGTTTGCCGAAATTCACGGTGATGTTGTCAACCCGTTCCGCGGACTTGACTCCCAAAGTATATACAACCGTTGGAATTCCCTCTTTACCACTACCGGTCTGGAACTTGCCAACATCGTAAAGGGCCTCAAGTTCAACAGCCGCTTTACGTTCTATGTAGACAACGGCTACAACAAGACCTTCACCCCGAAGATTACCGAGGTTGGTAAGAAGGAGGACAAGAACTCCCTCAGTTACAGCACATACCGTAATCAGGGTTGGAAAACCGAGAACACTCTCACTTATGACCGCACATTCGGCAAGCACAGTGTAGGCGCTCTCCTTTCTACAACTGCAGACAAATCGGAAGGTCGCGGATTTTCTGTTTCCGGTGCCGGTTTCGTTGATGAAGCAGCCGGTTTCCAGTATATGCAATACGCTGACCTTACAACACTCGCAGCGTCTGACACCAAACTCAATCCCGATGCCAACGTTGCATTCATCGGCCGTCTTTCATACAGTTTTGATGACCGCTACTTCGTAACCGCTTCCTGGCGTCGAGACATCGCCGCCCGTCTGCCGGTTGCTCACAACTACGGTGATTTCCCCGCTGTAACAGGTGCGTGGAAAATCTCAAGCGAGCCTTTCTTCCAGAAGAGCGATGCTGTCACTCTCCTCAAGCTCCGTGCTTCATGGGGACGTATCGGTAACCTCGGTTCCATCGGTGTAAACTATAAGTCAGCTCTCCTCAGCTCAGGCGCATGGAACGGCCAGTCTGTGATGTACGGTCTGTCTGATGACGGTAAGGGTATCACTTGCGGTACATTCTACTTCCTCGGTTCTTCAGTTAACCCCGCTCTTACTTGGGAGACTTCGGAGCAGTTGGACTTCGGTCTTGATGCCAATTTCTTCGGCGACCGTCTTACCACAAGCTTTGACTTCTACAACAAACGCACTTACAACCTCATTCAGAGTATGACTTCAGGATGGCCTCAGACAATGGGTTTGAGTTCAATGCTCGTCAACCAGGGTGAAGTTAAGAACCGTGGTGTCGAAATGCAGATCGGTTGGGAAGACAAAGTCGGCAACTGGACATACTTCGTCAACGCTAATGCAGCTTACAACAAGAACTGGGTCAGCGACATCGGAGTTCTCAATGCGGATGGCAGCAAGGGCGTTTGGTCAGGTGGTGGAAGCTACACCGGTTTGGGTGACATCTATCAGACAGCTGAAGGAATGCCCATCCAGTCCTATTATCTTATCAATTGCCTTGGAATCTTCCAGAACTGGGAAGACGTTTATGACCACCAGAAGGACGGCAAACTCATTCAGCCCAATGCTCAGCCCGGTGACCTCAAGTTCGAGGACTTCAATGGTGACGGTAAGATTGATTCCAACGACCGTCAGTACTGGGGCAATAGCGTTCCTGACTGGACATATGCCTTCAACGCCGGTTTCACTTGGAAAGGTCTATCACTCAGCGTAATGCTTCAGGGCGTTCAGGGCGCTCAGGCTGCCTATATGGGTAAGTTCTCTCTCTACAATGACGGCGACAAGAACTTCAACCGCAGCAAGGACATCCTTAATGCTTGGACTCCCGAGAATCCGACCAGCAACATTCCCCGTCTGACAAAGGACGACGCGAACAACAACTTCAAGACTCTTTCAACTTATTATCTTGAAGATGCTTCATACCTGCGTATCAAGAACGTGACCCTTTCTTACGACTTCACAAAACTGCTTAGAAAGGCTGCTCACTTCAACGAGCGCAACAGCTCTATTATGGTTTACTTCTCAGGTGAAAACCTCTTCACTTTCACTAAGTACTCCGGAATGGATCCTGAGTGCAACGGTTGGGATGGTCTGAAGTACCCCGTCAACCGCATTCTCTCCTTCGGTCTTAAATTCACTTATTAATTATGAGAAACAATATGAAAAAGATATTTATTTTTGCTATTGCTCTCGCAACTCTCACCTCGTGTGCCAAATTCCTTGACACAAAACCTGAGGGGACTCCCAATACTGACAATTACTTCGAAAGTGATTTTCAGGTTGAAAGCGCCTTGAAGTCCATCTACTCACCTATGATCGACGGTGACGACTGCTTCGGACGTAATACTGTTTGGGCTGAATGCCTCGGAACGCAGATGGTGGTAGGCCGTAACTCCGGAGACTGGAGCAGGGAACTCACCTGCCTTACCTGGAACGGTGACGAGTTCGGACTCCGCAACCCCTTCGAGTGGTTCTACAAATTCATTGCAAGAGCCAACTGGATTGTTGACGGTCTTCTTGCCAAGCAGGAAACGACTGAACTTACCTACGTTGAGAAGAGATCTCTCGGTGAGGCATACTTCCTCAGGGCGTTCTTCCATTATTGGGTGGCCAATCTTTACGGCTGCGCCGAGCAGGGTGTTCCCTTCGTAAGATATGAGGATTTTGAGGGCGGCTATGACTATTCAATTCCCACTCAGCAGCCCAGCGTTACAGACAACTATAATATGATTGTCGAGGACCTCAAGGAGGCTGAAGAATGGCTTCCTGATTTCAGGGACTATTCTCAGGATGAAAGAGGTCGTGCCCAGAAGCAGGCTGCAGTTGCTCTTATGGCAAAGACTTACGCATATTGGGCTACTTGGGACAAATCACAGTGGAGCAAAGTCATTGAGTGCGTTAACAAACTCGAAACCACTTACGGTCGTGCCCTCAATCCTTCTTTCTCAGAGCTCTTCTGCGATGACATCAGCAAGTGGTGGAATGCAGAATACTGCTGGTCTGTTCCTTCAAACGGTGGTCACATGGACCGCGTGGGTGCCGAGTTCCCCGGTCTCTGCCTTGAGAACAAGGGTTATGGTATCTACAACGGATGGGGCAACTTCAAAGCCACATACGATGCATTCGAAGAATTTGTAAAAGACGGTGACCGTGATGTCAACGAACGTCTTGAGAAGACGATTCTTCAGTACGGCCAGCCTTGGATGTACTCAGGACAGGAGATGAACTACTACAGCAGTGCCGACATTGAGACAGGTTTCGGTATCAACAAGTGGCTTGAGCCTTTCGGACACGCCAATATGATTGATGCCGGTTATGCGAATGAGAGTGAAGGTTCTTGGGTTACCGGACGTGTAAACTATCACGTCGTTCGTTTCGCAGACGTTCTCCTTCTCCGTGCCGAGGCTAATCTTGCACTGGGCAATGCTTCTGCAGCAGCCAAGGACCTTAATGCTATCCGCCAACGCGCAGGTCTTGAACCCAACTGCAAGGGTACTTGGGAGGAAATCTATCACGAGCGTTATTGCGAACTTGCATACGAACCTATGGCAAGCCACGCTCAGGATCTTCGCCGCTGGGCTTACAGTGGAGATGCAACTATCGCCGCTCTTGCAATCAAAGAGATGGAGTCACACCCCAGAGCTCTCTATCACGTATGGCGTGACTGGCCTGAATCTCCCGTCGGACAGGGTGTAGGCGCGACCGGAAACATGATTGACCTCGGTCTTGTAATGAATCCTGCAAAGGATGGGTCAGGCGAGATGGTAATGCGTAAAGGCAAAGAGTTCACTTCTATCGATGAAAGCAAAGCTATCGGTGAATACCAGAACTACCAGAACCTTGAAGGCAAATGGGACAAACATCTTGTTGTCTATCCTTATCCTTCTCTTCAGATTACCAACTCTGCCGGAGCACTCAAGCAGAACCCCGGATATTAGTAGATAAAAAACAGAATGAATATGAAAAAAATATTATTCGCTTTATGCTCATTCGCAATCCTTCTTACCGCTTGTGAGAAGAATCAGCTTCCGCAGCTGCCTCAGAATCCGTACAGAATGATTGTTGAGTACACACCCGGTACCTACACTCTTGAGGTAGCCGGTAATGTGACCCCCGATGAATTGTATCCTTGGCTTTCCGTAAGCCAGAATGGCAATACCGTATCTTTCACAGTAAGGAGAAATACTCAGGACATCATCCGTCGCGCGGAATTTACAATAGCAGGTTCTTCGCAGAAATTCATTGTAAACCAGAAGGGTCATAAACTTGACGGTAATGTCTCCGGGACTCTTGCAAATCTCGATCTCGAAACAGAAGTTGCTGATATTGAGTTCGTTTGCACTTCGGAAATCGGTGAGGACTACGAAGAATGGGGTTATGTTTTCGGTGAGTCACCCGACATTAACGCTTGTACCCCTACACCCAAGGGGACACCTGCTTTCGGTCAGCCCCAGAAGGTTTCTTTTACAGGAATCGAAGAAGGTAAGAATTATTATGCCTGGGGTTACGTTAAGAGTACTGAAGGAGACGTTATCTATAGCGGTATGGTCGCTATCATCACTGTGCCTACTTTTGTAAAAGCTGGTGAAAATCTTCAGACTGCCATTGACAATGCGTATCCTTTTTCAGAAATTCGTGTAGAAGGTGGCGCGACTTATATTGGTCCTATAAATTTGGGTGGCAAAAATGTGAACAAAACTATTTCCGGTGGTTGGAATTCCGACTTCACAGAGCAGAGTATGGACAATCTTTCTGTTCTTAATGGTGCTGGAGGTTTGGGCTTTGTATGCGCTGAAAGCGACGGTTCTCCTATGGAAGGTTATGCAAAAATCTCTTACTTCGAGGTTAAAGGATGTAAAGGTGATCACGGTTCAGCGTTCCACTGTGTGGGTGGCCCTATTACCATTAGCAACTGCTATGTTCACGACTGCGATTCAGAAAAGGGCGCTATCGGCACGAATGAGGGTGACTATCAGACAACCCTTACAGTTGTAAACTGTATAGTTTCCAACAACAGCGCCAATGCTCACGGTCCTGCATTCGGATTCGGAGAAGGCAAGTCTGATGATGAACCCGTCAAGGCAACTCTTATTGGCAACCTTATCATTGACAACGTTTCAACGAAGAAGGACGGTTATGCTTCAACTTTCATCTGCTACAACCAGACAGAACTTATTCTTGTCAACAACACTATTGTAGGCAACAAGAACTGGGCTGAATACGACGGACCTTACTCAGGTATGGTTCTTCGTGGTGACGTTTGCTCAATCTTTGCAAACAATATTATGGTTGGCAACTTTACTTCTCCTTGTACTTCTGAGATGGAGGCTCCTGAATACGAGCCTCAGGATGGCTTCCTCAATATGGGTGGTGGCATAGGAACACTTGCCAACAACATCTATGAAGGAAGCATGAAAGAAGCATCGGGCGTAACGGTTCAGAATCAGATTGACT
>JAGHTO010000041.1 GCA_018065305.1 Candidatus Cacconaster scatequi | reverse complement strand
TGATTTTAATCGTGTTAAAATCGGTACTTGCTTGTACTTTTCGTTTTCCATTCTTTCAATGAACTTCCGCTTCTCTCAAAGCGGGCTGCAAATGTAAGGACATTTTTTTAATTCACAAAAAAAAGTGAAAAAATTTGCCCTTTAAGAGTAAAATTTCCGGATTTTGTTTGCTGTGACAAATTCTGAGACGGCATAAATTATTATGGCAACGCCGAAAAGTGTCACTGCAAGCTTCATCGCCTCAACCGGCTGGAAGAGAATCACGATGCCCAGTACCGCCAGTGCAACGGGCAGAACGAAAAAGGGCCATCCTACCTTCATCTTTACCAGTCTGATTATCTCCTCGACGGCAAATACGAAAAGGACAAGGGCCAGGACAATCATCACGTAAGCCAAGACGAAGTCCGGCCTGAAAAGCAGCACGAGGCCGGCAATAACCCCGACGATGCCGGAGACAAGAGACATATCCTTCCTTACACGGAAGAATTGCACAATGGAAGCAATGCCCGAAAGCAGGATGGCCGCACCTATGATAGCTACGAGACTTCCCGCCACGAAACCCGGACATACAACCAGGAAAATGCCGACGAGAAGTGCGACCGCCGCCCTGATGAGACTGTTTTTGTAAAGTGTGTTTTCCATAATGATTTTTTTTGGAATGACTTTACGAATATAGCCAATTCCCATCACAAAAGAAAAGGTCGTGAATACGTTTTTGATGGATATCCCCGGTTTTCGACAGGGGGTTAGCCATCCTTAGAAAAGATAATTTGCTAATAATCAGAATATAACGTTTTGTACCGATGGCTATCCCCAGCAAAAAATCGGGGATGGACATCGAAAAAAAGCGCCGCGGGGTCGCTCGGGTGTTCACAGCAGGCATTTTGATGCCTGCTGCCCGAGCAGCAGGGCTTTAGCCCGCCGGTTGTGCCCAACGGGCACAAATAAAGGGGGCGGCGCCCCCATAACAAGACGTCATCAGACGTCCGGCGGAGGCTGTGTATTTGCGCCAGCAAATACGGCAAAGCCGGGAGCCGCGGGGTCGCTCAGGTGTTCACAGCAGGCATTTTGATGCCTGCGGCCCGAAGCAGCAGGGCTTTAGCCCGCCGGCAAAAAATAAAGGGGGCAGAGCCCCCTCATTATGGGTGGATGATGGGACTCGAACCCACGACACTCGGAACCACAATCCGATGCTCTACCAGCTGAACTACATCCACCGTGAAAACGGTCCGATTCTAAGAACCGGACCGCAAAGGTACACATTTATTCTTTATTTGCAAGTCTCTTGTAAGTATTCAACCTCCATTGTGCAAATTCCTGCGTCTTTTCGAAGAGTTCGGCGGCATTTTCCGGGAACGACTTCAGCAGGGAAGCATAACGGACCTCTCCTTTGAGGAAGTCCTGGAACTTGCTCCAGTCGGGCTCCTTGCTGTCGAGAGTAAAAGGATTCTTGCCCTCGGCCTCCAGAGCGGGGTTGTAACGGTAGAGATGCCAGTATCCGCACTCGACGGCACGCTTCTCTTCAAGCTGGCTGTGGCCCATTCCGGCTTTCAGCCCGTGGTTGATACAGGGAGCGTATGCGATGATGAGTGAAGGTCCGTCGTATGCCTCGGCCTCCTTGAGCGCAGTCAGGGTCTGAGCCTGTGAAGCGCCCATCGCAATCTGTGCGACATATACATATCCGTAGCTGATGGCCATCATTCCGAGGTCTTTCTTGCGGACCCTCTTGCCTGAAGTGGCGAATTTTGCCACAGCGCCTGCAGGAGTACTCTTGGATGACTGTCCACCGGTGTTGGAGTAAACTTCGGTGTCAAGCACGAGAATATTGACGTTCTCGCCTGTTGCAAGGACGTGGTCAACTCCGCCGTATCCGATGTCATATCCCCAGCCGTCACCGCCGAATATCCACTGGCTGCGGGCGGGAATGAAGTTCTGGAGTTCGAGAAGCTGCTTGCAGATATCACATCCGCACTCTTCCATCAGAGGAACAAGAGCGTCGCAGACCTCGCGGGTCACAGGACCATTGCCACGGTTCGCAAGCCATTTCTCGAAGAGAGCCTTGATTTCGGAAGAACAGCAGTTGCATTCGAGCCCTTTCACCATAAGGGCGGCCACAGTCTCGCGGACGCGCTCCGAACCGACGCGGAGTCCGAGTCCGAACTCGGCGTTGTCCTCGAAGAGGGAGTTCTGCCAGGCGGGGCCGTGTCCCTGTGCATTCTTGCAATAAGGTGATGAGGGGAAGGCCGCGCTGTAGATTGAAGAACAGCCCGTTGCATTGGCCACCATCATCCTGTCGCCGAACAGCTGGGTGATCGTCTTGATGTAAGGGGTCTCACCGCAGCCGGCGCAGGCTCCGGAGAATTCGAAGAGAGGCTGCGCGAATCCCAAATTCTTCACGTTCTGTGCCTTGGGAGCCACTGTCTCCTTATATCCTACGTTAGCGTGCAGGTAATCGTAGTTGGCCTGCTCCTTCTCCTGTGACTCGTAAGAGACCATAGAGAGAGCCTTGGCACCCTTCATACCGGGGCAGATGTCCTCGCAGTTGCCGCAACCCGTACAGTCGGCGGGAGAAACCTGCATTGCAAATCTGTACTCCTTGAATGCCGCATTGCCCTGAGTGGTCTTGATGCCTGCAGGAGCCTTCGCAGCTTCATCAGCTGTAAGAAGGAACGGGCGGATAGCCGCGTGAGGGCAGACAAATACGCACTGGTTGCACTGAATACAGTTTGCGGGATTCCACTCGGGAACGGTGACGGCGATCGCGCGTTTCTCGTATGCAGCCGTTCCGGCAGGAATCGTACCGTCCACCATATCACCGGCGAAAGTGCTGACGGGAAGGTCATTTCCGTTCTGGGATGTCACGATGTCGGCGACGTTGCGGATAAATTCGGGAGCCAGACGGTCATAGTTCGCATTGACGAACTTGCCTGTGGCATTCTTCCAATCCTCGGGAATGTCAACCTGAACGTAATCCCCGCCACGGTCAACTGCGGCGTAGTTCATCTTGACGATGTTCTCACCCTTCTTGCCGTATGACTTGTCGATGGCCTTCTTCATATATGTGACGGCCTCCTCGTAAGGGATTATACCGGTAATCTTGAAGAATGCAGACTGGAGGATAGTGTTAGTACGTCCCCCGAGACCTATCTCCGCGGCAATCTTGGTCGCGTTGATGAGGTACAACTTGATATTCTTCTCGACTATGGTCTTCTTTACGAAATCGGGGATGCGCTTGAAGGTCTCCTCGGTGTCCCAAAGGCTGTTGAGCAGCAGGGAACCGCCGTTCTTGATACCCTTGAGGACATCATACTTGTAGAGATATGACGGCACGTGGCAAGCCACGAAATCAGGGGTCGAAACAAGATAGGGAGCCGCGATGGGCTTGTTGCCGAAACGGAGGTGAGAGCAGGTGTATCCGCCTGATTTCTTGGAATCATAGTCGAAATATCCCTGACAGTACTTGGGAGTATGGTCACCTATTATCTTTATGGTGTTCTTGTTGGCTCCGACAGTACCGTCACTTCCAAGACCGAAGAACTTGCACTCGTAAGTGCCTTCCTTCACTATTGAAATTTCCTCCTTCTGGGGAAGCGACTTGAACGTGACGTCATCCACAATGCCGATTGTGAAGCCGTTCTTGGGCTCCTTGAGTTCAAGATTGTCGAATACAGCGATTATCTGCGCGGGGCTGGTATCCTTTGAGGAAAGACCGTATCTTCCGCCCACAATCACAGGAGCGTCCGCACCCAGATCGGCGACTACGCTCTTTATGTCCATGAACAGAGGTTCTCCGATCGCACCGGGCTCTTTCGTACGGTCGAGAACGGCAACCTTCTTCACGCTCTTGGGAAGCACCCTCAGGAAATATTTGGTTGAGAACGGCCTGTAAAGACGGACAGTGACAAGTCCGAGGTTCTTCCTACCCTTGGAAGCGAGATAGTCGATGGTTTCCTTGATTGTCTCGCAGACTGAACCCATAGCGACAATCACGTTCTCCGCATCCTTGGGACCATAGTAGTCGAACGGCAGATAGTGGCGGCCGGTAATTTCACCAACCTCTCCCATATATCTTGCAACGATGTCGGGAACAGCGTCATAATAAGGGTTGCAGGCTTCGCGTGCCTGAAAATAAACGTCGGGGTTCTGGTTTGTTCCGCGAGTAACGGGGTTGTTCGGGTTGAGCGCCTTCTGGCGGAACGCCGCAAGGGCCTTGTCGCTTACGAGGGGACGCAGATCCTCCGCCTCAAGAACTTCGATTTTCTGAATCTCGTGAGATGTGCGGAATCCGTCGAAGAAATGGACAAAAGGAACACTTGACTTGATGGTGGCAAGGTGTGCCACTGCAGCCAGGTCCATAGCTTCCTGCACAGAAGCGGAAGCCAGCATTGCGAAACCTGTCTGGCGCACGCTCATCACGTCCTGATGGTCACCGAATATAGAGAGGGCCTGCGAAGCGAGAGTACGTGCTGACACGTGGAACACCGCGGGAAGAAGCTCTCCGGAAATCTTGTACATATTGGGAATCATCAGGAGAAGTCCCTGGGATGCCGTGAAGGTCGTTGTAAGGCTTCCTGCTTGGAGGGAACCGTGCACCGCACCCGCAGCACCCGCCTCACTCTGCATCTCAGTCACCTTTACAACCTCACCGAACATATTCTTCTTGCCGAACGCCGCCCACTCGTCAACGAGTTCAGCCATTGTTGAAGACGGGGTGATAGGATAGATGGCCGCATGCTCACTGAAAAGATATGCCACGTGAGCCGCGGCGAAATTGCCATCACAAGTGATGAATTTTTTCTCTTTTGCCATAATGTATATGTTTTTCTCTTTTTGTTCCAAACCTTCAAAATTAGTCAATTTTTCTATAAGTTCACCCAAACAGAACCCTTTTCACTGCTTTCGACGCAAGCTTCTATGAACTTGACGCCACGCAATCCGTCCTCAGCTTTGGGAAAGTCCAAAGCCCACTCCCCGTCGCACGGTTCACCGTTCAGTTTATCAAGCAGGGCGTTGGTATATGCCTTGTAGATGTTTGCGAAGGCCATCGTCAGCCCCTCCGGGTGTCCGCAGGGAATCCTGTTGAGAGCCAGAGCGTGACCGGTGGAATGGGCGCCTCTGGTAAGAATCTGCGTGGGCTGCCCCTTCAGCGTCAACTTCAGGAAATCGGGGTGCTCCTGCTCCCACTCGATTGCGCCCTTCGTACCGAAAACTCTTATCTTCAGGCCATTATAATATCCTATCGCAACCTGGCAGCAGGAGAACGTGCCGTGGGCTCCGTTGTCGAACTCCACGAGCATATTCGCGCTGAGGTCCAGTTTGCGCCCGAATTTGTCCAGAACTGCCGACAGCCTCTTCACCTGAAGTCCGGTAATGTATCTGACGGTCTCCTCGATATGGGTTCCTATGTCACCCACGCAATTGGAGATTCCGCTGAAACGGGGATCCATCCTCCATACTGCGAGATTCTGCTGCTCCGCCTCCGGAGATTTGTCCAGCTGCCCCGCAAGCCAGTCCTGGAGATATTCCGCCTTGATGTCAACCACATCCCCTATCAAACCCTCCTTGACAATCTGCTTTGCCTGCTTGACCATATTGTAACCGGTATAGGTGTAGGTCACGCCGAAAAGGACGCCTTTCTCCTTTGCAAGGGCACACAGCTCCTCCCCCTGCTGCGAGGTGAAACAGAGAGGTTTCTCGCAGACAACGTTGAATCCCTGTCCGAGAAATGCCTTCGCAATGTCGAAATGTGTCGAGTTGGGAGTGCATATCACCACGAAGTCCATCCTGCCCTCCTTTCTTGCAGCCTCGGCCTCGGCCATAGCCTTGTAATCCGTATATATCCTGCTCTCCTCCAAACCGTAATGCCGCCCGCATTCCGCGTTCGCCTTCTGATTCGAGGAACTGAAGCAGCCGGCAACCAGCTGCGCCTGGCCGTCTATTGCAATTGCCTTGCGGTGAACGTCGCCGATGAAAGCGTTCAACGTTCCGCCTACCTGACCGTAAAATAATTTCGTACGTTTCATTTCGTTGTCTTTATTGCTGAATCAAACTTTATCTCAGATGAGGGGAAATCTATTTTCTTCACGAAAGAACACGCCTCGGCGGCACCGTACTCCCTGTCCATACCGGAATCCTCCCATTCGACGGAAAGGGGTCCGTCATACCCGTATTTGTTGAGAACTCTTATTATCTCCTCGAAATTGACGTCACCATGCCCGAGGGAGCGGAAGTTCCAACCCCTGTGCAGGTCTCCGAATTCCAGATGGGAACCGAGGATGCCGTTGCGGCCGTTCAGAGTCACCGCGCAATCCTTCATATGGACGTGGTACACCCTGTCGATGAAATCCTCAAGGAAGATATGGGGCACGACTCCCTGCCACTGGAGATGGCTGGGGTCGAAGTTCAGACCGAATTCGGGACGATCGGCGAATTTTTCAAGCAGCCTCTTCGTCGAATAATAGTCGAAAGCTATCTCGGCGGGATGCACCTCCAAGGCGTACTTGACTCCGTTCTCACGGAAAACGTCGAGAATCGGGCACCACAGGTCGTATATCTCCTGATAGCCCTTTTCTATCATCTCTTCAGTAGTCTGGGGGAAGGAATAGAAATATTTCCAGATAGTGGAACCGACAAATCCCGTCACGCAATATGCCCCGAGCTTGCGGGCCGCTATTGCGCTGGCCTTCATCGTCTCTATCGCCCAGGCGCGTATTCCGTCAGGGTTTCCGGCAAGGGAAGCCGGTGCGAAGTTATCCAGCCGGGGGTCGTTATAATCCCCCACGCACTGGCTGGGAACGTGGGAACAGAGGGCTTTCACCACCAGCCCGTGCTTGTCCAGAACCGCTTTGACAGACCTGACGTAGTCGTCATCCTCCGCGGCCCGTATCGGGTCCAGGTGCTGGCCCCAAATTGCAAGTTCAATTCCGTCATAGCCCATTGCTGCGGCCTTTGAACACAGCGTGTCCAAATCCATATCCGCCCATTGGCAGCTCATAAGTGTAATCAATCGTGGCATATCAGTATGATTAAGTGTATCTCTACAAATATAGCAAATTTATTCCCGACCCATCCTGTCAATCAGGGCAGAATCCCTTAAAATCTTCAGAAACTCTTCCGAAGACCTTTTCCTGTACCCGTTCCTGAGCCGGTGAACACAGCCCAGCATCTGTCCGGATTTCTCCTTCATGGGAATCGCGACAAGATTCGGACGGTAATAGGCCGCGAGGGAGGATACCATCGTCACCAGATTCGTTCCCTGCACGATATCCATAATGATTGTAGGGTCGTTCACCTCAACCTCGACGTTGAGCATCCTTGTGTCAACCCCCACGTAATTGTCAAAAATCCTTCTGGCCTGAAGCCCGCTCCCCGGAAGGACTATCTTATACTGGCCAAGGTCGTGGATGCTCAGATACTTCTTCTCCGCCAGAGGGTGGTCTTTTCTCATCACCACGCTGAGGTCCGTCTCGAAAAGCACCTCCGACTCCACCTCCTCATATTCCTTGATGGGCTTGAATGCAAGTGCCAGGTCCACGCTTTTCTCCCGGAGCATATCCATCAGTTCGGCGGCCGTCTTGTAATGGATGTTGAGTTTGACCCCCGGGCAACGTTTCACGAACACCTTGACGGTCTCAATGAGAAGTTCACTGAAAGATTGGGTCACACCTATGTTCAGCGTGCCGGTAACGGCACCGCGCAGGTCATTCATCCTGTTGCTGCATTCCTTCGAAGCATCAATCGTGCTTTCCGCCAGAGGAAGCAGTTCCTCCCCCGCCTCGGTCAGGGTCACGCTGTGCGACGTCCTGTCAAAAAGGTGGATGTCCAGTTCGTCCTCCAATTGCCTGATTTGCTGCGAGAGGGTTCCCTGGGTAATGAAAAGCCGGCGCGAGGCCTCCGAAAAGTTGAGAGTCCTTGCCACCGTCACGAAATATTTGAGCTGTCTCAGTTCCATTGCCGGATTGCTTTCGTAAAGTTACCATTGTTATTGAAAATATCAATGGCAACTATTGAAAATTTATTATAAAAAACGATACACAGGCTATATCTCCACCATACCTTTGCACCGTCAGACGGGATGGAACCAGTCAAGTGCACGTGATATGGCCGGTACCGGAAGACAGAATAATTAACAAAAATTAATGTCTTAAAAGTCTGTATTATGAAAACTAAATTCTATCGTTGCGAGACGTGCGGAAACGTCATCGTGAAATTCGTTGACAGCGGCGTGATGCCGGTATGCTGCGGTGAAGAGATGGTCGAACTGGTGCCCGGTACCGTTGACCGTTTCAAGGAGAAACATCTTCCGGTGGTCGAGCGCGTGGACGACTGCACCATCCGTGTGAAAGTCGGAGCGGAGCCCCATCCTATGACGGAAGAACATCACATCAGGTTCATCTGCCTCGAGACCGAAAGCGGCCATCAGCTGCAATACCTGAAAACTACGGGACCTGCGGAAGTATGCTTCTGCGGCTGCAAGGACAAGCCTGTCGCCGTGTATGAATACTGCAACATCCATGGTCTGTGGATGACTGACATAAGAGGGCAGTTCGATGACCTCAAATGCTGCGGTTCTTCATCCAAGACACGTAAAACCTGTAAATTATGATACGTAATATGGTTCTCCTTCTGACACTTGTTTCAGTGATGGCCTTCGCCGTCTATGCTGAAGGGACTGACGATTCTCCCAAGTTTGACAATACGACTGTCAGATCCGTTGACCTTGAGAAGTATCTGGGAACCTGGTTTGAGATTGCCAGATTCGACCACAGCTTCGAACGTGGGCTCGAATATGCCACCGCACGTTATACCCTGATGGACAACGGCAAGGTCAAGGTTGTCAACAGCGGCATCAAGGACGGTCAGGTCAAGACTTCCGAAGGGAAAGCAAAGACAACTGACAACCCGGGGCTTCTTCGAGTTTCCTTTTTCGGCCCATTCTACTCTGACTACAGGATTATGATGCTGGATGATGACTACAAGTATGCCCTGATAGGGTCCGGATCTCAGAAATATCTCTGGATTCTCTCCCGCACCCCTCAGATTCCGGAAGATGTCAAGGCTTCAATGCTGCTCGAAGCCAGACTTCGCGGATATGACGTAAGCAAACTTATATGGGTGAAGCAGTAGCAGTTGCCTGTTGACAACAGATGATTGTGGCCCGATGATTCAAAAACTTCGGGCCACTTTCCATTTGTCCGCCAGTCATTCCGAACAGATTCTTATCTTTGTCTTATGAAAAGATTCTTTTTGATACTGACCCTGACAGTTCTGACAGGATGTGCCGGCAATGTCCACCGGACAGATGCCGGACAGATACCGGAAGATTTCGTTCTGGTTTCAGACGTTATTCCTGATGCAATCCTTGAGATAAGATATCACACCACTTTCAATTTCATCGGAGACCGGATTCCCGGTTATGAAGCTCCCGTTGCAATAATGACACGCAGAGCCGCTGATTCTCTCAAGACGGTCAGCGACGAACTTCGAGCCAAAGGGTTCCGGGTGAAGATTTTCGATGCATACCGTCCCCAGAGGGCTGTGGATTATTTTATCGAATGGGCCGAAGATATCGAAGATGTGAGGATGAAGGAATTTTTCTACCCCGAACTTGACAAGGCGGTTCTCATCCCTCAGGAATATATCGCCCCCAAATCAAGCCATACCCGCGGCTCGACCGTGGATCTGACCCTCTTTGACGAGAAATTGCAGAAAGAGGTGGACATGGGGTGTACGTTCGATTATTTCGGGACCGCATCCCATCCCGGCATTCTTCCCGGGCAGGAAGCGGGCGCGTACCGCCCCATCACGCAAAGCCAGTATGAGAGCCGTATGATTCTGCGGGAGGCGATGCTTGCACACGGCTTCAAACCCTATGAATGTGAATGGTGGCACTTTACATTGGCGGACGAACCCTACCCCGACACCTATTTCGATTTCCCCATTAAATAACACATTGGTATGGTTTCAACTGCATCCATTATCACAATGGCGTTCTGTCTTTTGGCCGGCATCGGTCTCCCGACAGCCTTCATCCTTGTAATTCTCAAGATTTTCAAACTTCGTTTACGGCCATTCTGGATTGGATGTGCAGTATGGGTTATATTCGCAATCGTTCTGGAGCAAATTTTTCACAAATTGGTTCTGGGAACACCAACAGGTTCTTCCATTAAGGCAAATGTACTGTGGATGGCACTATATGGAGGTCTGGCGGCAGGTATTTTCGAAGAAACCGGACGGCTTCTTGCCATACGCCACACCCTGAAGAAGGAGCAAGCAAACGATATGAATGCACTGTCCTACGGTATGGGCCATGGAGGATGCGAGGCTGCTTTTATTCTCATATTCGGAATGATCAGCAATATCATCTGCTCCATCCTGATAAATACTGGTACAACAGGCCTGATAACAGCCTCTCTCAATGCAGAACAGACAGCAGCCGCCCAGAAAGCCTTTGATACGCTGATAAACACCTCACCCGTATCATTCCTGGCTTCACCGGCAGAGAGAATAACCGCCATTCTGCTCCATATCTCACTTTCCGTGATTGTATGGTTTGCTGTGACCCGCAGGAAGATATACCTTTATCCTATCGCCATTCTCTTGCATGCCTCTGTAGATTCCATATCTATGATATTGACCCATAAAGGACTGTCAATCTGGCTGATAGAATCAATTATTCTGGTTTTGACAATTGTCGTGGCTGCTGCCGCGTTTCTTCTGTGGAAGACAAAAGGCCGGATGTGTCCGGAATATATGCCGCCTACTCCAGCGGAGTAAGAATCACGTTACGGAACTGAATGGGGCCGCCTTCACTCTGAAGCGCAATAGGACCGCACTTTGCAAGGTCAGTCGCTTCATTCTGCAGGACACCGTTGACATATGTGGTGATGTGGCCGTCCTTTACGGTGATTACTGCCTTGTTCCATTGCCCGGCTTCGAATTCGGAAGATTCCGCTATCCTTTCTTTCCTTCCGATGACTCCCTCTACCCATTCGACCCCTTCAATATGGGATCCGCCGAGAGCGAGGAACTGACCGGCATCTCCCGCTTTCAACTGATGTTCCACACAAGTAGGCAGAGGTGCCGAATGTTTCTCGATATTCAGAAAAACACCACTGTTGGCCGGCTCTTCAGGCCATCTCCACTCCACTGAAAGGATATAGTTTGAATACGCTTTCTGTGTATACATATATCCAAAAGGCTGACCCGCGATATTGATGATTCCGTCACTGATATAAAACACCTTCGATGCAGGCACGCTATTATCAGCCAGAATGAAATCCCAACCCTGAAGGTCCTTGCCATTGAAAAGAGCAATGCTTTCAGCCTTTGCCGTGCACAATGCGTCAGTCCAGGAAAGATAACCTTTATCAAGTTCGTAGCCGCTGAAACCCATTCTTGACAATATCTTCGCGGCAGCCTTGCTTCTGCGGCCGCTACGGCAGTAGATTGCAAGAGGAGCACCTTTCTTGATATTCTCCCTGACAAGCTTCTCGAATCCGTCGCTTTTGTAGTCGACGTTGACTGCTCCGTCAATATATCCTTCAGCATATTCTTCGGGAGTTCTCACATCGACGATGACGTAATCGCCTGATTTCACCAAGTCGGAGAACTGCTCGGGATTCACGGATTCGAACCCCTCCACGTCCTGAATGACGAACGAACCCCTTCGTTCCTTGAGCCTGACGCTACGGCTGAAAAGGATTCCGTTGTCATATGCTTCGTATGTGTACCAGTCCCCGTGCCTTTCAATGGACACAATGTCATTTGAGGCACTGTCGGGGCCGTCCTGCGCACCGCTGCGGAAGAGCCACACGGCATAGCCGTCTCCATCATAATCATATGCTTTCTTCAACTTGGAGAGAAGCCGGGCGCTGCAGTGCGATTCCAGGAATTGATAATCCTCAAAGCTTCTGTTCCGGTAGAAATCGGTGATGAAAGATTCAGCATCCGGCCTGTCCGCATAGGACAAGGTGAATGAAAGCAATGATATCAGGGTAATAAAAATCCGTCTCATAAGGCATATTACTTTTCCTGACAAAATTAGCATCTGTCCCGATAGAAAACAAGCTCTGTTCCGATTTGTTGCGCAAAACGCGGGCATTGTTCAACGAATCGGGTGACGGGATCAGAAATGGCGGTATTTCAGCCGCGGACGACGAAATTTCGCACGGAGGGATGGAAAAATGCCTGTTTCAATCCCCCGACAAGAATATTCAGAGTTGCGCGGACGCGAGTCGGGTTTCAGGGCAGCGCCCTGTATAAAAAGACGCCATCAGGCGTCCGGCGGAGGCCGTGTATTTGCCTGCACGAAATAGAAAAGCGCCGTCGGGCGCTAGCGGAAGGCGTGAGAGAGAGCCTTGTGCGATAGGAGCCTGAAGCGGCGGGTCTCAGGGCAGAGCCCTGCAAAATAGGTATCCCCGCGGGGAATCGAACCCCGACCTTCAGAACCGGAATCTGAAATTCTATCCATTAAACTACGGAGACAGGACAGTCATTTCTGACTGCTTGGCAAAGATATTGCTAAATTTTCACAAATAAAGTATCTTTGTTCGATAAAATAACTTTTTTGACAAAAAACTCTCAACGATATGGCTCGTGAAATAAAATTCTCTCTCCTCTACAGAGATATGTGGCAGTCCTCCGGCAAATATACCGCCAGAGTTGACCAACTTGAGGAAATAGCTCCCGTCATAATAGATATGGGATGCTTCGACAGAGTCGAAACAAACGGCGGCGCCTTCGAACAGGTGCAGCTTCTTTACGGGCAAAACCCCAACACGGCGGTCCGCAAATGGTGCGCCCCCTTCAACAAAGCCGGCATCCAGACCCATATGCTTGAAAGAGGCTTGAACGCCCTCCGTATGAACCCCGTTCCGGAGGATGTCCGCTTCCTTATGTACAAGGTCAAGAAGGCTCAGGGAACCGATATCTCCCGCTCCTTCTGCGGACTCAACGACCACCGCAACCTCAAGGGCTCCGTCATCGGCGCCAAGAAGGCGGGAATGATTTCACAAGTCGCCCTCAGCATCACCCACTCCCCCGTCCACACGGTGGAATACTATATGGGTGTGGTCGACCACGTAGTGGAATACGGCTGCGATGAAATCTGCCTCAAGGATATGGCCGGTATCGGACGCCCCGTGTTCCTCGGGAAGCTTGTCAAGGCGATAAAGGACAAATACCCGCATATCAAGGTGCAGTACCACGGCCATTCGGGCCCCGGCTTCGCCACCGCTTCGATGCTTGAAGTGGCAAGGGCCGGCGCGGACTATCTGGACGTGGCAATCGAACCCCTTTCCTGGGGAAAGATTCATCCTGATGTAATCACCATCCAGGCTATGCTCAAGGATGCGGGATTTCTCGTCAAGGATATCAACATGGACGCCTATATGGAAGCCAGGAGTCTGACACAGAAGTTCATAGACGACTTCCTCGGATATTTCATTGAACCCACAAACAAGATTTGCTCCTCCCTGCTCGTAGGCTGCGGCCTGCCCGGCGGAATGATGGGTTCGATGATGGCCGACCTAAAGGGCTTTATGGGGGCAATCAACATGTCTCTGCGCAATCAGGGCAAGCCCGAGCTGACGCTGGACCAGATGACCGTCAAACTCTTCCAGGAGGTCGAATATGTATGGCCGAGGCTGGGATACCCCCCGTTGGTGACCCCCTTCAGCCAGTATGTGAAGAATACTGCCCTTATGAACCTGATGCACACCCTCAAGGGTGAGCCCAGATGGAAGACCATCGACCCCGACACGATGAATATGATTCTCGGCAAGACCGGCAAGTTGCCCGGTGAACTCGCTCCGGAAATCAAGGAAATCGTCAAGGAGAAAGGGTTGGAATTCTACACCGGCAACCCTCAGGATGCCTTCCCCAACGACCTCCCGCGATTCGAGAAGATGCTGCAGGAAGAGGGCTGGGAGAGAGGACAGGACGACGAGGACCTCTTCGAGCTTGCGATGCACGAACGCCAGTGGAGGGATTACAAGAGCGGCATAGCCGAAGAGAGGTTCAACAAATCCCTGGAAGATGCCAAGGCGAAGGCCGGTGCCCCGAAAGTGGTTGTACGCCCCGTGGTGGAGGTTCCCGCATTCGACGTGGAGAAGGTGGCGGAGCAGCACCCGAAGGCACATCCCGTCCAGGCGACCGCAACCGGAACCCTTATCTGGAGATACGACGTGGCTCAGGAATCGACGGCCCCCAACATCGGTCAGAAATTCGCGGAAGGCCAGCCCGTATGCTATATCCAGACCTATTACGGAATCGAGCCGGTCAATGCCCTTTTCAGCGGCAAAATCGTATCAATCAACGCAAAGCACAATGAGAACGTCCAGGTGGGGCAGGTTCTCGGTTTCATTGAATAATATATGAAGAAAGCAGCCATCTTCCCCGGACAGGGTTCCCAAATCCCAGGAATGGGAAAAGAACTCTACGACAACAACGCCAAGGCCAGAGAACTTTTCGAGCAGGCCAACGAGATACTGGGATTCCGCATCACGGACATAATGTTCGGAGAGGATGAAGAGGCCCTTCAGGCCACCGCCGTGACACAGCCGGCGGTCTTCCTCCATTCTGCCGTTGCCGCACTCTGCAACAACGTTCACCCGGATATGACGGCAGGTCACTCTCTCGGAGAGTTCTCCGCACTCGCAGCGGCAGAAGTCCTCTCTCTTGAGGATGCCCTCCATTTGGTTTCCGTCAGGGCCGGAGCGATGCAGAAGTGCTGTGAAAAAGTCCCGGGAGCGATGGCCGCCATCATCGGCGCGGACCAGAGCCTGATAGAGGATACTTGCGAAAAAGTCGAAGGAATTGTAGTAGCCGCCAATTACAACTGCGACACCCAGGTGGTGATTTCAGGAGAGGATGCCGCCGTGGATGCAGTCATCGAAGCCCTCGGGCAGGCCGGAGTGAGGAAGATGGTTAAACTGAAGGTGGGTGGGGCATTCCACTCCCCTCTTATGGAGCCTGCAAGGGCGGAACTGGCACAGGCAATCGACCGGATTCATTTCCACGACCCGATTTGCCCTGTCTATCAGAACGTTGACGGGCTGTCGCACACATCTCCCACCACAATAAAGGAGAAACTGTTGCTGCAACTGACCTCCCCCGTCCACTGGACCTCGACAATCCGCAATATGGTCTCCGACGGAGCCACCACATTCACAGTAATAGGCCCCGGAAAAGTTCTCCAGGGCCTCAACAAGAAAATCATTCCGGAAATCGAGACGCTTACGCTCTCGTAGGAATCTCTATTTGAATTTCGCGAAGAAATCGTTGCCTTTGTCATCAACAAGGATGAAAGCGGGGAAATCTTCGACGCGAATCTTCCAGATTGCCTCCATTCCGAGTTCAGGATATTCCACGCACTCTATGCTCTTGATATTATTCTGAGCAAGAATAGCAGCGGGACCTCCGATGGAACCGAGATAGAAACCGCCGTGTTTCTTGCAGGCATCGGTGACCGCCTGACTGCGATTACCCTTGGCAAGCATAATCAGGCTGCCTCCATTCTCCTGGAACTCATCAACGTAAGGATCCATACGGCCTGCTGTTGTCGGTCCCATAGAGCCACAGGCCATCCCTGCCGGTGTCTTGGCGGGACCTGCATAATAGATGGGATGTTCTTTCAGATACTGAGGCATCCCCTCTCCTGCATCCAGACGTGCCTTAATCTTGGCGTGGGCTATGTCGCGGCCGACTATGATGGTGCCGTTGAGACTCAGACGGGTGCCGATAGGATACTTGGTGAGAATCTTGCAGACCTCGCTCATAGGCTGGTCCAGATTTATCTTGACCGCATTCCCCTCACCAGCCTGACGCAGAGATTCTGGAATCCAGCGGGAAGGGTTGTCGTCCAACTTCTCAATCCAGATTCCATCCGCGTTTATCTTGCACTTGATGTTGCGGTCTGCCGAACAACTTACTCCCAATCCAATGGGGCAGCTGGCACCGTGGCGGGGCAGACGGATGATACGCACATCGTGAGCCATATACTTTCCACCGAACTGAGCGCCCAAACCTATCTTGTGTGCCTCCTTGAGAACCTGCTTCTCAAGTTCAACGTCACGGAAAGCACGGCCCGTCTCATCTCCCGTGGTGGGAAGGGAATCATAGTACTTGCAGGAAGCCAGCTTCACTGTCAGAAGATTCCTTTCGGCTGAAGTTCCACCGATTACAAAGGCGATATGATAAGGAGGGCAGGCTGCTGTACCGAGGCTCTTCATCTTCTCCACAAGGAAAGGAATCAGGGTGCCGGGGTTCTGGATACGGGCTTTCGTCTCCTGATAGAGATAACTCTTGTTCGCGCTTCCGCCTCCCTTGGTCACGCAGAGGAAGCGGTATTCCATACCCTCAGTAGCCTCGATATCAATCTGTGCAGGAAGGTTGCACTTCGTGTTGACCTCGTTGTACATATCGAGGGGCGCATTCTGGCTGTATCTCAGATTCTCCTCGGTATATGTCTTGAAAACGCCTTTCGAGAGAGCCTCCTCGTCACAGAATCCGGTCCAGACCTGCTGTCCCTTTTCGCCGTGGATGATGGCAGTGCCTGTGTCCTGACAGAAAGGAAGCCGGCCCTTGCAGGCAACCTCGGCATTGCGGAGCATCGTCAGCGCAACGTACTTGTCGTTATCTGAAGCTTCAGGGTCGCTCAAAACCTTTGCAACCTGTTCGTTATGAGCAGGCCTAAGCATAAATGATACATCCCTGAAAGCCGTGTTGGCCATAACGGTCAATGCTTCGGGCTTGATTTTAAGCATAGATTTTCCCTCAAAATCCCCGAGAGAGACAAACTCCTCCGAACCGGGAATCCTGTAGTACTCGGTTGTATCCTCACCGAGCTGAAACATAGGAGCATACTTGAATTCCATAGTTTACTTTCCTCCGTTTTCCATTAGATATATTTTCATAAATTCGTTCAAATCACCGTCAAGGACGCCCTGAGTGTCGGAAGTTTCGTATCCGGTGCGAAGGTCCTTGACCATTTTGTATGGGTGCAGAACATAGGACCTTATCTGGGAGCCCCACTCGATTTTCTTCTTCTGACCCTCAAGTTCAGCCTGCTTTTCCTGACGTTTCTTCAGTTCCAGGTCATAGAGATGGGACTTGAGGATTCTCAAGGCATTCTGCCTGTTGTCCAACTGGCTGCGGGTCTCCGTATTCTCAACCACGATACCGGTCGGAATATGTTTGACGCGGACTCCGGTTTCAACCTTGTTTACATTCTGTCCGCCCGCCCCCGATGACCGGTAGGTGTCCCACTCCAGGTCGGCGGGGTTTATCTCGATTTCAATCGTGTCATCCACAAGGGGATAGACGAATACCGACGAAAAAGTGGTCTGCCGCTTGCCCTGCGCGTTGAAGGGAGATATCCTCACCAGACGGTGAACCCCGTTCTCGGCCTTCAGGTATCCGTATGCGTATGACCCTTCGAATTCTATGGTGACGGACTTGATTCCGGCATCCTCCCCCTCCAGAATATCGGAGATGTGGACCTTGTACCCGTTACGCTCACCGTAGCGGACATACATCCTCATAAGCATCGCGGACCAGTCGTTGGCCTCGGTACCTCCCGCTCCCGAATTAATCTTGAGAATCGCTCCGAGCTCATCACCCTCCCCTGACAGCATATTCCTCAGTTCAAGGGCATCGACCTTGCCGCAAAGGGACTTATATGCGGCATCAATATCATCCGATGCATCCTCCCCGAACTCCATAAGAGTCTCGAGGTCATCCAGAGCACCGGATACTTCATCATACCCGTCCACCCAGAACTTGACGGCGGAGACCTCCTTCATAAAACTTTCGGCGGCCTTCGGGTCATTCCAGAAATCAGCGGCAAGTGTCCTTTCCTGTTTGTCTTTCAGTTCGATACGCTTGGCAGCGACGTCAAAGACACCTCCCCAACGTCTCAATCCGCTGTTTCAAACTTTTAATTTCCTCTGATGTTATCATATTCTTCCTTTATCTGTTCGTAGTCGTATCCCCGTCCGATAGCATACCGGAACAGTTTCGCTTTCCGTTTGAAAGGGTCGCTCTCCCTTTCCAGCGATTTCCACTTCGAAGACATAAGCGCAGAAAGTTTTTTTCTGACTGCAACGTCATCAATCTCTCCGAGAGCGTCTTCTATCACGGACGGGGCGATTCCTTTCGCATACAAAGCTACTTTAATTTTGGCACTTCCCCAACCCGCAAGGGAACTTTTGTCCCTCGCAAAAGCTCTCGCATACCTCATCTCATCAATATAGCCCTCCTTGCAGAGCCTCCCGACAATCTCGTCGCACCAATCCGGATTGACTCTCTCCACCTTTTTCCTGATGTCGCCGATGCAATGTTCGGACAGGGAACACAGCCTCATCATCCTCTCCAGCAATCTTTGCTTCTCCCTCTCCCGGTAATTCATTTCAAAGCAGATTCTAAAAATTATACCCTATACTTGCGTAGAAGCCCACCCTCTCCGTAAGGTTTGACCAGTTCACGTTGAACGACAACGGACCGATTATAGAATCGTATGAGTAGCCCAGCTGCGCTCCGAAGGTGGAACGTCCGTCCGAAACGGACCTGTATGCACCCGTGTCAAAAGCATACGCTCCCGATGCCGTAAGGTAGTGTTTCTTGCCTAACTTCGCCCTTGCATCAAGTGTCGCGCTTGTCAATATGTCCGCGAAGGGAATCACGTGGTTAAACCCTGCAAAAGTAAACTGACGGTCGAAATATCGCCCCTCCTGCCTGCCTCCCATCCAGTTGATATAATGGTAGGGAACTCTTCCGTCTCCTGAAATAACGCTGCGGTGGTCGATGGAAGCAATCAAGGCAAATTTCTGCCCTATTGGGATTACGCCGCTGAACTGAAGGCTGATGTCCCCGAAAAGACCGGGAGCCTCCATTACGGTGGGACATAAGCCGCCTTCCGCCTTGAAACGAATGCCTCTCTCCGGGAAACAGGAATCGTCCCGGCTGTCATATTCCACCTTCGCGAAAAAGTTCAGATACCTGCTCCACCCACTCAAACGGAACATCTGGAATCTGGCTCCGGCCTTCACTTCCAGATTTTTAGGACTCCTGTTCCCGAAGAAGGCTTCGAAGGAGTGTTCCCTGAATTTGCAGGTCAGGACATCTTCCTGATTGAATATGTTGGAATTGGTATTTCTGAAATCATATCCGACGCCCAATCCGAAGCCGCGTCCGAAATCATACCTGCACTCCACCCCGGCCTGAAGATTCCAGGCCAACTTTGCGATCAGATTCATTTTAAGTCCCTTGTCTGCGGACTGATTCAAAGCCAGATTCACTCTGCCGGCAATTATCTCCTCCGTATCGAAATAGCCGCCGAGAGAAAGAGAGGATTTTTTTGCCGGGGCAAGTGACACTTTGCTTCCGACATCGGAGGATATTTCCCCTGAACCCGATTCCGGGTCAAACAGAGTACCCCTCGAATCCTGTCCTGAAGATACTGCGAGCTTTTCCAGCTGAGGCAGGACCTCCCTTGCCGCCGCCTCACCATTGTCAATAAGTTGCCGGATGCACTCCTTCTGGAAACTCATCACGTTCATATCCCCGATACTGGGGCCGATGAATATGTCTGTCTCCGCAATATTCTTTTCGGTCTTCGGCCTGAGATACATTTCAAGCCACTCATCCCCCACAGAGAACATATCATTGATTTCCGGCTCTTTCTGATATTCGGGTTCGCCCACCTTCACTCCAATCACTATGTCGGCACCCATCGCCCTTGCAACGTCCACCGGATAATTGTTCAGCATTCCTCCGTCAATGAGCACCATCCCGTCTTTCCTGACAGGTTCGAAAAACAGTGGAATTGACATTGAGGCGCGGATGGCTTCTATCAGATTTCCGCTGTGATGGACAACTTCCTTCTTGTGAACGAGGTCGACCGACACGCAGGCAAAACGGGTAGGCATAGTATCAAAATCCTGTGAATCAGGGACTCCGGGGAGCAACCGTTCAAAAAGAGCCTCGACCTCCGTACCCCTCACAAGACCGGAGGGGAATGCTGACAATGCCTTTTCACCCGATTGCGGGCCGAAAGGAATCCTGACCAGATACCTCCCTCCGACAAGGCCTCCGTCAAAGATGATTCTGTTCCAGTCCTGTATCATCATAAGAGAGTCCATCTCCGCCCCGGAATAGCCCGCACAGTAAAGACCTCCTATCACGGCTCCCATACTTGTCCCCACAACCATATCGATGGGGACTCCCTTCTCCTCAAGAACCTTTATCACACCTACATGAGCAGCCCCCTTTGCCCCTCCTCCACTGAGAACAAGCGCAACCCTGGGTCGAGCGGCCATTGCTGAAAGCACCCCCGCCAGCAGCAGAAACAATATGACAACTGCCTTTTTCATTCTAGAAACTGTATCCCAGTGAGAAATAGACCCCGAACCTGTTGCTCAGGTTTGACCAGTGGCCTGTCAGTCCGATCGGGCCGACGAAGGTGTCGATTGAATATTTGAGGCCAGCTCCGAAATACCCCGGATATTTGAAAACGTCCCACGCCGAGGGAGCGGAAAGGAGGTAATTGGCCATAGCCGTCACATAATGGTTGCCAAAAATATTGACGCACACGTCCGCACGCCCTATGCTGACGAAATCATCCATCAGATAAGTGTTGTTCGTGCCGACAAAAGGCAATTGGCTGTCCATAAAGCGCCCCTTCTCATACCCGCCTACCATATTGTTTCCGAATCCTTCCTCCGGAACGTTATATGCATAACGGGAGTATAATTGAGGTACAAACGTCACTCTGCTGCCAAGAGGCACGTACCCGGCAATGTTGAATCTGAAATCGAAAAGGCCGGTGACTTTCTCATAATCACTGTCTTTTCCGAAAATGTCATAGACAGTGCTCAGATGCATATTGACGCCACGGGTCGCGAAATAGCTGCGGTTGCGGCTGTCAAGGTCGAAGGAAGCGAACACCCCGAAGTATTTCTCCTTGAAAACTTCCGCTGCTTCATCCTCCTCCTCAAACACCGAGAATCCTGTCATCCGGTTGAATTCACTCCTGACACCCAGATGCAGATCATGTAGGTGACCTCTGTTCTGCATATAGACTTCGACTCTGTTATAGTAGATATCGTATGACGAATATCGGACATCCGTCTCCGGAGAGTACAACTGGGTGTCGCTGTGGCGGAACAGACCGTTTGCGGTCAACTGCCAGGAGGGACTGAATGCATACCCGGCAGTAACCGAAGCGTAAGGATTCATTCCAAGTTTTCCCAGGATGTCAAACTTCCAGCCGTAAATCCGGTGACGGTTGAAACTTGCATTGAGAAGTATTTCGGCCATCACTTTCGAATCGAAGCGGAATCCGAGTCCTATCTGGTGCAACCTCTCCGGCGTCAGACCGACCTTGAAGACGTAACTCGAATCCTCAATGTCGCCCACAAGAGAATATGTCACCTTTGAGAATGCCCTTGTCAGATAGAGATCCTCTATCACTTTGTCTATCTCCTTTCCGTCCGTATATTGCCCGAGATACTCACGGGAGTTTTTCATCAGAATCTTTGATTCCTTCCTGTCCAGACCTTCAACGGTTATCTGGTCTATCCTGACCGAGTCACGCCGGATATTGATTGCGTGCCTCTCCATCTTTCCGTCCCTGTTCCTGTTGTGACCACCGTACAGATGCTGCTTTGCAGCCAATTCGCGCAACGGTTTCTCCACAGCCTTACTCGCGACATACCCGCTGTCAATCAAGGCCTGGATGCTCACCTGGTCAAATGAAAGCACTCCATATTCACTTGTGTTCGGACTTATGAGAATATCCGTGTCCCTCCTTCCCGCATCGAACTTGGGCCCGTTCATTATCGCAAGGGTACTGGTAATCATATCCCCAAGATTCTCTACTGGTTTTGTAAAACCCTTGGTGTACTTGTGGAGATCGACGCCGATTACGATGTCCGCACCCATCTCGCGGACGACATCAACGGGAAAATTGTTCAGCATTCCTCCGTCAACCAGAAACATACCGTCTTTCCGGATTGGAGCGAAATAGCCGGGGATTGACATACTGGCGCGTATGGCCGTCACAATGTCACCGTTGCGGAACACCACCTCTTTCTTGCTGTTCATATCGACCGCCACACAGGCAAAGGGAATGGGGAGATTGTCAAAATTGATATCATCCTGATATCCCACACTTATCTGCGTGAAAAGGGAATTCAGATTCTGGCCTTCGATGACGGCATTCGGCATATTGTTCAGGATGGTGTTTACCGTACCTTTCTTCTGCTTCAAGTTGCGTTCCTGTCCATCCTTGTTGGACACAACCTCCCTGAAGCCCCCTCTGTTCTTGAAAGGAATCTTCAACAACAGCTTGTCTCCGGCCTTCTTGTCCTCGAAAAGCGTCCTCTTTCTGTCGAAATTGTCCTTCATCGTATTGTCCCAGTCTATGTTCTGAGTGATTGTGTCAATCTCCGCGGAACTGTAGCCCAAGGCATACATCGCACCCATTATCGAGCCGATACTCGTACCGACTATGTAGTCGACCGGTATATCCAGCTCTTCAAGCATTCTGAATACACCCACGTGAGCCATACCCTTGGCCCCGCCACCGCTCAACACGATTCCTACCTTCGGGCGGTCGGCCGCGTCGGGCCTGTCCAGAGCCACGGCATAGGCCTCGTCCTGTGCAAACATACTGTGACAGAACAAGATTGAAATGACGATAAATAGCAATTTCTTCATCTCTATGCCTCTTTTTTCAGGCCGCGTCCCGCAAGAAGCCCGCAGGCGGCCATTATGTCTTCACCTCTGGATGCCCTGAGTGTCGTAATTATCCCGGCTTTGTTCAGGCGTGCCTTGAACTGTTCTATCGTACCTTCATCGGAAGGCTTCAGGCTGCTCTCGGGAATCGTATGGAAACGTATCAGGTTGATGCGGCATTGAAGTCCTTTCAAAAGACGTACCAATGCATCGGCGTGACGCTTCGTATCGTTCACCCCGGCAAACATCGTATATTCAAAACTGACTCTCCTCTGGCCGCTGAAATCATATTGCTTGAGGAGTTCCACAACCTTGAGAATGTCGAAACCCTTCTGGACCGGCATCAGGGCGGCCCTCTCCTCAGGGAAAGGATTGTGAAGGCTTACGGCCAGATGGCATCTGCTTTCATCAAGAAATTTCTTCAGATTCGGCAGAACGCCTATGGTCGAGACGGTTATCCTCTTGGGACTCCACCCGAACCCCCAGTCGGAGGTAAGTATCTCAAGCGCGGCGCTCACATTCTCCCAATTGTCAAGAGGCTCCCCCATCCCCATAAAAACAGCATTTGTCAGTTCTCCCGCCTCATCTATGTTCATAAACTGCGATATGATTTCTCCTGCTGTGAGATTCCCGTGGAAACCGCCCCTTCCCGTCATACAGAAGCTGCAGTTCATCTTGCAGCCGACCTGCGAAGAGACACAGATTGTCTTCCGGGAGCCGGCGGCCTCATCGGAGTCATCATCCTGAGGAATCATCACCGTCTCTATGTATTTCCCCTCCGTCTCCGTCGGAAAGAGATATTTTTTGGTTCCGTCGCTTGAAACGAATTTTGCGGCAGGGGTAATGTGACCTGTTTCATACCTCTCACCGAGACGTTCCCTCACGGCTTTTGACAGATTGGTCATCTTCTCTATGGAACGGACCCCACGGCCATATATCCACTGGGCCATCTGGGATGCGGCATAGCGCGGCAACCCTTCATCTGCAGCAAGTTGCTGCATCTGTTCCAGTGTCATCCCGAGTAATGTCCGATTCTCATCCATATTACTTGCAAAATTAATATAAAAGTGATGTGATTCGAAGGAATGGTTAAAAAATAAGTTGGTAAAGATTTATGAAAGATTGTTTATGAATTTTGGATATGGAATGAAGGAGTGTAGCGGGCTACTCGACTGAATTACATATTCAAAAGGCGAAACAAGATTCATAAAGATTACCAAGTTATTTTTTATTAATGACTAAAAATGTGGTATATTTGCCAAAGTATACGGGAAAAATCAGCGATTTACGAACCAATTAATCTTTTTTTGAAATGGCAAAAGAATCTATTGAAAGCAATGGGAACGGAGCCGCCCGCAACCTCGAAAAACTGAAGGCACTTCAGGCCACTCTCGACAAAATTGAGAAGGATTTCGGGAAAGGCACCATAATGAAGATGGGAGATCAACCTGCCTTTGAAGTTTCAACAATCGCAACAGGCTCAATAGCGCTTGACCACGCGCTGGGAATCGGAGGATATCCCCGCGGAAGAGTCATCGAGATATACGGTCCCGAGTCAAGCGGAAAGACCACACTTGCAATACACGCCATCGCTCAGGCTCAGAAACAGGGCGGCATTGCGGCCATCATCGATGCCGAACACGCATTCGACCGCACATACGCCAAAAATCTGGGCGTGGACTGCGACACCCTGCTGATTTCTCAGCCGGACAACGGGGAGCAGGCTCTTGAAATAGCCGACAACCTCATCCGCAGCGGCGCAATCGACATAGTCGTCATCGACTCCGTTGCCGCCCTCACCCCGAAAGCCGAAATCGAAGGAGAAATGGGAGACAACAAGGTGGGCCTCCAAGCCCGCCTGATGAGCCAGGCTCTGAGAAAGCTGACGGCGAACATATCCAAGACCAACACCTGCTGCATCTTCATCAACCAGTTAAGGGAGAAAATCGGCGTGATGTTCGGCAATCCGGAAACGACCACCGGCGGAAACGCCTTGAAATTCTACGCTTCAGTCCGCATTGACGTGCGTCGCGTCACCCAGCTCAAGGACGGGGACGAGGCTCTGGGCAACAGGACAAGGGCCAAGATTGTAAAGAACAAGATGGCTCCCCCCTTCAAGAAGGCCGAATTCGACATCGTCTTCGGAGAAGGAATCTCCCATATCGGTGAAATCGTCGACCTCGGTGTCGAATATGAAATCATCAAAAAGAGCGGTTCCTGGTTCAGTTACGGTGACAGCAGGCTTGCCCAGGGTCGCGATGCAGTGACAAACCTCCTGAAGGACAACCCCCAGCTGACTGAAGAAATCGAAGAGAAAATCAGGGAGAAACTCAAAACAGTAAAAGACTGAAAATGGGGAAGATAATTCTTACAGGCGACCGGCCCACCGGTCGCCTTCACATAGGGCACTACGTAGGTTCGTTGCGCCGCCGCGTCGAATTGCAGAACAGCGGAGAATTTGACAGAATCTTCATAATGATTGCCGATGCCCAGGCACTGACCGACAACGCCGACAACCCGGAGAAAGTGCGTCAGAACATAATCGAAGTGGCTTTGGACTATATGTCCGCCGGTCTGGACCCCGAAAAATGCGTCCTTTTCATACAGTCGCAGGTGAGCGAGCTGACCGAACTGACCTTCTTCTACAACAATCTGGTCACGGTGCAGCGTCTCCAGCGCAACCCGACAGTGAAGGCCGAAATCCAGATGCGCGGTTTCAACGACAGCGAGGATGCCGACAACAAGGCCGGCACTCCGGTAGGCTTCTTCTGCTACCCCATCTCACAGGCCGCAGACATCACCGCCTTCAAGGCCACCACAGTACCGGTAGGGGAAGACCAGGCTCCTATGATTGAACAGACCCGCGAGATTGTCCGCAAGTTCAACTCCGTTTATGGCCCCACCCTTGTCGAGCCTGAAATCCTGCTCCCCGACAACGCAGCCTGCCTGCGTCTCCCGGGAACGGACGGGAAGGCGAAAATGAGCAAGTCCCTCGGCAACTGCATCTATCTGTCAGACTCCGCGGAAGAGGTGACCGCCAAAGTGAAGGGTATGTACACCGACCCTCTGCACCTTCAGGTATCGGACCCCGGCCATATCGAGGGTAACACCGTCTTCACATATCTCGACGCCTTCTGCCGCGACGAGCACTTTGCGATGTTCGGTGACTGTTTCCACGGGAAAAAGGTCAGCTTCGACTTCAAGAATCTGGATGAGGTGAAGGCACAGTATCAGGCAGGCGGTCTAGGGGATATGATGATAAAGAACTTCCTGGCCGCTGTCCTTAATTCGACACTGGAGCCCATCAGGACCCGTCGTCATGAACTGGAGAAGGATATTCCCTACGTCTATGAGGTGCTCCGCAAAGGTTCAGAGGAAGCTCGCGCCGTTGCCGCGCAGACTCTTGCCGACGTGAAACGCGCTATGCGCATCAACTACTTCGACGCCGGAGTCCTCGATGAACTCATCCGCGAACAGTCAGAGAAGTACAAATAATTATCCTATAGAGGAGCCGTTGGAGAGAGTTTCGGCGGGGGTGATGAAACGCATCTTCCCGTCGAGCTGCTTGGCCATCAGTATCATCCCCTGACTCTCGATTCCGCGTATGGTGCGGGGCTGGAGGTTGGCAAGGATGCATATCTGCTTCCCGACCATCTCTTCGGGGGTATAGTACTCCGCGATGCCGGACACGATGACGCGCCTGTCAAGACCCGTATCTATCGTCAATTTGAGCAACTTGTCTGTCTTGGGGACCCGTTCGGCGGCAAGAACGGTCGCCGTCCTGATATCCATCTTCTCGAACTCATCGAATGTGCAGGCGTCCTTGGGAGCGGCAACTTTCGGAGCCGCCTCAGCTTCTGCCGCGAGACGTGCCTGACGGATTGTCTCAAGACGGTCGAGCTGCTTCTGAATATCCTCGTCCTCAACCTTGGAGAAGAGAAGTTCGGCCTTGTTCAGCGTATGACCGGCAGGAATCAGGTCCGTCCTGCCAAAATCGTCCCATCCGAAGGGAGAAACGTTGAGTATTCCGCAAAGTTTCTTCACCGAGAAGGGGGTGAACGGCGCAAAGGCAACCGCAAGATTGGCACATATCTGAAGTGAAGTATTCAAGATAGCGGCAGTGCGGTCAAGGTCGCTCTTGGCAACGGCCCAGGGCTCCGTGTCGGCCAGATACTTGTTGCCGAGACGGGCGAGGTTCATCGCCTCCTTGAGAGCCTCGCGGAACTTGAAGTTCTCGATGTTCTCCTCAATTGAGGCGCGTATGCCGGCCATTTGGGAAAGGGTCTCACCGTCAACCGGCTCACTCTTCACAGCCTCGGGCACGACACCTCCGAAATATTTGTGTGTCAGTACTACGGCCCTGTTCACGAAGTTTCCGAAAATGGCAACCAGTTCGCTGTTGTTCCTTGCCTGAAAGTCTTTCCAGCTGAAGTCGTTGTCCTTGGTTTCCGGTGCGTTTGCGGCAAGCACGTAGCGGAGGGTATCCTGCTTGCCGGGGAAATCCTGCAGATATTCGTGAAGCCATACGGCCCATCCCTTTGAGGTGGATATCTTGTCTCCCTCAAGATTCAGGAATTCGTTGGCGGGAACGTTCTCCGGGAGGATGAATCCGTCACCGTAGGCCTTCAGCATCGAGGGGAATACAATGCAATGGAAGACAATGTTGTCCTTTCCTATGAAATGAATCAAACGGGTGTCGGGACTCTTCCACCACTTCTCCCAATCGTCCGGCAGAAGTTCCATCGTGTTGGATATGTAGCCGATAGGGGCATCGAACCATACATAGAGTACCTTGCCTTCGGCACCTTCCACAGGTACGGGCACTCCCCAGTCCAGGTCGCGGCTCACGGCACGGGGTTGAAGCCCGCCGTCAAGCCAGGACTTCACCTGACCGTAAACGTTGGTCTTCCACTCCTTGTGTCCTTCGAGAATCCACTCCCTTAACCATCCTTCATACTGCTGCAAAGGCAGATACCAATGTTTCGTCTTTTTCTTGACAGGCTCCGCTCCGCTCACTTTCGAATGGGGATTGATAAGTTCCTCGGGGCTGAGGGTGGAACCGCATTTCTCGCACTGGTCGCCATATGCTCCCTCCGCTCCGCACTTGGGGCAGGTTCCCACTATATAGCGATCCGCGAGGAATACCTTCGCCTCCGGGTCGTAGAACTGCTCGCTCTCCCTCTCTATGAACTTGCCTTCTTCGTACAGCTTGCGGAAGAATTGGGCCGCATTTTTGTGATGAACAGCGCTGGTGGTGCGGGAATATATGTCGAATTCCACTCCGAAATCGCGGAACGAGTTCTTGATTATGTTGTGATATTTGTCAACTATGTCCTGGGGAGAACAGCCTTCCTTCCGGGCGGCCATCGTCACGGGCACTCCGTGTTCGTCGCTTCCGCAGACAAAAAGAACTTCCCTCCCGCGCATCCGCAGGTATCTTACATATATGTCGGCAGGAACATACACTCCGGCCAGATGTCCGATATGAACAGGTCCGTTGGCATAAGGCAGAGCACAGGTAATCAGGGTTCTTTTGTAATCTTTCATTTTCCTTGAGGTTGATGGTTGCCGCAAAGATAGTGAAAAAGGACCACAGGGCGACTATAATCTGTTTATTTCTTTGGAGAAAGCGTTTTTGACACGGTTCAGCAACTGGAGACTGGCAACAAGCTCCTTCACCGTCTGACCGTCCCCGTCCCTCTGCGCCTGAGCTATTTTTGCAGCGATTGTGGCACAGGCCTGCTCCGTTATCCTCAACTTATAGATTATCACACACTTGGGCACCACTACAGAAAGTCTCATCTCTTCCGGAACAAGGGACCTTTCATATACCTTGACCGTCAAAGGGTGGTCCTGGCATATCAAGTTCAACGCCTCCCGGGAAATGGACTGATTGCTGTGAAGAGAGAAGTGCCTGATGATTTTCGGCTGACGCTGCAGGGCATCGGCGGCAGACCCCTCCCGGTCCAGTTCTTCCAGATAGGTGAAATACTCTTCGTACATCAGTCTGTACAGTTCATTCGTGAAGGTTATCTCGTCCTCTTCCAGCGACTCCCTTATGTATTGCGCAACGTTCACCTCCTCCCCATCCTGATTCCTGTATTCGTATGTGCCGAATTTGATGAGATAATAGCATATCTCACGCTCGCAGGTGGCGAGAAAAGTATCCGACACTCCGGCAACGGCGGGTTCTACCTCCATCGGAAGTTGAGACTCCGGTTGTGCGGCCGGTCCGTTGCGCATCCCCTCGAACTGCCGGTACTGTTCGTTGAAACGGCGTTTCTTGCGCCTCAATTCGGAAATCTTGCTCAGGAGAGCTTCGCTCTTCTGATCGAACCGCTCTGAAACCATATCCACATAGACATTGCGAAGAATGGGGTCCGGTATCACCGATATGCTCTGAAGAATGTCGGTTATCATCTGGGACCGCATCAGAGGGTCCTTCCCGGCATTTCTCGAAAGGATATCGCTCTTGAAAGCGATGAAATCCTGCTCGTTCTCCTCAATGAACTCCTCGATTTCAACCCTTGAGTGCGCTTTGGCGAAGCTGTCGGGGTCATCCTCCGGGGGAAGAAGGACAATCTTGACGCTCAGCCCCTCCTCCAGAATAAGGTCGATTCCCCTCAACGCAGCCTTTATTCCCGCGGCATCTCCGTCATATATGACAGTGACCTTCTCCGTGAACCGCTTGATAAGCTTGATCTGGTCCACGGTCAGAGATGTTCCGGAGGATGCGACTACATTCTCCAGTCCGGCCTGATGCATTGAAATCACATCGGCATACCCCTCCACAAGGATGCATTTGTCCTGTTTGGCAATGGCGCTCTTGGCCTGGAAAAGGCCGTAGAGGGAACGGCTCTTGTTGTATATTTCCGTCTCGGGGCTGTTGACATATTTCGCTACGGTCTTGTCGCTCTTGAGCGTGCGGCCTCCGAACGCAATCACCCTTCCACTCACGGAATATATGGGAAACATCACACGCTCGAAGAAACGGTCCGCCAAATCGCCGTTGTCACGTTCCACACAGAGTCCGGTATCTATCAGGTATTCACGCTTATAACCTTTCTGCAGGGCATCCTTGTACAATTCGTGCTGTCTGCCGGCGGCATACCCCAGACCGAACTTGCGGATAGTCTCATCGGTGAATTTTCTCTCCCTGAAATATGAAAGGCCTATCGCACGACCTGTATCCGTGTTCCAAAGGACATCCTGAAAATATTTCTGGGCATATTCCGTCACTATCTGGAGGCTTTCGTGCCTCATCCTTCCGGCAAGTTCCTCGGCGCTCTCCTCCTTCTCCACTATCTCGATATTGTATTTCTTCGCGAGATATCGCAATGCTTCCGGATAGGTGAGATGCTCGTGTTCCATCACGAAAGAGACGGCGGTGCCGGCCTTGCCGCAGGAGAAACATTTGAAAATCCCCTTTGTGGACGATACGCTCATCGAGGGGTTTTTGTCCTGATGGAAAGGACAGAGACCCAGATAGTTAGCTCCACGCTTCCGCAGGGTGACGAAGTCTCCTATCACCTCCTCGATTCTGACTGAATCAAGTATCCTGTCAACGGTTGAGCTGTCTATCATCTGTCTATTGTGCTATAAGGAAGAAATATGCCAGTGCCGCAAGTGCCGCAAGTGCAACTGTCAGAGCCGGCAACCATATCCAACTCCTGCTCCTTTTCCTTCGCAATCCACTTTCATCCGAAAGGTTGACTTGCCTGAGGGTAACGTTTTCGGGAAAAATCTCAGGATGTCTGTCCGTATCAAGAAAAGCCTCCAGTTCGTCCTGATGGCTGCCCAACAACTCCTTCCATTCCGCTCTGGCCTTGTCCGGAGAAATGTCCGCCCTATTCGCGAGACGTTCGACAAAAAGGCGACCCTCCTCAACAGTTACGTTCTTCTTTACAAAGGTGATTTTGTAAGAGGGTGGAAAAATCCTGTTCCAGTCCGAAGAAAATGCGGCGGGAATGAGTGAAGCCAAAAAAGTTCCCATATAGGGAACTTCAACCTTGTCATTTTCCCGGACAAGATCTTCCAAACATTTTCTGGCCAGGGATAAATCCATCGATTCTGACAATCAGTGCCCGGAACAGGACTCGAACCTGCACAGCCTTGCGGCCACTAGTCCCTGAAACTAGCGCGTCTACCGATTTCGCCATCCGGGCAAACGCGACTGCAAATATAGACAAACTAATTTTTTAATGAAAATTTTAGACAAAAATTTTGCTGTTTTCTTAAAATGTTCTATTTTTGCAATCCCAACAAGGAAATAACCTTCCTCAATAGCTCAGTTGGTTAGAGCACCTGACTGTTAATCAGGGGGTCGTAGGTTCAAGTCCTACTTGAGGAGCAAAAAAGGTCGGAACTCAAAGAGTCCCGACCTTTTTTATTTCCTTCTTTTCTTCCCCCTCCGGGGCCATACAGTTGTCGAAATATTTGTTCACAAAATCATATTTCGGCGGAACAACTTTCTCGTATTTCTCCCTCTGGGAAGTGTGCAACGACTGGGAAGTGATGGCGAACTTGTCCACAGGACGTTCATCACCGCGCCATTTGAACCCTTTCAGGCGCTGCTTTGACTTTGCAAGATCCCCTATGGGGTAAGCGTCACTCTTGATGCTCTCCATATAGAGCATCCTTTTTGCGTTGCCATCCTTGATAAGGGCCGTCAAAGACTTGGCCTCCTTGATGTTGATTGTCGTAAGTCTGGCTTTCTCCGCAACATAGAATACAGCGTTCACCCCTCCGAGGGCATCATACCTGTACAACTGGTTTTCGTAGAAATAGCCCAGCATCTCCGTACTCTTTATCTGATGGAAATGGATGCTGTCCTCCTGGGATATCACCCACGAATCGGTCACCATACTTCCTCTGTACAAGTTTCCGTTCTTGAGCATCAGATACATCACCTCCGCGGTAAGCTGGTTCTTGATTTCATTCCACAGGACAGGATCGCCGTGAAGCCTGGCCACAGAATCTATCTCGGTGAAAATCATCGAGTCACAGGCGGCCTGAACATCCTTCCTGAAAACTTTCACGTTATTGTATGATGTTATCACCCTGACAAGTGTAGTATCTTTCCTGAAATCAACGGTATCAACCGCAGCAACGGAATCAACTGCAGCGACGGTATCGACTGCCGCAACCGTATCCTTCGGCACGGTCAAAGTATCTTCAGCCGCCTTCTGCTTCTCCATATATGCCAGGGCCTCTTTTGTCGGCATCATCCCGGCTTCCTGCATCTTCTTGGTTCTCTCCTCCTCCCGTACCTTTGCCATCTCGTCCCTTGACTTGGCCAGAGCGTCGAATTCCATATCGGCCACCCTCTGCTTCGCATCAGTGAATTCCTTTTCGGCAAAATCACATTTTTTCATCGAGAATATCTTGATGCTGTCCCCGCGCATATACAGGGTATCGGGCTGATGATTCTCATTCTCTCCACAATAGACTATGGCCGGATTCCGCGTGAGGATGACTCTGTCCTGCCATAGATCAGCCGTATCACCCTTCGGTTCATAAATCAGACAGTCAGCAAGATAGTATGAGCTGTGCGTCGTGTCAAGTATCTGGCTGTTCCTGTACATATCCGCCCTGCCTGTAACCTGATCATAAATAACGTCATCCGACCAGGCCTCATACGACGGATCATTCATATATACATTGTCCTTGAAATTGGCTATCTGGGTGTTTCTCTCGTAACTGCCGCCGTTTGCATTGAGGAAACCGTCGCCCCTCCACATATATGTATCCTTCCCGAAAAACGCCTTTGCCAAATCAGCCACATAATGCATTCTGGTGGTCTTAATCCGTATCGAATCGACGAACATCTCAACCCTGTTTTCAAAGGTGAACGTCTTATCCTTGGCATCGTATGTACCCTGCCGGCTCTCCATCACATTGCCGGAGGTATCCCTGAGAGCGCCGCCTCCAAAGAAGGTCGCAACGCTGTCCTTGGTGTCGTAATTGAGAAATTCCGTCCTGAGGGTGTTTCCCTCCTTGTCGAAAAGTTCGACCAGCGAACCTCTGAACTCGGCCAGATTCCGTTCAATGTAATAAGTCAGGTTGTCACTGCACAGGATTGTGTTTCCCTGTATGATTTTGACGTTGCCGTAAGCATCGATTTTATGTCTGTCGACATTCCAGGAAGCGGAATCACAGAGGAGATAGGTATTGTTGTGCAGAAATTTGGCATCCCCCCACACCCTTCTGAAACTCATATTTCCGAAAGTCTCCTGCTGGGCCTGATTGGCCTCTACAAGATGAAACACATCCTCTTCCGGAACGTCTTGCGAAAATGCCGGAACTGCTGTCAGCAACACTGAAAGAAAAAGAAAGGCGAATCTGAGCAGCGGCCTCATAGGTTACTTCCCCCAACCGGGATAACGGAAAGAGCATCCCTCGAAGAACGGGTCCAGAACAATATAGTTCACTTTCTGCTTCTCCTTTATGAACTTGTCTATCGCCTTCTGGGAATTTATCTTGTTCAATTCATTGGCAAGAACGTCGAAGTCATCCTTGTAGTTGGCCACGTGCGAAGGCAGAACCTTGTCAAGGTAGAGAATCTTGTATATCGTATTTCCGTTCCTGCCCTCATTGTCCAGAGATTCAAAAGGCTCTGAAATGTCACCGACCTCCATATTCCTGAGAACGGCATAATCAGCGGGCTTGAGCTGGTCCTTCTCGAAATATGAAGACCCTGTGTACTCATCTGCCATAAGACCACCGCTGGTCGCGCTTTTCTTCTCCTGCGAATAGTATCGGGCCACCGCGGCGAACGTAAGACTGTCCGACAATATGATATTCCTGAGGGAATCGAGTTTCTCGAACCCTTTTTCACGATCCTCGGAAGTATACTGGGGTTTTATCAGGATATGTCTGGCATTGAACATATCACCGTTGCGTTCAATCAGCTGAATGATATGGAAACCATCCGGTGTCTCCACAACCTGCGAGACCTGCCCGACCTTCAGGGACATTGCCGCATCGGAAAAGACGGGCCAGAACATCGACCTGGGAGCCATACCCAATTCCCCACCCTTGGCCATAGTGCCGGGGTCCTGGGAATAGAGGCGGGCCAGCGTGGCGAATTTCTCCCCTTTGAGAATTCTCTCCCTCAATTCAATCAGCCTCTCCTTCACCGCAAGTTCAGCGGCCTTCTTGTCAGGATAGATTCCAATCTGTCGGATACGGTATTTGGTACTGACCATCGGTAAATCTTCCTGAGGAGTGTCATTGTAATATCTCTCTATATCGCGGGGTGTCAGTGCAGGTATGTCCTGCATCACGTTCTGCTGCATCTGCTGCATCAGGGACTGTTCTCTGAGAATATTTTCCCATTCCGTGCGGAGCTTGTGCATCGGCTTGCCGAAATACTCCTCAACCTGTTTCTCTCCACCCAGTGTCTGTATCAGCTCATTCACACGTCCGTCCAGAGAGGCAATCACGTTGGCTTCGTTCACCAAGAGAGAGTCTATCTTTGCCTGGGAGATGAAAAGTTTCGAAATGAGCATCTGCTCCAGAATCTCGCAGCGTGTCGATTCATCAACCGCGGAACCCCTCGCACGCATCATCTGTGCCTCCCCTTCAACCTGCGATATCATAATCACCTCATTACCGACAATAGCCACGGACTTCTCCACCACCCCGGGGCCATAATTCTGACCGGACGCAGGGAGGCAGACCCCCGTCAGCAATGCAACAATCATCAGGAATATCCTTCTATTCATAAATTCTCAATGTTTTGTCAGACTTCGCATCATTCAGCAAGTCCCGTTCCAATCCGGACAAAAGTTCCTGCTTCCTTTTGCTTATGATTATTTCCCTGATATGTTCGATATTATATTCCAGGGGAGAGACATTTCCCGGAGATATCCTTTCCCGGACAAAGACGAATCTTGTGATGCCCTCATCCTTCAGTTCGGCGGAGGATTTGGAGGCAAGCATCCTCTCACACTGGGAAACGTCCATTACAGACTCTTTCGCAAGCACCGTCACCGGGACCCAAGCGCCTTCGAAATCGGTATACCGTTCCGCCGATGCATCGCACAGTTCCTCAAGCTCTGCTATCGCGGATTCATCGGTGACCTTATAGGATTTCTTTATGGCGTCAAAATAAGGGGATTTTGTCAGAACCGTTATGACTCTTGCCTTGACAAGGGACTGTGTCACCTTGAAAAGCTGTTCGTGGGTATCGTAATACTCCTTCAATTCCTCCATAGTGACAGAGGTGTCGAGCCTTGAATCGATGAAATACTTCTCATACCTGTATCCCAACAGGTTGTTCCGGAATTCCTCGACCTGGCGTGACACATCCTTGCCGCTCTTTGAAAGGTCCTTTTCCGCCTTGCGGGTCAGCAGTCGGCGCAAAGCCCAGCTGTCCATATACTGGCGCGCCATTGCAAGGCTGTCCTCCCCGGTTATCCCGGAAGGTATGACCTTCTCTATTTCCGTCGAGTACAGAACATCCCAACCAATCCTCGCAACAATATGGCCACGATGCATCTTATCCTGTGCCCATTCACAGGAGGAAAGGGCCAGCATCATTGCAAGAATCAACGGCAGGGCGTGTTTCATTATCTCGAATAATTCGGGGCTTCGCGGGTTATCGTCACGTCGTGGGGATGACTTTCAGCCATTCCGGCGGGGGTTATCTTCACAAACCTGGCATCCTTGAGTTCATCGAGGTTATGCGCTCCGCAATAGCCCATCCCGGCACGCAATCCGCCGACAAGCTGATATATAACCTCTCCAAGAGTACCCTTGTAGGGAACCTGCGCCACTATCCCCTCGGGAACAAGTTTCTTTATATCCTCTTCCATATCCTGGAAATAACGGTCCTTGGAACCTTTCTGCATAGCCTCAAGAGACCCCATCCCGCGGTATGACTTGAATTTACGTCCGTTCAGGATAATAGCCTCACCGGGAGCCTCCTCAACACCGGCGAACAGGCTACCGGCCATGACCGTACTTGCACCGGCCGCCAGAGCTTTCACTATATCTCCGCTGTAACGGATTCCGCCGTCGGCAATTACAGGAATGCCTGTACCCTTGAGAGCTTCGGAAGTATTGAGAACTGCTGTCAGCTGTGGAACTCCGATACCCGCGATGATTCTGGTAGTACAGATTGAACCGGGGCCGATTCCGACCTTGACCGCATCAACTCCACACTCCTTGAGTGCAACGGCGGCCTCTGCCGTAGCAATGTTGCCGGCCACTATCTGTATCTTCGGGAAAGCCGCCCTGATTTTCTTTATGGTATTGAGGACACCAACGGAATGGCCGTGGGCCGTATCGAGGACAACCGCATCGACTCCGACGCTTGTCAGTTTCTCCACATCTTCAAGGCTGTGTGAGTTTATGCCCACTGCTGCAGCGACAAGCAGTCTGCCCAGGGAGTCCTTGGATGAGGTCGGATTGTTCTTGATTTTCGTGATGTCGCGATATGTTATGAGTCCGGCCAGACGGTTGTCATTGCCGACGACAGGCAACTTCTCGATGCGATATTTCTTGAAGACCTCCGTAGCCTCCTCGATTGTCGTGCCTACCTTGACCGTAATGAGATTCTCCTTTGTCATCACCTCCCTGACGGGACGGGACATATCTTCCTCGAAGCGCAAGTCCCTGTTGGTGACTATGCCGAGCAGGTATCCACCGGCGTCCACAACCGGAATTCCCCCGATATGATTCTGGCGCATAAGGCAGAGGACGTCCCCGACATTGGCCTCCGCACCTATGGTGACAGGGTCATATATCATTCCGTTCTCAGCCCTCTTGACCTTGCGAACCTCGTTCATCTGGGCCTCTATCGGCATATTCTTGTGTATGACACCTATACCGCCCTCCCTTGCAATCGCGATGGCGAGATTGGCGTCGGTCACGGTATCCATCGCCGCTGAGACAATCGGAACGTGAAGGCTGATTTCTCTTGTGAAATTAGTTTTGAGACATACTTCGCGCGGCAGCACCTCGCTGCGTGCGGGGATCAACAATACGTCATCGTATGTCAACCCTTCCATAGAGATTTTGGCAGATTCCATTTATCGCAAGTTATAATGTAATCTGCAAATGTAGTAAATTTTTCTTTATCCGAATTCGTACAGACGCGAATGATGTCAGGACAAGGCCCGTTCCGTTGTTGTGGTTTGCGCTTGCGCCATCGTTTGCCATCGCCAACCACCCAGATGCGTCAAAATCAGAGGAAAATCACATCAGCGGAACACAATACGGCAAAGGCAGAGGTGAAACCCGCGCCGGCTCCGGGCTGTCACTGATTCGGACTTCGCTTCGCTCATCCCTCCCAGCTGTCGCTGGGCCCCTCCCGCTATCAAGCGCGGGTGCTTAGGTCCTCATCCAGTGACAGCCACTCCGCCAGCGGGTTCCACCGGTGCAGAAGGCGAATGCGCTGCGCTCGTACGCCTTGTAGAACGAGCCCTCAAAATAGAGCCGTATTACTCCGGTGTTGGTCTCCTCGAATTCGATGATTTCTCTCTGTGTCATTTTTAACCTTGTATTCTCTCAGTCACCACGAGCCGCCATTCAATCCGCCACGGCGCGAACGCAATGGCCCAGGTGGCGGAGGTCTTCGGTGCAGCCGCACAGCGCCCTGCTGTAGCCGTGAGCGTCAAAGCCGTACCGGAAAGACAGGATGCAGGCGGAATCCGGGTTGTGGGAGGAACCGGAGGACGACAGATACCCGCCAAAATCCTCAAAGCTCTCGTTGACGTTCCAGCCGGAGCCCCGGTAATCCCACCAGGCGAAATCCCCTCTTCCGCAAAAGGGAAATCTGAGCCGCGTGCCGTGTATCCTCAGATAATGTCCGCCCACGTATGCCCCATCGTACAGGCCGGTGGAGGCCAGACGGATGTCATCCTCAGTCGTCCCGCTGCACCTTATCAGAGCCGCGAACTCGGCGGCTGTCGGCATCCTCCACGCACCGCCCCAGTTGGCATAGGCGGCGTCGGCGGCAAGCGGCAATGCAAAGGTGCCAGACGCCCTCGGGGAGATTGCCAGCCTGCTTCCCGGGCTTAAAGCATAATTCTCTGCACTGAACCCTCCCTCCAGCACAGCGCCCTCTCCGGGATAGCCGGGCGCAACTTTCCAATCCACCCCGCTGAAGTTGTAGCCGACAACGTTCCCCCAGGAGAAGAAATGGCCGAAACTCTCCCTCCCCTTCCGGGAAGTGGCACCGACATCCATCGTGGCCCATTTCCTGCCGCCCGCAACGATGTAATCGTGCCAGCCGTCCGCTCCGATGAAATAGACCCCGCCACTCACGGCAACTTCGGCTCCGGCCGGCGGGACCCACAGACATCACGAAGCAGACGAGCAACTTTCAGGCACTGAAGCTCAGCATCCATCGCAACCTGTCCCCACCTGCCGAAGATGTCATCGGTAAAATTATGAAAAATCCCACAAAAGAGTGATTTGACATTGTAGTATCAATCGCAGGGAGAGTCTTCCAAGCGCGAAAACTCCCCCATTGACTGACACGGATGCTGAGTAATGACATCAGCCCGAGGGCTGATTAGGAAGCGGACTTCCGTCAGCGTTTCCGCTTGCGGAGATGCGCTTTCCTTACGCGAACCTTTCTGCCATTGATTTCACGGAACGAACCGGAAATTACGGTAAATCGGTCCTTGAGCAACTCTTTGACAAGCTCTTCAAAGAGGCGCTCGCACACGTTTTGAAAAATACGATAGTTTGTCATAATGATGATTTTTTAATAAGCGCGGAGCGTCGGAGCGGCTTTCCTTGGGCAAGCATTACATCCGGTAGGATATAAAAACAGAGTACTTTATTTGTTTGAAATAAGGTACTCTGTTCAAGGTTTTTCAACGTGTGTGAGGCGCTTATCTCTCACTGTTGACATACTATCGTGTTGCAAATATAGCGATTCTTTCTGAATTGCAAATGTTTCCGGTATTAATATTCTTCATTATCACCCTGCCACGAACTGGCATGGTCTTTTGCTTTATTTGCCGAAACAAAACAAAAAATGATATGGACAATGAAATTTTAACTCTTTTGTTGAACAACAACACTCCCGGAATATCAAATCCCAGAACCAGGGAATCTCAAATCAAATTATGGAATCGATGTGTCACTAAGTGGAACAAGACCCATTCTGCAACAAAAGTCTCATTAGACGCACTTGCAGACCAATTTCATCTCAAATGGCCTCAGATATACGTCAGTATCTCAGATGACACATTGTATTGTTCTTTCAGCTATGTTGACTATATGTTTCACAACAACGAAGACGGGCAGATATGTGGCGGCATGTTCATCCGGGAAGGCAAAAAGCCCGCGAACGCGATAAATATGACAGCAAGCCAGATAGTTGACTTGATTGGAACCGTCAGACTGCTACCTGCTATCGGCAGAAAAATAAACAAAAATGCTTATGAAAGCTTGACGAACATGGAAGATGACAGATGCAGGGGCTGCTCGGACCCTAATCAAACCGCGCTTGCGTGGGCTAATCGTGCATGGAGTCTGTATTGTATCGGGCTTATCGAGGAAACCCAGGCCGCCTGCATGAATTCTCTTCTGTATAAACGCATCTCTTCTGCAGATAGCAGAATGGGGGCACTGGAGGCCGAAATGTACGTACTGATGGGCAAAACCTATTATTTTACTTTCCAGTGGGAGCTTGCAGATTATTGTTTCAAGGAAAGTTACAATCAATACTACAAGATATTCGAACGTCCAGACTGGAAGGATGTCCTATATGCAGATGTGCCAAAAGAGGAACGGGAAGAATATAATAATGATATCATTGGCTCATATATGAACTGGGCCACTAGTTATTCGATCTTTCTACGCGATACCGGAAATGAATCTGATTCAAAAGCTATAATAAAACGCTCTAGTGTCGTAATGAACAGACAACAATGATATACCTTTCATCTTTTAATCTTGTCTCCGACAAGTCGGAATTCGTATTCCTTTCCAATCCGTATCTGCCGACCTATCATCTTACGGTCTATCCGTTCAAGGTGTTCCCGGATAAAGGTCTGCAACTCATATCTTTCTCTGACATAACAATATTCAGCGGAGGGAACGGCTCCGGCAAATCAACTCTTCTGAACATTATAGCGGAAAAGTTGTGTCTGAAGAGAGATTCCCTGTTCAACAAGTCCTCATTGTTCGACAACTATGTAGAGCAAACGGATTACAAATTGACGAAACTGAACTACATAGACGCTTCAAATTTCAGGGAAGTATCACGTATAATCACAAGCGATGACGTATTCAACCACATCATTCAGGTACGGAAGAACAATAAGGACATTGATCTGATGAGAGGCGGTATGCTGGAGCAGAGATTGGAATACAAGTATAATCCAGATACCAGGCCCAGATCCATTGATTTTGAAGACGAGGAAAGCATCAAACGCTACAGGGACAGCATGGAGATGGTAAAGACTTCGGCTTCCAAATACATAAAGAAACATCTCGGGTTCAATGAACGCACATACTCAAACGGCGAAAACGGATTCCAATACTTCACTGAAGCAATCAAACCGGGAGGACTGTATATCCTGGATGAACCGGAGAACTCTCTGTCAGCGGAATTCCAATTGGACCTGGTAGAGTATATCAGAGCTATGGCCCGAGCATACAAATGCCAGTTCCTCATATCCACTCATTCGCCTTTTATCGTATCAATGGAAGAAGCAACAGTTTATGATATGGACGGTGACCCTGTGACCGAATGCAAGTGGACAGAGCTTATGAATATCAGACTCTATCACGACTTCTTCATGGAGCATCACGGCGAGTTTTAAGTCCAGACCTTTGTCTAGCGGTTCTTCCGGTTGTACTTCCTGGCGTACTTCGGATCGAAGGTCATGTTGAGGAGGTGTGCAAGCCGGAAGCCCGCATTGCGGACCTGTGACTGGGCCAGGGGAGCCATCTCCCTGGTCCAGTTCTTTCCAAGGAC
>JAGHTO010000032.1 GCA_018065305.1 Candidatus Cacconaster scatequi | reverse complement strand
TTGCCCTCAAGTTTGTATATGGCATCCACGGCATTGGCGTTTTCATTGACGACATCATAATCGCGTGCTGTGGACGCAAAGCCGGCAATGATGAGTCCGGCGATGATAAGAAGTGATTTTTTCATTGTTGTATGTATTTGTCTTTGCAAATATAGAAAAAACGGTTCAGATACAAAAAGCCACTGAAAAACAGCGGCTATGAAAATAACATTTTTCGACTATATGCGCTCTACGACCTCACGGTAAGGCTTGATCATCCCTTCATTCATCTTGCCTCCCATTTTGGGCCTTAGTTTCTGATTGTGCATCAGCGAGCCCACGAGATACATTTTCAGTGACGTTCCGAACTTCTTCTGCGGGAAGTCGTACTGGCCGTGGCTCTTGAAGAAGCGGTGGTCTGCACGCATCAGGCCACGCATCAGGAAAATCAGGTCGCGGAAAATTTTCATCCCGCCGACACCAAGGAAGTTCTGCGGCATCACTATGCCGTTTTCCATCGCATAGCAGAGCGAATCGCTCAGTCGTTGCAGAGCTTCATCCGTCCCGGACTCATTGCCGGCGACACCGGCCAGGAAGTTCCCGCCTACCTGCGCCCTTGCCTCCAGCACGGTGCGGAGGTTATTCTCTTGCGAGTACCGGCCGTCGATGATGTACCCGAAGGGGGTCCCCATGGTCACCGTCCTGTGGCCGTTGCAGAACTGGCGGTCGTCATACATCTTGAAGCGGGAACCCATTGAGTGGTCCTGAATACGGAAGGCGTATATTATCGCGTCATGCCTGTGAATAGTCCCGCGGAGAAACTCGTCGAAGCCGTCCTTGTAGAAACACTTCCCCGTTGCCGAGCAGTTGAAACAGCTGATGCATCCGCCCAGGAAGGGGAAATCCTCGATATTCACGACGTCGCACTCATAAGGGAATATTGCCAGAAAACGGTCCACCATTGCTTGCAAAGCGGAATCGCCGTCCTTTATATCAGCCACTATCACGGCCCGGTGCTTAGATGACTTGGACACCGGGGCGCATCCGGTTGCAGGCTCGGGGACAAATCCGGGAGCAAAGTAATCCGGTTTCTTGAAATAGCCTTTGTCTATGTTCCACAGCAGCATACGGAACCATTCCACAGCCTGTCTCTGGCCGGTCTCCGTGAGGAGATCATCCATATCGGCCGAAAGGCCCTCGACAAAAGGCAGGGACATATCGGCACAGTTATCCTCTATGAACTTGTGCGCAGTAATGTCATAGAAATGCTTGGAGGTCGTAACCTGGGTGGCGGTTTTCCCGGACAGGTCCATACCCGAAGCCTTCAGCAGCTCCATGAAACGGTGCAGTTGGCTCGGAACCAGAAAAGTATATACCGGATAGCTGAAAAGCAAGACATCAGCCTTTGCTACGGCATCCACGGCCGAGGCAAAGTCCTTCTCAAGTGCTTTTATGCGCTGCCCGGCATTAATAAAATCAAAATTGCACTGAGGGAACTTCTTCTGCAGATACAGACAGGTCTGCAGTGTGATTGAATACTTACCCTTAGGGCTTCCGTTTATTACAAGAATATTAAGCATTCTCAAAGATACACATAATATTTTATCTTGGAACGCATTCCATCCATGAAACAGGGCCTTTTCTTGGACGCGAAGTCGGGCTGGAGCACGCAGAAACTTGTTTCTAAAGCGGCCGCGTACGTGGTCTCTTGAAACCGTGCCAGACTACGTGCTCAGCCGCTTCCAAATGCAAAACGAAGTGAGGCCTACGGGAAGATGAAAATCATCTCGCACAACATTGTGCCAAATACGGCATACAGTAAGGCAGAGCGTGCTTGATGTAAAGAATTTGATGACATCATGCGCGCAGCCGGCCCAAATATGCTCTACAAGCCATACCTATGTTCTTGATGTTTTTGACCTTCTCTGGAGCCATGGCTGACTGATATATATGCTCCCACGCCGACTTCTCCCCAAGGCATCAAAAAAGGTTTCCTACAGGGTGTTCCATCGCCTAAACACAGGGTTTTCCGGATTTCCCCAAATACTTCCTCTTCAGACTTCAGAATATCTATGCCTAAACACATAGTTTTCCCGATGGTCCGAAAAAAGCCACTGAAAAACAGCGGCTAAAAAAAAGGGGCTCGAAAATGCCGAAACACTAAGGGTTGTCATCCCTTCTGCGAATTCCCCTGTGACGATGCAAAAATACTATAATAATCTGAGATATGAAAGAATACCTGCAATACATCCGTAAGTTGATCCGGAGCAGCATCAAGCCTTCGGTCAGGAAATGGTTCTGGGTGATTGTCGTGGCGGCGGCACTTGCATTCCTCGTGCTGTTCGGTATTCTCCGCTACAAGATGATGTTTTCTGTTGCTGATTCCGGATATATCGGGTGGCTGTTCACTGCGAGGGCAGTTGTAATTGCTTTGATTACTATCCGATTACCAAAAGACTTGTATTTTGGTATGATAATGTAAATCTTTTTTCTCTTCTTTGCGTCTTATTATCGGATGCATCCCAAAAACCATTGTAAACGAAATGCAAAAAGACAGAACACAAACACGGCTCCGGGAGTTGGAGAAGATAGTCCGCAAGGAGCAGGACAGACTCTTCAGGTTTGCGTATATGCGTATAGGCAATCGTGCGGATGCGGAAGATATATTGCAGGATGTTTTCCTGAAATTGTTCCGCTCCGAAGAGAACTTGAAGCATATAAGCAATCTGGAGCACTATCTGATTCGTTCGGTCGGGAACTGCTGCCGGGATTGGCAAAGGAAGAAAAAGTACAATCTGCTACCAATCGAGGATGCCGGAGGGATCCCTGTTCCGGACGAGGACAGACAAATGCACGAGGAGTTCCTGAGAATAGGCAAACTGCTTGAATCCTTACCGGATGAGCAACAGGAAGTGGTCAGGCTCAAATGCTCGGACGGCCTGAAATTCCGCGAGATTGCAGCAATCCTCGAAATTCCCGAGCCAACGGCGAAGTCAAGATACCGTTACGCCATTGAGCACATCCAAAACACCATCAACACAAAAAATCAAGAGCAATGAAACAGAATATAAACAAAAACATCGAAAAGCAGTTAACTCCAAAATGTGAGTTCCACTCATCTGACAACCTTATGAAGAAGGTTATGAGTTCTGCGAACGCAAATACTGATTCTACCACTGTAAAGAATCGCAGATTCAATTGGAGACCGGTATTTGCAACCCTGGCATCAGCTGTTGCAGCAATCGCGCTTTTGTTTGTCGTGATACCCGGCGGTACTCCGGCAATTGCCGCTGAGAAACTGTTTGCTCATGCAGCAGAGTTCTTCAATTCTATCAGCGGATATAGTGTAGAATTCGAAAGCAGGACATTGACAAATGATAATTTCACATATATCAATCCGTCAAAGAGTTTCGTCAAGCACAGAATGGACGTGTCTTCTGACGGGCGCTGGAAGCTGGATAAACTCGGCAGAGTGGCATTGAGTGATGGAAACAACATATTTGTCTGGTT
>JAGHTO010000004.1 GCA_018065305.1 Candidatus Cacconaster scatequi | reverse complement strand
CCTCCCTACCCATATCCCGGGCATATACAATCTGGTTCCTGATGTCTCTTTCCGTCGTCATTTCCTTGATGTATTTGATTTGTTCCTCCTTCGGCAGCGATTCTATTTTTCAATAGCTTAAGAGGGTTAAAGCAATAGAATGGACACCTTCTCTTATTCTATCCGCCATTGCCGGCTTTGGCTTTCGAAATCCGGATGCATAGTGCGTCAACTGCTGTTGATTGATTCCTGTTACCTTGGCAATCGCAGATTTGGATACAAGATGTTCGGTTGCGTGCAAAAGAGCTCTTGTTGACAATATCCATTCGTATTCCCATTCACCCGAAAATTCTTCAGGAATGGTTTCGCCGTCTTCCTTCATCCCCTCAATATGGAAATGAAGAGCTTCGTCCATATTTATTTTTAAACTTTCATAAGAATTGGCCGTGGTAACACATGCTATCTTATCGTTTTCAGGACAGGCGGAGAAATTGTCCGTATAATCCACTAAAATTCTGATCTTTCCCATTTTACCTCCATCCAGCTTGCTTCCAAATGCTATTGAGTATGTTTTGTTCAATTGTATCCGAAGGTTTGTTGTTAATTGTCACTCGCCCCTTTTTGTAAGGATGTTTGAATTGACGATGACTCCCTCTTTGTGATACTTGATACCATCCATCTTCACGTAGTTTTTTGAGAACTTCACTCACCTTGTATCGTTTCATTAGACAAAGATATAAAACATTATATCAAAACCAAATTATTTTTATGATGTGTTTGCAATATTGCTTTCAGGAAGCATTACGTAGTTTTGACGGGACAAGGATAGGAAATTTCGCTTACAAAAAAACGTAAATCTTATAACCGGGCGAAGATTTACGATTTGTTGGAAAAATCACAGAAAATACAGAAAAAATATGGAGTATCCGGGCCACAGATACTCTATCCGATTGGAAATTCATTAAACCTATATTTATTACTAACCTAAAATTTATCTTATGAAAAGATTCAGACTCGTTTTGACAGCTTTTCTGATGGTAGTCTCAGTTGCAGCCTTTGCACAGAAGACAATCACCGTCACGGGAACTGTTACGGATGCTTCCACAGGGGAGCCTCTGTCAGGAGCTGCCGTTCTTATCAAGGGCACTCCCCAGGGCGCAGTTGCTGACGCAGACGGAAAATTCAGCGTCAATGTAGCTCCGAACGCAACGCTGGGTTTCACAACCATCGGTTTCAAAGACACCGAGATTGAAGTCAATGGCCGCACTGTTATCAATGTTGCCCTTGAACCCGACATCACGATGCTTGATGAAACTATCGTCATTGCTTATGGTACCGCTACCAAGAGCTCTTTCACCGGCTCCGCCGCAATGGTGAAGTCAGAGGCAATCGAGAAGAAGGTGGCAACAAACGTTACCAGTGCTTTGGCCGGTACTACTCCTGGTGTTCAGATTATTTCGTCAAGCGGAGACCCCGCTTCAAACAGTTCGTCCATCCGTATTCGCGGTATCGGTTCAATGGCGGCATCCAGTTCTCCTCTTATTGTAGTGGACGGGATTCCTTATGATGGCGCAATCTCTGACATCAACCCCAATGACGTTGAATCGATGTCAGTCCTCAAGGACGCATCCGCATCCGCTATTTACGGACACCGTGGCGCAAACGGCGTTGTTCTCATCACTACCAAGAAGGGAAAATCAGGTGATGCTCAGGTCAAGTTTGATGCCCGTCTGGGGTCAAACAGCCGACTTATCCCTCAGTATGATGTGGTTTCCGACCCCGGTCAGTACTATGAAGTTATGTATCAGAAGCTTTATAATGGTTACTTCTATTCGGGACACACATCTGATCAGTCATATGCATTCGCAGACAAATATCTTCTCGATCAGAAAAACGGCGGTGTAGGATATCTTGTATATACTCTTCCCGAAGGCGAGAAACTTATAGGCACCGACTTCAAACTCAATCCGAAGGCAACACTAGGATATTCAGACGGGACATATTACTATACTCCCGATGATTGGTACAATGAAGTGTTCCACAGTTCTTTCCGCCAGGAATACAATCTTTCAATCAGCGGAGCAAGCGAAAAGTTCAATTACTATGCATCAGCAGGTTTTCTTGATGACGGCGGTATCGTGAACAATTCGGATTACAAACGTTATACGGCACGTATCAACGCTGATTATCAGGCAAAGAGTTGGTTCAAGGTCTATACAAATCTTGCATATTCTCACTCCGACTCTCACAGTAACCCGAGCAACGGTTCGTGGGGATCTTCCGGTAACCTCTTCTATATCACTAACAACATCGGTCCTATCTATCCTCTTTACGTCCGCAATGCAGACGGTACCATCAAGACAGACAACGGCCGTATCGTTTATGATTCAAACAATACCAACTTCGTCCGTCCGTCAATTGTAGGAAATGCCATCCGTGACAATGAATATGATGAGCACAACAACGGGGCTGACGTTCTCAACGGAAAGTTCGGAGCAACGCTTACACCTGTCAAAGGGCTGACCATCAGCGCCAACATCGGCGCCTTGGTTGACAATACCCGTTATAATGCACTGTCCAGTATCTTTGGCAGTGGCGCTTCTGTTGACGGACAGGCCTACGTCGAGCATAACAAGACTTTCGCCATCAATGGACAGGCTCTTGTCGAGTACAAGAATACATTTGGCGACAAACACAATATCGACATCCTTGCAGGTTACGAAAACCACGATAAGAAAAATCAGGTCCTCTATGGACAGAACGACCATCTTTTCAACCCTCTCGTAGGCGAGCTTAACAATGCCGACGGAACAAAGAACAAGGTTGCCAAGTCTTATACCAACACTTATGTGACTCAGGGCTTGCTTTCACGTCTATCATACGACTACGACAATAAATATTTTGTCAGTGGTTCATTCCGTTACGATGCATCATCACGTTTCGCAAAGGGTCATCAGTGGGGTGCATTCTGGTCAGCAGGCGCAGCCTGGCTTATCAGCGCTGAAGACTTTATGTCAGATGTTTCCTGGGTTGATATGCTGAAGCTGAAGGTCAGTTATGGTCAGCAGGGCAACGATGACCTCGGTTCATATTATCCTTATGCAGACAGCTACACTCATTCATATAACGAGGCCACCGGCGAATACAGTCTCGCTTTGAGCTATAAGGGTAACGAGAACCTCACTTGGGAGAAAAAGGGCTCCTTCAACGTTGGTCTGGACTTCGAATTGTTCGGCGGCAAACTCAATGGTTCCGTTGAGTACTTCGACCAGAAGACATCAGACCTTCTCTATTCCAAGGCAGTTCCGCTTTCTTCCGGAAACCCTACCGGATATGTCCCGGTGAACGTCGGTGATATCCGCAATAATGGCGTTGAACTCACTCTTGACGGTAACATCATCCGTACGAAGACTGTGAACTGGTCCTGGAATGCAAACTTCAGCCACTACAAAAATACAATCCTCTCTCTTGACCCCAGCGTCTCCGAGAACGGTATAAAGGCCAGTTATTATATCCGCGAAGTAGGAGGTTCTCTCTACGATGCCTACATGTATAAGTTCGCAGGTGTTGACCCGAATACCGGAGAAGCTCTCTATTGGGCAATGAAGAAAGATGAAAAGGGAAATGTCATCGAAGGAACCGATTATAAGACTGCCATTTTCAGTGACGCCGTACAATATAAACTTGGATCTATCCTTCCCAAACTTTACGGTGGTTTCGGTACGTCACTCAATGTTGGTGGATTCGATTTCTCACTACAGTTCTCATATCAATTGGGAGGAAGATACTATGATGGTACTTATCAGGCCCTTATGTTCACCCAGAACAATATGGGAAGTGCAATTCACAAGGATATTCTCAATGCCTGGACTCCTGAAAACAACAACAGCAACATTCCTCGCTGGGACGGCGACACACAGGTTTCCCAGAGTCCAGTCGACCGCTTCCTCATCTCTTCAAACTACCTCAGTTTGAACAATGCTACCATCGGTTACACTCTTCCCAAGAAATGGTGTCACGCCATTCAGCTCGAGGGCATCCGCTTCTATGCTGCCGGCGAGAATCTCGCCGTTTTCTCAGCGCGCAAGGGTGTTGACCCCCGATATGACCTTGGACTCGGTTCATATACCGTCGGTTCCAGCTTGAACAGTTCATCTTATTCCGCTCTGCGTACCATCACAGGTGGTATCACAATCACTTTCTAACCGTTAAATGCGAAGACAATGAAACTCAATAGATTATTATTACTTGCCACAATCGGTGCTGTTGCTGCGTCATCCTGCACCAAATTGGGGGATGTCCTTCCTCAAAGCGGCACTATGCTAGCATCTCAAGTTCAGGAGACTAACACCATTGTTCCTTCCCGTGCATCCGCTGCTTTCTCCGGTATGTTTACAAACATAGGCAAACCTGAAAAGATGTATGCTACCCCTGACGACTGGGAGTTCCTTATGATTAATTTCTGCAACGACCTTGAAGGTGCCGATGCCCATATTGCGGACAACAACTACAACTGGTTTTCACCTTGCGGTGAACTTTCCTCACGTAGCCCAAACTACCGCAACCCGCTTATCCGCTATCGTGCTCCGTATAATATGATTTCTGATATCAACACATTCATTGCCGGTTTTCCGAAAGACGAATCAAACTGGACTCCCGAGACTTTAAATATGATTGCACAGAGCAGAGCTCTCCGAGCATATTCCTATATGTTGCTGGTCCCCAGCTTTCAATTCGGATATTCCGTGGCGGCCGACAAACCCTGTGTGCCTATCTGTTCTCCCACCATTGAGGATTTTACACACAATCCACGTGCTACAGTCAAGCAGGTTTTGGATACAGTTCTTACAGACCTTAACTATGCGGTAGAGAAACTTGCAGGAGCAAGCCGTACAACCAAGGCCTACATAGATGAAAGTGTAGCCCGTGCTATACGCGCCCGCGTTTATCTATATATGGGAGAGTGGCAAAAGGCTTTGGAAGATGCAACTGCCGCAGCCAAGGGATATTCGCCCAAGACCATAGCCGACCTGGCAAGGCCTACTTTCTACGATATCAATGAGGAGGACTGGATTTGGGGCTATGATATGACCGAATCTACTGCACAGAATGGTGTTAATGCCACAACTTCATCATGGCTTCGTTCATTCTCCGGAGATAGCTATTCCGCGGCTACCCAGTCGACAACTTGCATCAACACTCTTCTTTGGAATATGATTCCCGAGTCCGATGTCCGAAAAGGCTGGTGGATTGATGCAAATCTCAAGTCTCCCCTCATAGACGATCTTACCTGGCCCGGTTGCGAAGGTGACGTTGCTCACGCCAACGATGGCGGCTACGCCAAACTGCCGTTCATCCCTTACACCAATGTCAAATTCGGCTGCAAGACAATCGGCACTACGGTCAATGATGAAGATATGCCACTCATCCGCGTGGAAGAGATGCTCCTCATCAAGTTCGAATGTATGCAACGCCTTGGGCAGGACGGTGTAGGCGAAATGGAGAAATTCATTCGTGAGTATCGTGACCCTGAATATAATTGGTCTGACAAGGGCCTTGAACCCCTTGACGAAATCTGGTTCCAGCGTCGTGTCGAACTTTGGGGCGAAGGCTTTTTTATCTATGACCAGAAGCGTCTCAACAAACCACTTGTCCGCTTCCACGACGAGACCAGCAATATCTCTCCTGCGTTCCGTTTCAATCTTGCAGCGGATGATCCCTGGCTTCTCCTTCGTTTCCCTCAGGGTGAAATGAACACAAACTATGACATAGTTGACAACGCAGGCGGCCAACAACCTAAGACAGATGAAGGGAAGTCCCTTCGTGATGGTGTTACTGATTAATTAACTTAAAAAGAATAAGCGGGCGGTCTTTTCAGGGCGCCCGCTTTTTGCCTAATGAGCAATCTGTCAATATGAAAAATCTTCATCGAATACTTGCGGCCGTTGTTATCCTTGCGTCCTGTTCGGTGCGGGAATCCGACGATTTTCCCCGGATATATCCTGACTATGTCGGTGTAACCGTGCCGGAGGGGCTTGCTCCTTTGCGGTTCTCTATGACAGACGGAAGCCGGTGTTCGGTGAAGTCAAGGCGAGAGGGAGATACGTTATGGTACAGCGTCACATCGTCTGGAGTCCGATACAAGGAGTTTCCTGTGTACGTCTGCCACGATGAGATAGACACGTACGTTGTATATCGTCTCATCGAGCCGGGATATGAAAGTTGGCGCGACATATCAATCTGCCAGAGAGAACTTGCTACCTGGAAGGAATCGCCCGTCGTGACCAACCGGGTGAATGATATGGGCTGCCTGAATTGCCACAGTTTTCAAGATGGAAATCCGGACAGGATGTTTTTTCACGCAAGGGGGAAAGGCGGAGGTACCGTATTCGTCGATAAATGTGGCGTCAGAAAAGTGAATCTTGCTGCATCAGGGCCACGCAAGCAGGGGACATATCCTGCCTGGCATCCTTCCGGAAGATATGTCGTCTTCTCCTCCAATGACACGAGACAGTGTTTCCCCATTGGTTCCACACAGCCTGTTGAGGTTTATGATACAGAATCGGACATATTGTTATATGATGTCGCCAAAGATTCCGTTTCTCTCCCCCGACAGTTGAGCGGGGCTGAAGTAATGGAGACTTTCCCGACCTGGAACAATGCCGGAGACAGGCTATATTATTGTGCCGCCGACAGTATTTCGGATGTCTCCATAAATCGTGGTAAGGTGCACTACAGACTGATGAGCATCGGGTTCGACGGATGTTCTTTTGTGGGAGAGCCCCGCACTGAGTGGGAAGATGGTGATGCATCCGCATCATTCCCTAGAATCAACGGAAAGTGGCTTATGTTTACCCGTTCCGATTACGGGACCTTCCCGATTTGGCACAAGGAGGCGGACTTGTGGCTTCTGAATCTGGAAACGGGGAAGAGTTTTCCTGCGAAGGAAATCAACAGTGAAGATGCTGAGAGTTACCACAGTTGGTCCTCCAATGGTAAATGGCTTGTGTTCAGCAGCCGCAGGGAAGATAGCAGATACACGCGCCTCTATTTCTCCCATTTTGATGAAGAAGGACGCTTTTCCAAGCCTTTTCTTCTTCCACAAAAAAAAGCTGAGCTGAACCACCTGAGGCTCAAATCGTACAACATTCCGGAATTTGTCCGCGGCGAGGTCCCCGACAGACAAAAGGAAATAAAGAAGCTATTTGACTGATGAAAAAATATATAGTCCCGATATTTCTTTTCTTAGCCGTATTCCTTACATTGCAGGTATATGCCGGTCATATCCTTGTCAAGAAGGGTCAGTTCTCTTTGTTTTTGCTGACACCTGACTATTTCACGCAGGTTTTCAGGGAACCGTTTCCCATTTCGCATATCATTCTGTCGTTTGTCATACAATTTTTCGACATACCCTTTGTCGGGCCTGCAGTGATAGCGGCAATTGCGGTGAGCCTGTTTTGCATTTGTCATGCAATCTTTCGGAAGAAACGGGTATCAGACGTGTTGCTGTGCGGACTTTTGTTGGCCGGTTGTCTTTTCATCGCGGTGCTTCCGGGAATAAAAAGAGAAAATCGCTATTGTGCTGTTGAACAGTACGCCCGTCAGCATCGGTGGGATGAGTTATTGGACATAGCCAGGCCCGGTGTAGTGCGGGATAACAGGTCATTGATGCCCTATGCTATGCTCGCGCTCAACGCAAAAGGACAGCTGGTCGGCAATATGGGCTCATATCCGCTGTCCGGTCCGCAGGATCTTGATACGGAAGGTATTCATACAATGGAGGCGTATTGGTTTTCAAGCCTGCTGGACGAGGCTCTCGGCAATTATAACGAGGCTGTGCATCATTTGTTCCAGGCTTCCTGTTTTCTTCCTCAGGGAATGAGCAATATCTCACTTTATCAGATGATAAGATTCAATATGGAAAATGAAAACTACACTTTGGCACGCAAGTACGCCGGCATTTTGTTGAGGAGTCCCAGAAATTACTTTCTCGCGAAGGGACTGCTCAAGGCAATGGAAGGTAGGCAGAACAGAGCTTCCACAACCGATAAGGCTTTATCTCCCGTAATTACAGATTCGCCGATTGTCAATCTTGGTCTTTTGAGGAAGGCCGGGATGCAGTCCGCAATGGCAAATGAACGTTTGGCTGCATATTTGAGGCTTTCCGTGATGAACTGACAGTTCCCTCTGCGACTCTCTGCCCCCATCGGCCTCTTTGCAACGACATCAGGCATTCTTCGAGAAGAACCTCCACTTGAAGAGTATGAGGTAGATGGCACCACAGGTGATGCAGCTGTCGGCGATATTGAAGATAGGACGGAAAAATATGATGTGCTCCCCGCCCCAAATCGGGAATCCGGCGGGCAGCACGGTATCTATCAGCGGGAAATAGAGCATATCCACGACACGACCGTAGAACAGTGGCGCGTAGTCGAAAATCACTCCGTAGAAGAGGCAGTCTATTATGTTGCCGAGGGCACCGCAAAGAATCGCGGCAAGGCCGAAAAGCACTCCGGTCGGGGTCTCCGGTTTCTTGAGAAGTTTCCTTATATATATGAATATGACGGCCACAAGGACGACACGGAGCAGCGTCAGAATCAACTTGCCGATGCTTCCTCCGAACTGCATTCCGAAAGCCATTCCGTTATTCTCTATGAAAAGTATCTGGAACCAGTTCCCGAAGACGTGGATGCTCTCCCCTATCTGCATATTGGTCTTGACCAGTATCTTCGAGACCTGATCGATGACCAGCAGACAGGAGACAAAAACGCCCAGTCCGAACCCGCGCGAAAGCTTCATCCTACTTGTTGAGTTTGTTCTTCGCCTCGACGCTCAAAGTGGCATGAGGAACAAGTCTCAGGCGCTCCTTGGGTATCAACTTGCCTGTTTCGCGGCAGATGCCGTACGTCTTGTTCTCGATACGGATAAGGGCGGCCTCAAGATTCTGGATGAACTTGTACTGACGGGCGGCAAGCTGGCTTGCCTCCTCCTTCGCCTGTGATGAGGAGCCCTCTTCAAGCACCTTGAAGGAAGGAGACGTATCCTCGGTGTCATTGCTGCCGCTGTGCGTGATGGAAGCCTTCAACATATCGTAGTCTTCCTTCGCCTTTGCCAGCTTCTCGAGAATCAGTTCCTTGAATTCCTGAAGTTCCTCGTCACTGTAACGGACTTTCTCCTGATTTTCGTCATTGATCGTAGCCATATCCTCAAAAGTTTGAAAAGTTGAATTTACAAAATTTTACTCACATTAATATCAATAGTTGCATCATCCCACTCTGCGGCGACGGCATTTTCCACCTTATCCGCAAGAGACAATGACTCCGCGAGTGTCTGTGTACAGACATATTCCTTGAAGGCTGCAAGAGCATCCTCAACCTCAGGGCGTTTCTCAATCACTATATTCACGCGGTCCGTCACCTCGAATCCGCTCTCCTTGCGGATATTCTGAATCCTGTTGACCAGCTCGCGCGCAATGCCCTCACGGCGTAACTCATCGGTTACGGTCACGTCAAGGGCAACGGTCAAAGTGCCTTCGCTTGCCACGAGCCAGCCCGGCATATCCTCGGATGTTATCTGATAATCTTCATTTGTCAGTTCGACGGGACCGCCGGCAAGCTCCAACGTATAGTTGCCCCCGCGCTCCACAGATGCGATGGTCTGCTGGTCCATTTGGGCGAAAGCGGCGGCAATCTCCTTCATCCTTGCCCCATACCGTTTGCCGAGTGTCTTGAAATTGGGCTTTATCTTCTTGGTTATCAACCCTGTGGTATCGTGGACAAATTCCGCCTCCTTGACATTCACCTCGCTGAGAATCAATTTCTTTACAGCTTCCAACCTGGCCTCGACATCCACGTCCAGAACAGGAATCAGAATCTTTGCAAGCGGCTGGCGTACCTTGATGTTGACTTTCCTGCGAAGCGCAAGTATCATCGAGGTACTCTTCTGGGCAAGAGTCATACGCTGCTCAAGTTCCGTGTCGACGAAGGAAGCGTCGGCATCCGGCATTGACTGCAGATGTACACAACCTGACTTGGGCTCGAGGTCGCGGAAAAGCCTGTCCATATAGAAGGGGGCAATCGGTGCGGCAAGCAACGCCACGGCTCTCAGAGCTCCGTACAGAGTCTGATATGCCGCAAGTTTCGACTGCGTCATTCCACCGCCCCAGAAACGTTTGCGGTTGAGTCGCACATACCAGTTGCTCAGATCGTCGCAGACGAAATCCTGAATCATACGGCCGGCCGTCGTTATGTCAAAATCCTCGTAGCAGACCCTTACCTTCCCTATGAGAGTGTTCTGAAGGGAAATCAGCCAGCGGTCGATCTCGGCTCTCTGCGAAACCGGAACCTGTGGCGCATCGGGGTCGAAACCGTCCACGTTCGCATAAAGGGCGAAGAAAGAGTATGTGTTGTAGAGTGTCCCGAAGAACTTGCGCCTGACTTCATCAACTCCCGCCTCGTCGAACTTGAGATTGTCCCAGGGCTGTGCGTTGGTAAGCATATACCATCTGAGAGCATCGGCCCCGTAATTGTCCAGAGCCTCGAACGGATTGACGGCATTGCCAAGGCGCTTGCTCATCTTGTTGCCGTTCTTGTCGAGCACCAACCCATTGGAAATCACGTTCTTGAAAGCGCACTTCCCGCTTACCATAGTGTTGATTGCGTGGAGTGTGAAGAACCATCCCCTTGTCTGGTCCACGCCTTCGGCAATGAAATCGGCGGTCTGCCCGAACTGAGGTGTCCCCAATTTTGCAAGGCCTTCCTGCGCGTATGGCATCGAACCGGAGTCGAACCACACGTCGATAAGATCCTTCTCGCGAATCATCTTCCGTCCGTCATCGCTCACAAGATATATGTTGTCCACGTAGGGACGGTGCAGGTCTATCTTCTCATAATTTTCCTTAGAGAAGTCGCCAATCTTGAACCCCTTATCCGTCAGAGGATTGCTTTTCATATATCCGGCTGCTACCGCCTTGTCTATCTCCCTGCAGAGTTCCGCGACGCTGCCGATGCATTTCTCGGCGGTTCCGTCCTCCGTCCGCCATATCGGAAGTGGAGTGCCCCAATAGCGGCTGCGGCTCAGATTCCAGTCCTGCAAGTTCTCAAGCCACTTGCCGAACCTTCCGGAACCGGTGCTGGCGGGTTTCCAGTTTATGGTGTTGTTCAACTCTATCATCTTGTCCTGCACGGCAGTGGAACGGATGAACCAGCTGTCGAGGGGATAGTAGAGCACGGGTTTGTCCGTACGCCAGCAGTGGGGATAGCTGTGAGTGTGCTTCGCTATGTTGAAAGCCTTCCCCTGCCCCTTCAGGTCCACGCAGATGTCCACGTCAAGAGTGGGGGCGTCCGCAGGGAGAGAGGAATCATAAGCGTTCTTCACATATCTCCCGGCATACGGTTCATACAGTGCCCTGTCCACACGGGTGGCGGCAAACTCGGGGTCAAGGTCTTCAATGCGGAAAAGACGGCCGGTGCGGTCCACCATAGGCTGATTTTCGCCTGCCGCATCCACCACGAAGAACGGGGGGATGCTGTTCTGGCGGGCCACCTTGTCATCGTCCGCGCCGAAAGTGGGGGCGATATGGACGATGCCCGTTCCATCTTCAGTGGTCACATAATCACCGGTAATCACACGGAATGCTCCCTGCTCCGCCTTCATCCAGGGAATCAGCTGCTCATACCGGATTCCTGCAAGCGCGGTACCCGGAAGAGCCTCCCCGATAACCTTGAATGGATTCTTCTCGTTGAAATGAGCACCGAGCAGAGGTTTCGCCACAATGTATGTGGCGGGAGCCTTGGTATATGGATTGACGCTTTCGACGCGCACATATTCTATCTTCGGACCGACGCAGAGAGCCGTGTTTGAAGGCAATGTCCAGGGAGTGGTCGTCCAGGCCAGGATGAAAAGGTCATTCTGTGTCCCCTCGAAGAGGAATTCACTCTTTTCATCACGTATCACCTTGAACTGCACCACGGCGGTCGTATCCTTCACGTCGCGGTAGCACCCCGGCTGGTTGAGTTCGTGGGAGCTCAGGCCGGTGCCGGCCGCCGGAGAATAAGGCTGGATTGTGTAACCCTTGTAGAGAAAGCCCTTGTCGTATATGTCCTTCAAAAGATACCAGAGAGTCTCGATATACCTGTTGTCATAGGTGATGTAGGCATTGTCCATATCCACCCAGTATCCTATGCGCTGGGTGAGGTTGCGCCATTGCTCCGTATACTTCATCACCTCCTTGCGGCAGGCCGTGTTGTACTCCTCGACCGTTATCTTCTTGCCGATGTCCTCCTTGGTGATTCCCAGCATCTTCTCCACACCGAGCTCCACAGGAAGACCGTGAGTGTCCCATCCGGCCCTGCGATCAACGCGGTACCCGGTCTGGGTCTTATATCTGCAGACCGCGTCCTTGATGCTTCTGGCCATCACGTGGTGAATACCCGGCATACCGTTGGCGGAAGGGGGTCCTTCGTGGAAGATGAAGCGCGGCGCGCCCTCGCGAAGTTCGAGGGATTTGCCGAAAGCGTCCTCTTTCTGCCACTGCTCAAGTATTTCACGGTTTGTCCCGACAAGGTCAAGGCTCTTGTATTCTTTGAATTTCATACTATTTCACTCCATTTTAATCCGCAAATATACAAAATTTGAATACCTTTGCCGAAACTTTGACAAGATAACTCTCCTGATACGAATGGGAACAATCGACATCATACTCATTCTATGCATTCTGCCCTGCATCTACTTCGGGCTGAAGAAGGGGCTGGTCAAACTGCTCATCAGCTTCTGCACCGTCTATTTCGGCATAACCCTCTCCCTCCGGTTCTCCGCTCCCGTCATCGAGTGGATTGGCGGGCATCTTAAAATCGCCCCTTTCGCTGCAAAAACAATTTCGTTTGTCTTGATTTTTTTTGGAATCGCCATTGTTTTCACTCTTTTCGGGCGACTTGTGGAGAAAGTTTTACAGATAACTCTTCTGGGATGGGTCAACCGCCTGCTGGGACTGGCGGTCTCCTGCCTCATTTTCATAGTGGCCCTCTCCTCCATAATCTTCCTTGTGGACTCAGCCAACAACCTGATGCACTTCATCCCTGAGGGGCAAATAGGGAGCTCAAAATTCTATCCCCTCCTGCTGGATCTGGCAAAACAGATTTTTCCATATTTCAAACAAATCTTCTGATTTTTTCACATTCGTGTAAATCTTCCCCGAGGGTAAAAAGTTCTTACGTTCGGAGCACGTCAGTGTGTATCCCGCTACCGACCTTTGCGGTATGAAAAACGAAAGAAAAATCTTACCCTTGGCCGAGCTGGACGGTATGGCCGAAGATATGTTGCCACAACTCCCCGGGAGTTCCAATTTCTTCTTCTGCTTGCTAATCACCGCAACACTTCTGCTCTCCGTCCTCTCGGTCATTTTATTATACTGAAAGTGTGGGGGCGAACGAGGGGAAGATGTCTTTTTGAGGAGGGGAAAGGACAGAGGGGTGGACGCCCCCTTTTGTTGAAGGAATGTAAGTCATGAATAGAAAAGTCAAACAACACGACGAGTCGGACTGCGGCGCCGCCTGCATCGCCTCGGTAGCGAGGCATTACGGGAAGAACATTCCGATAGCGCTCATACGGGAGGAGTCCGGGACATCGCGGACAGGCACCACAATAAAGGGTATCATTGATGCGTGCCGCGTGACCGGATTCTCCAGCGAAGCGTACAAGGACAAGGACCGGGAGGTGGAGCGTCTCAGAAAGGTCAGCCTTCCCGTCATCCTCCACACGGTGAACAGGAGGGAGGACCTGCACTTCGTCGTGTTGTACGAAATGAAGAGGAAAAAGGCTGTCGTGATGGACCCCGCGACAGGAACGATGGAAAAGATGGGACTTGACCGTCTGGCAAAAGAGTGGACGGGATATCTTGTCACAATGTCTCCCGACCCGCAGGCGGAATCTGTATGGAACAACCGCGAAGGGAGGAAGGGCCTCCTGCGGTATTTTCATCTGATAGACTTGAAAGAATATGCGTTGATGCTCGCAGGAGCGATGGCATATATCGCGGCCGGCATCTGCACAGCCCTCTTCCTCCAATTGATCATAGACAAAGTCCTGCCCTCCGGAGATATGTCCGAACTGGTGAAAGCCACCGGTCTGATGCTGGCGATAATGGTCTGCACACTGTTTCTCGGATACGGGAGAGTGCTCTATTCCCTCAGGCTCAACCTGCACCTTGACAGCAGGCTGGTGATGGGATATCTGTCTCACCTGTTCCGCCTCCCTGTCAGTTTCTTCACAAAACGTGGAGCGGGAGAACTCAACTCCAGAATCGGGGACATCTCAAAAATAAGGAACTTCCTTACCGAGGGGATCTCCGGCATTGTCACCAACTTGCTCATTCTGACAGTTTCTTTCCTGCTGATGTTCACCAGTCACTGGCGGTTGTCACTTATGATGCTGGCTTTTATCCCGTTATACGCCATTATTTATACCGTCGCAGACAGGTTCAACAGGAAATTCAACCGTGAGATAATTGAAAGTTCGGCCACTTTCGAAGAAAAGACAGTGGAGAGCATAACCGGTGTAAAAGTGCTGAAATACTTCGGAGGACAGGATTCATATTTCAGAGCCATCCGCCGTCAGTATATGGAGCTTGTCGGGAAACTTTACCGCGGGGGGCGGTATGCCGGAGCCTTCGCCAGCTGGTCCGACGCCGTCTCAAAAGTAATGACTGTCACGCTGCTGACCGCCGGATCGCTCTTCATCTTCGCCGGGAATCTCTCCGTGGGGGAGCTTGTCTCCTTCTATTCGCTCACCGTCTATTTCTCCACGCCGCTTAGCCAGCTTGTAAGCATCAACGACGCTATGACGGAAGCCAACATTTCCGCCGAAAGAATCGGAGAAATCGAAGACCTTGACTGTGAAGGGAGAGAATCCCTTCCTTTCACACCGAACCCCGGGGACGACATCGTGCTGGACAACATAGAATTCTCATACCCCGGCTGCCCTGTCCTTCTGAAAGATTTCTCGATGAGACTGCCGGCAGGGAAAATCACGGCCCTTCAGGGAGAGAGCGGTTGCGGCAAGAGTTCGATAGCCGGGCTGCTGATGAGGGATTATCCACTGCGGAAGGGGCGCATTTTTGTCGGAGAGACGCCCATCGACTTGATAGACCCTGATTTATGGAGGAGCTACATCTCAATAGTGCCTCAGGAGGCTCCGTTAATGAACGGAACCATTCTCGACAACATCACATGTCTGGACAGTGAACCCGATCTCGGCAGAGTGTCGGAAATACTGAAAGAGCTGGGACTGGCCGCCTTCATCCGGTCTCTTCCGCTGGGACTCCTGACAAAAGTGGGAGACAGGGGCTCCATCCTCTCCGGAGGGCAGAAGCAACGCATCGCCCTTGCCAGGGTGCTGTACCACAATCCCCAGGTAATCATCCTGGACGAAGCCACGTCCTCTCTGGATGAGGCGTCCCAATCCTACATACTCGACAAAATCAAGGATTTGAGAGACAGGGGAAAGACAATTCTGATGATTACGCACAAAAGTGACAATGTCCGCATCGCGGATTACAGGATAGATATGAATGCGCATTCATAGCGGCGACTCTCTTCCGCCGGAACGTGAAGAGAAAGACAAAAAAACAAGAAAATGGAAGACAAATTAATGAAAGGATTGGGGTTTGGAGAGATTGATTCTTCCGAACTTCAGATCAGGGGCGGAGCATCATCCCCTCTGTGGCAGAAAATCATTGACAAGGTCAGAAACATGATTGACTTCATCGGAGATTACATCCCGAAACTCCTCCAGGGGTTCAGGGACGGTTTTGAGGCCAAGCCTCTCATCAAATAGGAGGAATCTGCCATGACTGAAAACTTGTTGAAAGGCTTTGCCCCTGTCGAAATGCAGGAGGCGGCATTCATTCTGGGCGGAGTTGACAAGAGAGCTCAGGATGCCCTTTACACAATAGGATATGTACTTGGCATTGTCGCTAGACTGTTCGCCAAGATCATCTCCTGGATTTAGAACCTGTCAGAAAAACTAAGTGATGAAACGACTGCTTATTCTTGTTATGGCGGGCCTGTCCGTTCCTCTTGGCGCCGTCGGTAATATTCCCCCCACGTTGGGTGAATGCATAGGGTATGCGATGGAGCACAATTTGCAGATTCAGGAGCACGAGCTCTCGGTAAGGCAGAAAGAGACAGCCTATACCAGAGCCCGGCTGTCAGTCCTCCCCTCTTTCGCCCTGTACGGAAGCGGAAATTTCAACTGGGGACGTAGCGTGGATATGCAGGAACTTGTCATAATCAAGAATAAGCTCTCTGAATCAGTCAGTTTCTCCGTAGGTACGGAATGGACGATATTCCACGGACTTTACGGACAGAATATGATACGCGCGGCGAAATCCGATTTTGACGCGACATTGCTCGACAATGACCGACTTCGCAACGAGATTTCGCTCAACATTACCGAAACCTACCTTGAATTGATTCTCTCGGAAGAATTGGCCGCGGCCGCTGAGAACAATTATGAGCGGATTCTTTCGGAAAAGAAAAACGTCGCGACACTGGTGAAGGCTGGAAGCCAGCCGGGAAGCGCTCTTTACAATCTGGAATCGCAATGCGCAGGAGAGTTGTCCCGGATGATAGGATTGCAATGTGACAACAAACGGAACATAATGAAACTGGCCCAGCTTCTCAATCTTCAATATGACGGAAACTACCGGACCGTACGTTCTCTCATAGAAGAACTTGCACCGCCACCGTCCGCCACTGCGGAGGATATCCTTACCTATGCCGAACACAGGCCGGACATTCTTTCCCTGAAAAATGCGATGGAGAGCAAAAAGTATCTGATAGCCGCAGCCAAGGGTGCCGCATCTCCGACGTTTTCCCTGTCGGGGTCCTACTCTTCATACTTCAGCAGCACGGCGGCAGGAAGTTTCGGCAAACAGATGGAGAACAACGTCAATCCGTCAGTGGGCATTTCCGTCAACATTCCTCTTTTCGACGGGTTTGCCGGAATGGAGCGCATTAGGAACAGCAAAATAGAGTTCGAGAAAGCCAGAATTCTCGTTGAAAAACGGCTCAGCGAACTGTCAGCCACCATACAGGGGGCATTCATCGAATCCGAGAACTTGTATCAGGCAATGCTCGCCGCAAAGGAGAAGATGACCTCCGCCGAAAAGATGATGGACATTTCCCTCTCCAAATTCAAGCACGGAAACATCACCGCAATCGAATATACGGTGAGCCGGACAGATTTTCTGACTGCACAGAGCGAATATCTCCGATGCAAATGGCAGTATATCTTTCAATTGAAAATAATAGACTTTTATCGTGGAATCCCCATTGAACTGTAGAAATGAAAATAAAGATTAATGTGAAAATCGGCAGAAACAGAGCCATTCTGATCTTCGCGGCCGTACTGATAGTGACAATCTGCATTGCAGCCAGATCCTGCGGCAGAAAAGCCGTTGTGGTGGAGACTCTTACGGTCTATCCCGGAAACATAGAGGAATCCATACCTGCAAGCGGGAAGATTCACCCGGTGAAAGAGGTCAGACTCTCACCTGACGTTTCCGGAGAAATTGTCGGCATCAAGTGCTGCGAAGGAGATTCCGTCCGCTGCGGCGACACTCTCATACTTATCCGGCAGGATGTATATCTTTCCAGAGTGGAGCGGGCGAAAGCCTCTCTGGCGGCGCTGAAGGCGCAGCGCAGCAGGAACCAGGCCGAACTGACAAAAGCCGACCTGGAGTACAAAAGGAGTACGGCTCTGATTGAGGAAGACGCTATCTCCACCTCCGAATACGAAGCGGCGCAGGCATCTTTCGACATCGCCAAACAAAACGTCCTTGCCTCAGAATACACGATACGCAGTGGAGAAGCAGAGTTGAAAGAGGCGTTGGAAAGTCTGGCAAAAACCACCATCATCTCCCCTATCGAAGGAATAGTATCGAAACTCAGCGTCGAGCCGGGGGAAAGAGTCGTCGGAACCAGCCAGATGGCGGGAACTGAAATGTTGAGAATAGCGGATCCCCGAAGGATGGAACTTGTAGTGGATGTGAGCGAGAATGATGTCATCAGAATGAATGAAGGAGACAGCGCTTCCATCGAAATAGATGCTTATCCGAGGCGGATATTCACCGGAAGAATTACTAAAATCTCAAATTCCGCTAAAAATATGGACACATCTTTCGAAAAGCTCACTAACTTTGAGGTCAGGTTGGAAATCGAACCTTCCGAGGATAAACTTCTGCCAGGAATGTCGGCATCCGCCTCAATTGTGACAGGATTTGAGCAGTCCTGTCTGAGCATCCCGCTCGGGAGCGTCTTTACGAAGGAGAGACAGGAATTCGTATGGGTGCTCCACGATGACTGCACCGTTGAAAGGCGGGCTGTTTCGACCGGTATGCAGAATTTGAAAGAGATTGAAGTCGTGAAAGGACTGGAGCCCGGCGAGACAATTGTAACGGCCCCCCTTTCAGCGATAAACAAGGAATTGACGGACGGACAAAAAGTCAAGATTTACTGAAATGGCCACAATACTGCTTCTGGAGACAAGCACTGACTGCTGCAGTGCAGCCATCTGCAAAGATGGCTCAATCATCGCGAAAACAGCTGATTCCATCCCAAAGGTTCACGCCGCCAGACTGGTGCCGATGGCAGCCTCTCTCCTTGAGCAGACCGGCACGGGAACGGCCGGAATTGATGCAGTGGCGGTAAGCGGAGGTCCCGGCTCATACACAGGTCTGCGGGTAGGCGTGTCAACTGCCAAGGGACTCTGCTTCGGAGCAGGGGTTCCCCTGATATCCGTGGAGACGATGGACATTCTTGTCGCCGAAGGGATGGAAAGCGGAGAAAACCCTGATTTTATCGTACCCTTCATAGATGCCAGAAGAATGGAAGTTTACAGCGCTGTCTACCGCAATGACGGCAGCCGCATATCCGAAGTGGAAGCCGTTATTCTGGACCGAGACAGTTACAGTTCCATCCTGGAACAGGGGAAGACGCTGTTCATCGGCACCGGAGTTGAAAAATTCGCGCAAGTCTGCATCCACCCCAACGCCCGCTTCAAGGAGTGCTTCCCGCTGGCGCAGTATATGGCGGGCAAGGCAACTGATGCATACGAAAAGAAAAAGTTCGAAGACACTGCGTACTTCGAACCTTTCTATCTCAAGGATTTCAAGCCTGGAATCAGCAAAAAATCACCTCTGCTGTAGTTATTTATTTCAAACTCTTTACGACAATCTGTTCCAGTTTGGCGGGATCGAACTCATCCCTTGCCACAATATCCCCGTCACGGTTGATGACAAACAGGGACGGTATGCCTACGAGGTTGTATGCCGCCACTGCCGGGGACTCGATGCCCAACCCGTCATTGACATTTATCCAGGGAAGTTCCTGACTTTTAACAGTAGCAGCCCAGGAAGGCTTGTCAATGTCCAAAGAGACCTGATACACCTCCAGCCCCTTTTTGTGATATGCGTCATAAAGCTCTACCAGTTCCTTGTTGAACATCTTGTGCTCATCCTGAGCAGTGCTCCAGAACGAAAGCACGACAACATTCCCTTTGAGTTCTGAAAGTTGTCTGGTCGTGCCGTTGATGTCAGGCAGAGCAAGTTCCGGAAATTCCAAGCTGGAAAGGGAAGAAATCTTATTGTTGAGATTAGCCACAGCCTCCCTGCGGGAAATTTCGTCATTGAGAGACGAAATATATTCGCTCTTGGGATATACTACTGTCAGTGAATCACATACCCTCCTGAACAGCAGCAAGTCCGAAGGCTCGTCAAAAACAGCCAGATTATCATTGAATTTCTGGAACAAAGCTACAGCCGATGTGATGGAGAAAGGGTGATTCAGCACGAAACGGGTTGCTTCCTTTCTGTAATCCACATATGTACGGCTCAATTTTTTGTTTATCTCCTTCAGAGCTGCCGCATTCGATGCTTCCCGTGCGGTAACACCCTCTTTTGCCAGGGTGCTGAATGTAGCCGCTGCCCTTCCGAACATTCCGTTCAGTTCGATAAAAAGATTGGACTCTTCCGAACCTTCGACGCTGTAACCGCCTACGGTCGATGCTTTGACGGAAACTTTGTCTCCATCTTTAAGAATAAGTGCGGCAACCTGCCTGTCTGCAAAAAACAGATAGTAAAAATAAGGCTCGTTGCCTGTCAGGCTGATTTTGCATTTGAAAGCCCCGGATGCATCTGTCTTGATTGTGTCTACGGGGGCAAACTTGTTGAAATTGAGTTTGCACAGAACGACAGAACTGTCCTCAGCGCCTTCAACCACTGCGGAGACAGCAGCTTGGGGTCCCTTGCTGCAGGAAACGATGGCTGCGGCGGACAGGATTATTAACAGTAGTTTTTTCATATTACAGATTATTGAATTCTTTTGAAATGGAAGCAGCAACGGCAGCGAAACGGTCTGCATCAAGATGCAGCTTCTCTTTTCTGAAATCCATATCCCCTTCTGTCTGAAGAGGGACAAGATGGATATGGGTATGAGGCACTTCCATTCCCAGAACCGCAACCCCCACCCTCTTACAGGGAATGGCTGCCTTGATTGCACGGGCCACCCTTGCGGCAAACTCCCAAAGACCGGCATAGGTCCCGGCATCGAGATTGAAGATATAATCAGCCTCCGTATTTTTCGGAATCACGAGCGTATGCCCTTCGGCAAGAGGATTGATATCCAGAAATGCGTAGAACTCCTCGCTCTCGGCCACCTTGTAGGAAGGGATTTCACCCCTTGAAATTTTTGTAAAAATGGTTGCCATAAGTGCGGCCCTCCTATATGGATATGTTCAGTATTTCAAATTTAATGATGCCGGACGGGACGTTGACTTCGACAACATCCCCTTTGCGGTGTCCCATAAGGGCGCGCCCGATGGGCGTCGTCGCGGCAAGCTTGCCCTCCTTGAAATTCGCCTCACTTTCACCTACAAGAGTGTATTCCACAACGGAGTTGTTGGCAAGGTTCTTCATTTTCACCTTGTTGAGCATCTGTATCTGCTCGGTGTTGATTCTGGATTCGTCAACAACTTTCGCATTAGCTATAACATCCTGCAACTTACTGATTTTCAGCTCCAGCAAACCCTGAGCCTCCCTTGCCGCATCATATTCGGCATTTTCCGACAGGTCACCTTTGTCACGCGCCTCGGCGATAGCCTTTGAAATAACCGGTCTTTCGGCAAGCAACTTCGCAAGGTCATCACGAAGCTTGTCCAGACCTTCCTGAGTCATATAGTGTACGTCAGCCATACATAGAAAAAATTAAAAAGAATCCCCTTTCAAGAGACCCTTTCGATTCACAATTCCGTTTTACGTTACAAATATACATTTTTTATTTGAAAAAATATCTTTGGTGTACAAAAGACAACTTACACGCGAGACTTGAACAAAAAAATAAGTTGGCAAAGATTTATTTTTTACAAATGACTATATTTGCGGATATGAAAAATCACGAGAGAAAAGTCGGGACAGTTTCCCGAGGCATCCGCTGCCCGATAATCAGGCAGGGAGACAATCTTGCAAAGATAGTGACCGAAAGCGTGCTGGAAGCGGCCACTGAAGAGGGGTTTGAACTGAGAGACAGAGACATTGTCAGTATTACCGAATCGGTGGTAGCCAGAGCTCAGGGCAATTACGCCCCCGTCTCCGCCATCTCATCCGACGTCCGGCAGCAGACCGGAGGAGGCACGGTCGGTGTCATCTTCCCCATTCTGAGCCGCAACCGCTTTGCAATCTGCCTTCGCGGCATCGCGAAGGGGTGCCGCAAGGTGGTCCTGATGCTCTCCTACCCTTCCGACGAGGTGGGGAACTCTCTGGTCAGCATAGATGCCCTTGACCAGGCAGGCGTCAACCCATATTCAGACGTTCTCTCTCTTGAAAGATATCGTGAGCTCTTCGGTGTGAACAGGCACGAATTCACCGGAGTCGATTACGTTGAATACTACTCGGAACTTGTCCGCGGATGCGGCGCCGAGGTGGAGGTGGTCTTCGCCAACAGGCCCGAAACGATTCTGAAATACACCGACACCGTCATCACCTGCGACATACACACCCGCACCCGGACAAAGAGGATTCTAAAAGAGGCGGGGGCAAGGGTTGTTCTCGGTCTCGACGACATCCTCTGCAAGAGCGTGGATGGAAGCGGGTTCAACGAGAAATACGGACTGCTGGGCTCCAACAAGGCCACAGAAGATACTGTCAAACTTTTCCCACGTGAATGCCAGGGCCTTGTGCTGGACATCCAGAAAGCGCTTCTGGAACGCACCGGAAAGCATATCGAGGTGATGGTCTATGGTGACGGTGCATTCAAGGACCCCAAGGGCAAAATCTGGGAACTGGCTGACCCCGTTGTCTCCCCGGCATTCACCGACGGGCTGAGGGGCACGCCCAACGAACTCAAGCTCAAATATCTGGCCGACAACGACTTTGCAAACCTCAGCGGAGCACAGCTCAGGGATGCCATCTCCGAAAGCATAAAGGCGAAGGGCAGTGACCTCAAGGGGCAGATGGCCTCCGAAGGAACCACTCCCCGGCAACTGACGGACCTTATCGGCTCATTGTGCGACCTGACAAGCGGCTCCGGAGACAAGGGAACTCCCATAGTCCTTGTACAGGGCTACTTTGACAACTACACTTCGGAATAGTTTTTCAATGGCTGGCGATGACGCCTTCTGCCCAGGCTGCGAAATCATCCCAGCGGTAGTACGGCCCCTCCCTGGCTTGCAGTTGCGGCAGGGTCACTTCGGACTCATTCATCAGGAGTTTGAATAGAATCTCTCCCTCCCCTTTCTTCGGCTTGTAGAAAACAAACTGAAGGTTGGCCGCCTTCGGGCAGTTGAAGTTCTGAAAATAATATTTCACATCCGCCGCCTTGTCGGGCTGGAACCCGCCGCCATTGATGTTCAGAAGCGGAATCAGAGCATTGAGTACAGTATCGTGGCCGAAACGGAAATCCGCTCCGGTGCCGCCGCCGGCGATGACTCTGTTGGCATATTCCACAATATCCCTGAGCAGGGGTATCATCTGGAATCGGTCACAGCTGTGTGACAGATAGAGCCGGTAGTTCTCAGCCTCCCAGAAATCCACAAGTTCCGCTTCCGTGAAGACATTCCCGAACAAATCACCGCTATAATAGTTGTGATAGCCCGACCATAGCATAAACAGTTCGTGGAAGAATTTGTTCCTGCCTCCGATTTCCTCAAGAAACGCGCGGTCGGAGAAGAGCCTGTCGAGAATATCGTCCTGATGACGGGAAGCGACAGTCGAGGTGTTGTCAGGGACGGGGACCTTGAAATCGAGTCTGTATTTCTGCAGAAGTTCATCCGGGGCCTCCGTGGGATTCATAATTATCATATTGGTATGCAGGGAGTTCATACTGACATCCACCTTCGGGGCGTTCTTCTGGAGACTGGTGCAGAAAGAGGCCATACTCGCGATGGCTCTGGGAGATGTGGAGGAGCGGGCCAGAAACTCTCCCTTGGACGAGGCGAACACCTCAGGGAAATGAGCCACCATTGCGGCGGCGATTGTGGCGTGCTGCCTATACCCCAGTTCCGTAAGGTCTCCCGTATTGATGAGAGGTTCCCTGTAGAAATCCATATATCTGTCGTGGAAGGCCTTCCCCTCTTCGGTGAGGGAACCGCTCTTCGCCGCAGCTTCGAGGACTCTTTTTATAGTCGTGTAAGTGCCGTCATTCCAGGCATATCTGGAGCCGTGCCTGCCGTAATGGCTGATGTAAAAGGGGACATATCCCTTGGGTGACGGTGTCAGAGGAGCCGCATTATAGCGGTACGGGCCTTCGCAGCCAGCCGCCTTGTTCATATCCGCGGCAACAATATCCCTCACGTTAAAAATCTGACCGGACACCGTCACCGAAGCACATACAGCCAGAATCAATATCAGAAATCTTCGCATAACAAACAGATTATATTGCAATAATACCAATTTTCTTTGTCTGCCGCAAGTCCTTGCTCCGTTTTCTCGCTTTCACCTCCCATCTAAATGAATGAATGGATTCCTCGACTTTTTATTATCTTTGAAAAATGATTTTCTTCCGCTGATGAGTTCACAGAAAATAATAATCATAGGTCCGGCATATCCATACCGGGGAGGAATAGCGGCATTCAACGAGAGGCTGGCTCACGAGCTGATTGTCCAAGGCAATGATGTCGAGGCCATTACCTTTACTTTGCAATACCCGTCATTCCTTTTCCCCGGCAAGACTCAGTTTTCCGAAGGGCCCGCTCCGGCAGGCTTGAGAATCGAGCGGAAAATCAATTCGATGAATCCTTTCAACTGGATTAAGGTGGGACATCAGCTCAAAAAGGGAAAAGCCGACTTGATTATCATAGCTTTCTGGCTTCCCTATATGGCCCCGGCGCTGGGCACGATTGCCAGAATCAGCGGGACGCCCGTCGTCGGACTGGTTCACAACCTGATACCTCACGAGCACAAGCCGGGAGACAGGCTCCTGGCCAAATATTTCTGCAGAAGTGTTGACAGGTTCGTAGCCTTGTCGGAATCTGTCCTGAGCGACATTCACAGTCTGGACCCCGGCAAACCTGCTTCTTTCAGCCCGCATCCCCTGTACGACAATTTCGGGGAAGCAGTCTCAAGAGAGGAGGCATGCAGACATCTCGGCCTCAACCCGAAAGACAGAATTCTGCTGAGTTTCGGACTGATTCGCGACTACAAGGGTCTCGACTGGCTGCTTGAAGCGTTTGCCGCTCTCAAAGAGAGATCGGGCGTAAAAATGGTTGTCGCAGGAGAATTCTATGCCGACGGCGAGAAATATCATAAACTCGCCCGGGACCTCGGAATTGACGACGAAATCATCTGGCGTACGGAATTCGTTCCCGACAGTGAAGTGAAATACTATTTCTGCGCAGCAGACCTGATTGTACAGCCTTACAAATCAGCCACCCAGAGCGGAGTTACGCAGATAGCCTACCATTTTGAGAAGCCTATGCTCGTCACCCGCGTCGGCGGACTCCCCGAAATTGTCCCTGACGGGAAGGTTGGATATACCGTGAATCCCTCCCCTGCCGCAATCACTGCAGCTCTGGAAAAATTCCTGAAAGATTCCCCGGACTTCCTAGAAGGCATCAGGGATGAGAAACGGAAATACTCGTGGAAGAAGATGGCGAAAATCATAACGGCACAACGCCCCTAAAAGCAAAGATATGCAAGCTATAATTTTGGCTGCCGGAATGGGCAGAAGACTTGGGAAATACACTAAAGACAATACGAAATGTATGGTCCCTGTCAACGGCATTTGCCTGATAGACAGAATGCTTGACCAACTGTCGAATTTTGGCCTTTCGCGGGTCGTGATTGTTGTAGGTTATCAGGGGCAGAATCTGATGAATCATATCGGAGACAGGTTTGACGAAAAATTGAGAATCGAATACATCACAAACCCTGTATTCGACAGGACGAACAATATTTATTCTCTGTTCCTGGCAAAGGACAGGTTGTGCGAGGACGACACAATCCTCCTTGAGAGCGACTTGATTTTTGAAAGTGCTCTACTGGAGAAACTCATATCTGATCCGCACCCGAATCTGGCGCTTGTATCAAAGTACGAATCCTGGAATGACGGCACGATGGTGAGGTTGGATGAAGACAACAATATCGTCAGCTTCATAACAAAAGACGCCTTCCGGTACAGCGAAGCAGACAGTTATTACAAGACCGCCAACATCTACAAATTCTCCAAAGAATTCAGCCGGACGAAGTACGTCCCGTTCCTTGAAGCCTATTCCACCGCTGTTGGAAACAATGAATATTATGAGAATGTTCTCCGAATCCTCTCTTTCCTGAACTCGCACGATTTGAAGGCTCTTCCCGTCACCGGCGAAAAGTGGTATGAAATAGACGACAAACAGGATCTCGACATTGCGGAAGCCCTTTTCGCAGATGACGAAGATGTCCTGAGAAAATTTTACGGAAGGTTCGGCGGTTACTGGAGATTCCCGAAACTCCTTGACTTCTGCTATCTTGTCAATCCATTCTTTCCCTCAAAGAAAATTCTTGATGAGATGCAGGCCAATTTCGCAACCCTGCTTACACAATATCCGTCCGGGATAAAAGTCAACACGCTGCTGGCCTCAAAATGTTGGAAAGTTAAAGAGGATTACATTGTCCCGGGGAACGGGGCGGCCGAATTGATAAAACTTCTGACAGAAAAGATTTCAGGGAAAGTAGGAATCATCCGCCCCACTTTCGAAGAATACCCTAACAGGCTAAAGCCAGAGCAGGAGGTAACTTTCGTCCCTTTCAGAGATGATTTCCGCTACACAGCGGAAGATTTGATTCAATTCTTCGGAGCACAGCCGGTTGACGCCTTGTTTTTGGTCAACCCCGACAACCCTTCCGGCAATTTCATACCGTTCAATGATATTCTGAAACTTGCCACCTGGTGCAAGGAGAGGGGAACACGGCTGCTGGTTGATGAAAGTTTCGTGGACTTCTGCGACAGCTGGGGAACAAGTTCGCTTTTGCAGGATTCCGTTCTGGAACAATATCCTGATATGATTGTGATGAAAAGCATCAGCAAGAGCTACGGCGTGCCCGGCCTCAGGCTCGGAATCCTTGCGTCCGCCAACAAAGATCTGATTGCGGATTTAAAGCATTCCGTCAGCATCTGGAACATCAACAGCTTTGCCGAATATTTTATGCAGATTCTCACAAAGTATGAAAAAGATTACGCGAAGGCCTGCTCCGCATTCATAGCCGAAAGAAAAGATTTCGAAGAAAAACTGCGGACAATCAATTTCTTCAAGGTGATGCCATCACAGGCAAACTATTTCCTTGTTGAAGTCATTCCCCCGAAGAAGGCGGCAAACCTTGTGATAAAATTGCTTAAGAATCACAACATCCTCACCCGCGACTGTTCTTCCAAGAAAGGCCTCTGCGGCAAGCAATATATGCGCATCGCAATAAGAAGCCACAATGACAATGCAAAACTTGTCGAGGCACTGAAAAGTTTAGAATAACTCTGCATTATGAAAGTGATATCCGGACAGATAATCCGTTCTCTTGGCATCTCCCCCAAGCAATGCGTTGACTGGATTTATGAAAGTTTCAGCATCAAGAGAGATGCACAATTACCGGCCAAAGTCAGTGTTCACCCTGCCGACAGCGATTTTTTTACTTCAATGCCCTGCCTGCTTCCACCTGACAAGAACGGGAATATTCAATATTTCGGAGTAAAGGAAGTTCACAGAATTGCCGGTGCCATTCCCAGTCTGGGAAGCGATATGATGTTGTATAACGCAAAAAACGGCGAGTTGCTGGCTCTTTTGGATTGCGATTGGATTACGGCAATGCGGACAGGAGCAGTTGCTGCTGTTTCAGCCAAAGCCCTGAGAAAAGAGAACGCATCTATTTATGGTTTTGTTGGATTGGGGAATACCGCGCGCGCGACACTTCTTTGCATTCTCGAGGCAGAACCAGACAAATTATTCAAGGTCAAATTATTAAAATACAAAGATACCGCTGATTCATTCATCAGCAGGTTTAAAAATCATATAAACGTTCAATTTGAAATTGTTGATAGCATTGAAGAATTGGCCCGTTCTTCCGATGTCTTTTTCAGTTGTATTACGAGTGCGGACGGATTACTCGTTGAAGACGAAAGCATTTTTCAACCTGGCGTTACCGTAATCCCCATTCATATGCGTGGTTTGCAGAATTGTGACACAACGTTCGACAGAGTATTCGGGGATGATACCGACCACATCAAAGGGTTCAGATATTTCAGCCAGTTCAAGGATTACAACGAAATAGGCGAAGTTCTTGCAGGGAGGGACAAGGGCCGTAAATCAAATCAACAGAGAATTATTGACTACAACTACGGTCTGGGATTGCATGATGTGTTTTTTGCCTCCAGAATATATGAGCTTATCAAGAAAAGGCAGGACATTCCCGAAACATCGGTTGCCAAAGAGGCGGAGAAATATTGGATATAACGGCGTTATATTGCCCGCTAAAGAAAAACAAAATCATTTATTGACTATGACATCTCCATCCGTCTCCATTGTTATCTGCACATATAACGGGGCTCAGTACATTCGTGAGCAACTGGACAGTATCCTCGCCCAGACATATCCCATATCCGAAATCGTTGTCCAAGACGATCAAAGTAAGGACGGAACAAAGGAAATTCTAGAGCAATATGCTCTGAACGACAGCAGGATAAAGATTTTCACCACAACCGACAGACTGGGAATTAACAACAACTTCATCACTGCCATTGACCGAGCCACGTGTGACCTGATTGCATGGAGCGATCAGGATGACATTTGGAGGCCAGATAAAATTGAGAAACAGGTTAAGGCACTGAAAGAACAGGATTTATGGATAAGTTTCCATATCACCGTCCCGTTCAAAGGAGATGAAGTCCCCAAAAACCCGGACTACGACAAAAGAATGCCCAACTTTGGTTTGGAAAGGACGTTGTTCCTAGGCAGCGTTCCCGGGCACACAATGTTGTTCACTAAGGAATTGCGTGACAAGGCCCGCAATTCCGTTCCGGATGAAAAGCTCAGAAAAATAGGAGAATCCTATTATTATGATGCAATGCTGTCAATAGTCGCCAACGCTTATGGCAAAGTCGGATGCATTGTTGAACCGCTTGATTACCACAGGAGACTTATCACTTCCGTAAGTGAATCGAACAGAAAAAATTTATCAAAAAGAAACCTGCCCAACGCCATACGAAAACTGATCCGGAATTTGAAACCCGAATACCGTAGAGTGGTAAAGCCTCTTATTGAAAAACGATTCGACAATATGGCCAACCTTCTGGGATATTTTCCGGATGCTCCTTTCTCCAAAGATGCTTTGAAGATTATCAGCGCATATAAGAAAGGTTATTTCTTTTTTATTACGGAACTTATTCGCAACCGCGACAAAATTTTCTTTTCAAAAGAGAGAAGCACGATAATAGCATCCGGGAGAGCCTTGTTCTTCCCAATAACTATGTATGACTATTTTTCCATTTCCTACAAATTCGCACAAAACGGAGCAGAGGAGTTCAAGAAATGAACTGCCGTATCCTTTTGAGGACGGTCCCCCTCTCTTTTGAAGTCATCCCGAATGAAAGCACGGAAAACACCAGAGTCATTGTGCTGGCAACGGTAACCAAAACAAGTCGCAACCATCCTTGATCCATAGCGGATTTGACTACATGCCCTGACGCTACGCCCAAAACCATCACGAAGAACACAGGGAGGATTGCTTTCAATGAAAATTCCCAGGGATCAATTCCGACAAGTTTCCAGCCGAAATACAACTTGACAATTACTGCAAGACAAGCTATCGCGATTGAAACATAAAATACGGACTGTGGGGGAAATTGCCCCAACTTTAGCATAAGATATGACCCGGAAAGGAATATCAAAGAAATAAAGCCCACCACAATCTGATACCATTTTATCTTCCCTGTCGCCGATATGGCGGACTGCACCGGATAATCAATATATCCAATCAATGCTTCCACCAGCATCAATACCGCAAAGATTGCGGTATATTGAGGAACTTCCTTAAGCCATATTCCCAGCAGAAAATCGATCTCCAGAACAGCAGGAATTGCAACGAGCAGCATCAGATAAGCGGAATATTTGGAAGCTTGCCAAATGAGCCTGGTCATCTCTCCATATTCTCCATTGGAATATGATTTTATAATCTGGGGCTTGGATGCAAGCATAAAATTCTCCTGAAGTTGGACAATGGCTCCGTAAACCTTGAAAGCCATTCCTCTGGCCGCATTTACCGCAGGCCCGAAAAACATATTCAGCAGAACATTAAGGCCGTGCACCTTGAACACTGCTGAAGCAGAGCCTATCATCCACCAGCCGGAAAAAGAGAATATCTCTTTAAAATAGCCCGCATCCCAATGGAACTTATAACGGCACTCGCTAAAATACATCAGGCAATAAACCATATACAGCAGCGTCACAACCACCTGTATTCCAAGCATCAAAGCCGTATAAACCACCAGATGGTCAGCGCTCGAATGCTCGAGCATAAGAGCTATTGCCAAGGCTCCCACCGCCTCAAAAACCCCAATATATGCAAAGGCCTTCATCTTTTCACGAGCGACTACCATTCCCTGATATGGCAGCCGTATCACGACAAAGACAAAGGAAACAATGCTGAGATGGAATACCCAATTGGCAGCCTCCGACCGTCCCGCAAGCAACATCTTATTGTTAAGGAACCACAACCCCGCAGGCTCTCCCACAACAATCACAAGGATGGCCAATGCGGCAAACATCTGCAAAAACATACAGAATGAATTCCTGAGTCCGATCCGCCTACTCTCTCCCATCTCTATCAGAAAAAAGCGCTGGCAGGCTGAAGATAAAGTTCCGCCTATGAAAGTTGCCATAGCGACAAGCCCGCCGACAGCATTGTATATTCCCATATCCGTCTCTCCCAGCACGTCAAGAATCACGCGTGAGGTATAAAGACTGATAAGCAGAACCACGCCCATGCGAAGATAAAGCATAAGCGTATTTATTGCTATTCTATTTCTGTCAATTGTTGACATAACGCTCCTAACGCAAAGATAGCGTTTTTAAAATAAAGATTTTTAACTTTGCGATATTGGAGATTCTATCAAAGTGGACAATTTGAACAGATACAATCCTCCCGAATCAATTTTACGGAAGGCTCAGCTCAGGATGCTCGATATTCTGATAGAAGTTGACAGGATCTGTCGGCAGGAAAAGATTGATTATTGGATGGATGCCGGAACGCTTCTGGGAGCCGTACGGCATCAGGGGTTTATTCCTTGGGACGATGATTTGGATATATGCATCCTCAAGAAGGATTACAAACGGTTTAAGAAAGCCATGAACAGACATCTTTCAGATTGTTTCGTTTACCAGGATTGGACTACCGACCCCCACCATTTTGAGATGTCTCCGAGAATTCGCGACAAGCATTCATTCATTGACATTCCCATCGAACGATTGCAGAAGCATAGAGGCCTGTTCCTTGATGTCGTGCTGCTTGAGAGGATTCCCTCAATGGCAGTTCAGCATCTTGTTTACCTCATTTATGGCAGAGTATCCAGAGAAATGCATAACTATGGAGATACGGCATATACATCAATTGCCAAAAGGACTTTTGCCAAGACCGCAGCATATATCCTCTTTCCTTTCGTATGGACATTGTTGGAAGCATTGAGAGCATATGCCAGCATTGCAAAATGCGATTTGATAGGACGTTATTATGCAGGATTTAAAAATCCTCGATATTTGAGCAATATTTTTCCCCTGACAGAAATCGCATTTGAAGGGCATCTGTTTTTTGCCCCGGGCAATTATGATTCATATCTCAAAGATATGTTTAATGATTATTCGAAATTACCTCCTGAAAATCAAAGAGAAGGACATACTTTTCATTTGGAGATATACCCTATTCCACAATATTCTGATTGAATGAAAAAAGTACTGATACTTGGCCCGGATTATTTTCATTTCATTTCTGCCGTTGACAACGCCTTCAGCGCTTTGGGTTGCCAGACCTGCTCTTTACCGTACACAGACTTTTCCTTTTTGCAGAAGAGCATTATGAAAATTCGGTGCAAACCGATTAATGTCCGGGTTGAAAGGAGGCATAAGGAACACTATGCATTGAAAGTACGCGAGGCCATCAAGAACAATGGCCGGATTGACTTGGTTTTCATTATGAATGGGGACTTTCTCGATTCAAGGACACTCGATTATTTGTGTAATACCACCCACGTCGCAATTTGGCTCTTCGACAACATTTCAAAGATGCCGGGCATTATTGATAATCTCAGACATTGCGACCATATCTTCAGTTTTGACAAGAACGACATCAAGGTCCTCGAAGGAAATGGATTGAAATCCTCCTTTCTACCTCAAGCTTGTGATATGAAGACCTATTTCCCTATTGCAGGCAGCAAAAAAGACATCGACATTCTTTTCGTTGGAAACTTATATTTTTATCCCAACAGACAAAAAACAATACAAAAAATCATAGAAGCCTTCCCCGACAGAAAAATCAAGGTGATTGGTGAATACAAGCCCTGGTACAAAGGTATCATTAAGTGCCTGTTCAGAGAAAGGCGTGACATCTATACCAACCGAAATGTCTCTCCGGAAGATGCCAACAAATATTATAGCCGATCCAGAATAGTGTTGAATATCCATCGTGAAGACCAAAGAGACGGGGCCAATCCAAGGCTCTTTGAAATCTGCGGTAGTGGTGCGTATCAAATATCTGATTCGAATCCGTACATCAAATCTATTTTCCCCCACGGAGAAATCGGGTTGTTTAAGACGGACGATGAATTGATTGCGGCTATTTCTGATGCCTTGGCTCACGATAAGTCGGCAAATGCACAAGCAGCCCACGCAATTGTTGTTCAGCAGCATAACTACGAAAGCAGGATGAAGCAAGTCATCCAACTCTGTCGTTCCTGAAAACACAGCTCCTGCGCTTTCTGTGGAAAAAAGACAAGAATAACCTACTTAGCGAATCGCCGTCTGATTTTATATGGCCACCGTGAAACTCGCTGGGGCACTTTTATTGTCCAACGGACTGCCTTGTTCAGAGTGAATATCAGATTATCATTAATACTGAATACCGGAACCGGCAAGCATCTTTGAGCATAGGCTTCCTCGATGACAGCGTCTATTCTAGCCTTCTGCATCCCCTGCTTAGGCTCAATCCGCTTGACAGCCCAGGAAGGCATCGAATAAAATCGTGAAAACCACGTATGGAGGCAGATTGTCCGCCCCTGAAAGTCCTTCGCCACGGTGGTAATTCCATCGGGATGCTTCTCGCAAGGCAAGTAAAGAGTCTTGAATTCCGAGGCCATCCATTTGAAGAATGGGTAATAAGGCTCTGCATCCTTATAGTCACGCTTCAACAGGGATTTGTCAAACCGGGAACGGATCAAATCAAGATTGAAGATATTGAAAAAAGGATTTGTGACAATTTTGTCTCTACTTGTCGTAGCAGGATCGCCATCAGAGTAGCCTATGTTGGCAAAACCTTCTTTTATCGCGATATCCACCAATTCAAGCATAGCCCCGGGATTTGTAATAAAAGCATCCTCATCGATGTTAATGGCTATATCACAATCCGTATCCTTGAGCATAGTGTAGAAATATCCGTCCGCACTCTGGTCCGTCAGTCTGACGCACCGAATAGCCTCACCTTCGAATTCGAGGCCTTCGTACAAAGCCTTCGAAAGCCTGTACAGACGCAGGTCAAAGGAACGCGTATAGAATTTCACTCTCATTTATCCGAATATCAAATCCTTCACCGCCATTCCATAGCCTTTCTTCAACAGGAGCAGATTCAATGCGCATCTGTACTGAGAATAGCAGCCATTTCGTTTTGCAAAGCGAATTATTGATTTTATTGAGTTCAAGCGGGCAAAGGCGCGCCTGCGATTTTTCTTCCTGCTGACAGATTCATCGTGCAGGACATAGTGGTACAGAGGCTTGTGTATCTGGGCCATTTTGTTGGAAGAAAGGACACAGCAGGCCAAAAAACAGGTATCCTCCGCACTCGAGTTTTCAGGAAAGCGCAGCCCCTTGGCATCAAGTAGAGCTTTCCTATAGACAAAAGTCGTGAAATACGAGACAAAATGCTTCAAAAAATGCGGCCTGTCAGATACATCGGCATTCCGTTTCTCCTCTTCGCCTATTCGTATGTCGCAGCAGGCCAAATCCGCACCGGCAGCAGTTGCCGAATTATACAGTTCCTCGCAATATGTCGGCTCCACGTAATCGTCACTGTCGACAAATGCGACATACTCTCCTTTCGCCAACTCAATACCCACATTTCTTGCAGTCCCGGGCCCACTGTTCTTCGGAGTTTCAGCAAATACGAAAGATTTATCACCCGCATAGGAAGAAACGAAAGACCGTGCCTTTTCCATACTGTCATCTGTCCCGTGATCGTCGACAAGAATAACCTCCATATTTTCCAGAGTCTGACCCGCCAAAGACTCCAGACAACAGACAATATACTTGCCGGAGTTAAAAACCGGGACTATGACAGACACTTCAGCCATTGACTCTCCTTCTTACGCATCTGTAGATTCCCGAACCGATAATAACGGCACAGACAAGGTACATAATGACTATGCAAATCACTGCAATCGTATCGCCTTTACGGACGCTGTCAGGGTCAAAAATAAAATGAATGTTGTGCTGTCCTGCAGGGACGTTGATGGCGCGGAGCAAATAATTGACACGGTAGTGGTCGACGGGTTCCCCATCAATGGTAGCCTTCCATCCATAAGGATAATAAATTTCCGAAAATACTACGGTACCGGCGGTTGAAGAGTTGCTTGTATAGTCAAGTTCTTTCGGAGTGTATTTGTTCAGTACAACTGACGCACCTTTAGGGAAAGCAGGATTGAAGTTGTCGACATACGGAGCGAATTCCCTGTCAATAACAGCCTCGTGAGTAAGGTCTATCGTATTGAGAGCATCGGACTCCTCATTGGCATTCTCCACAACGTGCAGTTTGTCCACAAACCAGGCATTTCCGAGGGCAAACGGATTGATCTGAGGAACAGCCTGACCGTCCTCCCCCGAAACAATGATATATTTGGCATTCAGCATTCCGATGACAGGCCAATTCATCCTGCTCAGATGCTGGTCAATCAGGTCCTGATATCTGCGAAGCTTGGCGGCGGAATAGCCTCCCAGCGACTTAAGATAATACGAAGTGCGAGCATCGCTCCAAGTGTTTGTCGTCAGATTGAGAACTCTGAAATGTGAAGAATCCTTGAGAAGTTGCTCTTCGTATGGCTGCAAGGCAAAAGCATTTTTGTTCTGCTTGACGGTGACGAAATTGTCATCGTTGAAATAGCGTTTGTCCACAGGCCACATATCCGCAATCACAAGAACTCCAAGAACAGCTATCATCCAGTTTGTTTTTATCTTGCCTTTGGCATAAATCCATAACAGGCAGAACGCAGCGGCGATAAACAGGAACGAGCGGAAGCTGTCCGAACGGAGCAAGGCGGCTCTCTCATCCACAATCGCGGCATAAAGCCAATCCGGAAGATTTGAAGACCAGCCTGCATCATATTGGGAGGTAAAACTGAAAAGCGAGCCTCCGAACAGGGCGAACAACAGACAAATACCGGCGGTCACCCCTCCTGAAATATACAGACTCTTGAAAAGCTTCTTCTTTTCGACAGTCCCATCCATAATCTGCTTAATAGCCAGAAATCCCAGCAAAGGCATAGCTATTTCCGCAACTATCAGAATTGATGAAACGGCCCTGAACTTATTGTACAGCGGGAAATATTTGAAAAAGAGTTCTGTAAGCCAAAGACAGTTATGCCCCCAGGCAAGTGCTGTTGAGAATAACGTTGCAATCAAAAGCCCCCATTTGTAAGGCCCCTCCACAATCAGCAGTCCCAAAAGGAACAGGAAACATACGACAGCTCCCATATAGACATTGCCGGCCGTAAACGGCTGGTCGCCCCAATACATAGGGACACCCTGGCAGAAATTGGCGGCATCCCTCGGTGCAACTCCCTTTTTGACAAGTGTCTTATACAAATCCGAGTCCTTGCCGACTGCGACACTGTTTGCACCGCCCATAAAACCGGGTATCAGGAAACTCATCGTCTCATCGATTCCGTAGCTCCACTGGGTAGCATATTCTATGTCCAGGCCCTTGGATTTTGCAGCATCTGCAGATTCCCCTTCCGCCACAATGTCAGAATGACCGCCTCGCATCGTCTGCTCAGCATATTCACTGTTGACAAAGATATTGGACGTACCTGTTCCCAGACCGATTGCAAGAGAGGCAGCAAAAATAGCCGTGGCTACAACCAGATCCTTGAGTCTCTTCTCCTTTATATGAATCCACAATTCAGCGAACCACAGAAGTCCTATCATCATAAAAAGATAGTAGGCCATCTGCGGGTGCGTACTGAATCCGATTGCGGCGAAAATCATCACAAAAATAGCTCCGAGTCCATATTTCTTCCTGAATATCAGATAGAATCCCGCCATTACCACCGAAATGAGAGCAATAGTGGATGTCTTACCATTATGCCCAGCCGCAATAATCACTATGAAATAGGACGAAAGAGCGATAGCAATCGCCCCAACAATGCTCAACCACTTATCAATTCCAAAAGAGCGCAGAAGGATGAAGAAACAGAAGAAATAGATTATGAATACCCAGGCTGTATTCCAATGTCCTTTATGAAGAAGTTGATTCAAAGGAGCGAGCAGTTTGGAAGACTTGTACTCTCCCCCGCCAACCTGATAATCCGGCATACCGCTGAACATATTCCCTATCCACCAGGTGTGGTCACCTGTCTCCTGGGTATAGCGCACAGCCTCCTGGACGGCTGCCGTTGCAGTTATGCCATCTCCGGCATTTACAACTTTCCCGCTCAACTGCGGCTTGCAGTAGATATAAGCCAAAGCGAAAAAAATCATCGCCGCAACCAAGTACGCCCCATATTTTTCAAAAAACTTCATATTCGGATTGTGTATGATTCATTGTTGTCAGTTCCCCAACTCCGAGAGGAACTTGATGCGGACAAGGCGGACCTCCTCTTCTTCGTAGTCGTGGCCGAGTTCCTTCATCGCATCTGTCACCGAGTCGGACTGGGCCTCTTCCTTGAAATAGGTGAAGATGTCGTCAATCTTGTCTTCGTCGATTGTCTGCTTGATATAGTAGTCGATATTGAGCCTGGTGCCGGAATTGACTATGCTCTCTATATCTTCGATGAGTTCGCAAAGTTCCATATCCCTCGCACGGGCGATATCCTCGAAAGGCATCCTGCGGTCAATGCTCTGGATTATGAAGACCTTGTTGGTCACCTTGTTCGCCATCGTCCTCACTATGAAATCATCGGGTCTCGAAATATCGTTTTCCTCAACGTAGCGGGCAATCAGTTCGACAAACGGCTGACCGAACTTTCTGGCCTTGCCCTCTCCCACCCCCTGACATTTCTTGAGTTCTTCCAGAGTTGTAGGATAGAGGATGGCCATATCTTCGATACTCGGGTCCGAGAATACAACCCAAGATGGGATTCTCTGTTTTTTGGCGACTTCCTGACGGAGGCCCTTCAACATTGGAACAAGCGTGGCATCTCCAGCCCCTGACAATCCGGCAGGATGTTTCGCATTCATCGGGCTGTCGCTGTCATCATCCTCACCCTCCTCGAATTCCCGGTCTTCGGTAAGCATCACGTCATACGGAGCGTTCAGAAAATCCCTGCCGAGCTGCGTCACTGATATCAGACCATATCTTTCTATATCCTTGTCAAGGAAGTGCAGAATCAATGCCTGACGGATTACAGCGTTCCAGAAGCGGGGGCTCTTTGATTTTCCTATTCCGAAGAACTCGCTGTGATGGTGATGATAGGACTTTATCAGGGAATTGCTCACCCCACACAATATATTGCTCAGATATTCAGCCTTGAAAGACTCCCTAAGCGACAGCACCAGTTCGATGACCGTACAGAGTTCCTCCTTTCCGTTGAACTGTTTCTGAGGATAGAGGCAATTGTCACAATTGCCGCAATTGCATTCCGGATAATCCTCTCCGAAGTAGTTCAACAGCACCTTTCTACGGCATTGGTTGGATTCTGCGTATGAGACGGTCTCCATCAGCAGCTGCCGGCCTATCTCCTGCTCGGAAACAGGCTTGCCCTGCATAAACTTCTCAAGCCTCTGGATATCCTTGTGTCTGTAGAAAGCTATGCATCTTCCCTCCTGTCCGTCCCGGCCCGCACGGCCTGTTTCCTGATAATACCCCTCCAGACTCTTGGGAATATTGTAATGTATCACAAAACGGACGTCCGGCTTGTCGATTCCCATTCCGAAAGCGATTGTTGCAACAATTACGTCCACCTCTTCGGCAAGGAACGCATCCTGATTGTGGCCACGGGTGGCAGCATCCATTCCTGCGTGGTAGGGAAGAGCTTTTATACCGTTGATGTTCAGAAGTTCAGCTATCTCCTCAACCTTCTTTCGGCTCAGGCAGTAGATTATTCCGCTCTTGCCGGGATTCTCCTTGATGAATTTGATTATGTCCTTTTTGGGATTGCTTTTCCCCCGGATTTCGTAATACAGGTTCGGCCTGTTGAAAGATGATTTGAACACCTTTGCATCAAGCATTTCGAGATTGCGCTGAATGTCGGACTGCACCTTGGGGGTCGCTGTCGCGGTCAACGCAATTATAGGAGCCTTCCCTATTTCTGCGATAATGGAGCGGATACGCCTGTACTCGGGGCGGAAATCGTGTCCCCATTCAGAGATACAGTGGGCTTCGTCTATGGCGTAGAAAGAAATCTTTATCTGTTTGAGCAACTGGATGTTCTCCTCCTTCGTCAAAGATTCCGGAGCGACATACAGCAACTTCGTCACACCGCTGAGAAGGTCTTTCTTCACCTCAGCAGTCTGCGTCCTGTTCAGCGAGGAATTGAGAAAATGCGCGATACCCTCCTGATTGTGGGCAAATCCCATTATCGCATCCACCTGATTCTTCATCAGGGCAATCAGAGGGGATATCACAATAGCCGTTCCTTCCATACACAGGGCCGGCAACTGATAGCAAAGGGACTTGCCTCCTCCGGTGGGCATAAGCACAAAGACATCATCCCCTTCGACAAGGGCCTTGATGACGGCTTCCTGATTACCCTTAAAGGAGTCAAAACCAAAGAATTTCTTCAGTTTGTCGTGCAATATGTCAGATGTTATTTCCATAAGCCCGTTCAAAAAACCATTTTCCCACATATAAAAGTACGAATAAATAACTTCTGACGCAACTTTTTCTGACAAAAGAAGCCGACCCGAAGGCCGGCTTCCCTATCTGTGGAAAGAATTTTTTACCAGGCAAGAGCACTGGCACCGAGGATGGCGGCATCGCTCTCCTTGAGACTTGAGAAAATAATCTTCACCTTGTCTCTCCAGAGCTTGAGGACACTCTCATTCATAGCTTTGAGCATAGGCTCATAAAGGAATTCCTTGGAGCGGGCGAGACCGCCGAAGAGCACGATGGCTTCGGGAGCGCTGAAAGCGATGAAGTCCGCGAAAGACCTTCCGAGCAGAGTACCTGTATATTCAAATACTGAGAGGGCCAGTTTGTCCCCTTCACGGGCAGCCTCGTATACATCCTTGGAAGTAATGTTTTCAACCTCGCGCAGAAGAGAGGGCTCGTCGGAATGCTCAAGCCACTCACGTGCCGTGCGGGCAACTCCTATTGCAGAGCAGTATGCCTCCAGACAGCCCTGGCGTCCGCAGCCGCAGGTACGTCCGTTATGACGTACTACTGTGGTATGGCCCAGCTCACCTGCGAAACCGTCGTGGCCGTAAACGACATTGCCGTCAATGACGATACCGCTGCCGACACCCGTTCCGAGAGTAATCATAATGAAATTCTTCATACCGCGGGCGGCACCGTATGTCATTTCACCCATAGCGGCCGCATTGGCATCATTGGTAAGAGTTACCGGAATGCCGTCGAGGTTCTTGCTCAGAATTTTCGCAAACTTCACGGATTTCTTGGATGCCCAGGCCAAATTGGGAGCGTATGCAACCTCACCCGTATAATAGTTTCCGTTGGGAGCGCCTACGCCCACGCCACGGATTTCACCTTCCTTGCCCGAAGCCTTTATGCAATCCTTGACTGCATCTGCCAGAGCAGCAAGGAAAGCCTCCGCATCGTCACCGTAAATATCCGAACGGATAACTGTCTGATAAAGAACATCTCCGCGCGTATCAACCACGCCTATCTTGGAGGTCTGACCTCCCACGTCGATACCGACTACATACTGTTTGTCCACCATAGTGATATAGGAATTAGTCAACTTTGATATCCTTGTTTACATTCTTGCTGCCGGCAACTGCATAGTAAAGCAGATAAGCGAGCATAGCCACTACAAGCCAGTAGCTGTTCATATAGCCTACATTACTCTTGGCAATGAATTCCTGAATGAGGGGCATTATTCCACCGCCGATCACGAGAGTCATGAAGATACCGGAAGCCTGCTCGGTATATTTGCCAAGGCCTTCGACCGCAAGATTGAAGATTGCACCCCACATAAGGGAAGTGCACAGACCGCAGAGGACGAGGAACAGACAGCTTACGGGAACCTCAAACATTGCGAAACCGTCAGCGGCGCTGTAACCGGGCATACTTACCGTAACTGCCTTGGGAGTGAAGATGGCTGCAATGACGAGAACCAGAGCCACGGAGCAGACGGTAACCATCTGGGTGCGTGTGCTGATCTTGCCGGAAATGGCTGAAGAGCAGATACGGCCGACCATCATAAGTAACCAGTATATAGCTGCGATGGCACCTCCGATGGCAGCACCGTTCACTGCGATGCCGGCACCCTTTGCAGACGCGTCAGCAAGATAGAAATTGACCTGTGAAGGAATACCGATTTCAATACCTACATAGAAGAAAATCGCGAATGCACCGAGAACGAAGTGGCGGAAATGCCAGGCACTGCTCTCGTATTTCTCGACCTTGCGCTCCTGAGCGGGTTCGGGAATATTGACGAACTTGATGATGACAAAGGCGATTGCGAAGACTGCCATTGCGATGAAAAGGAGAGGAGAAACGTCTGACATTGCAGTCGAGTCACTTACCGTTCCGATGAGGACACCCACCAGAAGAGGGGTGAGAGTGCCGGTCAGGGAGTTCAGAGTTCCACCGATCTGGATGTACTGGTTACCCTTGTTTCCACCACCGCCGAGGATGTTGAGCATAGGGTTGACAACAGTGTTAAGCATACATACGCAGAAGCCGCAGATGAAGGCTCCGAGCAGGTAAACGTAGATTGCGCTGCCGGCCAGAGCGCTGAAGCTGGAAACATATTGAACGCAGATTCCGACGAAACCTACTGCAAGAGCGATGAGGGTTGTCTTCTTGTAACCCACCTTGACAAGCATCTTACCGGCAGGGATACCCATAAAGAGGTATGCGGCGAAGTTCATCATGTTACCCATCATTCCGGCCCAGCTGTACTGGTGCCCCCAGATGTTTCCGAAAGGTGCAGCCATATTGGTGACGAATGAAATCATCGCGAAAATGAAGCACATTGTCACGATTGCTACGATGTTGGTTTTTTGTTTTGTCATAATGTTGATATTAGATGATAAATGTTTCAGAAAGTGTGTATTGCAAGCCCGCTGCGGAGCTTGGGTTCGAACCAGGTTGTCTTGGGAGGCATTATCGACCCGCTGTCGGCGATATCGATCAACTGCTTCATAGATACGGGGTAGAGCGCGAATGCCGCGGCCATCTCCCCGCTGTCCACCCTGTGCTTCAGTTCGCCGAGTCCGCGGATGCCGCCGACAAAATCAATGCGCCCGCTCGTCCGGAGATCCCCAAGATTGAGGATTCTGTCGAAAATCAGATTGGAGCACACTGTCACGTCAAGCACCCCGATAGGGTCGGTGTCATCGTAAGTTCCGGGTTTTGCGGTGAGACTGTACCATTTTCCTCCGAGATACATCGAGAAATTGTGGAGCCCGCAGGGACGGTAAATCTCCTCCCCTTTCAGTTCAACCTCGAAACTTTCGGAAAGGCGGGAGAGGAACTCCTCCTCGGAGAGGCCTCCCAGATCCTTCACCACGCGGTTGTAGTCCATTATCTTCAACTGGTTGTCGGGGAAACATACGGCCATGAACCAGTTGTATTCCTCCTGTCCCGTATGGGCTGGATTTTCGGAACGCCGCAATGCCCCCACACGGGCAGCTGCGGCTGTACGATGGTGTCCGTCAGCCACATAAAAAGCATTCACTCCACCGAAAATCTCAGTGATACGGGCGATGTCGGCATCGTCGTCCACCACCCACAATTTATGTCCGAAGCCATCCTCGTCCGCAATAAAATCATATTGGGGCACGCCCGCTATGTAACGGAACATTATCGCATCGAGTTCCGGATTATCAGGATATGCAAAAAAGACAGGCTCTATGTTGGCACTCTGGATGTTCACGTGAACCATCCTGTCATCCTCCTTCTCCTTGCGGGTCAGTTCGTGTTTCTTGATGGCGCCGGTTGCGTAGTCATCGGTATGCGCGCAAAGGATGATGCCGTACTGCGTGCGTCCTTCCATAGTCTGAGCGTATATGTAATAGCACTCCTTGGGGTCTCGCACAAGCCATCCGCGGCTCTGCCACAGTTTGAAATTCTCCACGGCCTTGTCGTAAGTGCGCTGTTCGCTTTCTCCCGCAATGGGGTCAAAGTCAATCTCAGGTTTGGTTATATGCAGCAGGGATTTCTCTCCCGCCTCGGCTTTCGCCTCCGCCGAATTCATCACGTCATAAGGGCGGGAAGATACCTCCTTCCCGATTCCCTTCGGAGGGCGAAGCGCCGCAAAAGGTTTTACCTTTACCATACTCAGAATCTGTTTAGTTGGAATTTCGTGTCGCCCGTGGCGAAGAAGCCGCAAATCTGGGAAGCGGCCGCAAGACCGGCGTTCACGTTCGCCTCGGCTGTCTCGGCGCCCATCTTCTTGGGTGTAGCGAAATACCGGGCTCCGAATTTCTCAGCGAATTCAGCAGCCCTCTCAGGGGCCACGTCAGCCACATACCGCAAATCCTCCCTCTCGGACAATATCCTGGCAAGTCCTTCTTCGTCAATCACTTCCTTGCGGGCAGTATTGATCAGGCATCCACCTTTGGGCATCCGCGAAACCAAATCATATCCTATCGAACCTTTTGTCTGTTCGGTTGCGGGGATGTGGAGGGAAACGAAATCGGATTTTGAATAGAGTTCCTCAAGGCTTGAGGCGACCTCCGCCCCCGTAGCCTCAATCTTTTCCGCGCTCAGGAAGGGGTCGAAGGCAAGGACTTTCATTCCGAATCCCTGTGCGAGAGCACCCACCAGACGGCCGACATTGCCGTATGCCTGAATTCCTATTGTCTTACCCTTCAGCTCACGGCCAGTGCCGGGAGTGAACTGGTTGCGGTTCATATATATCATCAGTCCGATGGCAAGTTCCGCCACTGCGTTGGAATTCTGTCCCGGTGTGTTCATCGCCACCACCTTGTGTGCACTGCAGGCCTCCAGGTCCAGATTGTCGAATCCGGCACCTGCACGGACCACGATTTTCAGGTTTGGAGCAGCCTCGACGACAGCCGCCGTCACCTTGTCGGAGCGGACTATGAGTGCATCAGCATCCGCCACAGCAGCAATCAGTTGTTCCTGCCCTTCATATTTTTCAAGCAGAGTGACACTGTGTCCGTTCTCTGCCGCGATGCGGATTATTCCGTCAGTTGCAGCCTTTGCGAAAGGCTTCTGAGTCGCCACCAATATCTTCATAGCCTGCTACTATTTGTGAAGTTTCTCGAATTCCTGCATACAGGCGACCAAAGCATTCACAGCCTCTACGGGGCAGGCATTGTACAATGAAGCGCGGAAGCCTCCAACGCTGCGGTGTCCCTTGATTCCGACCATTCCGCGCTCCTTGGCGAAAGCAAAGAACTCGTCCTGAAGAGACTCCTTGCCGGGAGCCATCACGAAGCAGACATTCATTATGGAGCGGTCCTCCTTGGCGGCAGTACCCACAAACAGGGAATTCCTGTCAATTTCCTCATAAAGTACACGCGCCTTCTCCTCATTCAGCTTATGAACAGCCTCAATTCCGCCCAAGCCCTTGAGCCACTTGAGAGTTTCGTTCATAATGAAAATCGCGAACACAGGAGGAGTATTGAACATGCTCAGGCCGTCGATATGGGTGCGGTAGTCAAGCATCGTGGGGATATATCTGCTCACCTTTCCGAGGACATCCTTGCGGATGATTGCAAAAGCGACGCCGGCGGGGCCGACGTTCTTCTGCGCGCCTCCATAAATCAAGGCGTACTTTGAAACGTCAACCGGGCGGCTCATTATATCGGACGACATATCCGCCACAAGGTTGACAGGGCAGTCCATATCATATTTTATCTCCGTGCCGTAGATGGTATTGTTCGTCGTGATATGAAAATAATCCAGATCGGAAGGAATCTCATACCCCTTCGGAATGTAGGAATAGGTCTTGTCGGCGGAAGAAGCTATTGCGTATGCATCTCCAAGCCCCTTGGCCTCCTTGAGAGCCTTTTTTGCCCACACACCTGTTTCAAGATAGGCCGCCTTTTTCTCAAGAAGATTCATCGCGACGTAAAGGAACTGGAGAGAAGCTCCGCCTCCGAGGAAAATCACTTCGTGTGTATCAGGAATATTAAGAAGTTCGCGCCACAGACTCCGGCACTCGTCCATCACCGCATCCCACTCCTTCGTTCTGTGGGAAACACTTATCACCGGAATCCCTGTACCCTTGAAATCTTTGAGAGCCTCGATTGTGGCATCTATTGCGGCCTGCGGCAGAACGCACGGGCCCGCATTGAAGTTATAAACCTTTTTCATATTAGTTTTTCAAAATCTATCAAATTTACGAATTATTTGGCAAAATTTCAACTGTTCCATGAAATCTTTGACAAGACCGAGCCTGACATCAACGTCCAGGCTGCATTCAAGATCGAAGTCCTGACCCTTCGGGGAAAGCCCCATCTCCTTGAGAGTCTTCATCACGTCATTCATCTTCTCATATCCGAACTTAACGGTAAACTGTTCCGACGCAATCTTTTCCACAATCACAGCATTCGATATCGCATCCTGCGCCGCGCTTTTGTAAGCCTTGATCAGTCCGGGAACGCCGAGTTTTGTCCCTCCGAAATACCGGACCACCACGATGAGGATATCACTCAACCCGGCGGAAAGAATCTGACCGTAAATGGGTCTGCCGGCGGTGGAAGATGGCTCCCCGTCATCATTGACACGCCATTTTTCGCCCTCCCTGCCGATACGGTACGCGAAACAATGGTGGCGCGCATCGAAATAATCCTTTTTCACCGCACTGACAATCCCTTTGGCCTCCTCCTCGGTCTCAACCGGATACGCCAGAGCTATGAACTTGCTTCCCAAATCCTTGTACAATCCCTCGGATATCCCGGCAATGCTTTTATAGTTGTCGGAAGTCAAAATCATGTTGTAAATGTACGCAAAAAGCGTAAATTTGCATAACAAATCCTTTTGAAGATGATTTTAAAATTCAAGGCAACAATACCGCAAAGCAAGATTTTCTATAAGGTCTATGCCGTGAAGGGCGATATGAACCTCTTCGATTTCAATGCTTTCATCCTCGGAGACCTGGGCTTCGCCCCGGATCAGATGGTGATGTTCGAGGGGTACGACGAAAAAGGCGCGCTGTGCGGCGAATACGGCCTGTTCGATATGGGAGACGGCGCGATGGACAGCGTTTCGTTCAGTTCTCTGGTGGAAAAAGGCCAGACTGAAATTCGCTACTTCTACGATATGCGCAACAACCGCTACATCAAACTGGTGTTCGAAGGGGAGGAGAGCATCCTGACCTCAGGCATTTTCCCGATGCTTCTTGACGAAAAAGGACACGCTCCCGAGCAGTTCTCCACCACCTATGAGGATTACGAAGCTGTTCAGAATCTCATCCCCCGCTCCTCCGGCCCGGCAAAAGATGAAGATTTGGATGAGGAAGATGACGATGAGGATGAGGATGAGGATGGTGATGATGAGGATGGTGCGGAGATTTACGACGAGAACGAGTAATGTCCACCCTCAAGGTCATTCTCGGGCCGACCGCAGTCGGAAAGACAGACTATAGCATATCTCTGGCCCTCAAGCTCCGGTGCCCTATCGTCTCCTGCGATTCAAGACAGCTTTTCAGGGGGATGGCAATTGGCACGGCACAGCCAACGGCGGAGCAGCTGTCCGCAGTCAGGCACTATTTTATCGCCTGTAAAAATCCGGACGAACACTACACGGCCGGCCTCTACGAGATTGAAGCTCTCCAACTTCTCAAAGAGCTCTTCAAGGAGTACGGGACCATCGTGATGACCGGCGGCAGCGGATTGTACGTCGATGCCCTGTGCAACGGACTGGACGACTTCCCTCCGGCGAATCTCGAACTGCGGGAGCAACTGACAGAGAGAGTCCGTACCGAAGGAGTCGCATCTTTGAGGAACGACCTCCGGATTCTCGACCCCGAATCATATGCAAAGATTGACATAGCCAACCCGCAGAGGGTTGTCAGAGCTCTGGAAGTCACCCTGTCAACAGGACGAAAATTCTCCGATTTCAAGACCTCCCCGGCAAAAAAACGCGATTTCGAAATAGAAAAGTACTGTCTTGTACGTCCGAGGGAGGAACTCTACGGGCGTATCGATTCAAGGGTGGATGCGATGTTCGAAGCCGGACTGGTGGAAGAGGTCAGGAGCCTTCTTCCCTTCCGCGGAATGCCAGCCCTGAACACCGTGGGATACAAGGAGATATTCCAATACCTCGACGGGGATATTGACATAAAAGAAGTGTTGCGCCTGATAAAGCGCAACACCCGTCATTATGCCAAGCGCCAGATGACATACTGGGCGCGTGACCCTCAAATCGAATACATTACTTTGCAGCCTCGGTCTTCTCGATGAAAGGATGAACCTTGATTACCTCAACCTTGAACTTGAGAGCTTCGTTGGGGCCGATCTTGTCACCCTGGGCACGCTCACCGTATGCAAGATTCGCGGGAATCCACAAGGTGATTTCACCGCCCTCGCCGACAAGCTGCATTCCTTCCGTCCAGCCGGGTATCACTCTGTTGAGAGGGAATGTCACAGCCTCACCTCTTTCGTAAGAAGAGTCAAAGACTTCACCGTCAAGAGTCGTACCTTCGTAGTTGACCTCAACCGTATCCTTCTCGCTTGCAGCTTTCAGGCCGCCTTCACGCTCGATTCTGTACTGAAGACCGCTTTCAGTAGTCTTCACACCTTCGTAACCGGCATTGGATGCGAAGAATTTCTCAGCTTTTGCGAGATTTTCCTCTCCGACGAGTTTCATCCTCTTCTCCATAAATCCGTTGACCACACCGTAGAATTCCTCCTGGGAAATTTCAACGCCATTGCCGGCAGCCTTGATGCCTTCGACAATCTTGCTGATGCTGAGGGAACCCATATTCGAATAGGTAATTGAACGGCCGAGGTTGTAGCCGAGCATATAACTGACGGAATCGACTTCAGCCTTGGTCATCCCTGCGGGCTGTTTTTCAGATGATGTCTGAGCGGAGCACGATGCAAACATAACTACTCCCAATGCGCATACTGCGACAATCAAAAAAGATTTTTTCATTATAATTTATTATTTGGAAAATCCTATGTTACAAGCCGTTCACTTTCCGGCGCGCAAATATAGCAAATTTTGAAAATGTCGGCAAAATTATTAGTTTTGCAGGTCAGGAAGTTAATATTTATAGAGATAAATCCAACACTACAATGAAAAAGGTTCTGTCAATTCCGGCTTTATGCATTCTGCTCTTCTCATCATGCACCTCCAATGGCACCTACGTTCTCAAAGGCACGGTGAAAGATTCTTTGGCAACCCTCCCCGGAGCGGCCATCATCGTCACTGATATGGTGAGCGGAGCAAAAGACACCGTTGCCATCGACAACGGTCAGTTCACCATCAGCGGAACGTCCGACAGCCAGACCTGCAAGCAGGTTATGCTGTCATTCATAGACGCCCCCGCCGTCAAGCACAAGCTCTACGCATCATTCATTCCCGAAGAGGGAACCACAAAAATTAATCTGGACGACCAGTCCGTCAAGGGCAGGGACATCAACAAAAAGATGCAGAAATTCTCCGACGAATTCAAAACTTTGACAGATTCCATAATGGTCAAATACGACCGCCTCAAGGCCGGAACGCTGTCCGAAGCGGATTTTGATGCGGCCGAAGAAGCCTATTCCGAATCCATCACAGGACTTGCCATTGAGACAATCAAGGCAAACGGAGACAACTACATCGGTCTCGCAGCGCTGAAGGAAATCATCTACGACATAAACCTTGAGCAGCTTGACAGCCTGCTCTCCGGATGTGCCGACTTCATAAGAAGCAACACCACGGTGGCCCGCATCCGTTCTCTGAAAGTCGCCGAAGCCGCATCCTGCGAAGGCAAGATGTTCATCGACTTCAACGGAGCCTCTCCGGACGGGAAATTCGTCAGACTCTCCGATTTCGTCGGGAAGGGCAAATACGTTCTGGTTGACTTCTGGGCCTCCTGGTGCGGACCGTGCAGACGCGAAGTTCCCAACATAAGGCAAGCCTACAAAAAGTTCTCCGGCAAGGGACTTACTGTTGTCGGAGTGGCCGTATGGGACGGGGACAACAGTGCGACAAGAACTGCGATGAAAGAACTGAATATGCAGTGGAACCAGATTTTCGTCGGGGATGACAAAACCGCCACCGATGCGTACGGAATTTCCGGAATCCCCCAGATTATGCTCTTTGCTCCGGACGGGACCATATACAAACGCGACCTGCGTGGGGAAGCCATCTGCGATGAAATAGCAAAAGTACTTGAATAACCCTATCAGAACATGAAAAAGATATTCATATCCGCAATCTTAATTGCCTTTTCCGTGGCATTGTCCGCCCAGTCCGTTCCGAACGGGTCCGTGATTTACGCTCTGCCCCGTACAACCGTGACACTCACCGTCGAGGCTCAGTACAAGGTATTCACTGCCGGGCCGTATGCCCAATATGCACAGAAATATCTCGGATATGACGCAAAACGTTCCTCTTTCAATGAATGCATCATCACCGATATAACCGTCACGCCATACGTGGAAGCCGATCCGGCGGAAAGATATGCCATCAACCTGTCCGAGAAAGTCTCTTCAAACTTCCTGCAGTTCTGCAGCCAGGGTCTCATAGTGATGTCAGACAGTTACACCGGAAAACAGACTCCGTTCAGATTTGCAAGCCAGGCCGGCGCGGAAGCCTTCATAGGCAAAGACCCGGAAGGCAATCTGGCGGGAGCGACCACAACTCTCTTCAGATTGGTCAAGAGCGAAACAGGATTTGAAAAGGTTGGCGTCCAGCAGAGTCAGGTAGTGGAGAAATCCTTGGAAAAAAAGGCAGAAGAGGCCGCCAAGGCTATTTTCAATATCCGCGAACGGAAAACACAAATCATCACGGGTGACACGGACGCAACATTCAGCGGAGAGGCCATGAATGCAGCCGTAACCGAACTAAACAGAATGGAGGAGGAATACCTCAGCCTGTTCTACGGCATCACCGAGACCTCCGTTCAAAAAGTATCATTCGATGTAATCCCCAAAAAAGGGGTTAACAAATATTCCGCTTTCAAGATAGCTGACAAACAAGGACTTGTCAGTGCCTCCGCTGCTCAGGGCCGGGTTATATCCCTTGAACTGACCGCCGAAGACGCCGGTACCGTAAACACATCCGGAGCAAAATCGTCAGGAGGGGCTTTAATCAATTACCGCATTCCCGCCGTTGTCCTTTGCAAGGTCGTGGATTCCGGCAAGACCCTTTTTGAAACCCGTTTCCCCGTATACCAGTTGGGGCAGGAATTCTCGTTCCCCATCAACACTCTGTTAAACAAATAATCCAATATTATGCCTATTCGCAAGCTCAAACCGGAAAACGTGTGGAACAATTTCCACGCTCTTACGCAAATACCCCGCCCCAGCGGACACACTCAGAAAGTAGCGGATTTCCTCGTGAAATTCGGGAAAGGTATCGGCCTTGAATCATTCAAGGACGAATGCGGAAACGTGATAATAAGGAAGCCGGCCACTCCCGGAATGGAGAACCGCAAAGGCATCATCCTGCAGGCCCATATGGATATGGTACCTCAGAAGAACAACGACAAGGTGCACGACTTCACCAAGGATCCCATCTCCACCCGCATAGTTAAGGAAGAGGACGGCGACTGGGTATATGCCTGCGGCACAACCCTCGGAGCAGACGATGGTCTGGGCATCGCCGCCGCAATGAGCATCCTTGAATCAAAAGAAATCAAGCACGGCCCCCTCGAGGCCCTCTTCACCGTTGATGAGGAGACCAGAATGGTCGGAGCAAAAGCTCTGAAACCGGGCATTCTCCACGGGGACATTCTTCTGAATCTCGATTCCGAGACAGAAGGCGAACTCTATGTAGGCTGCGCCGGAGGGCTTGATGCAAACGTGGAATTCAAATACAGGACAGAACCAATCCCCAAAGGGTACAAAGCCCTGAAGATAACTGTCACAGGACTTCGCGGAGGTCATTCCGGAATGGAAATCAACGAAGGCCGCGGCAATGCCAACAAAACTATGGCAAGGCTTCTCCTTCCCCTCGTCCGTGACTGCAAGGGCCGGCTGGCGAGCTTTGACGGAGGCAATATGCGCAACGCCATCCCCCGCGAAGCCGACGCTGTGATTGCAGTGCCCGAAGAAAAAGTGGAGAAGGCAAAACAGACCGTGGAAGAGATTGCCGCCACCCTGAAAAGCGAACTCCGTAAGATAGATGCCGACCTTGCGGTGACCGTCGAACCCTCACGCATCCGCAACGTGATTGCCGGCAACACTGGGAAGAAACTCATACAGGCCCTCTACGCCTGCCCCAACAACGTGGACAGGATGAGCCTTGAGATTGAAGGACTTGTCGAAACCTCCAACAATCTGGCGATTGTCAAGACAGGTAAAGATAAAATCACCGTGAACACTCTGCTAAGAGGAGCCACCGACAGTCTCAAGGAAGATCTCGGAGAGGCAGTCCGCGCCGCTTTCGAACTTGCAGGCGCGAAGGTCTGGTTCGACGGCAGTTACAGCGGATGGAGCCCCAATCTTGACTCGCCGATTCTCAAGACCATGAAGTCCCAATACAAGAAACTTTTCGGCAAGGAGCCCCTTGTAATGGCAATTCACGCAGGTCTCGAGTGCGGCATTCTCGGTGAGGCATACCCCCATTGGGATATGATCTCCTGCGGCCCGACCCTCAAGTCACCTCACTCTCCCGCAGAGAGATGCCACGTTCAGTCCGTCGGCAAATGGTGGGAATTCCTGACCGCCGTGGTCGAAAACGCTCCCGAGAAATAATTTTGTCTTTTTAATAATAATCACTATATTTGCAGCCCTTTGGGAAAATCCCGAAGGGCTTTATTAATAAACAAATCAAAAAATGATCAAACAGTACGAAACCGTTTTCATTGCAACTCCCGTTTTGTCTGATGTTCAGATGAAGGAAGCGGTTGCCAAGTACACAGGCCTCATTGCCGAGAACGGAGGCAAGGTAGTGTACGAAGAGGACTGGGGTCTGCGCAAGCTAGCCTACCCTATCCAGAAAAAAACCACTGGTTTTTACCATCTTATCGAATTTCAGGCTGATCCTGCATTCATCTCGACTCTCGAGACACAGTACAAGCGTGATGAGCGTATCATCCGTTTCCAGACTGTATCAATGGACAAGCACGCCATCGCTTACGCAGAGCGTCGTCGCGCCAAGATTAACGGAACCAAAGCAGAAGCTCCCGCTACAGAGGAGTCTGCCGAATAATAAAGGAGGATATACAAATGGCACAACACGATGACATCCGCTATCTGAATCCTGTAAACGTAGAGGTAAAGAAGAAGAAATACTGCCGCTTCAAGAAAGCAGGTATCAAATACATCGACTACAAGGACGCCGAGTTCCTGAAGAAATTCCTCAATGAACAAGGCAAGATCCTCCCCCGCCGTTTGACCGGCACATCACTCAAATTCCAGAAGAAGGTTTCTCAGGCTGTCAAGAGAGCAAGACACCTCGCACTTCTTCCTTATGTAACTGATATGCTCAAATAAAGGAGGGTACTATGGAAGTTATTCTTAAACAAGACGTTCAGAACCTTGGTAACAGGGATGATATCGTAACCGTAAAGAACGGCTACGGAGCAAACTGGCTGATTCCTCAGGGCCTTGCCATTATGGCAACCCCCACAGCCAAGAAGATTCACGCTGAAAACATGAAGCAGCGCGCCCATAAGGAAGCCGCCCTCCGCTCTCAGGCCGAGGCCGTAGCATCCAAGATGGAAGGTGCAACTGTCAAACTGGCCACGAAGGTGAGCGAGAAAGGCAAGGTATTCGGAAGTGTCAACAACATTCAAGTTGCCGAAGCTCTCGTTGCCGCCGGATTTGACTGTGACCGCAAGAACATCACCCTCGTCGGTGAACCTCTTATCAAACAGGTCGGCACTTATCAGGCTGTAGTGAAGATTTACAAAGACATCAAGGCTACGGTAAACGTAGAGGTTGTCGGAGAGGAATAAGATATTTCTTTCAATCCGCAATTAAAAAAGGATGGCCTCGGCCATCCTTTTTTAATTGTTACCGGCATCGGAGGTCTTGGCAGGCATTATCCAGGACAAGGCCCCTTTCTGGTTGTAATATTCACCCGCTACTTCATACAGCATGAGATGGAACTGCTCTCCGTCAACCAGCAGATCTCTGACAAAGGCGGTGTCAATCTTCTGGCAGGTATTGAAGAAGTCCTTCCAGGCAGCGGCATCGGTATCGGCTTCATATCCGAAATATGTGTGCTGTTTGCTGAAGTAATCCTTGTCGACACTCTCGATATACGATGTAATCATCCCATACCTCGCCTTGCCGTCATCATTATTCTCCATACTGGCCTGATACCCGGCCTGATAGATGTGATTCGACTCCTTCTCGCTGCAAGATGCCATCATACATATCAATGCAACAATGGCAAAAGAAAATTTCAGTAGTGATTTCATAATATTTGAGATTAATTTGTTTTCCTACATCAGAACCGCAGACCTCCATACCTGAGTTTCCGTCCGCTCAGGAAAAATTGCAGAATAATGCTGTGCGGATAGTATCCCACATTGTTCCGTTCCTCCTCCACCGGCGAAGGCTCGATTCCACGTTTCATCTTCCGGTAATCTGTATGTGCCCTGATCACAGCCTTGAAATAACTCCACCTGAAAGTCAGAAGATAGACCGCGGCAGACGCTCCGTCAAGGCAAAGCCGTGCAAAAATACGGCCGGAACGGATGCTTTCCGGAAGATTCTTGTAAAGCATCAGCAGGTTGTTCCGATAGTTAAGATACAATTTGTGCGGTGAATTGTTCGGAAGAGTCCCTCCTCCGAGATGATATACCTTCGACTGAGGCACACACCATACCTGATAACCCAGCAATTTTGCGCGCCAGCAGAAATCTATCTCCTCCATATGGGCGAAGAAACTGTCATCCAGACCTCCAAGGTGATGAAAAAGCGAACTGCGCACCACCATACAAGCTCCGGTAGCCCAAAAACACTCCTTGGGCGTATCATACTGTCCTTCGTCCTTTTCAATAAATGAAAGGATTCTCCCGCGGCAGAACGGATAGCCATAGCGGTCAATATAGCCGCCCGCCGCACCGGCATACTCAAAACTGTCCTTCTCCGTCAGGGAAAGGACTTTGGGCTGGCATACCCCGACCTGGGGATTCGATTCCATAAATGACACAAGCGGATCGAGCCATCCGTCCGGCACTTCCATGTCACTGTTCAAAAGCACATAGTAATCTGCGTCAACTTCCCGAAGAGCGCGATTGTAACCGCCGGCAAAGCCGTAATTCCGGTCGAAACGTATAATCCGTATCTCCGGGAATGTCGCTTCGACATAGGAGAGCGAGCCATCCGTAGAGCCGTTGTCGGCAATGACTATGAATGAATCCTTCAGAGTGGTATTGCAGACAAGGGTGGGAAGATATTTCCTAAGCATCTTCTCCCCGTTCCAATTCAATATGACTATCGCCGTATCCACACCGATGCAAATATAACAATATTTTTATGTAAATTTGGGAGGAAGAAATGACAACAGCCATGGCGCAGACGGTAATGTTCTACAATCTGGAGAATCTGTACGACACGATTGACGACCCGGTGAAGGATGACGATGAGTTCACCCCCATGGGAGACAAGCGCTGGACCCGTGAGAAATACATGCTCAAACTACAGAACCTGAGCGCCGTATTCGGAGCCGTGGCTTCCTCGTACGGAGGGTTCCCAAGCGTTGCCGGCGTTTCGGAAGTCGAGAACATCGGAGTAATGCGGGACCTCGCCGCACAGAAACGTATGGCCGGAGCTCACTACAAGGCCATCCACTTCGAATCGAATGATGCCAGAGGCGTGGACGTCGGAATGTTTTACCGCCCCGACAAATACACCCCTCTCGGGAGTGAACCGGTAAAACTTGTTCTTCGCAGCGGGAGAGAATACATCGGAAGAGACATTCTGGCCTCCTGGGGCTATCTCGACGGGGAAATGTTCGCCTTCTACGTCTGTCACTTCCTCTCGAGAAGAGCGGGAGTTGCCGCATCGGCCGGTTTCAGGAGAGCCGGAGCCGAGACGGTCCGGGATCACGCCGCAGATTTGAGAAAGAAGTTTCCCGGCATTAAGGTGGTGATAATGGGAGATATGAACGACAGTCCGTCGGACGACTCCCTCTCCAAGTTGCTCAGGGCTCACAAATCAATATACAATATACCGGAGGGAGAATATTTCAATCCTTGCTGGCTCCTTGAGGATGAAGGAAGAGGGACGAGCCTGCACAATCACAGATGGGTGCTGTATGACAACATAATAGTTTCCCACAATCTGATTCAGTCCTCCGCCAAAGGCCTCAACCTTTGCAGAATTGACCGCAATCATTACTGCGAGATATTCAGGAAGAATTTTATGATGAGCCACGGGGTACCGAAGTGCAGCTACTACGGAAACAGTTTCGAGAACGGTTATAGCGACCATCTCCCTGTATTGATAAAACTGATATGACAAACAAAAATATGAAACGAAACATTCTGATTACCGGCGGAGCGGGATTTATCGGATCCCATGTGGTACGCCTGTTCGTCGACAAATATCCAGATTACAAAATCATCAACCTCGACAAACTCACCTATGCAGGCAACCTCGCCAATCTCAAGGACATAGAGGACAAGCCCAACTACAAGTTCGTGAAGATGGACATCTGCGACTTCGACGGCGTGCTTAAGTTGATGCAGGAAGAGCACGTGGACGGCATCATCCACCTTGCCGCCGAAAGCCACGTTGACCGCAGCATTAAAGACCCGTTCACATTTGCAAGGACCAACGTGATGGGAACGTTGTCACTGCTTCAGGCCGCCAAGGCATATTGGGAGTCACTCCCGGAGAAATTCAAGGGCAAGCGGTTCTACCACATATCCACGGATGAAGTGTACGGTGCCCTGAAGATGACACATCCCGATGGCATCGAGCCCCCTTTCACCACAAAGGCTTCTTCCGGCGAGCACCACCTTGCATACGGGGAAACGTTCTTCACCGAAGAGCTCAAGTATCAGCCCCATAGCCCCTACAGTGCCTCCAAAGCAGGTTCCGACCATTTTGTAAGGGCCTTCCACGACACCTACGGACTGCCCACCATAGTCACCAACTGCTCCAACAACTACGGTCCCTACCAATTCCCGGAGAAACTCATACCTCTCTTCATCAACAATATCCGGCATCGGAAACCCCTGCCCGTGTACGGCAAAGGTGAAAACGTGCGCGACTGGCTCTATGTGGAGGACCACGCAAGGGCAATCGACCTGATTTTCCACAAGGGACAGATTGCACAGACCTACAATATCGGAGGGTTTAACGAATGGAAGAACATCGACATCATCAAGGTGCTCATCAGGACCGTCGACAAGCTTCTGGGGCGCAAGGAGGGTGAAGACCTGGACCTCATAACCTTTGTCACCGACCGTGCCGGTCACGACCTGCGCTATGCAATTGACTCATCCAAGCTCCAGAAGGAACTGGGATGGGAGCCCTCGCTCCAGTTTGAAGAGGGTATTGAAAAGACTGTCAGGTGGTATCTTGACAATCAGGAATGGATGGACAACGTCACCTCCGGAGACTATCTGAAATATTATCAGGAGATGTATCAATAATCAGCCTGCCGGCCGAAGGATCGAACCGCAACGGTCCGCGGCTGAAGAAGGCCTCCATAGTTCCGTCATCAGCCAACCCGGCCGGTGTCCCGCATTTGATTGTCCCATATCGCTCCGGACCGCCGTCGCCCTTGTCCATCAGCCACAGGGTATGGGCACTCTGGAGTGCGCTGTCCAAATCGTGAGTGGAGACTATTATCGCCTTGTTTTCCCTGTCCGCAAGCTGCCGCAGCATCACCATCAGTTCCATTCTGCTGGTAATGTCGAGAAATGCCGTCGGCTCGTCCAGGATTATTATCGGACATTCCTGAGCCAAAGCTTTGGCTATGAATGATTTCTGACGTTCACCATCGCTCAGTTCCCCAAGATGCCGCGCTTCAAAGCCGCTCAGACCGACCGACTCCAGCGCCCGGTCGACAATCTCCCTGTCCCGGTCCGTCAGCCTGCCGAAAAAACCCGTATGGGGATATCGGCCCATCGAGACAAGTTCCCGGACTGTGACACCCCCGGCATTTACCTTCTCCGTCAACACGATTCCCATCTCCTTGGAGAGTTCTTCAGGATGAATCTTCTCCGTCGGCCTTCCCATAATCTTCATCGACCCGTCAATGGGATGGAGGAAACCGCACAACGTACTGAGCAACGTCGACTTGCCCGCCCCGTTGAGACCGAGAAGACAGACCAGTTCGCCCTGTTGCAGAGTAAGATTCACTCCAGAGTAAAGGGGCCTGTCATATCCTATCGCAAGATTGCGTGTCTCAATTGCCGTCATTTTTCAATTGAAATAGTGAATGTTTCTGCGGTTGACTATGACATATATTATTACGGGTGCGCAGATAATCGGTGTAATTGCCCCGAGAGGCAGCACCTGGTTGCTTCCCGGCAGAATCGTCAGAAGATTGCAAAGCAGCGCGATGCAGGCTCCCGTCAGGATTGTAACCGGCACCAGACGGTTATGATTCGAAGTGCCCGTTGTTAGCCTGGCGATATGCGGCACAGCCAAACCGATGAATGAAACTGGACCGCAGAATGCCGTGACCGTGGCCGCAAGTATGCCAGTGCAGAACAGAATAAGGATTCTCGCACGTCTGATGTTGATACCCAGATTCGCTGCGTAAGTCTCTCCGAGAAGCAGGGCGTTCAGAGGTTTTATCAGCAGGACCGCCATCAGAAGCCCGGACCCGGCTACGGCTGCGAAGCAGGGCAGTTTGTCAAGAGACACACCGCTGAAATCCCCCATCCCCCACATCACATATTGGTGGACCTTGTCGGCAGATGCCCTGTAATTGAGGATGGAAATCACGGAAGAGGCGAGATAACCTATCATTATGCCGATGATAAGCAGCATCACGTTGCTCTTCACCTTTGCGGAGAAACGGATAATCAGCAACAGTACACAACCGGCGCCTATGAAAGCTGAGGCAATGATTGACAGATAGCTGCTGACAGAGAGATAAATCATCGCTATGGCCACTCCCAGATTCGCTCCGTCGCTGATTCCGAGGATTGACGGACCCGCAAGAGGATTTCGGAAGAGAGTCTGAAGCATCAGCCCGCTGACGGCAAGCCCCGCTCCCGCCACCACCGCAGTTATAGCCTGAGGCAGCCGAGACTGGAGGACAATGCTCTGCCAGGTGGCCTTCCCTTCAAATGTTCCGGTCAGAATGCTTAGGACGTCCCCCACGGGAATGCGCACCGCCCCATATATCAGGCTTGCCAGAAACAGAGCGGCCAGCGCGACGCAGGGAATCAATATCCGCAGATTGCTCTTGTTGAAACGCATGTTCATTTGAGAGGGAAGTAATATTTCAGTTTATGGTCCGGCAACAAATCGGGATGGTAAATATGGATAAAATCCGCCAGAATTGCATCAGGGTGCAAAGTTATGTCGTCATAATATGTGGAAGTCGCCGTGTTGCAGGCATATACCGCGTGCCTGGCAAAAGGGCCGAATGCCTTGTAACGGGGGTTTTCCGCCTCGATGTCACCATACGTCATAGGCGCCGGTGCATTATATTTCAACATCCAGAAATCGGCATCCACAGCCTGGTCCAGCACCGTCTCGAATGAAAGCGAGGTCACTCCGCGTCCCTCCTCATCCTTGAATATATAGTCCGCTCCGGCATCGGAGTGCATCGTAGCGACATAACTCTGTCCCGCCGGAAGAACCCACTGCCCGCCATATTTTCTCTCCAGCATCACCGTAGGCCTGGTTCCGGCACTTCGAGCCAGATCCTTGAGAGCCTTGTACCGGGCCTCCGTAAGGCTGAACAGGGAATCCCCCACCTCCTTCTTCCCGAAAAGAAGAGTATAAAACCGAATCCACTCGGCACGGCCGAGAGGCGTCTCCTCCATATAGTCCGCAGCCTCTATGATGGGAATCCCTAACTTTTCCGCAGAGCCGTAACTGCTGTTCTCAAAGGGAGATGCAATTATTGCATCCGCTTCAATCTCAACGATTTTCTCGACATTCGGGGAGGTGGACGGTCCGATATCAGCAATGAGCCCCTGTCCGATACGGCCTCGCGCCTCCTTCGAAGTGACATATTCCGTCTCGCAGATCCCGCATATATTTTCTATGCAGCCGGCCTCTTCAATAAGAGATGCGACCGTGGTGGTGTATACCACTGCCTTGCGGATGGGAGTCCTGATGAGTATGCCTTCCGGCAGATTGCCCGGCAGGGATTCACTGCGGTCGACAATGAGATATGTCCTGCGGACACGCGCGGTGTCCCAGGGATCACGCAGGATGGCCCTGGTATATCCGTCACATTCCTCGATGATGAACCCGGAAGCATAATTGATTGTTTGCGAAGACGCCACAGTCCCGTCTCTGTCGAAAGATTGTCTTCCGCCTCCCCGGCCACTGCACCCGTAGAGGAGTGCAATGCACACAATACAACTGGCAAGAAATGATTTGGGCATGACACAAAGTTATCAAATCCTGAGTTTTGTGCAAAAAATCTTGGAAGAATAAAAAATAATTGCATATCTTTGTCGTCCGATTGGAGAGATGGTAGAGTGGTCGATTACGGCAGTCTTGAAAACTGTTGAGGTGAGAGCCTCCGGGGGTTCGAATCCCTCTCTCTCCGCAAGATGATGATTATCAGACCGGCAGCCTCGCGAAAGCGAGGCTGTTTGTGTAAATAGAGGTGTCAGAATGAAAGCTCGCTCTCATTCTGACACCTCTATTTACACAAACAAAGCAGCCGCCAAAGGCAGCTGATGTCGGTCGAATACATTTACAGGAATCACCCTCCCCCATCTTGCAAGGGCCCCTCCGGCGAGGAGGAAGGGAAAAGGCTCGGCAAAGCCGTGACTAATCCCTGCTTAGCGCTTTATTTGCAATCGCTCACTGCTTACTCGTTCCAGAGTTCCTTAATCGTCTCCGTCAGGTTCATTCCGTCAGGAACGTTTTCGGTGGGTGCAATCGCACGGGCCTTGCCTCTCGTTCCGGGCATCTGCAGGTGGCACCAAGGGTCATTTTCCTTGATCCAGTGGAATGCATATCTGAGCCAATCCTGCCTCTGCTGCTCGGGTAAGGTGTAAAGCCAGGTTATCTCGTCGTACCCCCATATAAATATCTGCTCCCAGAAGGGTAGATCGGGGTTGCTGCGGTCGGACGGTTTGCCGGGATGGCCGCTCGTACCATAGTTGTCGAATTCCACCAGGTATGGGTGAGGATAGGTGCCGTACATCGCGTCGGTGAATCCGGGCCTGAGCCTCGCGGTGAGATATCCGTTCTCCGGGGTCTCCTCTATGCGCATGGGGAATGCGTTGTAGTCCAGAACACTGCGTCCGTCGGGGGTGAACATCCCCTCCTCTCCGGCGTGTGCGTCGTACATCACATAGTGGCGGCGTGCTTTGGGGTCATGATATGCGTGCATCTTCGAGAGGAACTCGTCGTAGGCTTTCCATTCCTTGTCCTGAGCCCCCACAAGCATAGTCTGGCCGAGGTGTACGGCCTCGCAGCCCATCTCCACAAAGTGACCGATGAGAAACGAATACCACAGTTGTGTCTCGGTCTGACGTATGTCGGGGACGCTGTTGCCGTCATCCCAGTGACCCACGAATGATCCGTCGGGGTAGAGCATAGCTTCCATATCAAAGTTCCTCTGCTCAACCGGGAGGCCGAGGGATTCGAAGGCCCAGGCCGGTATGGAAAGCGACTCGACCCCGCGAGTCATATATTCGAAGCAGCATCCCTGGAGAACCACGTCAGGTGCGGCCTCGTGTACTTTCGCCGCATAGGCTTTGGCGTTTGCGAGCCATTCCTGGTTGTTGAAACTGCTTTCACCTCCCCAGATGCACACGGCACGGCCCACGAATTTGGTGCCCGTCTCAACTATGAAGTCGATGTCGGCATCCTTGTCGGGGTAGGAGTCGGTCAGAAGCCCCATCATTGTGATGGCGCGGTCAAGGTAGTTGCAAAGCACTTCTTCGGAAGGCTTGCCGTCAAAGTGATAATCCTTTACTGTAGTCCTGTCGCATGCGCATAGAAACAGCATTGGCAATGCAATGAATAGTATGGTTGTTGTTCTCATACCGCAAAATTAAGAAATAACCCTGATATTAGTAGAGCAGAGGTGTCATATCTCCATCGTAGCGGAGAGGTAGGCCATAGGTGGATGGAGACGGAGTGCCGCTCACAGCCTTTTCCGTAAAGATGCCGATATGTACGATACCGGTGATTTTGGGTCTCTTGAATTCTGTTGTCTGTGCTGTCATAATCACGGGGATTAGAATTAAAGCGATTGTGATGATTTTTTTCATATCGGGATTGGTTGATGTCCGCTGTTTCCAATATCAAATTTACGAAAAAAACACTAAATTTGTGGTTTGCAAATAGGAATACAAATGGAATTCACAGATCTCAACGAACAGGAAATAGGAAGAAGGGAATCGCTTGCGAAACTCCGGGAGCTCGGCATAGAGCCCTACCCCGCCGCCGAATACAAGATAAACGCGACAGCGCAACAGATTAAGGAGGGGTATGACCCTGAGAAAAACAACTTCCCGGAAGTAGTCATAGCAGGACGTATGATGAGCCGCCGCATTATGGGCGCCGCATCTTTCATCGAACTTCAGGACAGTACGGGCCGCATTCAGGTTTATGTGAAACGCGATGAGATATGCCCCGGAGAGGACAAGACGCTCTACAACACCGTCTTCAAGAAACTCCTCGACATAGGCGACGTCATCGGCATTGAAGGTTTCGCCTTCATTACCCAGACAGGCCAGCTGTCAATACACGCCAAAAATCTCACCGTCCTGAGTAAATCCCTCAGAGTCCTCCCTATCGTCAAGGAAAAGGAGGGCGAAGTGTATGACGCCTTCTCCGATCCCGAACTGAGGTATCGTATGAGATACGTGGACCTTATAGTCAACCCTCAGGTAAAGGAGACTTTCGTCAAGAGGGCCAAGATAATCGCCACAATGAGGGAATATTTCAACGAGAACGGATGCCTTGAAGTCGAGACCCCCATCCTCCAGTCAATCCCCGGTGGAGCCACTGCCCGCCCCTTCATAACCCACCACAACACACTGGACATTCCTCTCTACCTCCGAATCGCCAACGAACTGTATCTCAAGAGATTGATAGTTGGAGGCTTCAACGGGGTCTATGAATTCGCGAAAGATTTCCGCAACGAGGGAATGGACCGTACCCACAATCCTGAATTCACCTGTATGGAGATTTACGTAGCCTACAAGGACTACAAATGGATGATGGCTTTCGTGGAGACGATGCTGGAAAAGATTGCCCTCACAATCAACGGCAAGACCAAATTCGATGTATGGGGCAACGAAATCGAGTTCAAGGCCCCCTACCGCAAGCTTCCTATGCTTGAGGCCATCAAAGAGTATGCAGGTGTCGACGTAGCAGGAATGGATGAAACGGCCCTCCGCAAGGTATGTGCAGATCTAAATGTCCCCGTATCGAAGGAGATGGGTGTAGGCAAACTCATTGATGCAATCTTCGGGGAATATTGCGAGAAGAACCTGATACAGCCCACCTTCATCACCGATTATCCGGTTGAGATGAGTCCTCTCACGAAGCGTCACCGCGAAAACCCGGCCCTGACCGAGAGGTTCGAGCTCTTCGTAAACGGAAAGGAACTTGCCAATGCATACAGTGAGCTCAACGACCCTATCGACCAGCTTGAAAGATTCAACGAGCAGGCCCGACTGAAGAACGCCGGAGACGACGAGGCGATGTATATAGATATGGACTTCGTCCGTGCGCTTGAATATGGTATGCCCCCTACATCCGGTCTCGGAATGGGCATTGACCGTCTGACGATGATGATGACAGGAGCCACGACCATTCAGGATGTCCTCTTCTTCCCCCAGATGCGTCCTCAGGTGACAAAGACAACCCAGAACGAATCACAGGAGTAGATGGAGTTAATTTCGTCTTTGCAGAATCAGAAAATCAAGGATCTGGTGACCCTTGAGACAAAATCCCGCGAGCGTCGTATGCGCGGGATTTTTGCAGTTGAAGGCCGCCGCGAGATAGAACGGGCCCTCGCCAGCGGTTTTCAGGCCGTCGGTATATTCTGCACAAACGAAAGCAAAGTCCCGCAGAATACGGACTGTCCGGTTTACGAAGTGACAGATAAGGTGTACACCAAGATAGCCTATCGGGAAGGGACGGAAGGAATCATAGCCGTGATGAAAGAGAAGAACACAGCTCCGGAAGATTTGTCTCTCACTGCAAATTCCCTAATCCTGGTTCTGGAGAGTGTGGAGAAACCGGGCAATCTCGGGGCGGTCCTCCGCACTGCAGATGCGGCGGGTGTGGATGCCGTATTCATCTGTGACCCTCTGACGGACCTGTACAACCCGAATCTGATACGGGCAAGTCTCGGCGCAATCTTCAGCGTCCCGACAGTCTGCTGCACCTCGCAGGAAGCATTCTCCGTCATCAAATCGGCCGGTATCAGAATTCTGACGGCCCAGCTGCAGGACTCCGAGCTCTATTATGACACCGATATGACCTGCGGAACAGCGCTGGTATTCGGCACGGAAGACAAAGGTCTCACCGACTTCTGGAGAGAGAGGTCAGATGCAAAAATAAGAATTCCAATGGCAGGTATGATGGACTCCCTGAACGTCTCCGTATCTGCGGCAATCCTCTGCTTCGAAGCTGTGAGACAGAGAAATATTATATCCGAATGAAACGTTTCGGACTGATAGGAAGCCCCATCGGGCACAGCCTCAGCCCGCAGTTGTTCCGTGCGGGATATCCCCTGTCCGCCGACACCTACGACCTTATTGAAAGGGAGACTTTCGAGGAGGCGGTCAGCGAATTCAAAAGCCATTATGATGCAATCAACGTGACAGCCCCATACAAGGAGAAGGCATTCCTGATTGCCGACAGTACAGACTCCCGGACAGCCATTCTCCGGGCCACGAATCTCCTTGTCAAGGAAACCGGCGGAATCAGAGCCTACAATACCGACTGTACTGCCGTGGAGGAATTGCTGAAAAAGGCGGCAACCAGTCTTGGCCGCATCCCGAGGGTTCTCGTCACAGGCTGCGGAGGAGCGGGAAAAGCTGCAGCGCTCGCATCCGCAATCCTGAATTTTCCCACCGGGGTGGCAAACCGGGATTTCCGAAAGGCACAGCAATTCTGCCGGACTTCAGAATGGATGGAGCCCCTGCATCTGGATTGCGAAGAAATGTCCGGATACGGATTCGATATCCTTGTCCATACCCTGCCGCTTGTAACCTCCGATATTCTGAGCCTTGACCTTAGGGGGAAAACGGTCATTGAAGCCAACTACCGTAATCCGGGACTGTCTCCCCACGGAAAAGAGCCCGGGTACAAATATTTTCCGGGGACGGAATGGCTTGTGGGGCAGGCGGCTTCCGGATTCCGCATTATGACTGGACAATTTCCTGACATGCAGAATTTAAGCGAATTCCGCGCTCATTTATGAATATGAAAACAATCGTTTTTTTTGTCATTTCTATTTGCTCTTCTGCTAATCTGCAGTTTGCTGTTTGTTAAAATCGTCCATCTCCGTAACCAGATACGGAGCCTTCTGACTCACATCAACGCACTTGAATTCGGTGACACAAGAGCTATCGACTCCGTGGTTACCGTCATTCTGGAGATAATGACCTCACTCGCGGCAAGCGGGGAGAACAGTGCGCTCCTGATGAAAAGGTTGAGAAAGAATTTTTCTTTCCGAAATTCCAACATCCATACTCTGGCCGGACAGATCACACCCATTTCAAACAGATACTGCCACGGGATGCTGACCCGTCTTAAAAAGAAGTATCCTCTTTTGAATCAGTCGGATCTCGATTTCTGCGGTATGCTGTCAATAGGACTTTCATCGGCAGAAATCAGCCTCGCCTACGGGTACGACCACCCGGCCACTTTCTACAACAAGCGCTACAAAATCAGAAAGAAGATGAATCTTCCGGCATCGACGGATTTGGAAGAGTATCTCAGGGAACTCATCATCGATGCGGAAAGGTCGGCAAAAGAGGCCCTCAGGCAAGGAATTGAAAACAAATCCCTTGATTCCCTGCTCAACAATTTCAATCTTCAATAAATATCATTAACTTTTAATTGCGGCACGCTTTTTTCTGCTGTCGGGAATTGCAAATAAAATTTCGAACGTCGCTAATTTTTCGTACCTTTATCAAAATTTTGTGTTATGAGTTTGAATAAAGTTCTGTTGATTGGAAATGTAGGGAAGGAACCCGACATCAGGCATCTGGAAGGAGGCTCATCTGTAGCCACCATTACTCTTGCAACTAACGAAAGATTCAAGGACCGCAACGGCGAATCCAAGGAGGTGACCGAATGGCACACCGTAATCGGTTGGGGACAGTTGGCGGATCTTGCCAGAAATTATATCCACAAAGGCACCCAGATATTCGTGGAGGGAGCAATCCGGACCAGAACCTGGGATGACCAGTCAGGCAACAAGCATTATGCAACGGAAATCAGAGCCACGGCAATCCAACTGCTTGGCCGCCGCAATGAAGGCCCCGTCCAGATGGACCGCGGATATTCCGCTGCACCCGCCGCTCCTGCCCCTGCACCCGCACCGGTTCAGACAACACCTTTCGTATCCTCAGCAGATCTGTCTGACGAAGGGACTGACGACCTGCCGTTCTAAGTCGATATATTCAAGATATGGGCATAGAGAAGAAATGGAACGTCAAGGAACAGGGCAATCCTGTAATTGTCCGCCAGCTTGCGCAGGAACTGGGCATCGACCAGATTCTTGCCAACCTGCTGGTCCAGCGTGGCATTGATTCCTTCGCAAAGGCCCGTGAATTCTTCCGCCCCGATTTGTCGATGCTTCACGACCCCTTCCTGATGAAAGATATGGAAAAGGCGGTCAAGAGGCTTGACGAAGCGATAAAACACAAGGAACGTCTTTTCATATACGGAGATTACGATGTGGACGGAACAACGGCCGTCTCTCTTGTATATTCGTTTTTCCGCCAGTTCACCAAGGAGATAGAGTATTATATCCCCGACAGATATGATGAGGGATATGGCGTTTCGTACAAAGGCATTGACTGTGCCAAAGCTCACGGATGCAGCCTGATAATCACCTTGGACTGCGGCATCAAGGCCATAGAGAAAGTCAGGTATGCCGCATCTCTCGGGATTGACGTGATTATCTGCGACCACCACCTCCCTGATTCAGAGCTTCCGCCCGCAGTGGCGGTGCTCGACCCGAAAAGGGAGGATGACACCTATCCTTTTGATGATTTGTCCGGTTGCGGTGTTGGTTTCAAACTTGTCCAGGCATATTCTGCAAGCCACGGAATCCAATTCGAACAGATAGCTAGCCTTCTTGACCTGCTTGTGGTCAGCATCGCCTCCGATCTCGTCTCCGTCACCGGAGAAAACAGGGTTCTGGCATATTTCGGGCTGAAACAGCTCAACGAAAATCCCCGGAAGGGGCTGATGAGCATCATCAAACTTTCAGGACTGGAGAAACACCGGATTACCATTGACGAAATAGTCTTCAAGATAGGCCCCCGAATCAATGCGGCTGGCCGTATGGAATCCGGCAGGACAGCAGTGGATATGCTGACTGCCCGCGACGAGGATGACGCCCGCGAAATCGGGGAAGCCATCAACGAGCACAACAACGACCGCAAGAAAATTGACCGCGAGATTACGCGCGAAGCCATCGAAATGGTTCGTGACAATCCCGAATACAGCGAAAAGAAGGCTACCATAGTATATAATCCCTCCTGGCACAAGGGAGTTCTGGGCATTGTGGCATCCCGCCTCGTGGAGGCATATTACAAGCCCACAATCGTGATGACCAAGTCCAACGGGTTCATTACCGGTTCCGCAAGATCTGTGGCCGGCTTTGACCTGTATGCCTCAATTGAATCCTGCGCCGACCTGCTCGAAAACTTCGGAGGTCATATGTACGCAGCGGGACTGACTATTAAAGAGGAGAACTTTGAAAAGTTCTGCCACCGTTTCGAGGAAGATGTCGCAGCTAAAATTTCAAACATCGACCTCACCCCGATTGTAACGATTGACTCATACCTCGACTTCAACCAGATAACCCCCAAATTCTTCCGTCTGCTCAAGCAATTCCAGCCTTTCGGGCCGGGGAATCAGTCTCCGGTGTTCATCACCGAGAACGTCTATGACAACGGCAACGGAAGGAAAGTCGGTATGACGGATGCGGATGACGGCTCCAGAAGGCCGGAGCCCAAACATCTGAAGCTCGAACTGATTCAGGAGGACGAGCCTTATCACCACGTCTCCGCAATAGCCTTCAATCTTGCCGAACACTTTGACCACATGCACGCCGGCAACCCTGTGGACATTTGCTATTCCATAGCGGAGAACTACTATCGCGGCATAGCCAACATCCAGTTGCGGGTCAAGGATATCAAGGATAAGGAATTATTCTAATCCAAAAATACAAACAGCACTTATGAAATTAAAAACCATTGCCGCCGCCTGCCTCTGTATGGCACTGGTGGCCGCTTCCTGTTGCCATCAACAGAAGACTCCCAAAGCGAAACACGTAATTTTCATCGGTCTTGACGCACTGAGTGCGGTAGGACTTCAGAGAGCCGAAACCCCCACTTTCAACTATATGATTGAAAACGGAGCCGTTTCTCTCCACACTCGTGTTGCACGCGAAACCTCATCTTCCCAGAACTGGATGTGTATGCTCTCCGGAGCCCCCATCGAAATGCACGGTGTAACCGACAATGGCTGGGAATACGAAACCCGTATGATTGAACCCGCTGTCCACAATGCCGAAGGCAAGTTCCCTACAATCTTCGACGTGGTCAAGGAACAGCGTCCCGATGCAAAGGTTTACGGATTTTACGAGTGGACCGGACAGACCCGTATGTACAATATGAAAGCCTTCGATTACTCGGAGAATTGCCCGAATGGCGAGGAGACTCTCAAAAAGGCTTTCGACACATATCTGAAAGACCAGCCCGAATTCCTGTTCGTATCAGTTGACGAGACTGACCACGCCGGACACAAATACGGTCACGAGGATCAGGGCTATTTTGACGCCATCAATATGTGCGACAGAGTCATCGGTGA
>JAGHTO010000034.1 GCA_018065305.1 Candidatus Cacconaster scatequi | reverse complement strand
TGCTCCGCAGTAGGAGCCGCCCATCTCGTGGCAGCCTGACTGATTCTGAAGCCTCTGAGAGTGATGTAGTTGATTCCTTCACGGGAAGGATAGAAACAGGTGGGCCTGGTGGTCACCTCAACTTCTTCTTCATTTGGATTCATTCCGTTGAACACAGCATAGATAGTAGTGTTTCCGGAACTAACATCAGCATACCAGTTCATCATGGTTCCCTCCGGGTCACGATGACTCTTCCTGACCTCCCTGAGAGCATCAATGGAAGCCGCCTCGTACATCGAGACACCGTTGACGAACACCTCGCCAAGATGCAGGGTGAAAGGCGGGAACAGCCAGTCACCGGTATAATCCTCCGCAAACGGATTGAAGGTCCCGAAAAAGGTTTCAGGGAGGGTCACAGTCCAGATGTCCTTGCCGAGTTGTTTCGACTTCTTCCATCCTTTGACAATCTCCGAGCCCTTGAGTTCGACGGTTTCACCTTCGGCTGCCCGATAGAGAATCCTTGAATCCTCAGCATTTCCGCCGTACATAGGATCGACCCACTCGCGATAGACTCCCGAATGTACAGTTACGGTGTCACCGGGAAGGGCTCGCTGAGCAGCGGCGTTCACCGTAAGAAGAGGTTGGGAACTGGTCCCCGGTGCGTAATCATTACCGGTTTTGGACACATGGTATTCCATCGCCGGACAGCCTACTGCACCGGACAGAAGCAGGAAAGGTATTAATAGATATCTTCTTTTCATAAAAATGTATAAAGCAATTGCCGCTCTTGTGCCCGCTTTTCACCTTCCAGTGTTCCAGCGAGTCTTCCTTAGGAAATCAATTGAACTCCATCGTGAAGTCGTCGAAGCTGGCGGCGCCTTTGTCCTTCAGCACGTTGTAGCAGAATAGTGCGGGGCGTATGCCTTTCCAGTATCCGTTGCTTATGCTGAACAGGCCTCCGATTGCCTTGAATTCCTTGCCGTCAGCGGAGTATTCGAGTTCGAAGGATTCATTGTGAATGTCAAAACTGAATCGCAGCCATACGGACTTGCCTTTGAACGGCTCGGAGAGAGCGGTAGGGGAGTCTTCGTCGCAGGATGTGCGGAGGAGTTCCAGCACATTCCCGGTCCGGCGTATGCCTATCAGCTGGTCTGCGTCACCCATCACGGCAAGGCCGCAGTATTGCCCGTCGGCAATATCCTGCACGTCCATACGGACTGTCACGTTTCCAACATAGCCCATCAGTTTCTGAGTGATGGAGTTGCGTGCCGACCTGAAGCTTTCCGCCTTGAGTGCGTGGATAGTGAGCATTCCGGGCTTTTCGCTCAACGACCATCCTTCATCGACAGGATTGTGGTTGAACTGCCACTGCAGCGAGAGTTCGGAAGACTCGAAGCTGTCGGAGGTGGCCGGCTTTGAAACCGTACTGCCCTCCACAGGCATCTTCCAGCAGTAGACAGGTTCCCCTATGCCGTTCCGGTCGATGTCTATGCCCACCACCGGCCATCCTTCGCTCCAGTGGACCGGCTGCAGGTGCACGACGCGGCCGAGCGCTCCCATATCCTGGAAATGGTAGAACCACCATTCTCCTTCCGGAGTATCCACAAGAGCCCCCTGATGAGGACCGTTGATGTTCGTGGAGCCCTTCTCCTGGACTATTTTCTTCTCGAACGGGCCGTAGAGGCTCTTGGAACGGAGAACCACCTGATTGCCTTCGGTGACACCTCCTTCCGGTATGCTGAAATAGTATGTTCCGTCTATCTTGTGTATCTTGGTTCCTTCGGCTACGGGGCCGCGATAGATTTCAACACCTTCGTCCAAAAGACGGGTCCCGTCAAGACTCATCCTGTGAAGGATAATCGGGCCGGCGCCTACTAGGCTGTGGCCGAGGTAAGCCTGGCCGTCCTCGTCCCAGAACGGGCACGGGTCCTCCCATCCGGGTCCGGTACCCTCGTGTACGAGAATAGGCTTGCTCCAGGGGCCTTCAGGTTTGTCGGCGCAGCTCATCCACAGTCCTTCGGTAGGACTGCAGACGAACATGAAGAACTTCCCGTTGTGGTATCTTATCGTGGGAGCCCAGGAGCCGTTGCCGTATCCTTCAAACTCATCGTATCGGGGAGCGTCCAGCCTGTCGTAGATTTGCGCTATATATTCCCAGTTGACCATATCCTTGGATTTGAGCACCTGCATACCCATGAAATGGAAATCTGATGCCACCATATAATAGGTGTCGTCCACGCGTATCACATCCGGGTCCGAATAGTCTGCTGCGAGGATAGGATTGATATAAGTGCCGTTGCCCTGGTCGCCCCAGGATGCGGTCCTGCCGGCTTCTGTCACCGGCGTTTTAGAGCAGGATACAGAGACAGCCGAACACATCAAAAAGATAATAGTCCGATTCATTCCTATAAACAATATATCTTCAAATTTATGAAAAGTCCTGAGAATTTACAACATCCGCACGTCCATCCGCACCATTGAGCCTGACGCGTCACCAACTGTAATTAAGAAATCAAGGCCGGGACAACATATTGACATACAGGCCTTATATCGATGGATGCTTCTCCTTTGACAAAGTCAGAACAGCTTCTAAAGCTCAACTATCCTGGCGAGCCATCCGCCTACTGAAGTGCCTTCGGGTCTTTCCGAACCTTTTCCTTTGAGAACTCATCGGAAAGGACTATTTTTGTGTTCTGAATTGAGAAGCTGTTTAAGTCAGCTTCTGAAAATCAACACGAAATATGATAGGCAAGACAATACTGTCCTCGCTTTCAAAATATCCAAGTATGAGAAAAAATGTAATTTTAGCAGCCGTGCTGTCTTCCCTTATATCTTGCGGCAGCCCTGAAACGAATGAAGGCAATAATTTCGACTGTCACGTATGTGCATTCATCTGGCCTTCCTGTCACGACGATTCCTTAGCGCACGAATGGCTTTGGGAGGAAGGAATAGGGGAATGGGAGGTTATCAAGAAGGGAAATCCGCGATTCGACGGACACTACCAGCCTAAAGAACCTCTTTGGGGGTATGAAATGGACGATGACCCGGCAGTGGTGGAAAAGTGGATTCAGACAGCGCTCAAATATGGTGTGAATACATTTATCTATGACTGGTACTGGTTCGACAGAGGACCTTATCTCGAAAGCGCTCTTGACAACGGTTTTCTCAAGGCACCTTCACACGGTAAGATGGATTTTTACATTATGTGGGCCAATCATGACGTGAAATACAACTATTGGAATTATCATAAGTGGGGAGACAGGACTGACCTGCTCTGGACTGGAGCCATTAATCCTGAAGACTGGCCCAAAATCGTGGAGCGTGTCATCAGACTCTATTTCCACGAACCCAATTACGTCAAGATAGACGGGTGTCCCGTATTCGGAATGTTCAGCGTAGAAAATTTCGTAAAGAGTTTCCCATCCGTCGAAAATGCCCGCGCCGCTATGGATTACTTCCGTTCTGAAGTCAGGAAGGCAGGCTTTCCCGGGCTCAACGTCCAGATGATAGATGGCGGGGGTCCTGTATATTCCGATGAACTCTGCAAGAGCAGAATGGAGCAGGCTGAGGTTGTCGGCATCGACAGCTGGGCTTATTATAATATGGGCTGTTTCAATACCGATTATCTCGTTCACGCGCAAAGAGCCGCGGAAGAACGCGACAAATGGGCTGCGAAAATCGATATGCCTTATTTTCCTTGTGTGTCCATCGCTTGGGATGATACACCAAGATTCCCTGCCGAAGGTGCTGATGACGTCACTCTGGTCAATGCCACCCCTGAAAATTTCGGCATCTATCTTCAGAAAGCCAAGGAATTCGCCGAGTCCCGTTCTGCCACCCAGCCCAAGTTCGTGATGATAAATGCCTGGAACGAATGGGTGGAGGGCAGTTATCTTCTTCCCGACAAACGGAACGGTTTCGGATATCTGGAGGCTGTTCAGAAAGTATTTGCC
>JAGHTO010000012.1 GCA_018065305.1 Candidatus Cacconaster scatequi | reverse complement strand
ATGATGCACTACTATCCCGAACTTGTCAGGATGGAATATGCCGGTGACGGCGCTTCCAGGAAATTCGCAGTCGACGGCCTCAACAGGAAGGTTGCCTGGATTCCCAGGAACTGGTCCAAGGTTACAGACTGTACAGGTATCGGCGCCCACCCGAAGTCATCGGCCGAAAAAGGAAACGCGAACGCAGCGGCAGTCGTTGCCGGATACGTACGCCTCGTCGTGGATTTGTGCCGTAAGGAATTGTACTGAGGGATATGATTGATGTCTTTGCTGACTGTTTCCTGAACTTGTACGTGAACTTTGCAACGGGGAACTTTATTAGGGAAAGGGCAGATGTCTTAGCCGCTGCTCGTTAAATTCGTTTGGCGACGGCACTTGCATTGAGTGAAGTATATTGATGATTTTGGGTCTAAACGAGGCAAAATCGCCGCGTTAGGATTTGTAATATGCCATAGATGCCCAGAAATAGGCTTCTCGTCGCCAAACGAATTTTACGAAGGCTCTGATTCGTATCTGATGACAATGACATTGTGGCTCCTTACGATGACAGCGATGAGGAAAATATTTTCCCGAAAAGGTTAGGAAAAACCGAAATAATTGTATCTTCGTAGTATTCGGCCATAAGAGGCGGAAGATTAGTGTATGGTGAATTATGAATCAAGCCGAATCGGGCAGATTGAATCGGATCTGGGCATTGGAATCCCCTTTTCAAAAGGTCAGGAAAAACAAATCAATAATTGTTGGCATTTCAGTACTGACGGTAATGCCGTGGATATTCTGTTTTGCAGCGACCAGGATTTCCGTGATGCAATGAACAAAATATTTGTGGTGTGGCTTAGCTTCAATGTTTCAATCCTTGCTTTTTGTCTGATGAGCACGCATGTGCATTTTGTCCTATATGGAGAGTTTGACGAGTGCCGCAGGTTTGTCCATGAATATGTGAGACGCTTGTCGATAGACATGGCTCACAAGTACCGTACATCGCATAAGATGGAGGGTGTTGAAATCAGTGTCCAGAAAATTGATACCGACACTTATCTGAAAACCGTCATCTGTTATGTGATTCGCAATCCGTATGCTGCTGGACTTGATTTCAATCCGTGGGATTACCCCTGGTCCAGTGGTTCGCTATATTTCAGAAAGGATACCTTGTGGACTTCGCCGCTGTTTCTGTCGTCAGCGGGTGTAAAAGAACTTGGAAGCATGTTGCTGAAAGATATCCAGTCTTTTTTGAAGACAAAAGATAGAGAGTTCCCGAATGCCAGGGTGATTGGTGGGATGGTATTCCCCGGAGAATATGTGGCAAGAGATCTCGTAGAGAATATTTTCAGGACGGTCAAAAGTTTCAATTATTTCCTCTTTAAGACGAAGGATATGGATGTGGAGTCCCGTGGTGGAGAGATTTCACGACTTAGCCTTCCGTTACAGGAACTGAAACAGCATAGAGACGAACAAAGTATGCAAATGTTCGGGAATGCCAGTTTGCGTGGACTTGATACAAAGCAGCGTATTCTGTTGGCCAAAAGGTTGAAATCAATGTACAACAGTTCCTCAAAACAGATTGTCCGTCTGTGTGGCCTTGTGTATGAGGAGGTAAAAGACTTTGTATAGTTCACTCGCTATGAAACCAATCTTTCTGGGGAGTAAATACCAGTCTTCCCAGGGAGGAGAGGCTAATTCTTCCAGGAAATAAAGGTCAATCTCCCTTGGAAGTAAGAGCTATTTTTTCGGAGAGTGAAAATAAATTTTCCATGGAGGTAATCCATCATTTAGGAAGGATTGGCCGCAAAGGATGGAAACGAGAGTTCGTGAAATTCGTTTGGAACCAAAGCCGTCAAATGGGAGCGTGAATTGATGGTACCGACGCCTAACGCGGCGATTTTGCCTCGTTAGGCGTCGTGATGTCAAATATGCAGCGTATTTTTGAGATAATATCTCCAAACGAATTTCAGGAAGCCGGGCCCCACTACTCGGATTATTCCACTACCCGTATCTTGACGATGGCTTTGCGGATGCGGCCTGTGCCGATAAGAGGGGCGTGGGCCATGTCAGGTTCAAAGACTGTCTGTGTGCCGGCGGCCCTGGTCAGGATGGCGTCGGGCTCGTCATCGTACAGGATGAAGTCATCGGCGGTGTTGAATTCGCCTTTGGGCAGGCGGCAGGATGAGCGACCTTTGACTCCGTAACTCTCAGAGCAGTTAAAGGGTATGTGAATATCAATGAAGTCATTGTGGGCTTCCATCAGTGCTCCTTCCACAGGGCGGAGCTCAGTTTCAACGATGTTTACCCATACGTTGCCCTCATCGATGACGTGCTTTCCAGGAGCGAGGGCAGATAGGTCGTTCGCCTTGATGAATTCAATCGCTTCAAGATAATACTTGTTGTCTTTCAGATTTGCCATAATATAGATGTTGTTATAATTCTCTTGCCGCGGATTGAAGTCCTCTTCAGGTGACCAGGCCCTCCCACGCAAGCTTGGGCCCTTCCCTCTGGAGCCGAGGGCGGCTAGTCACCATTCAGAGGACTTCAGCCTGCGGCAAGAACAATCATAGATTTATTGTTTGTCGTCGGAGGTGGGTTTGAGGACCAGAAGCTGGAGCAGGAGGGCAACCGTGATGACTGCCGCCATAAGGGCGAAACCGAGGCCGAGATTGCCCTGGTCAGCCCATTTGCCCAGAAGTTTGGTGATGACTGCTCCCATAAAGACTCCGGTCATATTCATAAGTCCGTAAGCCGTAGCCCTGTTCTTAGCAGGTACGAACTGGCAGAGAATCGGCATATTGTTGGTATCAACCATTCCATAACCGATTCCGAAGCACAGACCGGCGCAAATCGCTGCACCCATTCCGTGTCCCATACCGATGAAGATGAGAGCCGGTATCATAAGCGCCATTCCGATGGAACTGGTATAAATCCTGCCCTTGAGGTTCTTCTTTACCCATTTGTCCGACATCGAACCGCCGATCAGCACTCCCAGGAATGAGGAAGCCGCAATCGTGATGGTCGAGATGGGGCCGGCCTGTGACATCGGGATGCCGAGGCTGTCAGCGAACAGCGTGGGCAGCCAGTTCTTTGTGGCCCAGCCCGGAAGGGAAACGGATGCGAAGAAGAAGAGGATTATCCAGAACGCTACGTTGGAGAATACGAGCGCGAAGCTCTTGAAAATGGATTCCTTCCCGACGCTGATCTTTTCGGCATTCTCCTCAACCTGTGTGCGCACCTTGTCGTGGAGGGCGAATGCAAGCACCACTGCATAGAGTACACCGATGATACCGAACCAATGGAAGGTCTGCTGCCAGGAATATGCCTCAGCGAGCTTGGCACCGAAGCCTCCGATGGCCTGCCCCAGATAGAGACCGGTCATATGGATGCCGATGGCGAGGCTTCTCGCCGAGCCTGTGAAATAGTCGGCAATCAGGGAAAGGGCAGCGGGGATGTAAAGTGCCTCGCTGATACCCATAATGGCCCTCAGCCAATAAATCTGGTTGAATGTGGTGCAGTGTCCCATAAGGAGAGTCACTGCCGACCATACACCCAATGACGCGATAATCAGCCATTTGCGGCTGATGCGGTCGGCGACGGCTCCGGCAAAGGGACTGATGCATCCGTATATCCACAGGAAGATGGCCATCAGCCTGCCGAAGTTGACGGCTGATTCCAGCTCGGAGATGTCTATCTGCATAGCTTCCCTCATTGTGGAAAGCATCTGCCGGTCCATATAGTTGAGAAGTGCCACAATCCAGAGCAGTCCTACGACCACCCAGGGGTAAATCTTTGAGAATTTCGAATCTGTTTTCATTTATTCCAGTGTTATCATCCAAACTTCAGGGGTGCGGACTCCCGGTTTGAGTTCGCCTCCTGTCGATACTATGCCGTTCTTCCAGAAAGCGACGGCGGCTCCGGCCCTGGCAAGGTGCGGCGAAGATGCAATCTGTGTCCATCCGCCGTCCCTGAATTGCAAAAGCTCCCCGCGGAATCTGTAATACTCCGCAGGCTGCATCTGATAGTTGTGAAGCTCTTCGCCGGAGAGACTGAGAGCCGTGGTGAAGATTTGAGGGTCGCAGCCTCCAACGGCGTATCCGTCAAGAGGAGCGGAGCCGACGAAGGTAATGTCCGATTCGCGGAAAGACCACTCTCCCGTGTTGAGGTCAAGGGCATAAGCGCCGGTCACCGCTTCTTTCGCTGAGGGGTCGAAACCTCCCCAGATGAAGAGCGTGTCCCCGGACATCGTGGCCACTCCCTGGACAATCGGTCTGGGAAGGGTGGCGATGG
>JAGHTO010000038.1 GCA_018065305.1 Candidatus Cacconaster scatequi | reverse complement strand
TGTGGTGGCCTTGAGGAAGCGTGCGGGGATTATCTGGGCGGTGTCCACATTCTCCAAAGGAAGAGGGACACAGGTGCTTTTTATGATGTTGAATTTCTGTTTCATGGTCGGAAGCGGTTAGATGAATTCTCTGGGATCGGTGATTACTCCTGTCACTGCAGCTGCTGCGGCAACAAGGGGGCTGGCCAGCACTGTGCGTGCGCCGGGTCCCTGACGTCCCTCGAAGTTGCGGTTTGAAGTGGAAACCGACAGCTTCCCTGCGGGAATCTTGTCGTCGTTCATTGCCAGGCAGGCGCTGCAGCCGGGCTGGCGGATCTCGAAGCCCGCAGCCTCCAGCACTTTGTCAAGCCCTTCCTCTTCTATCTGGCTCTTTACCATCCATGAGCCGGGAACCAGCCAGCAGGTGACACCGGGAGCGATGTGGCGGCCCGCCGCAATCGATGCGAAGGCACGGAAGTCCTCTATGCGGCCGTTGGTGCACGACCCGCAGAACACATAGTCTACCTTTTTGCCGAGCAGCTTCTCACCGGGCTGGAAGCCCATGTAGTTCAGGCTGCGGCCGAATGAAGCACGGCTGCTTTCAGGCATTGTCTCAGCCATGGGGATAGACTGGCTGATGCCCATGCCCATTCCGGGGTTGGTGCCGTATGTCACCATAGGCTCGATGTCGGCGGCATTGTATGTCACCTCGCGGTCGAACACTGCATCGTCGCCGCTCTTGAGAGTGCGCCAGTATGCCACAGCCTTTTCCCACTCTTCACCTTCCGGGGCATTCTCGCGGCCTTTGATATATTCGAATGTAGTCTCGTCAGGAGCCACGAATCCGCCGCGCGCACCCATCTCGATAGATAGGTTGCAGAGAGTGAGGCGTCCCTCCATGGTGAGGTTGCGCACCACGCTGCCGGCATATTCCACAAAGTAGCCGGTTGCGCCGCTGGTGGTCATCCTACTCATGATATAGAGAGCCACATCCTTTGCAGTAACACCCTTTGCCAGAGTGCCTTCCACATTGATGCGCATAGACTTGGGCTTCTGCTGCAGGATGCACTGCGATGCCATCACCATCTCTACCTCGGATGTGCCGATACCGAACGCTACTGCGCCCATGGCACCGTGGGTGGAGGTGTGCGAGTCACCGCACACAATGGTCATTCCGGGAAGTGACAGGCCGCGCTCGGGACCCACCACGTGGATGATGCCGTTGCGCTTGTCAAGCATTCCGAAATGTGTGAGGCCGAACTCCTCTGCATTGCGGGCAAGTGTGTCCACCTGCTTCTTTGAGACGGGATCCTCTATGGGTTTGTCCTGATCGTGTGTGGGTGTGTTATGATCGGGCATGCACACTATCTTTTCAGGGCGGAGGCATTTGATGCCGCGGTTGCGGAGGCCGTCGAATGCCTGCGGGGTTGTCACTTCGTGACAGTAGAGACGGTCGATATAGAGCTGCTGAGGGCCGTCTTCGACCTTCTGCACCAGGTGGCTGTCCCAGATTTTATCGAACAATGTATTCATGATGCTTCTTTGGCTAATTTATTCCAAACCACAAAGATTTGAAATTTTGTGCACTTTACCTATAATTTATATGGAAAATGTGTAATAATTCGCCGGATTGTGCATTTATATAGTGCCGCTTGTGTATTTTTGCGGCCCCGTTTGATACTGAAAAGGATGGAAAACAAGAGAATATGCGCTGTCACGATGCTCCGGAAGGATGATTTCTTCCTGGAGAAGTGGGTCACATATTACGGCGGCCAGCTCGGCCGTGAGAATCTCTACATCTACTTTGACGGAGATGACCAGGAAGTTCCGGCTTTCTGCGGAGGATGCAACACATCTCTGCAGCCGAAAATCAAGGCCGCCAACGTGGTACAGCTTGAGAAGGCGCGCCTTGCCTTTCTCTCTGACCGCGCCGCGGAACTGCTTGCATCTGGATATGACATGGTGATAGGTGTGGATGTAGATGAATTCCTGATACCCGACCCGCAGTGCGGAATGGGCCTTTCCGAGTTTCTGAGCCGCAATGCCGGCACCAGCGTGTGCCTGAGCGGCCTTGGAATTGATGTCGGGGAGAATCTCCGCTGCGAAACCGACCTTCTGGAAGACAGGCCCATCCTGGAGCAGCGCAGCTACGCACTTCTCTGCACCCGCTATACAAAGCCCTCTGTCATAACGGCTCCGGTGCGCTGGGGACGCGGCTTCCACAGGGTCAAGGGGCACAACTACAGGATTGTTCCGAACCTCTACCTGTTCCACTTCGGCAGCTGCTCGCTGCGCCGTACCAAAATCCGCCTCGACATCGGCAGCAAGGTGCTCAACAGCAGCGAAAGGCATCTCCACAAAAGGGCATTCACAATCAACATAGTGTCTACGGCAAAGGTGCATGACTGGGAGAAGACCATCTCGTACGCACGCCGCATCCAGTCGTGGTTCAGACCTGTCTATGCCTGGAACAAGCCCTCTATGCTCGGGCGGCTGATAGTGGTGAGGATACCCGCAAGATTCAGGGAGACAGTTTAGATGAAGAGGCAGGCATTCGTGGTGATGGCCCACAACAGGTGGGAGATGCTGTTCAGGCTGCTGGAAAGGCTTGACGACAGCAGGTTTGACGTGTATCTGCACATCGATGCTGATTCCATGGTGCCGGACGGGGTGATGCAGAGGCTGGAAAGCGGCTTTTCAAACCTCACGCTGCTGCAGCGCCGCACTCTCTTCTGGGGCGATGTCTCTATCGTGGACGCCGAGATATGCTGCTTTGCGCAAGTGCTGGCATCAGGCCGTGAATACAGCCACATCCACCTGCTGAGCGGGCAGGACCTTCCCATAAAGAGCAATTCGCAGATTATGGAGTTCTTCAACGCCCACGACGGACAGGAATTCCTGGAAATGGTGGACGACCTCACCATCGCACATGTCAGATGCGTCAACATCTTCACCCGCGACTTCGGATACAAGCCCGGCAGGAGCCATGTGATGTACCGCATCCGCAAGAGTGTCAACAAGCTGCTCCACGCACTTGAGAAGATGATACTGATGCACAAGTGGTACCGCCGCAGGATAGACTTCCGCAAAGGCTCGCAGTGGGTGTCTGTAACCCCGCGCCTTGCAGGGTATATTGTGGGCCGCAGGGAAGAAATTGTGCGGTTCTACCGCAGAAGCTTTGCTCCCGATGAGTTTTTCGTGCAGACAACTGCCTGGAATTCAGAATTTAAAGATTATATTTGTGACAAGAAGACGCGGTATATTGTCTGGGAAAGGAAGCACACGCCGCATCCCAGGACATTCACCGTGGATGACTTCGACAGCCTGACCGCTTCGGAAGCCTGCTTCGCGCGCAAGTTCGACAGTGATGCCGACAGCGCAGTAATCGACATGATTTATGACTATACTGAAGAATAGGATAATGCTGGTACTTGCCATGATGCTTGTGGCATACGCACCTATTGCAGCCCAGAATACAGATGATATAGACCAGCTTGTAGACACTCTGGACGCATCCACCATCACATCCACCAAAGACCACTTCGAGAACACCACACAGACAGGCCTCACCAAGCTGGACGGCTCGAAATTCCAGAAAGGCTTCGCCCTGTTCAACTCGCCCGATGTGATAAAGACGCTGCAGATGCTGCCCGGAGTGGCATTCGGAACAGAGCTGCTCAGCGGCTTCTATGTCCGCGGCGGCACGGGATACGACAACCTTTTCCTGCTTGACGGAGTGCCCATGTACCAGGTGAGCCACCTCGGCGGCCTCTTCTCTTCATTCAATGCAGACATAGTGGAGAACACCGACTTCTACAAGAGCGGATTCCCGGCGCGCTACGGCGGCAGGCTCTCTTCAGTTGTGGACGTATCTACAAAGGCAGGCGACTTCTACAAATACCACGGCTCGTTCTCCATCGGCCTGATGGACGGCCGCCTGCAGTTCGAAGGTCCCATCATTCCCGGCTCGACATCGTTCAACGTCTCGCTACGCCGCAGCTGGATAGACATCCCCGCCACACCGGTGCTGATGTATGTCAACCGGTGGATGGCAAAAGAAGGTGACAACCAGAAGATTTCGGCAGGCTACAACTTCGGCGATTTCAATGCCGGCATCACCCACAAGTTCAGTGACTACAACACACTTTCGCTCAACTTCTACACAGGACAGGACCTGTTCCGCATCGGTGTGGAGGATTGGGAGTATGACTGGCCGCAGAATCCCGACTACGACCCCACCTACAAAAACACCATGACGACGGGCGGCACCATCAGATGGGGCAACCTGCTGGCAAGCCTTGTGTGGAAGAACAGTTTCAGTCGCAGGCTCTACGGCAGGAACATGATATATTTTACACGTTACAACTCTTCAATAGGCATCGGTTACAGCGATGAATACATGAGGCAGAATGAAGTGGTGGAGTATGAAGGGACCGATGCAACCAATGCCGTGCATATCGGTGACCTGGCGGCCCAGAGCGACTGGAGCTTCATTGTTTCAGACACACACCATCTCCGTTTCGGTGCGAACGTCAAGGCAAAGCAGTACCATCATCTCAACGAAATCCATACAGAGATGAAGGATTTCATAGACACCACCATCACTGCAAAGAACCATTATGATGCCGGCGAGATGTCACTCTACGCAGAGGATGAGATGTCGATCGGGCAGAGGACCAGAGTGAATATGGGCCTCCGCTATATGGGTTTCCTCTCGAAAGGCAAGCTCTGGAACATGCTGGACCCCCGCGTTTCGGTGAAATACCAGCTGGGCGACAACACCTCGCTGCGCGCCTCATACAGCGTGATGAACCAGTACGACCACCAGGTGGCCACCACATACATCGACCTCCCCACCAACCTCTGGATGCCCTCCACCGACCTGATAGGTCCGATGAAGTCGCGCCAGGCCGCGCTGGGAGTGTATTCTTCAGCAGTGGGAGGCAGGCTCAAGTGGAGCATAGAAGGATATTACAAGTCGATGCATAACCTGAGGGAATACAACGGCACCGCCAACATCTTCCCTCCCATCAACAAATGGGAGTCGGACTTCATCGACGGCAAGGGAATCGCCTACGGCTCTGAGTTCAGCGTGGAATACGACCCCAACCCCAACACCAACCTAACCGCTTACTACACACTCGCCTGGAGCAGGCGCTATTTCGAGGAGTTCTACTACGACTGGTATCCCGACCGCTGCGACAACCGCCACAAGATCACACTTATGGCCAACCACAAGTTCAACGACCACATCGACGGCTATATAGGCTGGAACTACAACAACGGCAACTGGTTCACACTGGCCAACCAGAAGGTGTTCGACAAGATAGAGCACTATGGTGTGGGCACAGAGTGGCAATCCGACTATGTCTATGTAGATGAGGTATATGCACGTCCCAACAACATCAGGATGCCGGCCTACCACCGCATGGACCTGGGCGTCAACTTCCGCAAGGTCAAGAAGAACGGACACGAGCGCATCTGGAACTTCAGCGTGTACAATGTCTATTGCCGGATGAATGCCATAATGGCCACCATCGAGCAGGAATGGGATAATTATGTGGATGAGGACGGCGTCTGGCATAATGATATCTCAGGATACTACACTCAGGCGCTGGGCGTGATCCCCATAATACCCACTTTCAGCTACGGCATCAAATTCTAGAAGACAATGAAAAGACTTTATACATATATAGTATTGCTGGCTGCCGCTGCCATGGGTCTGAGCTCGTGCGAATATGAGTTTGACAACGGCTCACTTACGAAAGAGACATCAATCTATGTGGAGGGCAGACTGTCGAACTCAGACACAAACGTGATACGGATCGTGAAGACCCTTCCCTACAACATGAAAGTGGCTGCAAAGGATTCAGCCGCCCTGAATGTGACTGCTGTCTCGAGCCTGGAACTGCTCAGGGACGGCAGCGGGCAGCAGGTATTTTATGCCGACGAGGCTGTGGGCAGTGTTCCTAAGGGCAGTTATTACACTGTCGGGGCTTTCCACCCGGGCGAGAAGGTCACACTCAAGGCCGGGATGGAAGGCGTGAAGAAAGTCTCCGCCGAAACTGTGATTCCGCAGGACGTGAACTGGGAATATGAAGTTGCCGAGGCAATCAGTGAGGCAGATGCCCACAATGTCTTTCACATAACAATCAGCTTCGACAACGCTCCGGACACAGACGAATTCTACGGCATACAGGTGGAAGTGCGGTCGAATGTCACTTTCTACAACGAAGACGGCACGGTCAACCCATACTACGGTCAAGACTACATATACGCCCTGAACCCTCCTGTCGATGACAGCGACGACGACATAGAGTCCATCATGGCAGGCGAAGGCGACAGCCATGTGTTCGAATATGAAAACATCTATCTTTGCGATGACTCGTCGCTCAGGACAGGCCGCAACACCATAGCCTATGACGCGAAGCTGTGGGGACCTTACTATTATTTCGGAATGGCCCGCACCAAAGGCGGCGATGACAGAGACAGCGGGAAACCGGTGAAAGTCCGCACCTTGCAGGAATACAGAGTGACCCTGTATTCTCTCTCCCGCGAGCTGTACCGCTGGTATGCAAGCCAATATAACGCCAGATACAACCCGTTGGCGGAACTTGGCCTGTGCCCCCCCTCTTTTGCGTACGGAAACATCAAGAACGGAATAGGATGCTTTGCCGGTGTCTGCGGCACTTCTTCGGGCTGGATTGTCATCAACGACAACTGGGTGGACATTGATAAAGCTCTGTACTATTGATAATTTCGAAAGAAATTTCGGAAAACTTGTTGATAATTTGGAAATTAGTCGTATATTTGCAGCCCGCAAAAAATGCGGAGTACACTTAATTAACTAATTTATACCAAATTAACTACCAATGCCTGGATTAATTGGAAAGAAAGTCGGAATGACTTCTACATTCGATGCAAACGGAAACAACATCCCTTGCACCGTAATTGAGGCTGGTCCGTGTGTTGTTACGCAAATCCGTACAGTTGAGAAAGACGGTTATTCCGCTGTACAGCTTGCCTATGGCGAAACCACTGAAAAACACACCAGCAAGGCACTTCAAGGCCATTTCAAAAAGGCCGAAACCACTCCCAAGCGTAAACTCGTCGAGTTTAAGGCTGATTTCCCCAAGGAGCTCAAGCTTGGTGACGTCGTTACTGTTGCAGACCTTTCAGAAGGTGTCCAGTTCATTGACGTTACAGGTATTTCCAAGGGTCACGGTTTCCAGGGCGTTGTAAAACGTCACGGTTTCCAGGGAGTAGGCGGACAGACTCACGGTCAGGACGACCGTCTCCGTCACCCCGGTTCTCTTGGTGCATCATCCTGGCCTTCACGCGTATTCAAAGGTATGCGTATGGCAGGCCGTATGGGCGGTGACCGCGTAAAGGTTTTCAACCTTGAGGTAATCAAGGTGATTCCCGAGCAGAACCTTGTAGTAGTTAAAGGCTCCGTACCCGGAGCGAAGGGATCTTATCTAATTCTGGAGGACTAAGCGTTATGAAATTGGACGTACTTAAAATCGACGGTACCGCTTCCGGCAAAACCGTGGAACTGGATGATGCCATCTTCGGCATCGAGCCTAATGATAACGCCATCTATCTTGACGTGAAGCAGTATCTTGCTTCTCAGCGTCACGGTACTCACAAGACCAAGGATCGCAGTGAGGTGGCCTTCAGCACAAAGAAAATGGGTCGTCAAAAAGGCGGCGGAGGAGCCCGTCACGGCAGCATCAAGTCCAACATCTACGTTGGCGGTGGAAACGTGTTTGGTCCCAAGCCTCACGATTACCGTTTCAAACTGAACAAGAAGCTCAAACAGCTTGCACGCTTCTCAGCCTTGAGCTACAAGGCCAAGGAAGAGGCCATCACGATGGTTGAGCCTTTTGCTATGGATGCGCCCAAGACCAAGGAGTTCATCAAGATTCTTGAGAACCTCAAGGCTTACGGCAGAAAGACTCTCGTAGTCCTTCCTGAAAATTCAAACAATATTTACCTATCGTCTCGCAATCTTCCTGAAGTGAAGGTCATCACAGTTGACGAAATCAACACCTACGCTCTCGTAGATGCAAACAAACTCGTTCTGGTTGACGGTGTTCAGGAAATTTTGGCACAAAGACGTAAATAAATTCTACAACAATGAGTATTTTGATTAAGCCAGTTGTAACTGAGAAAATGACGATTCAAGGCGATAAATTGAATCGCTACGGTTTCATTGTTGACCGCGATGCCAATAAGATTGAGATTAAGAAGGCGGTGGAACAGATGTACAGTGTTTCCGTAAAGGACGTCAATACAGTCAACTATCACGGAAAACGCAAAAGCCGTTATACAAAGGCAGGTCTTCAGACAGGTCGTACGAATCACTACAAGAAAGCGTTCGTAACTTTGGCCGGTGAGGACAAGATTGATTTCTATAGCAACATTTAAAGACCATGGCAGTACGTAAATTCAATCCGGTAACCCCCGGAACAAGAAATAAAGTAATCAGCTCATTTGATGAGATTACTTGCACTACTCCTGAAAAGAGCCTCCTGAGACCTCTTCGCAGTTCAGGCGGACGTAACAATCAGGGTAAGGAAACTATTCGTTACATCGGCGGTGGTCACAAGAAAATGTACCGTGTAATCGACTTCCTTCGCGACAAGGACGATTATACCGCTGTAGTGAAGACCATCGAATATGACCCCAACCGCAGCGCACGCATCGCATTGGTGGTTTATGGTGATGGTGAAAAACGCTATATCATCGCTCCCAACGGAATCAAGGTCGGTCAAACCATTGCTTCCGGTTCCGGAGTTGCTCCTGAAATAGGAAATGCTCTTCCTTTAGCAGAAATTCCGCTTGGTACCCTTGTACACAACGTTGAACTTCGTCCCGGTTGCGGTGCCGCTATGGTACGCAGCGCAGGTGCGTTCGCTCAGCTGACTGCACGTGAAGGCAATCACGCTATCCTCCGTCTCCCTTCAGGTGAGACCCGTATGGTGCTTGTAACCTGCCGTGCAACCGTTGGTACGGTATCAAATTCAGATCACAACCTGGAGTCTCACGGCAAGGCCGGCCGTCGTCGCTGGCTGGGTCGCAGGCCTCACAACCGCGGTGTCGTTATGAACCCTGTGGATCACCCTATGGGTGGTGGTGAAGGACGTGCCTCCGGTGGACACCCTCGTTCACGCAAGGGTCTGCCCGCCAAGGGATACAAGACTCGTAACCCCAAGAAGACTTCCAGCAAGTTCATCATTGAAAGAAGAAAGAAATAACGGAATAAAACTATTGGATTATGAGTCGTTCACTTAGAAAAGGTCCTTATATTCAGGACAGTCTGGAAAAGAAAGTACTCGCCATGAATGATGGCGGTATGAAAAAAGAAGTCATCAAGACTTGGTCACGTGCCAGCATGATCTCTCCTGATTTCGTAGGTCATACGATAGCTGTTCATAACGGCAACAAGTTTGTTCCGGTATATGTAACAGAAAACATGGTGGGTCACAAGTTGGGAGAATTTGCTCCTACACGTACCTTCAAGGGTCACTCTGGTAATCGTTAATATTAAAAAAAGAGATTACAATGGGATCTAGAAAACATGATATGGCCGAAAGGCTCAAGGAAAACAAGAAACACATCGCTATAGCAAAGCTGAATGATGTTCCTACCTCACCCCAGAAGATGCGCCTTGTGGCTGACATCATCAGAGGTGTTGAAGTCAACCGTGCTTTGGATATACTTCATTATTCAAAGAAAGAGGCGTCAAACCGTCTTGAGAAGCTCATCCGCAGTGCAATTGCGAACTGGGAAGCCAAGAACGAGGAGTCTCGCAAGGAATTGGAAAACGGCAACGTATTCGTCCAGACCATTATGGTGGACGGTGGCCGTCAGCTCAAACGTATCCGTACAGCCCCTCAGGGTCGCGCTGCCCGCATTCGCAAGCGTTCAAACCACGTGACTGTAGTCGTAGGTACCAAGAATCAGGAACCAGTAAAAGAGGAGGAAAAGTAATATGGGACAGAAAACCAATCCTATCAGCAACCGTGTAGGTATCATCCGTGGTTGGGACTCTAACTGGTATGGCGATTACCCTACCCGTATCAAGGAAGATGCGGTAATCCGTGATTACCTCAATGCACGTCTCGCAAAGGCATCCCTTTCAAAGATTGTCATCGAGCGTACTCTCAAACTCATCACTGTCACCATCCACACAGCCCGTCCCGGTGTCATCATCGGCAAGGGTGGACAGGAAGTTGACAAGCTGAAAGAGGAACTCAAGAAGGTTTGCAACAAGGACGTTCAGATCAACATCTTTGAGGTGAAGCGTCCTGAGGTTGACGCCAACATCGTAGCCAACAGCATCGCACGTCAGCTCGAAGGTCGTGTTTCATACCGTCGCGCCATCAAGATGGCCGTCGCCTCTACAATGCGTATGGGCGCCGAGGGTATCAAGATTCAGATCAGCGGCCGTGTAGGTGGCGCTGAAATGGCAAGAAGCGAAATGTTCAAGGAAGGCCGTACTCCTCTCCATACAATCCGTGCTGATATCGACTATGCACTCGCAGAGGCTCACACCAAGGTCGGTGTTCTCGGTATCAAGGTTTGGATTTGCAACGGTGAGGTTTATGGAAAACGTGATCTTTCTCCCAACGTAGGTGTTGCGGCTGCTGCAGCTGCCAATGCCGGACAGGGTAACGGCCGTGGCGAACGTCGTGGTGGCCGTGGCGGAAGAGGCGGTGATCGCCGCGGAGGCCGTCCCAGCGGAGAACGTCGTCCCCGTCGCGAAGAATAACAGGAATTGTTCCTAAAAAACAGGTCCGGTCCGAAAGGGTCGGACTTTTTTTTGCTATCTTTGTTTCCGGTGAAAATCCTAAAATTCAAAATATGAAAAAACTCAAGATTCTTGCAATTGGTGCCATATTGTTTGCGCTCTCATCCACCGCAAACGCTCAGGACGAGTCCTTCGGGACATTCTTCGCATCATATAACCCTTTGGGAATTTATGATAACGGGGATTTGCTGTCATTAGGTACGGGTACGTCCAAAAAACAGTGCTCCTCTTTTACGGCAGGTGTCACCTACGCAAACATCCTTTCCCGCGAGACACCGTTCTTCATAGAATACGGTCTTGCCGGACAGTATTCTTTCTGGAACAAGAACGATGATATTTTGAGTCTTCGAATGGTGTCATTGAAGGTTCCTCTGAGCCTGATGTATGCCTTTGACTGGGATCCCCTGACAGTTATCCCTTATGGCGGAGTTGACGGAGTCGGTTATGTCTGGGGGCAAAGTTTGAAAACAGATATGTTCAAGCCCGTTGACAAAGGCGGATTGGGTTTCAACCGTTTCGGAATCAACTGGCACGCCGGAGCAAAGGTGTTCATAGGCGATTTTCTTGTCGGCGTGGCATACGAAGGGGCCATTTCGCCTCTCTACAAAAATAAAACGCCCCTCCTTGGCTCAAACATCACGACCAGGCAGGTGAACGTCGCTCTCGGTTTCAGATTTTAGAGCAGAAATGATACGGAGAACGGCAGACAGGGACCTTAAGAATCTGAACACCCTCGGAATAGGGGGGAAGGCCGCCTTTTTTATAGAATATACATCCCCGTCAGATCTTCTTTCTCTGGACTGGGACGGGATGATGAAGCCTGTCCGTTCAATCGGGGAGGGTTCCAATCTTCTGTTTACCAAAGATTTCGAGGGGACTCTCCTGCACAGTGCGATCAAAGGGATAGAGGTCGACAATCAAAGGAGCAGCGGTGACGATGTGTATGTTACCGTCGGCGCGGGGGAGAGGATGGATGATTTCTGTCTGTGGGCGGCAAAGAAGGGATATTGGGGACCGGAAAATCTTTCGGGCATTCCGGGAAGCGCCGGGGCCTCCGCAGTCCAGAACGTCGGGGCTTATGGAGTCGAGGCGGCGGACATTGTCGAAAGCGTGGAATGTTTCGACATTCAGGAAAGGAGATTCGTTGCGATTCCTGCCTGCGAATGTGCGTTTGCGTATCGCGATTCGTTCTTCAAGCACGTTTCCGGCCGTTACATAGTCGTTGCCGTCAAATTCCGTCTGAGGTTCGATTTCTGCCCGCGTCTGGAATATGGCGCTCTCCGGGAGGAAGTGGAACGCAACGTGAAACTGTTCCAGCCCTCTTCCAACCCCTATGACCCTCTTTTCTCGGCAGGAAAACCCTCCGCCACCCTGCCTCTGACCCCTATGCTGGTCCGGGGAACTGTCCTTGTAATTCGTGAAGGCAAATTGCCTGATGTCAGGAAGACCGGCAGCGCAGGCAGTTTTTTCAAGAATCCCGTGGTGAGCGAGGCGATACAGGGCGGTCCCCACTATGACCTTCCTGACGGAAAAGTGAAGATTCCCGCCGCCTGGCTGATTGACAGCTGCGGATTGAAGGGATACCGGATGGGAAGCGCCGCAGTGTGGGACAGGCAGCCGCTTGTGATAGTCAATGCAGACGGCAAAGCCACTGCCGAAGATATACTTTCCCTTGAGAAGCACATTACGGACACTGTCCGTGACAAATTTGGAATAACCCTCGAACCCGAGGTCGAACACATATAATTATGAGCAGTTTCATAGTTGAAGGAGGACACCGCCTGAACGGGTCCATCACGCCGCAGGGAGCCAAGAACGAGGCTCTTCAGGTCATTAGTGCAGTACTTCTGACAGAGGATACGGTCACGATTGACAATGTCCCGGAAATTCAGGATGTAATGACTCTCATTTCCCTTTTGAAGGGAATGGGTGTCGTGGTGAACAACCCCAGTAAGGGCTGTTACGCCTTCACCGCCAGAAATATTGACCGCAGGTATATTCATACCCCTGATTTCGTGCAGAAATGCGCATCTCTCAGAGGTTCGATGATGATTACGGGGCCGTTGCTTGCCAGATTCGGCGAGGCTTTCTTCGCCAAGCCCGGAGGGGACAAGATTGGACGCCGGAGGGTGGACACCCACATAATGGGATTCCTCAAACTCGGGGCTACCTTCAAATTTGACGAGGGTTTCAACGCCTTTCACCTTCAGTCGCCTGCGGGAGGTCTCAAGGGAAGTTATATGCTTCTGGATGAGGCTTCGGTTACGGGAACAGCCAATATATTGATGGCGAGCGTTCTGGCAAAAGGGCAGACAACCATATACAATGCCGCCTGCGAGCCGTATGTGCAGCAGTTATGCCGGATGCTGGTTTCAATGGGCGCCCGCATAGATGGCATCGGCTCCAACCTTCTTACAATACAGGGAGTAAACTCTCTTCACGGGACCAACCACCGGATGCTTCCCGATATGATTGAGGTGGGTTCTTTCATAGGCATGGCGGCCATCACCCAAAGCAGCCTTACAATCAGGGACGCATCCTGCAAGGATCTCGGCATTATCCCCGAATGTTTCCGCAGATTGGGTATCAAACTGGAACAGAGGGGAGATGACATTTACGTTCCGTCCCAGGATTGTTATGAGATAGAATCTTTTATGGACGGCAGCATAATGACCGTATCCGATGCCCCCTGGCCGGGGCTGACGCCTGACCTTCTGAGTGTCATCCTGGTAGTGGCAACCCAATGCAAGGGCAGCGTGCTGATTCATCAGAAAATGTTTGAAAGCAGGCTGTTCTTTGTGGACAAACTGATAGATATGGGGGCGCAGATTATTCTGTGCGACCCTCACAGGGCGGTTGTCATCGGACACGACCACAAATTCCAATTGCGTTCCGGGGAACTCCTTTCCCCCGATATCCGGGCCGGAATCGCAATGCTGCTAGCGGCGATGAGCGCAAACGGGACATCCGTAATCGAGAATATAGAACAAATCGACCGCGGCTATCAGAATATAGATGTCCGCCTCAATGAACTCGGAGCAAAAATAACACGTGTAAAATAAACCAAGGTACGCCAATGTTCGAAAGAGAGATATACATCAACAGACGGAGCAGACTGAAAAGCAAGGTTTCTTCAGGCATAGCTCTGTTCCTGGGCAACAACGAAAGTCCCTGCAATTATTCCGACAACTGTTACGGCTTCCGTCAGGACAGCTCGTTCCTCTATTTCTTCGGGCTGGACATTCCGTCTCTTGCTGCAACGATTGATCTGGACAGCGGCAGGGAGACAATCTACGGAGACGACGTGGACATCGAGGACATCATCTGGACAGGCCCTCTGCCTTCCATCGGCCAGTTGTCGGAGAAAGTGGGCGTTGGCAACACCAAGCCTCTGCACTGTCTGGAAGAGGATATCATTTCCGCTGTCAAGGCAGGACGGAAAATACATTTCCTGCCCCAGTACAGGCACGACAACCGGATTTTCCTGCACGAGACTCTCGGAATACCGTTTTCATCCTTGAAAGAGGCGGCAAGCACGGAGTTCATAAAGGCAGTCATCGACCTGAGGCTTGTAAAGGAACCGTGCGAGATTGCGGAACTTGACAAGGCGGCAAACCTCGGATATGCAATGCATTACGCCGCGATGAAGGCGGCAAGGCCGGGAATGGTCGAGAAAGAAGTTGTCGCCATTATGGAAAGTGTCGCGGCGGCAGGAGGCCCGCGTATGAGTTTCCCCACGATTCTCAGTCAGCACGGAGAGACTATGCACAACCACGGTCACGAAGGGATTCTGACACCCGGCAGGCTCCTGCTGATTGACGCCGGCTGCGAGATAGATTCAAGCTACTGCTCGGACAATACCAGAACCATTCCGGTCGGAGGAAAGTTCTCCAGCCGTCAGGCCGACATATATACCATAGTTTCCACTGCGAACAATTATGTGCTGGATGCAGCCCGTCCCGGCATCACCTACAGGGAACTCCATTTAGACGCATCCCGAATCATCCTCAAAGGTCTTTCCAATCTGGGCCTTGTCCACGGAGACCTTGAAGAGATGTTGGAGGCCGGAGTACAGGGCCTCTTTATGCCTCACGGACTGGGCCACAATATGGGTCTTGACGTACACGATATGGAGGGGCTCGGGGAAAACCTTGTCGGATACGATCCCGGGCAGACAAGAGCCTCCCAGCTGGGACTTGGCTCTCTTCGGATGGCGAGGTCACTCAAGCCGGGCTATGTCGTTACGGACGAGCCGGGAATATATTTCATACCTGCTCTCATAGAGAAGTGGAAAGCGGAGGGGCACAATGCCCGCTTCATCAACTTCGGCAAACTTGAGGAGTATTACGATTTCGGCGGCATCCGTCTGGAAGATGACCTGCTCATCACCGGAAACGGAGCCCGTCTCCTCGGGTCAAGACGCCTCCCGATTACCGTGGAGGACGTTGAGATGCAGATGCAGTAATCCGTGTTGAAAAGATGTTGAAATTTCCGGTGGAGAGACCTCCTTTTCTACCGGAATATGTCATAACTTCGTAGTCGATTTACCCTCTACGAAAAAGAATACCTATGAAAGTCATCAAAAGAAACGGTGAGATTAAGAACTTTGATTTCAGCAAGATAGAGAATGCTGTCAATGCTGCTTTCGCAGCCTGTGGAAAAGTAAGAATGCCCGGAGAATTCCGACAGAGCCTGCTTCATCTGTTCGGAATGTTCAACGACGACTATACGTTCAAAGTCGAGAAACTGCAGGACATAGTGGAGACTCAGTTGATGTATGAGAGACACTTCGAAGTAGCGAAGGCATACATCCTTTACCGTGAGAAGCACAAGGACCTCCGCTTCATCAAGGAGAGGGTGGATTATATGGACAACTACGCCGCGTCAGGTGACAATGCGGCAACTTCATCCGAGACCGACGCAAACGCCAACGTCGCGATAAAGAACGTATCCAACCTTGACGGTGAGGTGTTCAAGACCTTGAACAGGCAGATTCAGCGTTACAGGATGAAGAAGAAACTCAAGGAGATGTTCCCGGAAGTGGCGGACAACTATGCGGCGGACCTTGAGCATCATATAATATATGTTCACGACGAGGCTTCCTCACCGGCCGTCAAGAACTATTGTGAGGCGGTATCCCTCTATCCCCTCGTTATGGAAGGGACAAGCGGCCTCGACGGCCTGAAGGCCAGTGCGCCGAAGAACCTGAGCAGCTTCTGCGGTCAATTCTGCAACCTTGCATTCCTGCTCTCGGCTCAGTGTAAGGGTGCCGTTGCCTTCGGTGAATTCTTCAACGTATTCGACTACTATTGTGCAAAAGATTTCGGAGAGGACTATCACAAGCGCACAGACGAGATAGTCTGCACCCTGCCTTCCCGAACAATCCTGAGCACCATCAAGCAATACTTCCAGCAGATTGTCTACGGAATCAACCAGCCTGCAGGAAACCGCAGTTACCAGAGCCCCTTCACGAACATCAGCTATTATGACAGTAACTACTGGCACGCGATGTTTGATGACTTCTATTTCCCCGACGGGACCAAGCCGTCCTGGGAAAGGGTCGACTTCCTGCAGCGCACCTTTATGAAGTGGTTCAATGAGGAGCGCTCCCGCACCCTTCTGACCTTCCCTGTGGAGACTATGGCCCTGCTTTCCAACGGCCGCGACATTATGGACAAGGAGTACAAGGACTTCACAGCTGAAATGTATGCTGAGGGTCACTCGTTCTTCACCTACATATCCGACAACCCGAACGCTCTCGCCAGCTGCTGCCGCCTGCGCAACGAGATACAGGAGAACGTATTCACCTTCACGAACGGACTCACCGGTGTCCAGACGGGAAGCGCCAACGTCATCACCCTCAATCTCAACAGAATAATTCAGGACTGGGCGAAGGAGCGTGATTACAGCCGCGAATTCCTGAAAGATAACTTCAGCGAATTGAGCGGTGATTTCAAGCAGTATATCAGCGCCATCCTCGAGAGGGTATACAAATACCACAAGGCTTACAAGACCCTCCTTTATGAGACAGAGAAGGCTGGTATGCTGAATGCCTCCAATTCCGGATACATCAAGATGAACAAGCTCTTCAGTACAATCGGTGAGAACGGTATCAACGAAGCCGCCGAGTTCGTCGGACTGACCTGCGGGTACAACGAGGGCTACAAGCAGTTCTGCCGTCTTGTGACCGGAACAATCAGCGAACAGAACAAACTTCACTCGGAGAAGGAGTTCCTGTTCAATCAGGAGTTCGTTCCCGCAGAGGGGCTCAGCAGCAAGAACTACCGCTGGGACAAGGCTGAAGGATACTGGGTGCCGGAAGGCAGGGTTCTTTATAATTCCTACTTCTATCTGGCAGAGGACCCGAACACCTCCGTACTGGACCGTTTCCGTCTCCACGGACGCGAGTTCACCGAACTGCTTGACGGCGGTGTCGGTCTGCACTGCAACCTTGAGGAGCATCTTTCAAAGTACCAGTATCTGCAACTTATAGATTTCGCAATCCAGAACGGAACTTCATATTTCACCTTCAACATTCCCAACAGCGAGTGCACCAATCTCAACTGCCACCATATCGTCAAGAGGCCCTTGGACGTATGTCCCAAGTGCGGAGCTCCGATGAGACAGTGGACCAGGGTTATTGGATTCCTGCGTCCCGTCGAGGATTTCGACAAGTATCGCAAGATTGAAGCGGAGAAACGCGTCTACTCGAAGGAAGTGAAGTGAGGTTCGTAGATACCAAAGTCGTTTTCAGGGAGGTCCCGGACAGGATAACTCTTGCCGTCAATATCAGCAACTGTCCTATCGGTTGCCCCGGCTGTCACTCCAAGTACCTTTGGGAGGATGTAGGGGAGATTCTGGACAGGAAAAAGTTGCTCTGCCTGATTGACGCCAACCCCGGCATCAACTGCGTCTCATTTATGGGAGGCGATGCAGAGCCGGAAACGGTCAGGAATTTGGCGAAAATCATAAAGGAGACCCGCCCCGGTCTTGAGACCTGTTGGTATTCCGGAAGAAGCCTTGAAAAGGCGGAGGGCGTCATCCCGTTTCTTGATTTCATCAAGATTGGGCCGTTCATCGAAGAATACGGCCCCCTCGATGCCGCCACGACCAATCAGCGCTTCTACCAAATCGGGCATACGGAAAAAGGGCCGGTCTTTTCTGACTGGACCCCGAAATTTCAGAAAAAGTTATTCGAATAGTTCGTGCAGCACGTCCAGGGAACGGAGTTCAATCCTTGCACCAAGGTGGAAGGAGAGGTACTGAATCAACTTTCTTGAAAAGCCTGAACGGGTTCTGCCGTTGAGGGGAATGGACATAGCCTCCGCGAAATTGCAGGAACCGAGTCTTTTCAGCAGTGAATTCTCTTCCGGGGAAAAGATTTCACGGGGCTCGAAATTGTCAGCAGGCCCGAAACCCATTCTGGTGCAGAAAGCGGAGAGGAACCACAGATGAAAATTGGCTATGCTCCCATCGGCTGAATCCAGTGTTTCTATGACGGAGCAGAGCCAGTCGAACAGTGTGCTGTCCGCTGCTTCCACGGTGAGGCTTCTGTAGAGCACTTCGCTTATGAAAAGGGCTGTGGAACTTTTGAAAATGTCGCTCCTCAGCGAATTCAGGGGCCGTACGCTTTCCCATTCCCTCAGATACCGCATACTCCCGGAAGGCCTCCCGGAGGAAATGACGTCAAGGATGTTGAGGCTGTGGAAATCGGATATCGAGCGAGTTCCCGCCTTTCGCCCGGCTCCGTGCAGGATGAAACTCTGCCGGCCCTCCTGAGAATCGATTGCGTGGACAATCAGGCTGCGGTCGGAGTATTTCGTCAGGTGAAGGACTATTATTCGTGACGCCCCTGCAGATGGCATGCCAGTTTCCTCATCGCCTCCCCTCTATGTGAGATGGCGTTTTTCTCTTCTATTGAAATTTCCGCCATAGTCCGGTCGAATCCTTCCGGAATGAAAATCTTGTCATAACCGAACCCGTTCACGGCATCGCTCTCCTCCATTGCTATATGCCCCTTGCAGAGTCCTTCGAATTCAATGGCTTTTCCATTCTCAATCAGAGTTATGACGCATTTGAAATGAGCCGTTCTTTTCTCGAAGGGCACTCCTTCAAGTTCCTTCAGTAATTTGATTCGATTCTTCCCCGGGTCCTTCTCATCGCCGGCATAGCGGGCGGAATAGACTCCCGGAGCCCCGTCAAGCCAATCCACTTCAAGCCCCGTGTCATCGGCAAAACAGGACGTACCGAATTTCTCCCAGATGAAAGATGCCTTCTGAATGGAATTTTCGCGGATAGTGGGATGGGTTTCGGGAATGTCCTCTTCGAACCCGAGCTCGGAAGGAGTGACGATTTCAAACCCTTCTCCCAGGATTGACTTAGCTTCCTGAGCCTTATGCTGATTGTTGGTGGCGAATACAAGTTTCATAACGGGACAAAGGTAGCAAGTAAAAAATTTGATGCAAAGGAAAAAATGTGTATATTTGCAGCCCCTTGAAATGCAAGGAGTCGCAACTAAACTAAGTATTAACCTAAAAATCAACAAAGTGGACACTTTAAGTTACAAGACAATCTCTGTCAATAAGGAAACCGCCGGCAAACAGTGGTTGATTATTGATGCCAAGGATCAGGTTCTTGGACGTCTGGCTTCACGAGTTGCCCTTATCCTCCGCGGTAAGAACAAACCTTGTTTCACTCCCAATGCGGATTGTGGTGACAATGTCATCATCATCAACGCCGACAAGGTGAAGCTCACAGGCAACAAACTGACAGACAAGGTTTACACTCGTCACACCGGATATCCCGGAGGACAGCGTACGACCACTCCTGAAAAACTTTTTGCCAAGAAACCCACGGCTGTGGTTCAAAATGCCGTCAAAGGCATGCTCCCCAAAAACCGTCTCGGTTCAGCAATCTTCGGCAACCTCTATGTTTACGCGGGCGAGCAGCATCCCCACGAGGCACAGAAACCCAAAACAATTAACCTTAACGAAATCTAAATCGCAGCATGGAAGTAATTAACGCCCTTGGAAGACGTAAATCAGCAGTTGCTCGCGTTTATCTCAGCACTGGAAAAGGCAGCATTACCGTCAACGGCCGCACACTTGACGAATATTTCAAGGAAGATACTTTGAAATATATCGTGAACCAGCCCTTGAACGTCACTGAGACTGCAGCTAATTTTGACATCAAGATCAATGTTGATGGCGGTGGTATCAAAGGACAGGCGGAAGCAATCCGTCTGGGTATTGCACGTGCTCTCTGCAAAGTTGATGCAGAAAGCTATCGCCCGGTCCTCAAATCAAACGGATTTCTTACTCGTGACGCCCGTGAGGTTGAGCGTAAGAAACCTGGTCAGCCCGGTGCACGTAGACGCTTCCAGTTCAGCAAACGTTAATGTTTGCCTGGTTTGCAAGCACAGTCAGAATCTAAAACTTCCGGATCCTCGAGAGGCTGCCTGAAGTTTGTTCGACTGCGGAAAATCGGGTTGACCGGATATTTCCGTTACTCCCGGTTGAAGTAAAGAGAATTGTAAAAACACAAAACAAAAAGACAAAGAAATGTCAAGAACCAATTTCCAAGACTTACTCGATGCAGGTGTACACTTCGGTCACCTGAAGAGAAAATGGAATCCCAAGATGGCTCCCTATATCTTTATGGAGAAAAACGGGATTCATATCATAGACCTGCACAAGACTGTCGTAAAAATAGATGAGGCAGCGGCAATTATGAAGCAGCTCGCATATTCGGGCCGCAGAATACTTTTCGTCGCCACAAAGAAACAGGCTAAGGAAATCGTTGCACAATGTGCACAGAGCGTAGGAATGCCGTACGTTACCGAACGTTGGGCAGGCGGTATGCTCACCAATTTCCCTACAATCCGCAAGGCCGTCAAGAAGATGAACACCATCGACAAGATGATGACTGACGGTACTTTCGAGACACTGGCTAAAAGAGAGCGTCTCCAGATCTCACGCCAGAGAGCAAAACTGGAGAAGAACCTCGGTTCAATCGCAGACCTCAACCGTCTCCCCTCCGCAATTTTCGTAGTTGACGTCCAGAAGGAGATGAATGCAGTCCGTGAAGCAAATCGTCTTAACATCCCGGTTATCGCAATGGTAGATACTTGTTGCGACCCCACCACTATTGATTATGTGATTCCGGCAAATGACGATGCGGCCAAGAGCATTCAAATCGTTACCGAAACCCTTTGCAAGGCAATAAGCGAAGGTATCGAAGACCGTCGCCTCGAAAAGGAGAAGGAAAAGGAAGAGACTGAAGACAAGGAAGAAAAGGAGAACGCACCTGCAAAGAAGGTCCGTCCCCGCAAGAATGCCGCAGAGAAGGCAGAGGCTTCCGAAGAAACTGAAGAATAACGTTATACTCTGAAAATATGGAAATTAAAGCAGCAGATGTCGCAAAATTGCGCAAAATGACCGGTGCCGGAATGATGGACTGCAAGAAGGCTCTCGTTGAGGCTGAAGGCGATTTCGCCCGTGCACAGGAAATCATCCGTGAAAAAGGCAAGCTCGTGGCAGCAAAACGTGCTGACCGTGAAACTACTGAAGGTGCTGTAAAAGTACGCGTTGAAGGCAACAAGGCTATCATAATCTGCCTTGGTTGTGAAACTGACTTCGTTTCTCAGAATTCAGAGTTCCAGGCCTTGGCAAATGCCATCGCCGACGCCGCAATCAAATGCTTCCCTGAAGATGTCGAGGCACTGAAGGCCTGCAAGACAGCAAGCGGTGAAACAGTTGAGGATGCCATCTCCCAGCAGACTGGAAAGAGTGGTGAAAAGCACACTCTTGCTTTCTACCGCAAGGTTGAGGCTCCCTACGTTTCACAGTATGTTCACGCCATCAACGGCAAGTTGGGTGCAATCGTTGCGTTCAACAAAGTCGTTCCCGAAGAATTGGGCAAGGGCGTGGCAATGCAGGTTGTTTCAATGAATCCTGTTTCTGTTTCGGCCGCTGACTGCCCTGCAGACGTTGTCGAGAAGGAACGCCAGGTAGCCGTTGAGAAGACCAAGGAAGAGCAGATACAGAAAGCCGTTGATGCGGCTCTCAAAAAGGCGGGAATCAATCCTGCCCACTGCGACAGCGAGGACCACATTGAATCCAATACTGCAAAAGGCTGGCTCACTCCCGAGCAGGCTCAGCAGGCTCGTGAAATCAAAGTGAAAGTTGCCGCCGAAAAGGCTGCCAACCTTCCCGAGCAGATGATTCAGAACATCGCCAACGGGCGTGTACAGAAATTCTTCAAGGAGTGCACTCTCGAGGAACAGGAGTATCAGATGGGCGACGGCAAGGTATCTGTAAAAGATGCCATCGCTGCCGTTGACAAAGAGGCGAAAGTTATCGCTTTCCACAGATTCTCACTCACAGACGATTAATATTTACAAACACTAACCAAAACCAATACTATGGAAGATATCGCTTCAAAGGTCAAGCAGATAATAGTTTACAAGCTTGGCGCAGATGAAAGTGAGGTGACTCCCACCGCAAGTTTTGTCAATGATCTGGGTGCAGACTCCCTTGACACTGTTGAACTTATCATGGAATTTGAGAAAGAGTTCGACGTGAAGATTCCGGACGAGGAAGCTGAGAAGATTTCCACTGTCCAGGATGCTATCGATTTCATCGAGAAGCAGAAACAGCAGTAAATCATGGACAGCCGATGATGAGGAGAGTCGTTGTAACAGGAATAGGAACAATAAATCCGTTGGGTAACAGTGTTCCCGAGTATTTCGGAAACCTGGATGCCTGTAAGAGCGGTGCCTGTCCCGTTTCGAGATTCGATGCCTCTGTCTTCAAGACTCGGTTTGCTTGTGAAATCCCCGATTACGATCCTGAAAAGTTTCAGGATGCAATCGACCGCAAAACGGCAAGAAAGATAGACCTTTATGCCCAGTTTGCAATGATTGCCGCCCACGAGGCCGTTCAGGACAGCAGGTTGGACTTGACTTCGCTGGACTCTTCAAGAGTCGGTGTGGTCGTTGGTTCAGGAGTCGGAGGATTGAGTTCTTTCGAGAATGAGATGATGGACTATGTCGAGGGTAAGGAACCTCGATTTAGTCCATTTCTTATTCCGAGATTCATAGTGAATATCGCTTCGGGCCACATTGCAATCAAATATGGATTCAAGGGCCCCAATTTCGGAGTGTCATCCGCGTGCGCCACTTCCACTCACGCCATAATGACCGCCTGCAACGAGATTCGGTGCGGACATGCGGACGTGATGATTTCAGGCGGCAGCGAGGCCCCGATAACCCGTACCGGTGTGGGCGGGTTCAATTCAGCCAGGGCGATAAGCACCCGCAATGATGATTACAAGACGGCTTCACGACCTTTTGACAAGGATCGTGATGGATTTGTAATGGGAGAGGGTGCAGCGGTTCTGGTGCTTGAAGAATATGAACATGCAGCCAGGCGCGGTGCCGACATCTATGCCGAGGTGGCAGGTGCCGGTATGACTTGTGATGCATACCACATCACCGCACCCCTTGAAGACGGCAGTATGGCCGCAAGGGCGATGGCTCTTGCTCTCAAGGATGCGGAGTTGGGCATAGGAGATGTGGATTACATCAATGCCCACGGCACGTCGACTCCCCTTGGTGACGTGGCCGAACTCAATGCCATCAAGTCTCTTTTCGGAGAGAAGGCATACGACATCAACATTAGTTCTACAAAATCGATGACAGGGCATTTGCTGGGAGCCGCCGGCGCGGTTGAGGCTCTTGCCTGTATCCATGCAATCAGGGATGGCATTATCCCTCCGACAATCAATTTCGTTACTGAGGACGAGAATATCGACTACAAGTTGCAACTGACCTTGAATGCTCCCGTCCATCGGAATGTAGACGTTGCGCTATGTAACAATTTCGGCTTCGGAGGTCAGAATGCGTCACTGATTCTCAAGAGGTTCGTCAAATGAAACCCCCTTATTTCATAATTGCGGTGCTCCTGCTGCTTGCCGGCTCTTTTCAGACATCCGCCCAGATAAGGCTGGACAGTCTGGAACTTATGAACTACAAGGTTTCGGATGGGGATACTATTTTTTTCGATGACATACCGCCCGCGATGATTCATCCGAAACAGACTATGAGCAGGCGGGATTGGGTGAAGTATTACAAGAGAGTACACAATTTCAGCAAGGCTTATCCGTACGCCCTTGTCGTGAGTCGTGTGATAAATGAGACGGACAGTCTTTTTGCTGCGGACAATTATACCGAGAGGCAGAAGGAGAAATATCTTGCGAAGATGAAGGATGACGTGCTGAACGATTTCGAGCCTGTATTCCGGAAACTGACCCTCAAACAGGGGTTGATGATGATTCGTCTGATTGACAGGGAGGTGGGGATGACTCCATATTACATCCTCAAATTCTATTTCAACGGAGCCACCGCTGGATTTTGGCAGGGGGTGGCAAAGCTTTTCAAGGGCAACCTCAAGCAACCGTACGACAAATTCGTGGAAGACAAGGATTTGGAAGAGCTTGTGGGGTATTGGGAAAGAGGCGAGTTCGATGATCTCTATATGACGGTGTTCGGAAAGCCCAGACCGGAGATATTCGTGCCGGAAAGATTCAGATAATTCCCTCCGTCCGACCAGTCTCCCAGTATATGAAGGAAGGCCCCTCCTTCAATCGGGATGGAAATTCTTCTGTGAAAATGTCCGAATATGAAATGGTCCACGCGAGTGGTTCTGCCGAGTTTTTCGCAGAAACGGCGGAGTTCGGAGGATTCCGGGTCAAATAGATATTCGGAACTTGATTTCCGGCTTCTGGAGGACCATTTTTGGGCGAACGCTGATATCCGGCGCCTCGGCATCCGCCTGAGAACATTGATGAGGAACCGGTTCCTGAACAGGAAGAAGGTTATCCTGTCCTTCAGGGCTTTGCATCCCACGACATCACCGTGGCCGACGCAGATTTCCAGTCCGTTGATTTTTTCAATGAGGTACGGCTCGCTGAAGACTTCCATCCCCAGTTCCCGTTCGAAATAGTCCAGAGTCCAGTAATCGTGATTCCCCCTGAAGAATTTGACGATGCATCCGTTGTCGGTAAGTTCCTTTATTTCGGAGAGCACGGTCTCATAACCGGACGGGATTTCATCTTCATACTCCAACCAGAAGTCAAATATGTCACCGAGCAGGTAGAGAACGTCCGCTTTTCCTTGCAGGCTTCGGAGAAAATTGACGAAGGTTTCTGTCCTGAAGGTATCTCCGTCATTCCCGGATTCCAGATGCACGTCACTTACAAAGTAGCATTCCATATCAGGCAGGCGACACCGACAAGAGCGCAGTAAAGTGCGAACCACTGCAATTTCGCCTTTTTCACAAGGGCAATCATGAATTTGCAGGCGAACAGCCCGGAAACGAAGGCCGATATGAATCCGGTCAGAAGAGGAAGAGTTCCGACGGTGCTGGAAGAAAAGTCTCCTCCGACAACTTCAAGAAAGGCTTCTCCCAATATGGGGATGAGGACCATCAGGAAGGAGAACTGGGCAACATGGTCTCTTTTCACGCCGCAAATCAGACCGGTTGCAATCGTCGAGCCGCTTCGAGACAGCCCCGGGATTACGGCCACTGCCTGGGCCAGGCCCATAATGAATGCGGATTTGTAGGAAACGGTTGAGGTCTGTCTTTCAGTGTGCCGTCCGGAAAACAGCAGCAGGGCGGCCGTGACAAGCAGGGCGGATCCCACTACGGCCAGGCCGTTGCTGAAGAGAAGCTCCACTTTGTCCCTGAAGAACACTCCCAAGATGAATACGGGAATCATCGATACGGCAATCATCAGTATATAACGGGTCTCGCTGTTGTATTTGAATTTGAACAGCCCCTGGAGAAGAGTCCATATCTCCTTACGGAAAACGATAATCGTGGCGCAGACCGTCGCGGCGTGGGTGATTACTTCAAAGCTTAGATCTGCTGTCTCAATGCCGAACAGCTCCTTTGCGATTGTGAGGTGTCCGCTGCTGCTGACGGGAAGGAATTCCGTCAGGCCCTGTATCAGTCCCAGTATCAGTGCTTCAAACCAACTCATCACTCTTCCTCCTTCGGTTTCCTGATGATGGCGGTGATTACGATGACGATGCCCAGCACCATCAGCAGAGGTGATATCACCATCCTCTGGACATTGAACATTGCAGGATTGAACACTGCCGTGGAATCAGATGAACCTCCTATGAGCAGGATGTATCCGGAAACCATAAGCACCAGACCGGCGATTATTGCCTTGACACTTTTTTGGGGAAGGGAAAAGTCACTCATTGGTACGAATATTAATAATATAAGTCATCTTTGGAAATGTATGCCATCTTGCTGACGACAACGGCTGTCGATATCACGCATATCAGAATGCCCGCAAGAATTGTGCAGATCAGGACGATGCGGGTTGCTTCGGGGTTCATTACCAGAGAGAGAAGTTCTGATTTCTCGCGTATGCGGGATATCACCAGCAGCAGGACTCCGTCTGCCAGCAAGCTTGCGACAAACCCCTGAAGGATTGCCCGCAGCACGAACGGACGTGCTATGAATGAACGTTTAGCCCCCACCAGGCTCATCGTATGGATGGTGAATCTCCGGGTGTGGATGTTGAGTCTCACGGTGTTGCTTATGAGGGCGAAGGAGATTGCCAGAAGGATGATGGCAACCACCGCTATGACTTCGGTAACTTTCTTGAGATTGGCGTTCAGGGCTTCCACCATATTGGCTTGATATACGACATCCTCGACGAGAGGGTCTGAGAGAACATCCTTCTTTATCGTTTCAAGTGAGTCCCTGGTCACGACACCGGCATTGAGGTGCAGTTCAAGGGAGATGGGGATGGGGGAGGATTCGAAGACTTCGAGAAAATCCTCTCCGAGAAGCGTTTCCATCTCCTTTTCACCCTCTTCTTTCGAGATATACCGGCAATCCTTGACGAAATCTCTCTTTCTGATTCTGTCTGAGAAGGACGCTGCCTCCTTTTCCGTGGTGGATTGCTTGAAAAATACGGAGAAGGACATATTTTCCTTGAAATAATTGCCGATGTTCGCCGCGTTGACGGTGAAGATTGCTGACGCCGCGAGCAGAAAAAGAACCATCGCTATGCTGATTACGGATGTTGCATAGGATTTTATCAGCCTTCTGCGGATAATATTTTTGTTACTTTCAGCCATAGGAGAACGGTCGCAAAGATAATCAAAAAAAATTATTACCTTTGTAACGAATTTGCCCAAGAATTTGTTTTAAATGGAAGAGACGAAAAAAGTACTCTATGTCTGTTCGGAGATATTTCCTTATCTGCCCGAGTCGGACATTTCCTCAGTCGGGAGGTATCTTCCGTCCGGGATACAGGAGCTTGGAGGCGGCATACGCGCCTTTATGCCCAGATATGGACTCATCAATGAGAGACGCAACCAGCTTCACGAGGTGATACGGCTTTCCGGTATGAATCTGGTGATTGACGGTGCCGATCATCCTCTGGTCATCAAGGTCTCATCGATTGCGGCGGCGCGGATGCAGGTCTATTTTATTGACAATGAAGATTATTTCCATAGAAAGGCCGTTGATTGTGATGCGGAGGGCAAATTCTTTTCCGACAACGATGAAAGAGCAATTTTCTTCGCCCACGGAGTTCTTGAAACTGTCAAGAAACTCAGGTGGAAGCCGGACGTGGTCCATTGCATAGGATGGATTTCACATCTGGTGCCCGTAATGTTGAAGAAGCTCTACAACAATGACCCGCTGTTCGAAGATACCAAGGTCGTGATATCCCTTTTCAATGACAAAATGGGCGAGAAATTCAATGAAAATCTTGTTTCCAAACTGGAGGCGTCCGGTTTGGAAAGAAGCGATGTTGAGTTGGCCGGAGGTTGCGATGTCGCCTCTCTTGCCAAGCTTGCAGTCCGATATGCGGATGGCGTGATAACGGGAGCGGAAGTGATTTCCGAAGAGATTCGCTCATATCTTGAAGAGTCTGGCATTCCTGTTGTTCAGTTTGAGGCGTTTGATCCTTCCGACCCTGCGACAGTCGAGGCGGTGTATAGGTTCTATGAGAAGATAAGATGAAAAATTCCGGGTTCCGTGTGGTGATGGCGGCTGTGGCAGCCGTGCTGTTTATTTGTTCCTGCATCAATGTCGATCATACTCTTGGGTCGATGTACGTTCCGGCAAATCAGGACATATCTGTCAAGGTGGCGGAAATTCCGTTGCCGGTCTGTATGGATATGGCCGACAGCATCCAGACAAATCTGGGGACAAGCGCCGTTTTCGGGGCGATCAACACCCCTATGTGCGGAAGATTCTATGCCGAATCGGCCTTTTCCATAACCCCGACTTATGATTCTCTCGTGATAGGGGGCGATCCGGTATTCAAGGAGATGGTTGCGGTCCTTTCCGTTGAGGGCAATCAGAGTCTTACGGAAGATCAGGCCGTGATACCCCAGAACATATATGCCTACCAGCTGAATGTCAAACTGGATTCCTCCCTGATATACAACAATTCGATAACTCCGGACAAATACGGGACGAAGTCGATTCTCAAGGAGAATGTCGTATATACCGGAGGGGATGAGATAAAACTCTATCTGACAGAGGACTTCGCCCGCCCTATCTTGAATATGACGTTTCAGCAGCTCGACAGCGCGGAGCTGTTCATGGAGAATTTCTACGGAATAGTGATAAAGACCGACCACGTGGAGGAACTTGACCTCGGAGGCCGTTTGAACAGATTGAATCTGGCCTATTCCCAGATGTCCCTGACATATACCTCGACAAACAGTGCGGGAATCCGTCGCGACACCACGGTTGAGTTCTCTCTCGGCGCGTATTATTCCGTATGCCGTTACGAATCCAGCTCGCTGGAATATGCGCAGGCCGACCCTTCCGAGGCTCTCTATTATGAAGGTTTCTGCGGCGTGAAGCCCAAAATCAAGGCCAGGGCTCTCAGGGATGCAATCCGAGGTTGGGCCGATGAGAACAATATCGAGCTTTCGCAGATGCTTCTGACGAAGGCATCGATTGTATTCCCTTTCGAGTATGCCGGCGACGGTGAAATATATGAAGCATATCCTTCGAATCTTTTCCCTTGCAAACGCTTTCGGAATACCTCTGGCCGCGTGCTCTTCTGCCCGATAGAGGAGATTGCCGACGACGATATGGAGCACGGCGAGATCAATCTCTCACAGTTCCATTACAAGTCGGATGCGAGCATATACGTTCAGAAGCTGCTCCGGACTGATGACAAGGATTTGACTTATCTTGATGACATCTGGATGATGGGGACTTATTCCGCCGCCGATGGAAGCCACATTGACTACAAGAATTATTCGATGGGCGTTATCAACGGAACCGGTGATGAGCGTCATCCCTATTTGAGATTCACTTATAGTCTTCTGCTTGACTGAGCAGTTTTCAGCGCGGTGAAAATTCGAAATATTGATTTGGGCTCCAGGCCGGTAGTTCTGGCTCCTATGGAAGATGTGACGGATCTGACGTTCCGCTACATCTGCAAGGGCTTTGGCGCTGATATGATGTATACGGAATTCATCTCCAGCGACGGGCTTATCCGCGATGCGGCGAAGACACTGGCGAAAATGCGGATATTCGACTATGAGAGGCCGATTGGCATCCAGATTTACGGCCATATTCCGGAAGCTATGGTGGAGGCGGCGGTACGTGCCCAAGAGGCCGGTCCGGATTTTATCGACATCAATTTCGGATGTCCGGTGAACAAGATAGCGAGGCGCGGAGCGGGCAGCGGCATGATGCGTTTCCCCGACAAGATGGTGGAAATCACCAGAAGCGTGGTGGATGCGGTGAATCTGCCTGTTACCGTCAAGACGAGGCTCGGCTGGGATGATGACAGCAAAATCATAGTGGAACTTGCGGAGCGGCTGCAGGATGCGGGCATCGAGGCGTTGACGATTCACGGGCGTACCCGGGCCCAGATGTACAAGGGGCAGGCGGACTGGACACTGATAGGGAAGGTGAAGTCCAATCCCAGGATGCACATTCCGATAATAGGAAACGGGGACATAACAACCCCGCAGCAGGCGAAGGATGCGTTCGACCGTTATGGGGTCGATGCAGTGATGATAGGAAGGGCCAGTTTCGGACATCCATGGATTTTCAGGGAGGTGAAGCATTACCTGGAGACAGGTGAGCTTCTCGAACCTATGAGTGTCTCCGAGCGGGTTGACTTGGCAAAGAGGCATCTTGCCAAATCCTTGGAACTTAAGGGAGAGAAGGTGGGTATTCTCGAGATGCGCAGGCATCTGAGCTGTTATTTCAAAGGTCTGGACAATTTCAAGGAGACAAGATTGAAGCTTGTGACCTCAACCGACCCTCAGGAGCTATTCTCCCTTCTTGACCGTATTAATGAAATTTGGGGATGATAAGCAAATATTTACTCTTTCCGTACTATCTGTATCTGAAGTACAGGGATAAACACTATTCGAATGGCAGGAAGGAAACCGTCATCTTCGACGTTCCGGTCATATCGGTAGGCAATATCGCGATGGGCGGTACCGGAAAGACTCCCGCGGTGGAGGCGCTTGTCAGGCTCCTCGGAGGGGAGTATCGTATCGCCGTCGTTTCACGCGGATACAGGCGCAGGACGAAAGGATTCCTGATGGTCGATGTGCAGGATACCGCAGACAAAGTGGGGGATGAGCCTCTCCAGATAAAACGGAAGTTTCCGGAAATTTTGGTGGCGGTCGATTCGGTCAGGGAGAGAGCGGTCGGCAATCTTCTAGCTCTTCCGGAAGCCGAACGCCCTCAGATTATTATTCTGGATGACGGGTTCCAGTACAGAAGGCTGCTTCATTCGAAGGACATAGTGCTTGTCGACAGTTCAAAGCCCGTCCTTGAAGACAATCTCTTTCCCCTGGGGCGTTTGAGAGACCTTCCGCAGCGCCTTGAAAGTGCGGATATTGTGCTGATAACCAAATGTGCCGGGCATCCGGACAAGGAGGACAGGGAGAATCTGATCAAAGCCAATGGAATCGCTCCTTCCCGGAATGTATTCTTCACCACCGTAAAATATCTCCAGCCCGTGCCTGTCTTCGAGGAGTTCGCCGACAGGAGGTATATATATTCCAAGGAGGTCTATCTCTTTTCCGGTGTAGGGGATGACACTCCGATGGTCCTGCATCTGACGGACAAATATGACAGGATATATCACAAGAACTTCCCGGATCATCACCGGTTCAATAGAATTGATATCCGGAAGCTCAACAGATTTGCTGCGTCCCACCCTCGTACAATGTTTCTGACCACCGAAAAGGATGCGCAGCGCCTGCGCAGTTCAGGACACCTGTCGGACGATCTCCGCCGGAAACTTTTCTATCTTCCCATAGAGATGGATTTCCTTTCTTACGAGGAACGTCAGGAGTTCGCATCCGTTCTCCGTTCCGGTCTTCCGGTTGGACAGGTTGAGACGGATGCCCCTTGCTGCCTGGGTTGACTTGCGAAGTCAGCCGATGAAGATTTTCATTTGCAATTATCGGAAATTCATTATCTTTGCGGTAGTATTGATTTCAGCAGTGAGAGATAAGCGC
>JAGHTO010000061.1 GCA_018065305.1 Candidatus Cacconaster scatequi | reverse complement strand
TTTGAACCCCTTGTCAAACATCAGGTCAACGTACCTCCCCACGTATGAATGTCCGTCCCCGTAATCTCTCTTTTCCGTTTTCATATTCCTTTCCTTTTTTTGATTTTGACGGGACAAGGATAGTGAATTCCGCTTACAAAAAAACGTAAATCTTATAACCGGGCGAAGATTTACGATTTGTTGGAAAAATCATAAGCAAAAAGCGGGGTGACCATCACGGCCACCCCGCTGTTTCTTATTGTCTGCAACTAATTCATATAGTCCCAGACGGGAAGCTGTATGGGCTTGCTCTTTAAGGCTTTGAGAGCCTTGTCGTCAAGATATTTCCTGTCAATGACAAGGCGGAAAAGATAGGCGTCGAACCATTCGTCGGTGAGGTAGATGTAACCTCCCTTGCCTGAGTTCTTGCCCCAGCTGTTCTCGAATTTCCATTTGACGGGAACATCATTTTCATCCGTGTCACAGGCTACAAGAAGCATCGCGTGAGTGGAGCCGCTCTGGCGGGTGAGGATGCGCGCCTTCTTGTCCATATCAATTTTTATCCCGAACAGGGACTGATAGTCGAAATTGTTCAAATCCAGGATTCCCTTATCGCGGATGAGGAACTTGCCCACATCGCAGGATATATACATCGGGTCGTCATCTTTTATGGACTGGAGAGCCATTCTCTTTATGTCATCCATAGGGAGATTGAGATAAATCCAATTGAACCCCTCATAGGTGTTGCGATAGTTTGCGATGTCATACACTTTGTAATATTCACGTGTAGGATCGTTCATCACCATAATCTGATTGGTGTAGTCAAACACCTCGGGGACAATGGATTTGTAAAACTCCTTCGGAGTGGTTTTCAGAATGTGTACCTGCCCCGCCGCATCCTTGTATCTCCAGGAAAACTCAACCGGAGGTTCTCCAAGGCACAATGCCAGAATCCTGTATATCTCCTTCAAGATTTCTATTTTCTGTGCGCGCACACTCTTCAGTGACGCTCCACCGATTTTCATCTGTCTGAGTTCCCAGCCTCCGGCGCGGAGCCTTTCGCTGAGCACTCCCCTCATTTGGGCTGTGGCGTCGGAATGTTCGGTCTCCGGCATCACCGCGTCCGGCACGACACCGTATTTTTGCGCCACGTTGATAAAAAGGTTCCAGACACCGCCGTCTCCGATAGGAGATTTGAAATAGGTCTCAACCTCCCTGTCATCCATAGGCTTGTCAGCAGTTTCAATGATGTTCTCAAGGAAAAGGTTGGATTTCTCGAAAAGATCCCAGAATGAGTCGAAATTGTGCGAAAAGTCGAACTCCTTCAGATCGTATTTTTCCATAACCGTAGGACGAAGATCGTTGAGAGAGGCGAAAAGCCAGCATCGTCCAGAACTCTTCTGGTTGGTTATCCCCTTCACGGAGACGTTGTACTTGAAATATTCATCGAGAGTCCCCTCTCCACGAATGTTTCTTGCCATAGTTGCAATGTCCTTGTTGCCTGTCAGGATATTCTGCAGAGCGACCGTTGAAGGATCCTTGACGAAACTGGACTGAATCTCAGAAAGTTCCGCCTCGCCGATACTCTGGGCGAAGGCGAAGGTTCCCGCTAAAAGGGAAACGATGGTCAAAAGGTGTTTTTTCATATTCTGTGTCAATATCTTTCAATCCATACACGACAAAACTGGGCGGCCGTTCCCTAACGGTTTTGCAATTCACGAATCTGCTGCTCGGACAGGCCGGTGCATTTGGAGACAAGGGCAATATCAAGGCCGTTTGCGAGCATAGCCAGAGCTGTTTCGGCTTTTCCTTCTGCCCTGCCTTTCGCTTCTCCTTCAAGAATACCCATATCCCGGGCATATACAATCTGATTCCTGATGTCTCGTTCGGTCGTCATTTCCTTGATGTATTTGATTCGTTCCTCCTTCGGCAGCGATTCTATCTCCGTCACGTGGAACAGCCTCTCGAATATCTTTGATTTCAGCTCCTTCGGCATCCGTTCCAGCCGGTGCATATCGCGGAAACAAAAGTACCATTTATCTTTGTTTGTAACAAGTTCTTTCTCCTTTTTCTTGAACTTCCCGATTTCAATGAACACGAAATGAAGGACGTCTGTCAACAGTGCCCCGGTCCTGTCCTCCCGGATTGAATACCGGTATTCATAGTTTTCTTCCTCTCCTTCCGGATGCCTGTCTATCTCAAAGTCAAGCAGAGCCACCACATAGACAGGCACCATCTTGTAGTCATCACCGCTCTTCAGACTGTCAAGTATAGGGAGGCTGGCATAGTAAAGCGCCCTCTCCGCAAAGTTGTGTTGGTTCTTCACCTGAACCTCCACCACCACCTTCGTCCCGTCGTCCGTCGTGCAGTAGACGTCGAAGGTCGAGTTCTTGCTCTCCAGCGCGAGACCCTGCCGCTCCGTATTGAGGAAGGTCAGGTCCCGAATCCTAAGCTCCGGCAGAATCTCGTTCAGAAGGTTTATCAGAAGGTCCTTGTTGCTCTCCTTCCCGAAAATGCGTTTGAACCCCTTGTCAAACATCAGGTCAACGTACGTCCCCACGTATGGAAGTCCGTCCTTGTAAAATCTCTTTCCTTGTTCCATAGTTCTTTCTTTTTTGATTTGACGGGACAAGTATAGAGATTTTTCACCTGCAAAACCCCATTAATCTTATAACCGGATGAAGATTTACGTTTTGTTGGAAAAATCATAGATAAAAAGCGGGGTGGCCGTGAAGGTTACCCCGCAATTCGTATAGAACAACTTAAAACATTTACCAATCAGGATTTTGTTTAAGCATACCTTTGGATATTTCCCTGTTTATCAAATGGAATTGATGTTCGAGTTCCACGAAATGGCATATGCTGACGTTCTCATATCATTATTCGTAATACTTCTTCATAGCGGCGATATCCTTTTCCGTAAGGAGGTCACCGGTAATAATAAACTCGTCGAGTTGGGCCGGCAATGAGTAACCATATCGACCCGTCCCGTCCTGACCGATATTAAGATCAAGAGCATCGAAAGGGACAGCACTCAATTCAGGTGGAATATTGCATTGAACCTCTTCCTTGAAATCATAATAAATTTTGACAATGTCATTCTTTCGGTCAACAGTCAGCGTCACGTGAACCCACCCTTTGTCATAATCAAGAGGAAGCATTGCCTCCGAGTCCATTCTGACACCGAGATTGTAACAGCCGGCATTGAATTTGATATCTCCGGGCCGCAGGGAGAGGACAAATCCGTCATTCATGCCATTTTTCCAATCTTTATTGGAAATTATGCTGGGATCATCTGAAATATGATTAGTTTTCATCCAGAAAGCGATGGAAAAAGACTCTGTACCGAAGATGACATTCTTCAGCGTTATATATCCGTCCTCAATATCCAGACCTTTGCCAAAATAACCATTGTAATAGTATTGTTTTCCGTATGGTATCGTCTCCGTCAGGCCTAATGCATCCTTTTCATCACCATCGAACGGCAGATAAGCAATCAACTTATGACCCCCAAGCAGTTTTTTCATCTCGCTTGTATCAGGAGTGGGCAGAGTGTTGTGTTTTCTGAAATCACTGACAGGGATATTCAGTTCCTTGCGTTCTGTACCTGTTACATCCTTGAAAATACCGGAAGGCACCCTGGCAGTCCAATTATCTGGAATTTCAACACCCAATGCATATGCTGCAATAGCGGCAATATCCTGCCCTTCAGCGTCTTCAATGGGATTGACAGTATCGACTGTCTTGCCTGAAACACCAAGGAAAATATTCATCTCCGCATCAGTGTCTCCTCCGTGGCTTCCCTTGGGGGTACCACCGTGGTCGGCAGTAACAACGAAAAGAGCATCATCAAGCAGATTTTTCTGCTTCAAAGCTCCATGAATCTGACCTATCATTTTATCTACTGAGGACAGTGTCTGAAGGTGTTCCTTGGAGCCATAACCGGAAGAGTGTCCGGCTCCGTCCACAGAATCGAACTGTACGAACATAAGTGTCGGAACGTTGTTCTCAAGAAACTGAAGAATCAGGTCTGTGACTGCCTGATCAGAAGTGGCAGAGGCCTTGAACACACCTATGTTGTTTTCGATGATGCCGATGTTGATGGGATTCCAGTTGCAAAAAGAGGAGAGGTTGGCAGAAGAATACACTTCTCTGACTATTCGGAAAATCGAGGGATACGGGCTGTCGGGATCATAAGGTTTTGACCCCACTATGCTGTTTGTCAAACGGTGCGCCTGTGGTGGAACACCGTGGAGCATTGAGCCCCAGCACTGAGCACTGATGGACGGGAATGCTGTCCTTGCTTTTAATGTAAATGTGCCGTTTTTGAATATGCCTTCTGTCTTTGGCGTGTCACGTTCATTGAAGAAAGCTCCCCCACCGTCTACTCCGAGGATTATGACGCGTTTGTATGCGCCGAATGACCGGATAACATCTTCATCCTGCTGTTCTTTTTCAGATTCCTCTTTAGGTTCTTTGACCGATTTCGTTTCAATATTTACCGGGTTACAGGATAGCGGGATTGAAATTGTGACAATAAGTAATAACAAACTCTTTTTCAAAATGATTCTTTATGTAAATAGGTTATTGATTCGCCAAACTTAGTAAATTTTTGGGATTATTCTGAAATGAAAAGCAAAAAAGCAGGGTAGCCATAAAGGTTACCCTGCAATTTATTATTAAGTTTCCAAATAGGATTACTTTATCCTAGTAGCATCCGATGTTAACCTTGCCGCCTACTACGCGGGGATTGCCTGCAAGGTCGATAGGATAATCTTCGAGAAGTTTCTTAACATCAAGTGTATAAGGACCGAACTTCTTGCCAGCGTAGGATATCGAACCCAGTGTACCTGCACCAACAGCAGCTCCAACGGGCTTGTATTCGGCAGTGAGAATCTCGCTGATATCACCTCCGAGAGGGAAGTCAATCTGATTCTGAACCGTTACGCCCGATGCTTCTTTCATGCTTCCTTCATAGATGTTGTTGGCAAGTGTTCCTATGCCACCACCCATATTGAGGAAACCGTCTTGAGGTTCATATTCCGGACTTTCCATTTCCTTTGTACAAGGAGAAGTAAAGTTGCCGACCATAATGTTGTTTGCGAATATTGAGCAAACATCACCGCGGAGAACCATACCTGAATAAGGTCCGCCATACTCAGCCCAGTTCTTGTTGCCTACAAAAGTATTGTTGACAACGATAAGCTCGGTCTGGTTGTAGCAGATGAAAGTTGAAGCATAGCCGTCCTTCTTCGTTGAAACGTTGTCAACGACAAGGTTTCCTACGAGAGTTGCCTTGACAGGCTCTGAATCAGACTTGCCTTCACCGAATCCGAAAGCGGGACCGTGAGCATTAGCCGTGTTGTTGGAAACAATGCAGTTGACAACATTGAGGATTGTCTGATAGCTGCCCTCGTTTGTACCGATGGCACCCTTTTCAGAATCACAGTCGTGGACATAGCAGTTACTGATGGTAATGGGGCCACCTACACAGTGGAACGCTGTACCGTGATCACCCTTGCAATTCTTAACTTCAAAGTAAGAGATATTTGCATAGCCGTTCATAGGAGATTTATCTTCCTCTGCACACCAGAATCCATAGCCTCCGACACCGTCAAGAACGGAAAGATTATCCATACTCTGGGCAGTGAAGTCGGCATTCCAGCCACCGGAAACTGACTTGTTGGCATTGCTGCCACCCAAAGATATCTGGCCCATAAATGAGGCACCGCCTTCAACTCGGATTTCCTGGAACTGCTTGGCATTGTCAATGGCAGCCTGGAGGTCATCACCGGCTCTTACGAAAACGGGAGCGATAACGGCAACCATACTTCCGATGATTTTATCACCTTCAGTACTGACCACGTATGTCCAGATAAAATAGTCAACGCCTTCTTCAAGTCCGGAAACAGTACCCTGATTCTTGCCGGGGGCACCTGACTGAGGGACATCCTTTCCAGTGTTAACATCTGAACTCTTTGAATAGATGATTCCCCAAGAAGCGTAGTCATCAGGGTAAGAGGTGGAAAGATCTGAGCGTACAGTCGCCTCAGTTGCACCCTGATTTACAAGAGATGTAGTAACCTTAGCATCAAGTTTATGAGCCTTTTGGCTTATGACCATCTTGTCCGTCTTGCCGGCAACAGTAAATTCTGCGCGGCGGACGAGGTCCTGAGTGTTTCTTGTTACTGTGAAGGATACGGTATTGCCATTCTGGCTTACAGAAAGCCAGGGATACAATTCGTCGGGAGTTACATTGCCGGGAACCTCAAGAGTGTAGGAACCGGGAGTGTATTCAACAACCATTCTGTACGGATTCTGAGGCAGCTGCGGAAGCTGATTCTTCTCACAAGCGGTAAGAAGGATTGCGAATGAGCATAAAACGAATAATATTTTTTTCATTCTTCTTAATGTTAAATTTTACCAACCAGGATTCTGTTTAAGTTGATTGTTGGATTTTGATATCTGTGCTGAAGGATACGGAAATGCTACCTTATAGTTATCCCAAGTCCTCACAATACCGTTGTAATCAGTGTATTCTATAACTGATTCAGCGCTGAATGCATCAGCTCTGTTCTCGTGTTTCAAAACTCTAGGCTGTGTAGTGAGTTCCTTAATAGCAAGAGCCTTGATTTCGGGTTTACCGGAGACAGCCCATCTCTTGAGGTCAATCAGATGGTCGGCACCAGGCTCAAACGCGAATTCACACATACGCTCGTGATAGATTTCCTCAATTGCGCCTTTACTGTCCTGAGCGAGACCTGCACGGTCACGGACTTTATTGATATCGGTGATAGCGGCAGCAGTGTTTCCCAAGTTGATGTTCGCTTCAGCACGAAGAAGGACGCAGTCAGCAAAACGGAGAAGGTGATAGTTGATACGCTGGGTAGGCCAGTTGTCATCTGTTCCCAAATAGCCGGCAGCCTGTCTGTCCTTGATAGTGCCTCCGGCGAATGCATCAAGGTATTTTGCGCACATAAAGCCGGCTTCATCATCATTGGCATCGAAGAAAGCGAACTTTTTCCCATTATAGTCGAGTTCGTCACCGTAAGCCATAACGGTTCTCTTCAGACGAACGTTCTCCTCTCTCGGCCCATCCTTGAGGAACTCCTCATAGAGGTCATACGAAGGCTTGAACTGGCCCCATCCGTTGAAGCCCATACCATAACCTTTGTTGTTGAATACAACGCAAGGGAACATACATCCGGCAGGAGTGGTTGCGCCACCGTTTGAGGGAATTGAAAACAGATATTCATCTGTCCAGAAATCCTCGAATTCGCAGGAGAAAAGCCTGTCGAAACTAGGCTCGAGCTTTCTGCCGAGAGCTTCGCACTCGTTCACAGCAGTGATAACATCGGACCACTTTGTGGCATCCCAAGTTGCCCAGTTTGCATAAACTCTGGCCATAAGACCATAAGCGGCTGCTTTGTGGGCCCGGCCACGGTCGGAAGCACCATAAGTTTCGAACTTGGGAAGCCTGTCGGCTGCCTTCTTGAGGTCGTCGATAATTAAAGCGTAATTATCTTTTACAGAAGGTTGCTGAGTAGGAATTTCGTAGTTGTAACCCCCTTCAACACTTTCCCAAGCAATGAAAGGAACGCCCTGTTCTCCGCAACCATAACGGGCGGCCGCAAGGTTGTGAAGGAAAGCACGGAAGAAGTATGCTTCACCGAGACTTCTGCTTTCGATGGCAGAAAGAGCGGTGGTTTCCTCTTTAGCAAGGAGTGAACTAACAACCCAGTTGGCTCTTGAGATCTGTTCATAAATAGTACCGAACGAGTCGGTAAGAGGGCTCTCGTCACCGGAATAATTCAAGGTGAAGAGTGTGGCCTTGTAACCACGTTGGCGTCCTGAAACATACATATTGGTAGCGCACTGCTCCCAGCATATTTCACGTCCGTAAAGGCTCTCGGTAGGGAGTTTCGCATAGAAGAACTTCAGAGCATCCATAGCCTGCTGGTCGTTCTGGAAATATGCGTCAGTCGTGTACTCGCCTTCCTTTGTCACATCCAAGAATTTCTCACAAGATGTCAGCGAAAGCGTTACGAGAGCAATAGCAAAAATAAATATCTTTTTCATATTGTTTCTCTTGATTTAGTAAGTGAGTTTAATACCAAATGAGAGCACCCTCGAAACAGGGTATTTGAGAGCATCATAACCACCGCACTCAGGGTCCATTCCAGAGTACTTGGTAAATGTGTAGAGATTCTCACCTGAGAAGTACGCCATTATCGAACTGTTCCTTTGGCTGAAGTGAGCAGCCTTCCGGAGCAACTTCGTGAAATCATAAGAAAGGGTAACGTTCTTGATACGTATGTATGAAGCGTCTTCAAGATACCACGTTGAAGCAGTAGAGAAGTTTCCGTTGTTGTCGTTCTTGCTGAGTTTGGGAATATTTGAGGTTCTGTTCGTCTCACTCCAAGCATCAAGAATTCCAACAGCTTTGTTGTAGTCCTGCTCCATATCTGAATAGATGGAGTATTTTCCTACATAAGCAGCTTGAGCACCTTGAACGCCCTGAAGCATCATACTGAATGAAAGACCTTTCCATGTGAAACCACCGCTAAGTGCGAAAGTCCAGTCAGGGACCGCATTCCCAAAATACTGACGGTCTGCATCATCAATCTTGCCGTCACCGTTGAAGTCCTCGAACTTGAGGTCACCGGGCTTAGCATTGGGCTGGATGAGCTTGCCGCCTTTCTGGTGGTCATAAACGTCTTCCCAGCTCTGGAATATACCAAGACTCTTTATCATATAGTATGAATGGAGGGGCTGACCTTCTTCGGATCTGTATATATAAGGAATCTGACGATATCCGCCACCTTCTGTCCATACACCCTTGGTTCCGTCTTCGTTAAGCACTCCAACGTCGCTGACCCAGTTTTTGTTATATGCAGCATTTGCATTAATGTAATAATCCCAATTGCCCTTCTTGTCCTGCCAACCAATCTGCATCTCGACACCACGGTTCATAACTTCACCGAGGTTAACCTTCATAGGACTCACACCGATAGTCTGAGGCCATCCCGTTGTTTGATCCTGAATAAGGTTGAAAGTACGCTTGTTATAGAAGTCAAATGAGGCAGAAAGTTTATCGTTGAAGAAGTTGGCATCAAGTCCAACGTCAAGCTGCTCTGAAGTTTCCCAAGTGAGCTGGTTGTTAACAGCATTGCTAAGGAAATAATAGGTACCCAGTTTCTGTCCTACCTCAAGGCCAATAGGATTGAACTCACTGTCAGTACCGCCTGAACTGATATTCGCCGACTTGTAGTTCATTCCGATTGATCCTAGATTGCCGATACGTCCCCAGGAAGCACGGAGTTTCAGGAGAGAAAGAGTTCCACCTTTGGAGAAGAAAGGCTCGCTTGAGATTTTCCAGGCACCTGTTACAGCAGGGAAGTCGCCATAATTCTTCCCCTTAGGAAGACGGCCGGCATAGTCACGACGCCAAGAAGCGGTTACGAAGTAACGGTCATCGAAGCTATAGGAGAGACGTCCGATGAATGCAACGTTTGCATCAGGACCGCTGATTCCGTCACTTGCAGTTTTGGTTTTCGCGAATTTCATATACTGGAGAGCTACCGCCTCATCAGCGAATTCTTGGCCATTGGCTGCGAAACTATAACCAACATAGCGGTCTGCTGTTGTCGAGAGGAGCGCTCCTACGCTATGCTTGCCAAATGTGCGGTCAAATGAGAGTGTATTCTCTGTCTTCCATGAATTGTTCCTGTAGGTATTGTAATTCAAAGAGTTAGAAGTGTTCTTGCGACCAATTTCAGTGATGAGATACGTAAAATCCTTTGTAAAACCATTGGATACGTTATAAGTAAATCGGCTGTTGAACTTGAGGCCTTTTACAATGTTGCCGATTTCAAGGCCTGTCGTAGTAAACAGGCTGTTGGCTCGATTGTATCTGTTGCTTGTGTGGAGCAAACGCAAAGGATTATTGATATCTCCGAAAGTACCGGCATAGTTGGTATGATCCTTTAAATATTCGGGATCCTCAGTGTATGTACCACCCCAGCCGGTTCCGTCATACATGTGGATGGCTGCACTTGCGGGGAAATAAATGGCACTCAAGACAGCTCCTGTATAACCGGAACCTGTATCAACACCACGGCTGTCACTCTGAGTCCAGTTCAAGTCCTCAGTAATCTTGATGTATTTGTTGACTTGGAACTCTCCACGATAGTTGATACCAATCTTGTTTTTATAAGTATTCTGGAGTACACCGTCGTTATTGTCCGTGCTGAAGCTGATACGGTTCTTAGCATTGTCAGTACCTGCGTTGAGGACAACGTTGTGACGATGATAGAGAGCTGTGCGGAAAATTTCGTCCATCCAGTTTGTACGGGTAGTGGCAATCCAAGGGTCTTTCGTAATATCCCAAGCGTCAGGAAGAGGCTGACCTGCATTGGCATAGGCGATTTTTTTCGCCTCAATTTCCTGTTCTGCATTAAGGGGCTGGATGAGGTTTGTTGCCTGGCGTACACCAACGAGGCCGTCATAGCTTACAGAGACACCCTTTGTACCTTTCTTGGTGGTAACGAGGATAACTCCACCCGCTCCTGACTGCGCACCGTAGATAGCTGCTGATGCAGCGTCCTTGAGGACTACGATGCTCTCGATGTCGTTGAGGGAGTTGATGGGAGCTCCGGGGATTCCGTCAACAACCCAGAGGACTGAGTCGCCGTTCTTGGAACCCTGACCACGGATTACGATGCTCGGCGTTGATTCAGGCGAACCGCCATCAGCTGTAATGGTTACGCCGGGAAGCTGACCCTGAAGCATGGCTTCTGTAGAAGTAACAGGATGAGCCGCAAGCTGTTCGGGAGCCGCGACAATACCGACTGATGCGGAGAGGTCCTTCTTCTTGGTGGCAACACCATAACCGAGAACTACCGACTCCGCAAGAAGTTCTGAGTCTTCCTTCAGTGTTACGTTCACGACTGAACGGCCGTTCACTGCTACCTCTTCGGTCTGATAGCCGATGAAGGAAACAACGAGCGTCGCGTTCGCGGGAACTGAAATTGAGTACTTTCCGTCAACGTCGGTGATGGTTCCCTCGGTGGTTCCCTTCACCAGAATGCTGGCTCCGATAACGGGGCCTGCATTGTCGCTGACTGTACCCGAAACTTTAACGTTCTGTGCGTTTACGCCTGCGGCGAAAACGAGAACAGTTGCGAGTAAAGCAAACAGTTTTTGTTTCATATCTTATAAAGATATGAGAAACCGATGCCTGCAGAATCATTTGAAAAACGGGTTTGACGCGAGAAGGCGGGCGTTCTCTTCCTTTGTGATGCGGATATAGCGGCGGAAGGATGTTTCCGTTTTATGACCGGTTATCAGCATACATTGATGGACGGGGACACCGGACATATAGAGCAGCGTGGCCCCTGTACGTCTTGCGGTGTGGGCGGTGACGAGTTCCCATTTTTCTTTTGTTTCCAGAATGTGCTGCAATCCCCTGCTTCTTGAAATCTGGATGCGGGTGTCGATTCCGGCCTTGCGGCAGATGACCTTTACCAGCTTGTTGAAAGTGGTATGGTGCAGATAGGGGACGTTTCCTCCGTATTTGTCCATTATGCCGAGGATTTTCGGAGAGGCCGGAATTACCACCGTTTCAGAAGTTTTCTTCTGGGCGAAGCAGATGAACCCGTTGTTCAGGTTGTCTTTCGACAATCTGGAGTAATCGCTGAACCGTGCGGCGGTATAACATCCCACAATGAATAAATCCCGGGCCTTGCATTCTCTAGGATTGTCCAGATGCAGAGATATGACTCTGTCAAGTTCATCCCGGGTCAGATAGACGGATTCTGCATATTCGGGGATAACACAGAACCGGGTGAAATCGGTGTTGCTGTGGTACTTCAATTTGTACCCGGAGGCCATAACTGCGTGAAGTTTTGCGATGGTTGCTGAAATGTAATTGCGGGAATACCCCCGGGCATTCATCTTTTCCAGCAGCCGGAAATAGAATGCGGAATCGACGTCATCCCAGCTGGCGTCGTGCCCCATAAGTTCTCCAATCAGTCTGCAGGCGCCCATATTGGGCTGGATAGATGGCAATGGCCTTCTGGCCCACTGCTCAAAATAGTCCCAGAAGTCGGGGTGACCGTCCTTTGGACATTTTTTGAAATTAACGGAAATGTTCATTTTTCATCTTTGATAAATAATGCTTATTTTTGTTGGATAGCAAAATATAAAATAATGAAAAAGATATTATCTCTTGCGGCTGTTGTGGCCGTTCTCTTCAGTTGCAGCCAGAAACCGGTAGAACCGGTGGATTATGTCGATCCGTTCATCGGAACGGGATTCCACGGACACACATACCCCGGTGCCACCACACCTTTCGGGGCAATCCAGCTCAGCCCGGACAATTATCGCGGAGTTTGGGACGCCTGCTCAGGATACCATTACGACAGGGATTCCATCATCGGATTCTCCCATACACACCTCAGCGGAACTGGGTGTGCGGATTTGGCTGACGTGCTGTTTCACCCCAGCAACCACGACGTCGACCTCTCAAGGGAGGGCGATATCTATGAACATCTGAAATTCAGCCACAAGGACGAAGAGGCGACTCCCGGTTACTATAAAGTATATTTCAGGGATGAGCGTCTGCTTGCCGAACTTACCGCAACCGCGCATACCGGATGGCATCGATACACTTTTGCAAAGGGTCAGCCTCACGTGATAGTGATTGATCTGCATCACTCCATAACCACGGACGAAAAATTCCAGGAGGTGGAAATCAGGCAGACAGGAGAGAATGAAGTGATCGGTATGACAAAGACTACGGCCTGGACACCGGACCAGTATGTCTATTTCGTGGCCCAGTTCTCCGCTCCTATCGAGAAAGTCAAATATGTGGATGACCACAAGTTCGTGGAGAAGCCTGAGGACTGCACGAGTGACAACCGCCAGGCAGTGCTTTACTTCGCTGAAGGACAGGGCCCCATCGTTGCAAAGGTCGGCCTGTCACCTGTAAGCTACGACAGTGCAAGGGACAACCTCGATATGGAAGGCGCTCCCTATGCCTTCAACTTTGACGTAATCAGAGAGGAAGCCCGCAGGGATTGGGTCGGACTTCTGTCGAAAGTGAAAGTGGAGGGTGGAACAAAAGCACAGAAGAGAACGTTCTATACGGCACTTTATCACACGGCAATCGTTCCGAACGAGAATTCGGATGTCAACAGCTTGTATCGCAGGCACAACCAACAGATAGGCAAGGCCAGATACGGGAAGTACTATTCGACTATCTCAGCCTGGGACATTTTCCGCGCCTGGCTGCCTCTTTCTTCCCTGCTGTATCCTAACCAGCTGCACGATATGGTCTTCAGCTGTCTGGATATGTATGACGCTACAGGGGAACTTCCGATATGGCCCCTGGCCAACGGAGAGACCTTCTGTATGGTGGGATACCACAGCGTTCCTTTCATCGTGAGTGCCTGGCTGAAGGGATTTGTCCCTGATATGAATCCCGAGTATGCTCTGAATGCTATGGTTGTATCCTCCAACATCAACCAGAAGGGAGGGGAGTATTACAGCAAACTCGGATACATACCCGCAAACAAATGCCGCGAAGCAGTCTCCTGCGCACTGGAATATGCATACGATGATTGGTGTATCGCCCGCTTTGCAGAAAGCATCGGAAAAACCGATGTCGCGGCGGAATATTACAGGAGAGCTCAGAGTTTTGTGAATATTTTTGACGGAAGCACCGGCTTTTTCCGCGGCCGCAATCTTGACGGAACGGTAGTGGAGGCGTTCAACCCCTTTGAAACGTCCCGTGAGTATACTGAGGCCAATGCATTCCAGTACAGATTCTTCACTCCCCAGGACTTCAAGGGTCTTGCAGACCTTCTCGGCGGCGAAGACAAACTGATTGCAGCGATGGATGACCTTTTTACGACCGAATCCAAGGTTGAAGGTCACGTGAGCGATATGACAGGTTTTGTCGGGCAGTATGTCCACGGGAACGAACCCAGCCACCACATCACCTACATCTACAACTATCTCGGCCAGCCCTGGAAGACTCAAGAACTTACCCGCAGGATGATGGAGGAGATGTATCAGGATACCCCTGAAGGCATCTCCGGCAACGAGGACTGCGGACAGATGTCGGCCTGGTACATTATGACAGCTCTCGGCCTCTATGAGGTATGCCCCGGCAGTATGGAATATACTTTCACCACTCCTTTGTTCGACAAGGTTACTCTCCGTGTCCCCACCGGGAAGGAGCTGGTTATCTCTGCCGACAATCCTGGCAAAAACAAATATATACAGTCCGTTGAATTCAACGGCAAGGTGCTTGACAGAAGTTATATCACTTTTGAGGAGCTTATGGCCGGAGGTGAACTTCATTTCACGCTTTCAGATGTTCCCAACAAGAATCTCTGGACATCCCCGGATGCAAGGCCCTATTCAATGAGCACAGCGGAAAACGCTATGATTTCGCCGGTATATTACACAATCGAAGGCGGGCGCATGGACCTTTTCCTCGAGAAACTGACGGTCACTCTCGGCTCTCTGACGGAAGGCGCTCAGATACATTACACTCTTGACGGCAGCGAACCGACGGAGAAGAGTCCTCTCTATACCGGTCCGTTTGAACTTACCGAAACCACGACAATCAGGGCAAAGGCATTCAAGGACGGACGTCAGAGCATCGAACTCCGCGCTCCCGCAAACAAATGCCATTTCGCCCCCGCAGCCAAGGTGAAAGCGGGAAAGAACGGCGTGAAGTTCCAATACTACGAAGGGGATTTCAGCCGTACCGACGATATTCTCAAGAAAGGCAAGTTCGTGAAGGAAGGCGTACTGGCGAGCCCCGTGCTCGACCCTGCGGAGATTGAAGACTATTATGGACTCATCTACACCGGATATATTGACATTCCTGAAACGAAAGTGTGGGAGTTCGGGCTCTTCTGTGATGACGGGGCTCTGCTCCAGATAGACGGCAAGGATGTCGTTGACAACGACGGGACTCATTCAGCGTCGCTGATGAGAGGCGTTGCTCCGCTTGAGAAAGGATTGCATCCCTTCACGCTCAAATATATCGAAAGTTACGAGGGTCAGGAACTCAAGGTGTTTTGGGACAGAGGGGAGAGAGGCGAGGAGATTCCTCAGAGCGCTTATTTTTTGCAGTAATCGGAGGGGGAGACCCCTTTGATATGTTTGAAGATCCTTGAAATATTCTTGATGTCACTGTATCCGAGGTCGAAGGCGGCTTCGGATACGGTTTTTCCCTTCTCCAGAAGAGACGCCATACTGTCCACCCTCACCTTCCGGACATATTCCGCTATCGAGGTGTTCATCTGGCTTCTGAATTTTTTCTCCAGAAGTCTGCGGGAGAGAGGAACCTGAGCGACAATGTCGTCGACGGAGAGTTTCTGCCCGATGTTTTCGTGAATGTACTTGAGAACTGCCGTTATGTTGGCGTCGTCATTCACGAAGATGTCAGACGATTGCCTGGTGACGATACCCGAGGGCGAGATGAGAATGTCGTGTACAACCTCTTCGGGGTTGTGCAGCATTTCATTGATCATCATCGCCACACGGTAGCCGCATTTTTCTATGTCCTGGTCGAGAGAAGACAGATTGGGGTTTGACAGGCCGCATATCGTGTCGTCGTTGTTGACGCCTACCACTGCAATGTCTTCCGGAATGTTGAAGTTGCCTTCTGCATTGCTCACTTTGAGTCTGTCGCATGCCTCTGTGATGTAGTAGGCCCAGTTGTCGTCACAGGCCATTATTGCAACCGGTTTTGGGAGAGATTCCAACCATTCGCACAGCTCTTCCATATCGCACCCCCAAAGGGCGGTCTTTCTGGTCATAAGAGAGGAAATCGGGGCATCGGGTCTCTCCTTCCGTATGGCCTCTTCGAATCCCGCTTTCCGCTCTTCGGAAAAAACGGTGTCGCCCGGTCCGAAGAATGCAAAGGAATCGAACCCGTGCCTGATGAAATAGGTCGCGACAATGGCCCCTCCGTCGTGATGGTTCGCCGAGATGTTCGGGATGCCCTCGAAACGGATGCCGTAATCCTGCGCTATGACGATGATGCCTTTCTTCGTGAAGATTTCGATGTCCTCCCGCTTGTCAAACTGTCCGATGATGGCATCCGTGTTGATGGATTTAGCGTGTGCGGCGATGCCGCGGAGACCTATTTTCTCTTTCAGGGAGATTGGGATGCGGCTCAGACTCCAGGCTTCGTGCTCGGCGTGGGCATACTGGGATATTCCGCGGAGAAGCCTTCTGGAGAAAGCTTCGGAAGAGTCGGTCATCAGAAGAATGCGTGCCATATTGACAAAGATACTATATTTGAAATGATTGTGGAAAATTATTGCCGATTGTTTGCCAAAGGATTGATGACACTCCTGCTTCTGGCTGCGGCCTCTTCCTGCAAGACGGGGGGAGATTCATCGCACCGGCTCGATTTTGACCTGACTGTCTGGAATTTCGGGGGCGTTGACAGTCAGGGTGGCTCTGTTTTTCATACCTTCAGAATCACCAACAATTCGGAAGAGGATTTTGTGATAGGCTCTCTTTCAACAAACTGCTCGTGTGTCCACCCGTATATCGGGAAGGTGAAAATCAAGGCGGGGGAGAGTGTCGGGATGGAGGTGTCGATTAATCCCTCCGGGTCATACGGGGAAAGAGAATATTTTGTAATTTTACACGACAGGAATGAAAATCCGGTCCAGAGGTTTTCCTTGAAGATGGAAGTCTTCTGAAAGTGAGATGACATACACTAATCCTACATATATGAAAAAGTTAGCTTTAATTGCCGTAACATTGCTTGCCCTTGCCTCCTGCAAGCAGAAGGATGAAACCGAATACGAATATCCTTTCAGGAATCCGAACCTGAAGGTTGAGCAGAGGGTCGAAGACCTGCTCTCAAGGCTCACCCTCCGGGAGAAGGTGGGTATGACGATGAGCAGTTCGTTTTCCGTGGACAGGCTCGGTATTCCAGCATATACTTGGTGGTCAGAGGCTTGCCACGGCATAACCGGCGCAGGGGTGACGGTGTTCCCTCAGTCCATCGGTCTGGCGGCATCTTTCGATACTGAAAGACAGTTTGAAATCTACACCGCCGTCTCCGACGAGGCACGCGCAAGGTGGAATTCCACGGAACACAACGAATTCGGAGTGGATTCAAAATATTGCCTGGATTGGTGGCACGGACTCTCTTTCTGGTGCCCTAACGTCAACATATTCCGTGATCCCAGATGGGGACGCGGACAGGAGACAAGCGGTGAGGACCCGTTCCTCGCCGGAGAGATGGGAGCTGCCGTAGTCCGTGGAATGCAGGGTGACAATGACAGGTATTTCAAGACGATTGCCTGTGCGAAGCACTTCGCCGTACACAGCGGTCCGGAGTCGACTCGCCATTCTTTTGATGCAAGAGTTTCGCAACGTGATTTGTGGGAGACCTATCTCCCCGCTTTCAAGAAACTTGTCGATGCGGGAGTCCAGCAGGTGATGGGAGCGTATAACCGTTATGAAGGTGAGCCCTGCTGTGCCAGCAACCGTCTTCTGGTTGACATTCTCCGTGGGAAATGGAACTATCAGGGTTTTGTGGTGAGCGACTGCGGCGCAATCGAAAATTTCTATGAAAAGGGACGGCACGAGACTCATCCCGACGCTGCGACTGCAAGTGCGGCTGCTGTGAAAGCCGGGTGCGACGTCGAGTGTGGAACGAGTTATGATTCTCTATCAGAGGCTGTTGAAAAGGGCTATATCACTGAAGCGGAGATAGATGTCAGCCTTCGCAGGATATTGTCCGCACGAATCAGGCTCGGTATGCTGGATCCTGTTGAACTGGATCCCTGGAAAGAACTCGGTGCGGATGACTTGAGCACAGAGAAAAATCACGAGCTGGCACGCAAGTCCGCTCAGGAGACAATGGTTCTGCTCAAGAACAACGGTATCCTTCCTCTTTCCCGCAATCTCAAGAAAATTGCTGTAATCGGTCCCAATGCCGACAACTCTTATATGCATCTTGGTAATTACAACGGAACCCCGACTGACGGGCACACCCTGTCAATAGTCGATGCCATAAGACAGGCTGCCGGCTCCGCTGAAATCATCTACAACAAGGGATGTGAGAATATTGTCGGGAAGGGAGAGGAAGAGGTGAATTTCTCACAGATGCAGAGTCAGATTGCCGATGCCGACGTCATCATCGCAGTCACGGGCCTCACCGCGAAACTTGAGGGAGAGGAGATGAGCATCGACTGCGACGGTTTCTATCGCGGTGACAGGACAGCCATCGAACTTCCCGAAGTCCAGCAGAATCTTGTAAGAGCCGCGCGCCAGACGGGAAAGCCCGTTGTGGTGGTGAACTGCAGCGGCTCCGCGATTGCCTTCGGCCCCATTGAGAAAGACTATGATGCTCTGCTGCAGGCGTGGTACGGCGGACAGGCTGCGGGCCTTGCAGTTGCGGACGTTCTGTTCGGGGATTACAACCCCGCCGGAAGACTTCCTGTAACGTTCTATGAATCGACTTCCCAGCTGCCATCCGATTTGGAGGATTACAATATGGAAGGAAAGACGTACCGGTATTTCCGGGGCACTCCTCTCTACGCATTCGGATATGGCTTGAGTTATACTACGTTTGAATATGGTGAAGCCAAGGTCAAGGGTTCAAAACACAAAGTAACCGTGCCGGTGACGAATACGGGTTCGATTGACGGAGACGAGGTTGTCCAGATATACGTCAAGGCTCTTGACAATCCGGAGGCTCCGATAAAGTCCCTCAAGGGATTCAAGAGAGTCAACGTTCCTGCAGGCAAGACCGTCAGCGTCACGATTGAGCTCGGTGACCAGGCCTTTGAATTCTACAATCCGGAAGTTGACGGACTGAGAGTCGCGAAGGGACGTTACAAGATACTTTATGGCGGCTCTTCCCGTGATGAGGACCTCAAATCAATAGATATAACCATCTAAGGTCTTCCCCTATGGAGAAAACCTGGAGGTGGTTCGGAAGGAAAGACAAGGTGACCCTTGGAATGCTCAGGCAGATCGGGGTCGAGGGTGTTGTCACCTCCCTTTATGACCTGCCCAACGGTGAAGTCTGGGACAGGGGAAGCATCGAAGGGTTGAAAAGGCACATCGACTCCTGCGGTCTGCGCTGGTCGGTTGTGGAAAGCCTGCCTGTCAGTGAGCAGATAAAATATGCGGGGCCGGAGAGGGACCGTCTTATCGACAATTACATATCGAGTCTGGAGAATCTGGGCCGTTTCGGTGTCACCACGGTATGCTACAACTTTATGCCTGTAATAGACTGGGTGCGGACCGAATTGGAGCAGCCTCTTACGGACGGTTCGACGACTCTCTTTTTCGACTATGCCAGGTTTGCATATTTCGACCTGAAGATTCTCTCCAGAGAAGGCGCCGAGGCCGATTATGACGAAGAGACCCTTGCCGCGGTCGCGGAGCTGGAGAGGACTATCACCGAAAAGGAGAAGAAATCTCTGATAGATGCGATTATCCTCAGGACTCAGGGTTTCATCAGCGGCAATTTCAGTGCGGATGAAAAAAGTCCGATAGAGAAATTCAGGAATCTTCTCGCTCCTTATGCGGGCATCTCCGCGGATTCTCTCTTTGAAAACCTCCGGTATTTCATCGAAGCGGTGATGCCTGTCTGTGACAAGTGGAACATTGATATGTGCATCCATCCTGACGACCCTCCCTTGAAAAAAGTGTTCGGGCTGCCAAGGATAATGACGGATGCCGCTGACATCAGGCGGCTGTTCGAAGTGAACGGTAATCTCCATAACGGACTCACGTTCTGTGCGGGGTCTCTTTCTGCGGGGAGAGAGAATGATGTAGTGGCTATGGCACGTGAATTTGCTCCGCGCACCCGTTTCGTCCATCTGCGTTCGTGCGATGTCTTGCCTCGCGGGAATTTCATCGAGGCGCCCCATACCGGGGGACGTGCGGATTTGGTGGAACTGTGCAGGATATTCCTTTCGGAAGAGAGCAGACGCGGAAAGGAGATTCCGATGAGAGTGGACCACGGAAGGGACATCCTTTCTGACAGAGAGGGAGGATATAATCCCGGATACGGGTTCAACGGAAGGATGCTGGCATTCGGACAGGTGGAGGGGATGCTCTGTGCGGTTGAAAATGAAATGAGTAACGATAATTTTAAAAGATATGAATGAAATGTATTCCATTGCCGGCAAGGTGGCCGTAATAAGCGGCGCTGCCGGAGTTCTGGGCGGATCTCTCGCCCGCCATTTCGCGGCTCAGGGAGCCTCGGTCATTGCGCTGGTTCACAGGGAAGAGCAGGTCGCGCCCGTGTTGGCCGAACTTGAAAGTTTCGGAGGCAAGCCTTCCGCGTATGCCTGCAACGTGATGGACACGGCTTCGGTATCTGCAATTGCTGACGAAGTCGTTGCAAAATACGGCAGTGTCGACATCCTCATCAATGTGGCCGGAGGCAATGTCCCTGGGGCCACGGTGATGCCTGACCAGAATTTCTGGGAGATGAAGATTGAAGATTGGGAAAAGGTGCTCAATCTCAACTTGAACGGAACTGTGTTCCCCTGCCACGTCTTCTCGAAGATATTCGCAGGTCAGGGGTACGGTTGCATCCTGAACATCTCCTCGATGGCTGCGTATGATGCTCTCAGCCGTGTTGCCGGCTACGGGGCCGCCAAGGAGGGGGTATCCAATTTCACCCGCTGGCTGGCTTCCGAGATGGCAATCAAGTACGGAGAGAAAATCAGAGTCAATGCTCTGGCCCCCGGCTTCTTCATAGGCAAGCAGAACCGTTCCGCCCTTCTCAATCCGGACGGCAGCTATACGGAGCGTTCCGGAAAGGTTCTCAACAAGACCCCTATGCGCCGTTTCGGTGACATCACCGAACTCAACGGAGCGGCGCAGTTCCTCTGTTCTGATGCAGCTTCATTCATTACCGGAGTCATCCTGCCTGTCGATGGCGGATTCAGTTCTTTCAGCGGTGTATAGGCCTTTATCAGGCGGATTGTCTATTACTTGAAAGGACCTAAGCACCCGCGCTTAATAGCGGGAGGGGCCCACAAGTGCAGCGCAGTGGGAGGGTGAGCGAAGCGAAGTCCGACTCAAGTAATAGACAGGAGCCATAAGCGCAAACTAATCGAACGCGAGTCACTCGCGTCCGTGCAACTTTTTAGCGGGAATTTTTTAACGCTGATTTTTCCAACAAATCGTAAATCTTCACCCGGTTATATGATTTACGTTTTTTTTGTAAGCGGAATTTCATATCCTTGTCCCGTCAAATGTCAATCAATTATGAATGGTGCAAAGAAACGCAGAGGGGAGGAATTTTCAGCCACAGTTGCTGTAAGACCGGAACAGGGAGATATCAGAAGTATGATTTACACCGTCCGTGGTGTACAGGTGATGCTTGACAGAGACCTGGCTCTATTATATCAGGTGACGACAAGTGCGCTAAATCAAGCCGTGAAACGAAATATCCTGCGTTTCCCGGAAGATTTTCGTTTTCAACTTACTGAAACCGAATGGGATAATATCTCATCACAAAATGTGATGACATCATTGAACAAACGCCCTAAATCTTCACTACCCTATGTCTTCACAGAAGAAGGCGTTGCTCAACTATCCGGTATCCTGAAGAGCAGAATGGCCTTAGATACAAGCATTCGTGTTATGCGAGCCTTCACTTCCATGCGTCGGTTTCTCGTCAGCAATGCGGGCATCTTTCAGCGACTGGAACTCATGGAACGTCAGCAGATACTGTCTGACCAGCGGATAGACGACACCAATACACGCATAGACCAGATACTTGACCGTATGGAGGACGGCACCCTCAAAGCCAAGCTCGGAATCTTCTTCGAAGGTCAGATGTTCGATGCCTTCGTGCTTGTTGAAACTCTCTTCAGGCGCGCCACACGTCGGATTGTCCTCATCGATGACTATGTCAGTGGTGACATTCTTCAGAGGATGCGCGTTCGCCCCGGGCTCACAGCTACCATTGACTGCTATGTCCGCGACATCCATCGCACCAGTGAAATGGAGCAAGCATTCCGCGCATACAACGCACAATATCCTGATGAACACTGCCGGCTGCATACCTTCAATGGGGCGCACGACCGATTCATGATTATCGATGACGAAGTCTATCACTTTGGGGCGAGTATCAAGGACATGGGCAAGAGATGGTTCGGTGTGAACCTGATCACAGAGCACACCGCTGACGAACTCATTGCCCGCCTGCAATCCCCTAGCAACAGAGGCCTGTGATTTTTCCAACAAATCGTAAATCTTCACCCGGTTATAAGATTTATGTTTTTTTGTAAGAGAAATTTCCTATCCTTGTCCCGTCAAATCAAAACTGAAAGAGCTATGGAACAAGGAAAGAGATTTTACAGGGACGGGCTTCCATACGTGGGGAGGTACGTTGACCTGATGTTTGACAAGGGGTTCAAACGCATTTTCGGGAAAGAGAGCAACAAGGACCTCCTGATCAACCTTCTGAACGAGATTCTGCCTGAACTGAAGATTCGGGACC
>JAGHTO010000044.1 GCA_018065305.1 Candidatus Cacconaster scatequi | reverse complement strand
GCATCGTTCCGCGACAGAATCATACACCACTATCTCTACAATCAGCTGGAGCCGGTCTTCGAGCCTGCTTTCATATACGATTCATACTCCTGCCGCAAGGGGAAGGGGACTCTTTTCGGCATAGAGAGGCTGGAGCATCACATCCGTTCCTGCAGCGAGAATTATCACAGACAATGCTTTGCGCTCAAGCTTGACATCGAGGGCTATTTTATGAATATGGACAGGAATCTGCTATTTGAAATGCTCCTTTCCCGAATAGATTCCCTTGCATCGGGTGGCAGGCTCCCCTCGGGGTTCGACTATGATACGGTCCTGTTCCTACTTCGCCAGATAGTGTTTTTGGACCCGACCAAAGGTTGCCGCATCAAAGGCTCGCTTTCGGACTGGAGGGGCCTTCCGGATTCAAAGAGCCTTTTCAAATCCGCTCCCGGCTGCGGATTGCCCATAGGCAATCTCACGTCTCAGCTATTCAGCAACGTCTATCTCAACGAACTGGACCAGTACGTCAAGAGAACTCTCGGCTTCCGCCATTACGGAAGGTATGTCGATGACTTTTACATCATAGACGGGTCGCGCGACAGACTTTCCGCGGCTGTCCCGCTTGTCGCGGATTTCCTGAGTAGCCGGCTGCGCCTCAATCTGAATTACCGGAAGGTGAAGATTATTCCGGTGGAGGAGGGGATTCCGTTTCTTGGTGCGGTCGTTTCCCCCGATGGCAGGCATCTCAGCCGCAGGAGCATCCGCAGGATAGAGCATCGCAGAATGGATTCCCTATGTCGAGAGCGTAATCCGTTTGCCCTTCAGGCCATAATGAATTCCTATTCGGGCTATCTGGAGCACTTCGACACAAATCTCAGAGACGATAGCATCTGGTGCGCATAGGTGGAACCTGCGTTTTCGAAGGCTTGCCGCCCTCGGCACTAGAGGGAGGGGCCCACAAGCGAAGCGCGTGGGAGGGCCTGGCCTGGAGAAAACGCAGATTCCACCTATGCCATTGCCGTATTGTGTTCCGCTGATGTGATTTTCCAGAGTGAATAGCCCTGATTTTCTCTTTTTTCCGTTCAATTTTCAGGAAATCAGAGAGATTCGGGCCAAATCACTCTTTTTCTGGATTCTTCAAAGTTTTCCGCTGACATTTCAAACCGGGAGTTTCCGTAAAGTCTTTTTTTCGGTTGGTCGAAACGGGGTGTGCTGAAGTTTTTTCCGATAGGGGTAACGGACTGAAAAATCAATAGTTAGTATTCAAAAAAAGTTGTCGAAAATCTGCAAAAAAGTTTTGCGGATTAAAAATATTATGTATCTTTGCAACCCTGTATTTTATGCCTGAAAAAGGCTAAAATATTGAGACACAGAAGTTTAGTATAATTTAATTTATAGAAAGATGTTACAACCAAAGAAAACCAAGTTTAGAAGACAGCAGAAAGGCCGTATGAAAGGCAACGCCCACCGTGGCAGCCAGCTGGCCTTTGGATCTTTTGGTATCAAGACCATGGAGAGTTGCTGGCTTACCGGCCAACAGATTGAGGCCGCCCGTCAGGCTGTAGTACGTTACATGAAACGTGAAGGTAAGATTTGGATTCGCGTATTCCCCGACAAGCCCTACACCAAGAAGCCTGCTGAGGTTCGTATGGGTAAAGGTAAAGGTAACCCCGAAGGTTTCGTGGCCCCCATCACTCCCGGCCGTATGTTGATTGAAGCTGACGGAGTTCCCTTGGAGGTTGCAAAGGAGGCTCTCCGCCTCGGTGCGCAGAAACTCCCCGTTTCCACCAAATTCGTAATCAGAAGAGACTTTGTTGAATAATTGGAAGCCTAAGACAATGAAGACCCAGGAAATTAAAGAGATGGCTGTAAAGGACCTGCGTGAGCGCCTTGAAGTCGAGAAACAGAATCTGAACCGCATGAAGATGAATCATGTGATCTCTCCGTTGGAGAATACTTCTAATATCAAGAAGGCAAAGACCGACATCGCACGTATGATGAGGGTTCTCGCCGAGAAGGAACAACAGAACTAAAATAGATGTCCTATGGAAAGAAATCTTCGTAAAGAAAGAATCGGGATTGTGGTAAGCAACAAGATGGAAAAATCTATTGTAGTTGCTGTCAAGACAAAGGAAAAACATCCCATTTACGGCAAGTTCGTAAACAAAACCACAAAATTTGTCGCTCAGGATGAAAAGAATGAGTGCAGCGAAGGTGACAAGGTCCGCATTATGGAGACCCGCCCTTTGAGCAAGACAAAACGTTGGAGATTAGTAGAAATAGTAGAAAAAGTTAAATAGTCATGATACAACAGGAATCACGTTTATTGGTGGCGGACAACAGTGGTGCAAAGGAGGTTCTTTGTATCCGTGTCCTTGGCGGTACCCGCCGTCGCTATGCCAGTGTCGGTGACAAGATAGTTGTCGCCGTAAAGAGTGCCATCCCCGGTGGCAACACCAAGAAGGGCTCAGTTTCAAATGCAGTTGTAGTCCGCACGAAGAAGGAAATCCGTCGTGCCGACGGTTCATACATCCGTTTCGATGACAACGCCTGTGTACTGCTGACCAAGCAGGATGAGGTTGTCGGTACCCGTATTTTCGGTCCGGTTGCCCGCGAACTGCGTGACAATTTTATGAAAATCGTCTCACTTGCCCCTGAGGTACTATAAGGAGGTATTCGTTATGACAAAGTTACACATCAAAAAAGGCGATATGGTGTTTGTAAACGCCGGCAACGACAAGGGCAAGACCGGAAAGGTCCTTGCTGTGAATGTTGAGAAGAGCCGCGCCATCGTTGAGGGAATCAATATGGTAAGCAAACACACAAAACCCAATTCAAAGAACCCTCAAGGAGGTATTGTTAAACAGGAAGCTGGCATACACGTCTCCAATCTTCAGGTGGTTGACCCCGTGAAGGGCGGAGCCACGAAGATCGGTCGCCGTCTGGGTGACAAAGGCAAACTTGTACGTTACGCTAAAAAATCTGGTGAGGAGATCAAATAATGGCAAAGAAAGAAAAAGCACCTGCAGCTCAGCAGGGCCCGACAATAGAACAGACCGGATACGTTCCTTCACTTCAGAAGAAGTACAAGGAGGAGATCGTCGGTAAATTGATGAAGGAGTTCAAATACACTACGGTAATGCAGGTTCCCAAGCTCACCAAGATTACCATCAATGAAGGCGTGGGAAGTGCAACTCAGGACAAGAAGCTTGTCGAGGTGGCACAGCAGGAACTCACAACCATCACCGGACAGAAAGCTGTCCAGACAGTGTCCCGCAAGGATATATCAAACTTCAAACTCCGTAAGGGAATGCCCATCGGTGCGAAGGTGACTCTTCGTGGAGCCAAAATGTATGAGTTCCTCGAGAGGCTCATCGCAGTATCCCTTCCCCGAATCAGGGATTTCAAGGGTATCGCGGAGAACTTTGACGGAAGAGGAAACTATACTCTCGGTATCAAGGAACAGATAATCTTCCCCGAAATCGACATCGACAAGATCACCAAGGTGATGGGAATGGAGATTACTTTCGTTACAACCGCCACGAAGGATGAAGAGGCTCACGCCCTTCTCCGTGAATTCGGGCTGCCTTTCAAGAATATCAAACATAACAACTAAGAGGTATGGCAAAAGAATCAATGAAGGCTCGCGAAGTTAAACGCGCCAAGTTATGTGCCAAATATGCAGAAAAACGCAAAGCTCTCAAGGAAGCCGGTGACTGGGCCGCTTTGGATAAGCTCCCCAAGAATTCAGCTCCCTGCCGTCTGCACAACCGTTGTTCAATCACCGGTCGACCCAAGGGTTATATGCGCGCTTTCGGCATCAGCCGTATTCAGTTCCGTGAGATGGCCTCCAAGGGTCTCATCCCCGGTGTAAAGAAGGCAAGCTGGTAACAGGACCAAAAGATAACACTATAATATTAACCATTGGATATCGGGCGTTGCGGCAGGGTTCCTCCGAGTGACGCCGGGATTCAAAAAAATCAAAAAAAATGACTGATCCAATTGCAGATTATTTGACAAGAGTTCGCAATGCATACCTTGCCGGTCACAAGACTGTCGAGGTTCCTGCTTCGAAGATGAAAGTCGAGATTACCCGCATTCTCCACGAAAAGGGTTACATCCTGGCTTACAAGGTTGTTGAGGGTACTCCCTACAACACAATCAAGATGGCTCTCAAGTATCATCCCGAGACTAAGAAAGCCGCTATCAAGAAACTTGAACGTATCAGCTCTCCCGGTCTGAGACGCTACACCGACGTTGAGAATATGCCGCGTGTACTGAACGGACTCGGAATTGCGATTCTTTCTACCTCAAAAGGCATTATCACCGACAAGGAAGCGAAAGACCTCAACGTTGGTGGTGAAGTACTCTGCTACGTTTACTAATGTTAACAATTTAAAAATCCAGAATAATGTCAAGAATCGGAAAATTACCTGTACACCTTCCCGCAGGCGTCACCGTTACAGTTGACGGCGACAACGTGGTAACGGTTAAAGGCCCTCACGGTACATTGTCACAGAAGGTCGTCGACCCTCAGATCAAAGTGACCGTAGAAGGAAATATTCTTACAGTGACACGTGACTCAGACGAACCTCAGCAGCGTTCAAACCACGGTCTTTACCGCGCTCTCATCCAGAACATGGTGACAGGCGTATCTGAACAGTTCACAATCCAGCAGGAGTTCGTAGGTGTCGGTTACCGTGTCGAAGTCAACGGGCAGATCGTTACACTTTACCTTGGTTATTCTCACGACATCCAGTTCCAGCTTCCCGTTGAAATCAAAGCTGAAGCCGCTCCCGTGAAGAAAGGCCAGAATCCCGTATTGGTTATGAAAAGCTGCGACAAGCAACTTCTCGGTATGGTAGCTGCGAAAATCCGCTCAATGCGTAAACCTGAACCTTATAAGGGCAAGGGTATCAAGTTTGTCGGTGAACAGCTCCGTCGCAAGGCCGGTAAGAGTGCAGCTGCTAAATAATAGGAGATAAAGTTATGGCATTGACTAAAATAGAAAGAAGACAGAGAATACACTACCGCATCCGCAAGATTGTCAACGGAACTCCGGAAAGACCGAGAATGGTGGTGTTCAGAAGCAACAAGCAGATATACGTTCAGGTGGTTGACGACACCAAGGGCATCACCCTTGCAAGTGCCGCATCAAACGACAAGGCTCTTGTAGAGCAGTGCAAAGGCAAGAACGGCGTTGAGGCCGCTGCCGTAGTCGGAAAGGCAATCGCAGAACGTGCAGCTGCCAAGGGTATCTCCACAGTCGCTTTTGACCGTGGCGGTTACCTCTATCACGGAAGAGTTAAAAGTTTGGCCGACGCTGCCCGTGAGGGTGGCCTTAAATTCTAAGAGCTATGGCAGATATCAATGTAAAGAAAGTTAAAACCACTGATCTTGAACTTAAAGACAAGTTGGTTGCTGTACAGAGAGTGACTAAAGTCACCAAAGGTGGCCGTCATTTCAGTTTTGCAGCTATCGTCGTTGTCGGTGACGAAAACGGCGTTGTCGGCTATGGCCTCGGAAAGGCAAACGAAGTGACAACTGCAATATCCAAGGGTATTGAAGATGCAAAGAAGAATCTTGTCAGAATCCCTCTGAGCAAGAAAACCATTCCCCACGAGCAGGAAGCGAAATTCGGCGGTGCAAGGGTATTCATGAAACCCGCAGCTCCCGGTACCGGTGTAAAGGCCGGTGGTGCAATGCGTGCCGTATTCGAGTCAGTCGGTGTGAGCGACGTCCTGGCGAAGTCAAAGGGAAGTTCAAACCCTCACAATCTTGTGAAGGCAACTGTAAGCGCTCTGTCACAGATGCGTGATGCATATACTGTAGCAGGCCTTCGCGGTATACCAATGAGTAAAGTTTTCAACGGTTAGGAGGCTGGAATTATGGCAAAAGTTAAAGTAACTCAAATCAAAAGCGTAAGCGGTGCTACCGACCGTCAGATTGCCAATCTTGTTTCTTTGGGAATCCACCGTATGCACCAGACAGTTGAGGTTGAATTGACCCCCGTGACCAAAGGTATGATCCAGAAGGTTCTTCACCTTGTAACAGTAGAAGAGGTTAAATAAAGCAAAGGAGGAAACTACAGATGAAATTGAATAATCTAACACCCGCACAAGGCTCTGTCAGAAATGAGAAGAGAGTCGGTCGCGGTCCCGGTTCAGGACACGGAAAGACAGCGTGCCGCGGAAGCAACGGTGCAAAGTCCCGTTCAGGATATTCCAAGAAGATTGGTTTTGAAGGTGGTCAGATGCCTATCCAGCGTCGTCTTCCTAAGTTTGGATTCAAGAACCCCACAAGAGTTGAATACAAGGCCGTCAACCTTTCAGCTCTGCAGACAATAGCAGACAAGTTCAACGTAACTGAAATCAACGTTGACGTTCTGCGCAGTGCCGGTTTCGCCGGAAAGAACGATCTCGTCAAGATTCTCGGCAACGGTACGGTGACTGCCAAACTGGATGTAACGGCAGATGCATTCTCTGCATCCGCAATCAAGAAGATTGAAGAGGCCGGTGGTAAAGTAACCAAACTATAAGCCTGTTCCGTTATGAAACATTTTTTTCAGACAATAGCCAACATATTCAAGATTGAAGACCTTCGCAAGAGGCTCGTCTATACTTTCGGGCTGATTGTAATCTACCGTCTCGGAAGTTACATCGTGCTCCCCGGAATAGATGCCTCCCAGCTTGCAAACCTTCAGAATACAGCATCCGAAGGTCTTGTCGGTCTGTTGAATATGTTCTCCGGCGGCGCGTTCGGACACGCCTCAATCTTTGCATTGGGTGTGATGCCGTACATCTCTGCCTCCATTGTTATACAACTCCTCGGCGTTTTCGTCCCTTCATTCCAGCGTCTCCAGCGCGAGGGCGAGAGCGGCCGTAGGAAAATGAATCAGTACACGCGTTACCTGACAATATTGATTCTTGCCATCCAAGGTCCCGCATATATCGCTTCATTGCACTCTACACTGCCTCCTGAGGCATTTATCAGTACAATGGGCGGCGGCTGGTACGGAGCCTTCGCGACATTGATCCTTATTGGTGGTACTATGTTCGTAATGTGGTTGGGTGAGAGAATCACTGACCGAGGAATCGGCAACGGTATCTCCCTGATCATTATGGTGGGAATCATCGCACGTCTCCCCCAGGCCCTGTGGCTCGAATGCAGCGAAAAGTTCAATCAGACCACCGGTGGCGTCCTGATGCTCATCGTGGAACTTCTTGTCCTTTTCTTCGTGTTCGTCGGCACTATCGCTTTGGTTCAGGCCGTAAGGAAGATTCCCGTACAGTATGCCAAACGTATTGTAGGAAACAAGCAATATGGTGGGGTCCGTCAGTATATCCCTCTGAAGATAAATGCTGCCGGAGTTATGCCTATCATTTTCGCTCAGGCGTTGATGATAATCCCCATCATGTTCTCCAATTTCAACGCTACGAAAGGCTTGGCGGCTGTATTGAACAATACCAATGGCTTCTGGTATAACTTCATCTACGCTCTGATGGTGATTCTGTTCACGTATTTCTACACCGCTATTACCGTGAACCCCACCAATATGGCGGAGGATATGAAGAAAAACGGCGGTTTCATCCCCGGGTGCAAGCCCGGCCGCAAGACCGCTGAATATATTGATGCTGTAATGTCACGCATAACGCTTCCCGGTTCAATAATGCTCGCTTTTGTAGCTATTCTGCCGGCGTTCGCGCGTATGCTTGGCGTCAACAACCAGTTCGCTCCCTTCTATGGAGGTACTTCACTGCTTATCCTTGTAGGGGTGGTTCTGGATACGATGCAGCAGATTGAAAGCCATTTGCTGATGCGTCACTACGACGGTCTGATGAAGACGGGACGTCTCAAGGGCCGTTCAGGTATGTAATAAGTTCTTTGAGATGATAAGACTCAAGACCCGGGAGGAGATTGAGATTCTGCGCGAGAATGCGTTGATGGTTTCCAAGACGTTGGCACACGTCGGAAAGCTCGTGGAGCCGGGAATCACGACCAGGGAACTGGATGCGGTTGCCGAGAAGTACATCCGCTCGCTCGGAGCAGAACCCGGTTTTCTGGGTTACGAGGGTTTTCCCGCGACACTTTGCCTCTCAGTGAATGAGGTGGTGGTGCACGGCTTCCCCTCCGACTACCGTCTTCGTGAAGGAGATATCCTTTCAGTGGACTGCGGCACGAAGTACAGGGGGTTCTACGGTGATTCCGCTTACACTTTCCCGGTCGGGAAGGTGGATGAGGAGACCCGGAAGCTTCTTGATACGACGAAAGCCTCTCTCTACGAGGGTATCGCCAAGGCAGTGGCCGGTGGAAGAATCGGCGATATCGGGAATGCGGTCCAGAGTTACTGCGAGAGCAGGGGCTTTTCCGTAGTCCGCGAGATGGTCGGGCACGGTCTGGGACGCAATATGCACGAAAGTCCCGAGGTTCCCAACTATGGCCGTCAGGGCCACGGGGTGAAACTTCGTGAAGGGATGGTAATCTGCATAGAGCCTATGATCAATGCCGGGAAGAAGGAAGTCTATCTTGATGACAACGGTTGGGGAGTGATAACAGCGGATCACAGGAAATCCGCCCATTTCGAACTGACGGTTGCCATAAGGAAGGGAGAACCCGAAGTCCTGTCAACTTTTGAATTTATTGAAAAGAATAACAATTAGTCAAATTAATAAGAGTTTATGCCCAAACAGACTGCAATAGAAAAAGAAGGAACGATCATCGAGGCGCTGTCGAACGCGATGTTCAGAGTCGAGCTTGACAACGGTCACGTGATAATCGCCCACATTTCCGGAAAGATGCGAATGCATTACATCCGTATCCTGCCCGGTGACAAGGTCAGGGTGGAGATGAGCCCGTATGATTTGACCAAAGGAAGAATTTCTTTCAGATACAAATAAAAACAACAGATATGAAAGTCAAGACATCCATCAAAAAACGTAGTGAGGATTGTAAAATCGTTAAGCGCAAAGGCCGCTTGTATGTAATTTGCAAGAAGAACCCCAAGTTCAAGATGCGCCAGGGTTAATTTTTCAATTTGTACAACAATAAAAATAACAATACAGTATGGCACGTATAGCCGGAGTTGATTTACCAAACAACAAACGAGGAGAGATAGGTTTGACCTATATCTTCGGTATCGGTCGCAGTTCTTCCCAGAAGATTCTCAAGGATCTCGGGATTGACCCCAACATCAAGGTCAAGGACTGGAACGATGAACAGATTACTGCAATCCGTACAAAGATTGCCAACGAATTCAAGATCGAAGGTGAACTTCGTTCTTCAGTACAGATGAACATCAAACGACTGATGGATATCGGTTGCTACCGTGGTATCCGTCACCGTCTCGGTCTGCCAGTCCGCGGTCAGAGCACCAAGAACAATGCACGTACCCGCAAAGGCCGCAAGAAGACAGTGGCCAACAAGAAGAAAGCAACTAAATAGTGGATTCAGATTATGGCAAAGAAAACTACAACAAGCAAAAAGAGAGTTGTTAAGGTTGACGCTTATGGTCAAGCCCATATTTCGTCCACTTTCAACAATGTAATTGTGACCATCACCAACAGTGTAGGTCAGGTGATTAGCTGGTCTTCAGCCGGTAAGATGGGCTTCAGGGGTTCCAAGAAGAACACTCCCTACGCCGCTCAGGTTGCCGCTGCAGATTGCGCAAAGGTGGCTTATGACCTTGGACTTCGCAAGATCAAAGCATATGTCAAAGGTCCCGGTTCAGGCCGTGAGTCAGCAATCCGTTCAATCGCCGGTCTCGGTATCGACGTAACGGAAATTATTGACGTCACACCTCTTCCTCACAATGGCTGCCGCCCTAAGGGACGCCGTAGAGTATAACAATTAAAAAGATTTAGATTATGGCAAGATATACCGGTCCAAAAACTAAAATCGCCCGCAAGTTCGGAGAACCCATTTACGGCGCTGACAAGAATTACGAAAAGAAGAATTATCCTCCGGGACAGCACGGTCTGGCTAAGAAGCGCAAGAAGACTTCCGAGTACGGAATCCAGCTTGCTGAAAAGCAGAAGGTGAAATATATGTATGGTGTTCTCGAACGCCAGTTCCGCAAGACCTACGAAAAGGCAAGCCGTATGAAGGGTCGTACAGGTGAGAACCTCATCATCCTTCTTGAGTCACGTCTTGACAACATCGTATACCGTCTCGGCATCGCTCCTACAAGGCCTGCTGCAAGACAGCTCGTCTCCCATTGCCACGTCACCCTTGACGGTGCGGTCTGCAACGTTCCTTCAACCACCGTGAAACCCGGCCAGATTGTTGCCGTCCGCGAAAGGTCAAAGAGCCTTGAAGTTGTTCAGAACAGCCTTCAGAGCGCTTCCAAGTATGCTTGGCTTGAATGGGATGCCGACAAGTGTGCAGGCAAGTATTCAAGTGTTCCCGAAAGAACTGAAATTCCCGAAACAATCAACGAGCAGCTCATAGTCGAGTTGTACTCCAAGTAAAAATTAAGAATATGGCAATATTAGCATTTCAGAAACCCGACAAGGTGGTGATGCTTGACGGCTCAACCAAGACCTTCGGACGATTTGAATTCCGCCCATTGGAACCGGGCTACGGTATTACAATAGGTAACGCTTTGCGTAGAATATTGCTTTCTTCGTTGGAGGGATTTGCCATCACGTCTATCAGGATTGACGGTGTTGACCACGAGTTCGATACCATTCACGGTGTCATCGAGAACGTAGTGGATATCGTACTCAACCTGAAGCAGGTACGTTTCAAAAAAATGATTGACGAAGTGGACAGTGAAGTCGTGAATCTTACGGTTTATGGCAAGAATGAGTTCACAGCCGATGACATTTCCAAGAATTGTTCTTCTTTCAAGGTCCTCAATCCCGAACTTCACATCTGCTCAATGGAGCCCGACGTGAAGATTGTGATGGAACTCAAGATAGGAAAGGGACGCGGATATGTTCCTTCAACGGAAAATATCGTGGAGGGAGCTCCTGTCGGAACAATCGCAATCGATTCAATCTTCACTCCCATCAAGAACGTCAAGTATTCCATTGAACCTTTCCGTGTCGAGCAGAAGACTGACTATGAGAAGTTGAACATTGAAATCACCACCGACGGTTCAATCCACCCGAAGGACGCCCTCAAGGAGGCTGCCAAGATTCTGATTCATCATTTCATGCTTTTCTCTGATGAGAAGATCACTCTTGAGGCTCCCGTTGACGTGGAGAACAAGGAACTTGATGAAGAGACAATCCGTATGCGCCATCTGCTGCTTACCAAGCTGTCAGATATGGAACTTTCAGTCCGTGCTCTCAATTGCCTGAAGGCTGCGGACATCGAAACGTTCGCGGATCTAGTTTCCCACCAGAGGAACGAACTGATGAAGTTCCGTAACTTCGGCAAGAAGTCCCTGAACGAGATTGACAATCTTGTTGAAAGATTGAAATTGAGCTTCGGAATGGATATTAGCAAGTATAACATCGAACAAAAATCCAAGAAAGATTATGAGGCATAACAGATCAATAAACCACTTGGGACGCCAGAGCGGTCATCGCAAGGCAATGCTGTCAAATATGGCATCGTCGCTTATCCTCAGCAAGCAGATTGAGACCACTCTTGCAAAGGCAAAGGCTCTCCGTTCATACGTAGAACCTCTCATCACCAAGTCAAAAGAGGATACAACACACAACCGTCGTACCGTTTTCAGCTACCTCAAGCAGAAAGAGGCCGTCAGCGAGCTCTTCAGAGTCGTTGCTCCCAAGATTGCTGACCGTCCGGGCGGATACACACGTATCGTGAAGAACGGTTTCCGTGAAGGTGACGGCGCCGATATGGCCATTATGGAGCTTGTGGACTTCAACGAGTCCGCAGCCGCCACTCCCGCAGCCGCCGCTGCAAAGAAGCCCGCTACCCGTCGTAGCCGCGCAAAGAAGGCTGAGGCCGCTCCCGTAGAAGGTGCTGCCGAAGGTGCTGAGGCTCCTGCAAAGAAGGCCCCCGCAAAGAAGGCTCCTGCAAAGAGCGCCGCTCCCAAGGCTTCCGGCAAGGTTTCTACCAAAGCCGCTCCCGCGAAGAAGGTCCAGGCTCCCCGCAAGACCGGAAACTAACGGATTGTTTCTGACCGTAAAAGAAGGCCACCCGATTCATTCGGGTGGCCTTCTTTGCGCAAAAAAATTATTATCTTTGCAAGTTATGCAATTTACGCTCCTGAAGAAAGATACCTGTTCCAATGCGAGGCTGGGACTCCTGGAGACCGATCACGGGAAAATCGAGACCCCGATTTTCATGCCCGTTGGCACAGTTGGCTCTGTCAAAGGCGTGTACCACAGGGACTTGAAGGAGGATATAAAAGCGCAGATCATTCTCGGTAACACCTACCATCTCTACCTTCGCCCCGGGCTTGACATACTCGAAAAGGCGGGAGGCCTCCACAAATACATCTCCTGGGACAGACCTATCCTGACCGACAGTGGGGGATTCCAGGTCTTCTCACTCGCGCAAAGCCGCAAGCTGACCGATGAAGGATGTGTGTTCCGGAGCCATATCGACGGTTCAAGGCATATCTTCACCCCGGAGAACAATATGGACACCCAGCGCAGGATAGGAGCGGATATAGTGATGGCCCTCGATGAATGCTGTCCGGGTGATGCCGACAGGAAATATGCGGCCAAGTCATTGAAACTTACCCAGCGCTGGCTTGAGAGATGCATATGCCGGTTCGATGAGACGGAGCCCCTCTACGGCTATCATCAGGCTCTTTTCCCGATAGTTCAGGGATGCGTCTATCCTGATCTGAGACGCGAAGCCGCAGAACACGTTGCTTCCTTCGACAGAGAAGGATATGCCATAGGTGGGCTGGCGGTTGGGGAACCGACGGAAAAGATGTATGAGATGCTCGAAGTCCTCCATCCCGTCCTGCCGCAGGACAAGCCTCGTTATCTGATGGGGGTGGGGACTCCCGCCAACCTGCTGGAGGCGATAGAGAGAGGCGTCGATATGTTCGACTGCGTGATGCCTACCCGCAATGGGCGCAACTCGATGATTTTCACCTCCGAGGGAAAGATACATCTGCGGAATCTCAAATGGGCGGACGACTTCTCCCCCCTCGATCCGAATGGAACGTCTTTTGTTGACAGGAAATACACGAAAGCATACGTCAGACATCTCTTCATCGCCGGTGAGATGCTTGCGGCACAGATTGCGACGGAACACAACCTCGCGTTCTACCTCAATCTTGTGGAGCAGGCCCGCGCCCATATCGCCGCCGGAGATTTCAAGGCGTGGAAAGATGTAACCGTAAAGAAACTCGATACCAAACTGTAGAATGAAGAAGCCGAGGCTCAACATACTTGACTGGTACATAATCAAGAAGTTCATCGGAACCTTCTTCTTCACCATATTGATTGCGATTGTCGTGGTCGTGGTCTTCGACTTGAGCGAGAAGGTGGACAAATTCGTCGAGCACAACGTCTCGATGCACGAGATAGTGTTCGACTATTTCGGAGGGTTCATTCCCTGGATTCTGAACAGTTTCGCGCCGCTGTTCGTCTTCGTCTCCGCCATATTCTTCACCTCCAAGCTCACCCAGAACAGCGAATTCATCGCGATGCTCTCAAGCGGAATCAGTTTCAACCGCCTGATGGTTCCTTATATGGTTTCCGCAGCATTCATGTGCACCTTTTCTCTTCTCCTCGCCCTGTACATAATCCCTCCGGCCGACCAGAAGAGGCTTGAGTTCGAGAACAAATACATCAAGAAGCAGGTTTCCGCAAACAACCAGCGGAACATACACTACCAGATTGCGCCGGGAGAGTTCGTCTATGTGGAGCAGTTCAGTTCCTGGTCGAATTCGGCGTACAAGTTCACCCTTGAGACGATAAAGGACGGGGAGGTGAAGAGCAAGCTTTCGGCGGATGCCGCGGAGTGGGATTCGACTTTCAGCGGATGGAAGCTCAGAAATTATTTCGTAAGAGATTTCTACGGACCGAGCGAAGTTGTGCGTTACGGCAAGACCGTTGACACGGTGATAGCCCTTCAGCTGAAGGATTTCTACCGAAGGCAGAAGATGGTGGAGAGCCTTTCCCAGAAAGACCTGAACGAACTGATTGCAATGCAGAACATGAGAGGGGACGAGACGGTAAAATTCTCTCTGATTGAGAAATATACGCGGACATCGACCCCGTTCTCCGCATTCGTCCTGACAGTGATTGCGGTTTCCCTCTCCTCCAGAAAAAAAAGAGGAGGCCTGGGCATAAACATCGGAATAGGTCTGGCGCTGAGTTTCATTTACATTCTTTTCATGAGGTTCAGCCAGATGTTCGTCCATACCGGGACACTGCCGCCCGGACTGGCGATATGGCTCCCCAATATGGTCTTTGCCGTAGTGGCCGCCATACTTTACAAATTGGCACCGAAATAAAATCAGATATATGGCAACACAAGCTAACAAACACATTTTGAGAATGCGGCTGATAGGAATGAATTTCCTTCAGTTCGCGGTTTGGGGAGCATATCTCACGTCACAGGGAAGATACCTGGGTTCCGTCGGATTGGGGCAGTCCATAGGATGGTTCTATTCCATCCAGGGCATCGTCTCCATCTTTATGCCCGCCATCATGGGAATAATTGCGGACAAATGGATACAGGCCCAGAAAATGTACGGGCTGTGCCATCTCAACGCGGCCATATTCATGCTTGCGGCGGGACTGTACGGCATGAATGCGGGCGACCAGCCTCAGCTTTGGATATTGTTCACTCTCTATTCCCTCAGCGTGGCTTTCTATATGCCTACGCTTGCCTTGTCATATTCGGTTTCCTACAATGCTCTGGAAAGGGCCGGTATGGACACCGTCAAGGATTTCCCTCCCATCAGGGTGTTCGGCACAATCGGTTTCATCTGCTCAATGTGGTTCGTGGACCTTATGGGATATATGGCAGGCCCTGCACAATATGTGGTTTCTGCCATCCTCGGCTTTGTGCTCGGCAACTATGCGTTCTCCCTTCCTCCCTGTCCGATTGCTGTGGGAAAGGAATCGACCTCTTTTGCAGACGCTCTGGGCCTCGGTGCTTTCAAATTGTTCAAGGACAGGCAGATGGCGGTATTCTTCATATTCTCCCTGCTCCTTGGCGCCGCGCTTCAGATAACGAACAGCTTCGCCAATCCGTTCCTCGGGGACTTCGGCAGTGTGCCGGAGTATGAACACGCGTTCGGAGTGGAACATTCCGGCATTCTGATATCTCTTTCACAGGTATCGGAAACGCTGTGTATCCTGCTGATACCCTTCTGCCTGCGCAAGTTGGGAATCAAGAAGGTGATGCTCATCGCAATGTTCGCCTGGTTCCTGAGATTCGCCTTCTTCGGGCTTGGAAATCCCGGCGACAAAGTCTGGCTCTTCGTGCTGTCAATGATAGTCTACGGCGTTGCATTCGACTTCTTCAATATCTCAGGCTCCCTTTTCGTCGACCAGAGTACGAGCACCTCGATGCGTTCGAGCGCACAGGGACTTTTTATGCTGATGACCAACGGTATAGGCGCGGCGGTGGGAACCCTTGCTGCGCAGGCGGTAATCAACGCTTTTGTCAACGTCCATCCTGCCGGAACTCAGGCTGTCGAAAGGATATTGGGTTGGCAGACCAGCTGGTACATTTTTGCGGCGTATGCTCTGATAGTGGCGATACTCTTCGCCATATTCTTCAAATACAGGCACAAGACTCAGAACAACTAGAATATTAGACAAATACAGATATGACATCAAAAGAAATCAGAAGAACATTCACTGACTTTTTCGCTTCAAAAGGTCACTCGATAGTATGTTCGGCCCCGATGGTGGTCAAGAACGACCCCACCCTGATGTTCACGAACGCAGGTATGAACCAGTTCAAGGATATCTTCCTCGGGAACGCCCCGGCCACGCATAAGCGCGTGGCGGACAGCCAGAAATGCCTCCGCGTCAGCGGAAAGCACAACGATCTGGAAGAGGTGGGACACGACACCTACCACCACACGATGTTCGAGATGCTTGGAAACTGGAGTTTCGGGGATTATTTCAAGAAAGAGGCCATCGCCTGGGCGTGGGAACTGCTGACAGAAGTCTACAAACTGCCGAAGGAGAGGCTGTATGCCACCGTTTTCGAAGGTTATGCCCCTGACGGACTGGAGGAGGACACCGAGGCGAGGGAGTTCTGGCTGAACTACCTACCCGCGGACCACATCATCCTCGGCGACAAGCACGACAATTTCTGGGAGATGGGGGACACGGGTCCGTGCGGCCCCTGCAGCGAGATTCACATCGACCTGCGCTCCGAGGAGGAGATTGCGAAGGTTTCCGGTGCGGAAATGGTCAACAAGGGGCATCATCTCGTCATCGAGATATGGAACCTCGTCTTCATGCAGTTCAACCGCAAGGCCAACGGCTCTCTGGAACTGCTCCCCGCAAAGCACGTCGATACCGGAATGGGTCTTGAGCGACTTTGTATGGCGCTTCAGGGAAAGAAGAGCAACTACGACACCGACGTCTTTACCGGAATGATAGAAAAAATCTCCGAGTTGAGCGGAAGGAAATATGAACAGGAAACGCAGGTAGGAGTGGCTATGAGAGTGATAGCGGACCACATCCGCGCAATCAGCTTCTCCATTACCGACGGACAGCTCCCGAGCAACGTCAAAGCCGGCTATGTAATCCGCCGAATCCTCAGGCGTGCAGTGCGTTACGGGTATACTTTCCTCGGATTCAAGGAACCGTTCCTCTGCCGCCTCGTGCCGCAGCTCATCAGTGATATGGGTGAGGCATATCCCGAACTGAAGGAACAGCAGCAGCTCGTACAGAAGGTGATAAAGGAGGAGGAAGATGCGTTCCTTCGCACCCTTGACAAGGGCATCAGACTGATGGACAGCATAATGGAGAAATCCAAAGGCACGAAGGTGATTGCCGGTACGGACGCTTTCACGCTCTACGACACATTCGGATTCCCCATTGACCTGACGGAACTCATCGCCGGAGAAAACGGCTATACCGTCGATATGGACGGGTTCAACGTTGAACTCGGCAAGCAGAAGGAACGTGCCCGCAACGCCACTGCAATCGAGAACGGTGATTGGGTGAGCGTGCACAACACTGAAAACGTTGAATTCACCGGTTATGACGGCACGACGGTCGAGGGAGCCCTCCTTTCACGTCACAGAGTCGTCAAGGCCAAGGGAAAGGAATTCTGCCAGATAGTATTTGACCGCACTCCGTTCTACGGTGAGATGGGTGGTGAAGTGGGAGACAGCGGATATATGGTTTCCGCCTCCGGAGAAAAAATAGCGATAATAAACACCGTCAAGGAGAACAACCTGACAATTCACATAGCGGAGCACATACCTGCAGACTGCAACGGGGCTTTCACCCTCGTGGTCGATGCCGACAGAAGGCAGGCGATTGCAAACAACCATAGCTGCACTCATCTTCTGCATCAGGCCCTCCGCGAAATTCTCGGCACCCACGTCGAGCAGAAAGGGTCGTTCGTATGTGACAAATATTTCCGTTTCGACTTCTCGCATTTCGAGAAGATGACCGACGAGCAGATTCGCCAGGTGGAAAAGAGGGTGAACGGACTTGTTCGGCAGAACAATCCTCTTCAGGAGAACCGCAACGCCACGATGGAGCAGGCCCGCCAGATGGGGGCGATGGCTCTTTTCGGTGAAAAATACGGTGACAGGGTGAGAGTTGTCCGTTTCGGTGAGAGCGTCGAACTCTGCGGAGGATGCCACACCGGAGCGACGGGAAATATCGGTCTGTTCAAGGTAGTCTCCGAGAGCGCCGTTGCGGCGGGAATCAGGAGAATCGAGGCCGTTACCGGAGTTGAGGCTGAAGCCCTCGTCGACACTCTTCAGGATACCGTCAGGACCGCCCGTTCCTTCTTCAACAACGTACCCGATCTTGCCGGAGCCATCAGGAAGATGGTCGAGGAAAACGAGGCATACAGGAAACAGATGGACCAGATTGCCAAGGAGAGAACACTCGCCTTCAAGAAGTCCCTCGTGGAGGGGGCCAAGGCCGTGAACGGACGCAACATTGTTGAACTCAGCGGCACTGACGTTGACTTCGGTATGCTCAGAAATGCCGCGGTGATGCTCCAGAAAGAGGCTGAAAATCTGGTGATTGCGGCGGCTCTTCTTTCGGCGGGCAAGCCACAGTTGCTGCTGATGTACAGCGCTGATCTGGTCGCCTCGGGGAAGAATGCCCAGACCGATATCAAGGAAGCAGCCAGACTTATTCAGGGTGGTGGCGGAGGAAATGCATCTCTCGCTACTGCGGGCGGCAAGGATGCGGACTCTCTTTCCGCAGCATTGGAGACACTCAAGGCGCTTGCGCTCAAATAAAAGGTTGTGAAGAAACTTGACAGGCATCTGATTCTCGCTTTTGTGGGGCCGTTTTTCACGGTTCTGCTTGTCGTCACGTTCGCTCTTTCCCTCCAGTTCCTCTGGAGGTATATCGATGAACTGGTCGGCAAGGGGCTGGGCCTCGGTGTAATCCTGGAATTCCTGGGATGGGGTGCCTGTACGCTGCTTCCCCTGTCAATGCCCCTTGCATCAATGCTGGCCTCCATAATGACGCTCGGAGGACTGGGGGAACACAACGAACTGCTGGCAATGAAGGCGGCGGGAATCTCTCTCCAAAGGATTCTGTTGCCCGTGATAATAGTGTCGGCTTTAATCAGCATAGGGGCGTTTTTCGTCTCGAACAATCTTGTGCCATTGTCCTACAACAAGATATATACCTTGAGAGAGGACATTGCACGTACGAAGGAGGAAATCAAGATACCCTCCGGGACATTCTACGACGGAATCGACGGATATGTCCTGAGAATCGATTCGGTGGATGACGACGGGATGATGCATAACCTCATCGTCTACGACCACACCTCCATCAATGGTGGAAATACCAAGGTCACGCTGGCCGATTCCGGCTCCATCCGCATAACTCCCGACAAGAAGAACCTGATATTCAACCTTTACGACGGGTGTTCGTATGAGGAGACAAACGCTATGAATTACAGGGACACCACCCTGCAGCTGAGCCGTGCGAAATTCAACCGCCAGAATCTGATAATCCCTCTTGAAAACTACGGTTTTTCCCGTTCCGGCGAAGACCGGTACGGGGATGAAGTGATGTCCAAGGGGTTGAAGACTCTGCTGCACGACCGTGATTCTCTCCAGCTTGTGTATGATACCCTCATCACCGCGCAGCACAGACGCTTCCTTTACAGTTCGGGATTGACTTTCGCCAGTCAGTTCGACAGCGTTAGAGTGACACAAAAACATATCAGCGGGAAGATAGATATAGAGGTCCTTTTTGAAAAGGATTCTCTCGAATTGAGAAAAAGCGCCGTCCGTTCGGCAGTGGGCCGTTCTACCAGTACGGATGAAATTCTGGAGACCTTTGGACGGGAAGGGGAGAGATACGTAATTCCGACCCGCAGGATAGACATAGAAAGTTTCCGCAAGTTCACCCTTTCCCTCGCCTGCCTGCTCTTCTTCTTCGTAGGTGCTCCGCTCGGGGCAATCATACGCAAGGGAGGTCTCGGGACTCCTGTAATCATTTCGATATTCTTCTTCATCGTATATTACATCATAGACACCATCGGGAAGAGGCTGGCGAATAAGGGGGCCATCACGCCGTTTGAGGGTACGATAGTCTCGACGCTCATCCTCCTGCCCATAGGCATATTCCTTATGAGAAAATCAACTCAAGATTCCGGCCTGTTCAACGTGGACACATACAGGGACTGGTTTAAATTTATGGCTAGGAAAATTGTCAAGTTCTACCACAGGACTCTCAACAGATTCAGCGGCAAGGGTGCGAAGATCCGAATTGTCTATATGGGAACCCCCGAATTCGCCGTAGCTCCGCTGGACGCCCTGATGCACAGTGAATTCGAGGTGGTAGGAGTAGTTACCGTCGCGGACAAGCCGAGCGGAAGGGGTATGCAGGTCAACGAGAGCGCGGTAAAGAAATATGCGGTGGAGAACAATATTCCTGTCCTGCAGCCTGTGAGTCTCAAGGACCCGGAATTTCTGGCACAACTCGCTTCGTTCAAAGCCAATTTGTTTGTGGTGGTGGCCTTCAGGATGTTGCCCAAGGATGTATGGTCGATGCCTGCCCTTGGAACCTTCAACCTTCACGCTTCCCTTCTTCCTCAGTACAGGGGTGCGGCTCCCATCAACTGGGCGATAATCAACGGTGAGAAGTTCACAGGAGTGACGACGTTTATGATAGATGAACAGATAGATACCGGTAAAATCATCTATCAGGAGGCATGCTCAATCGAGGAATACGATGATGCCGGCTCTCTCCACGACAAACTGATGAAGATGGGTAGCGCGCTCGTTCTCAAGACAGTCGACGCAATTGAAAACCGCTCTGTCAAGTTGCAGGAACAGGTGATGCCGTTCAACCGCGCTCCGCGTGTCGCTCCCAAGCTGACCAGGGAGACGGGAAGGATAGACTGGAGTGCCGGTGCGAGAGTCGTGAACCTCCTCATAAGAGGTCTGAGCCCTTATCCGGTCGCGTACTCGACATTGGTTGCCGGTGAAAAAGTTCTGAATGTCAAGATATTCGAAGCTTATGCTGTGAACAGTAACGATTATTCCCTCCCCGAGGGGACCATCCGTACCGATGGAAAGAGTTTCCTCGAAGTCAGGTGTGGCAGCGGTGCTCTGCGCATTTTGAGCCTTCAGATTGCGGGAAAGAAGCGGATGGATGTCGCGGCGTTCCTTGCCGGTTTCAGGGACATCGAAAATTACAGGTTTGTCTGATGATTGACCTGCCTTTCTCCGAATTCGGATTCCTTGATTTCGGGGCGGTCCGCATTCACAGGGCCTCCGAGGTGGAGAGTCAGTACCTCTATTGCCTTGAAAAGGGGTATTTCGCGCAGATGACATATCTCTCCCGCAATCTTGAAAAGAGATTCGACCCTTCCCTTCTGGTGGAGGGAGCACAGACGGCGCTGTGTTTCCTCGCCCCATACGGCAAATCTACGGGGGGAGTGGCAGGGTTCGCTTGCGGGGTTGATTATCATAAAGTTGTCAAAGACAGGCTGTTTCAGGTCATTTCCCGGCTCAAGGGGCAGTTCCCCGATTTCAAGGGAAGGCCGTTTGTGGACAGCGCCCCTCTTCTCGAGCGTTACTGGGCGGCCCGGGCCGGACTCGGTTTTATAGGGCGGAACAGGTTCCTCATCTCTCCGGAATGGGGCCTCAGGACAATTGTCGGGGTGATTCTGTGCAATATTCCCGTATCGGAATTTCCGGTGCATGCTCCTCTTGAGGTTAAGGATTGCGGCCATTGCGGACGATGTGTTTCCGCCTGTCCGGGAGGCGCTCTCGATGACCCCTGCGGCTTGGATGCCGGGAAATGCATATCTTACCATACTGTGGAAGCCGGCCCGCAGGAGCTCCTGCCTGACGTGGATTGCTGCGGCTGGATCTTCGGATGCGAGGAGTGTCTGAAAGTCTGTCCATGGAACAGGGACGTGCCTTCCTGGCCGGAATTCGAAACACACAGGACCCTGCTGGAAAATTCTGACTGGAGAGCACTGTCTGATGAAGAGTTTCAGACTCTTCTTGGAGATTCGGGATTGAAGCGTTCCCGCAGGTTTGGAATATAAATTGTAATTGTTTAACTTCGTTAGTTTCAAAGGCGTTGAAAAGGGCTGAACATAAGAGGATAGGAAAAGTCGTCGGCTGGCTGGGACTCGTCAGCCTGTTGCTTTTCTGTACATTTTTCTATGCCTTTGCCTACGTCTTCGATCTTCATACGCCCAAGTCGATATACCTCGAAAAGGAAAACCGCAAGATAGCCTCGAAACTGGAACTTCTCAATCAGCAAGCCGGCAATGATGCTCTTCTTCTGTCTGACATCCAGAGAAGGGACAACATTGTCTACCGCCCGATTTTCGGGATGGACGTGATTCCTGACGAGATGAGAAATGCCGGTATCGGGGGCGGGGACAGATATGCGGGATATGAAGGGTTCGACCATAGCGACGTGATGATGGAGACTGCCAGGAATGTGGATATGCTTGCAAAGAAGGTATATATCCAGTCCCGTTCCTTCGATGACGTGGAACTTCTTGCGAAGAGGGCGGATGATATGGCATCCTGCGTTCCGACCCTGAATCCCGTCGCCCCCAAGTCGAGGAATTCCATCTCCAGTCCGTTCGGATACAGAGTTCATCCCATAAAAAAGATGATGATATTCCACAAGGGACTGGATTTCAGGGGAGAGAAGGGTGAACCCATCTATGCCGCAGGCAGCGGGGTCGTCGAGAGCGTCATCCGCGGGTATTACGGATACGGGTCACTGGTCGTAATCAATCACGGATTCGGCTACAAGACCAGATATGCCCATCTTGCATCAATAATTGTCAGGGAGGGCGAGAGTGTCACCAAGGGCGACCAGATTGCAACTATGGGAAGAAGCGGGCAGTCGACTGGTGTCCATCTGCACTATGAGGTCATCTACAGGGGGAGGAATATGAACCCTTATCACTATATCAATACGGGAATGTCGTTGGAAGAGTACCGTTCGATAGTCAAACCTTCAAAGAGAGGATAGAGGATGGAGAGAGGCAGGATATATGAAATAGTGCTGACGGCAGTGAAGTATGTCGGAATGGGAATCGGGATAGCTGTTGTCAGTTATTTCAGCGTTGCCTTGATTGTGAGTACCGAGAATGAGAAGCGGCTTATGTCCGAGAACCGGGCTCTGAAGGAGGAGTACGAGAATCTGAGGGAGAAGATGCGGGTGGTCGAGAATGTCATATCAGATCTTGAAGTTCGGGACAGAACCATTTACAGGGATGTGTTCAATGCAGAGCTGCCTGCCGTGACGGAGGAACCGGACTCTTCAGCACTGCAGGTCGGGGATCTGTTCGACAAAAGCGTCGAAGAACTGGTGTGGGAGGCATACGTGAAGGGGCGCAAAGTTGATTTCACCGTATCCCGGGTTGACGGATGGCTCGACAACATCACCGACAATCTGCTCGAAAGGGGGAAAAAGGCGAAGGCCCTGCCCTCCATACTGCCCATAACGGATTTCGAACTTATGCAGACAGGCGCCTCGACGGGGCAGAAATTCAGCCCTTTCTTCAAGCAGTTGAAACAGCACAACGGAATAGATATAATGGCTCCGATAGGTGCGGACGTGATATGCACGGCGGACGGGACGGTGACAGGCATATCCAGATCTGCCAAGGGGCTGGGTAACAGCGTGACTGTGACACACGCGGACGGATATAAGACCGTATATGCCCATCTGGGTGAGATTTCGGTCTCTCTGGGCCGGAGTGTAAGGCAGGGGACCCTGCTTGGAAAAGTGGGCATCTCGGGAAACTGTTTCGCCGCCTGCCTGCATTACGAGGTCTGGAGAGAAGGACGGTGTCAGGACCCCGTATTCTATTTTTTCGCAAATCTTGACCCGTTCAGTTTCAAGGATGTGGCGATGACCGCGATGACTACCGGACAGGCAATGGACTGACAGATACTTATCATTATGGATACAAAACTTTTATACACAATGGGAGAAGTCGCACAGATGCTGGGGCAGGAGCCTTCAGCCGTGCGCTACTGGTCAAACATTTTTTCAAAATACATCAAACCTGAGCGTAATGCCAAGGGTAACAGGCTCTTCCATCCTCAGGACGTGGAGTGCCTCAAAACCGTGCAATATCTGCTGAAGGAGCAGGGAATGACTCTCGACGGTGTCGCCCGACGTCTTGCGTCCGACAAGGCGGGAGTGGACAAGACGATGGCTGTCGTCGACTCCCTGACAAAAATCAGGACTCAACTTGAGGAAATATACTCAAGTCTATAGAATCTTTTTTATTAACTTTGCAGGTTGAACTCAAGAAAATCCAATATATCTACAAATATGGCTACTAACAAGGCAAAAAAAATCGATACTCCTATCGATGAAAAGGAAACGTTCGTCTCCCTTCAGAAGAATATGGTTGAAACGGACGCGGTCGCAATGGAGGAAAAACTGCGTACTTTGTACAAAATTCAGCTGACAGACAGCAAAATAGATAAAATCCACCTGCTCAGGGGGGAACTCCCTCTTGAAGTTCAGGACCTCGAGGATGAAATCGCAGGTTTGCAGACGCGCATAGCGAATGCCGAAGATGAAATCAGGAAATTCGAGAAGGCGAATGCAGAAAGCCGCACGACAATCGAAAACGCTAAGGAGGCGATTGCCAAATATGAGGAGCAGAGAAACAACGTAAAGAACAACAGGGAATATGATTCTCTTACAAAAGAGATTGAATTCCAGGATCTCGACCAGCAGGTATGCCTGAAGAGAATCAAGGAGAACGACATCTGCATCCTTGAGAGGAAGGAGACGGTGGAGAATGCAAGAAATCTCCTCGAACTGAGGACAAGCGACCTGGAGGAGAAGAAGAAGGAACTTGAGACTATCGTTGAGGAGACAGCGAAGGAGGAGGAGACTCTTCTGAAGGAGAAAGAGGCTCTCGCCGCAAAAGTCGACCAGAGAATGCTGGTGGCATACGACCGCGTGCGTTCGAATGCTCACAACCATCTTGCTGTGGTGACGGTGAAGAGGGATGCCTGTGGTGGCTGTTTCAACAAGATTCCGCCTCAGAAGCAGCTTGACATCAAGGAGAACAAGAAAATCATAGTTTGTGAATATTGCGGACGAATACTTGTAAGTTCAGATTTCGAACAGGAGTAGACGGATGGCCAGGACTGCTGACAAGAAGAAACCCGAGAAGGTGAATATCGGTGCCATCGGAGAGGAGATGGGAGGGCTGAAGCCCCCTCAGGCGATTGATATTGAGGAAGCTGTACTCGGCGCCCTGCTTCTCGAGCAGAATGTCGTTCCCGATGTCCTGGACCAGATTCAGTCCGATTGTTTCTACAAGGATGCCCACAGGAAGATATTCGAAGCCATAACCAAGCTGGCTGAAAGGAATGATCCCGTAGACATCTTCTCCGTTTCCGACGAATTGACCAAGTCCGGTCTGCTCGAGGAGGTCGGAGGAATGGCATACCTGAGCCAACTCTCGACCAAAATCGGAGCGGCCGCCCACGTTGAGTACCATACCAAGGTCCTTCTCCAGAAATTCATCCAGAGGGAACTCATATCCATTTCGTACGATATCCAGAAAAAGGCTTTTGATGACAGCCTGCCTGTTGATGACCTTGTGGACAGCGCGGAACAGCGTATCTTCAATCTCGCCGAGCGCAATATGCGCAGCGAGACTGAGACAATCAAGAGCATCATCAATCAGGCGATAGCGGAGATAGAGGAGAACCAGAAAAGGGAGGACAGCCTGAGCGGTGTCCCCTCCGGCTACACGGGCATCGACAAGGTGACCTACGGCTGGCAGAAGGCCGACCTCATCATTCTCGCCGCCCGTCCGTCCGTCGGTAAGACGGCGTTCGTCCTCACGATGGCAAGGAATATGGCCGTCGACTACAACGTGTCCGTAGCGGTCTTCTCTCTCGAAATGCCCGCAACCCACCTTGTCAAGAGATTGATGGTCAGTGAGACCGGTTTGAGCACCGACAAGATAAGGGGCGCGAAGAAACTGACTCCGGAAGAGTGGACCCAGTTGAACCAGGGGCTCAACAATCTTTCCCAGTCACCGTTGTGGATAGATGACACCCCCTCACTTTCGATTTATGAATTCCGTTCCAAGGCAAGGCGTCTGGTTGAAAAGAACAACGTGAAATTGATAATCGTCGATTATCTCCAGCTTATGGCAGGTCCTCCCGAACTGCGCGGTATGCGTGAACAGGAGGTGGCCGCCATCAGCCGTTCGCTCAAGGCGATAGCCAAGGAACTGAAGGTCCCCATCATTGCCCTGTCCCAGCTCAGCCGTGCTGTTGAAACGAGAGGTGGCAACAAGCGTCCCCAGTTGAGTGACCTCCGCGAGTCGGGAGCCATAGAGCAGGATGCGGACATAGTGATGTTCCTCCACAGACCCGAGTATGTCGGAGTGCAGGATGAGGCGTCGTTTCCCGGTGAGACCGACGTGATTATCGCCAAGCACCGAAACGGTGAGGTCTGTGACGTGAAGATGAGATTCCTGGCTTCCGAAGTCAGGTTTGTCGACGTCAATGACGGAGAATCCTACTACGATGGCGAAGGACAGTATACGTTGACACAGTCAGGGCTTAATTCCATAGATGATTTCGGTCCCGGCAATGAATTCGAACCTTAGAATCAGATTTGATATGAAAAAAATAATCCTCTTGACCTCTTTTCTTGCAGCAGTGCTTTTCACTGATGCCGCACATTCTCAGGAGCTGCCCTTCACGGGAGGTGAAAGTCTGGAGTATGTCATTACTTACAAGGCTCTGTTTACGGCAGATATGGTGCGCGTAGGTCTTGACCTTACATCCGAAAAGGATCCTCAGAGAGGAGATGCGTTCCACGCAGTCACCAAGATAACGACTTTCAAGTTCTGGGACTCCTTCTACAAGATGCGGGATACCTACGAGACCTGGTTCCGCAGCGATGCATCCATCTCTCCCATCCGCTTCCACAGGGATGCCCACGAGGGAAAGAGTTACAATTCGGAGTCCTGGCTCGACTGGTCCGAGGATTTGTCGCAGGCCAAGGTGAAGATTGAGAAGGAAGGAAAGCCTGTCAAGGACACGGTCTTCAGCGAAGAAGGCGTTCTCAGGGACATAATCAATGCCCTTTATCTGGCCCGCATTCTGGATTATGATCAGATGCAAAGCAGCGGCAAGCCCTTCGAGGTGATGATGACCCCCTACCGCGACATATTGAAACTCCGGGTCCGCTTCGTCGGCAAGGAAGAAGTTTCCGCAGGCAAGGCGGGCAAGTTCAAGGCCCTTAAACTTGCATTGGCAATCACACCCAAGGATACCGACAACAGCGGCAGCGGGTTCAAGATAGGAGCCTCCGAGAACGGTACATACGAAAACGGGGAAAAGATATTCCTCTGGGTCAGTGACGATCAGAACCATATTCCGGTCTATTTCTCCGCTCCCGCCTCAATCGGCTCCATAAAGGGGAAACTGTCCCAGTACAAGGGTTTGAAATACGAATTGAGCAGCAAGATAGCGAATGAATAGGATTGACAGGGTTGAACACGACGGCATTGTGGTCGGAATCTCTGACTCTTCCGTAAGCGTGGAGATAGTCAGCAAGTCCGCCTGTGCTTCCTGTCACGCTAAAAGTGTCTGTGCCGTAGGGGACAGCGCCGTCAAGATAATAGAAGTTCCGCTGTCAATCGGGACACTGGCCGCAGACTGCAAGGTCGGGGAGAGCGTCAAGGTTGTTCTGGACTCTTCCCTCGGAGTGAATGCCGTATGGTTGGCATACGTAGCTCCCATGGCAGTGCTGCTTGCCTCGATACTTGTATTCTCTTCAGTCGGGATGAGAGATTTGTACACCGGCCTCCTTTCAATCGGGGTGGTCGCCCTGTACTATCTCGTCCTTTCTTTTTTCAGAAAAAGGCTGGATAGGATTTTTACGTTTTCCATAGAACCAATTAATAAATAGAATATGTTGAAGACAATACTTCTGACCGCTGTCTGCCTGCTTGTGCTGGGACTGTTTTTTGCGGTGGTGTTGTATTATGTGGCCCGGAAATTCAAGGTTGAGGAGGATCCGCGGATAGATACGGTCGAATCAATTATGCCGGGGGCGAATTGCGGTGGTTGCGGCTTCGCCGGGTGCCGCTCTTTTGCGGAGAATGTGGTCAAGGCACCGGATATGAAGGGTTTCTTCTGCCCTGTCGGGGGTAATGCCACGATGGAAAAGGTGGCTGCCGCTCTGGGAAGGGCCGTTGAGGCAGGCACCCCGAAGGTGGCGGTGGTCCGCTGCAACGGAGGATGCGACAACAGGGCCCGGACGAACGTCTATGATGGAAGTTCTTCCTGCCGCGTGAGCGCTTCGCTCTATGGCGGGGATACGGACTGTCGTTACGGATGCCTTGGGCTGGGAGACTGTGTCTCCGCCTGCAAGTTCGACGCAATTCATATTGATCCTCAGACTCACATTGCCCGTGTGGACGATGAGAAGTGCACCTCTTGCGGGGCTTGCGTGAAGGCTTGTCCCAAAGGTGTGATAGAGTTGAGGGACAAGGGATTCAAGAACAGGAGAGTATATGTCTCCTGTGTCAACAGGGACAAGGGGGCGCTTACGCGAAAAGCTTGCTCGGTAGGTTGCATCGGCTGCGGTAAATGTACGAAGGTATGCCCGTTCGAGGCGATAACCGTGAAAGACAACGTGGCCTATATCGATTACACTAAGTGCAAACTGTGCCGCAAATGCTATGATGCGTGCCCCACAAAGGCTATTCAGGCCGTCAATTTCCCCAAACCCGTAGAATCTGTTTTGAAATGATTAACTTCAATTCTTATGCTTCTTTTCCGCGTATTTTTCGTTGCTTCTCAGCCCCAATGGAACCCCATTGCGGCTTCAAATCATCAAAAAATCCATCGAAAAATAATCAATAATAATTTTCGTGAACCATTTCAAAACAGATTCTAATAATCAAGCAAAATGAAGAAAACGTTTAGAATAGGAGGTATCCATCCGCATGACAACAAGATAGCCTCTTGTGCGGCTGTCGAAAAGATGCCCGTCGGTACGGAGGTCTGCATCTCCATGGCCCAGCATCTTGGGGCCCCTGCGACTCCGGTCGTTTCCGTAGGGGACAAGGTCAAGGCTGGGCAGGTGATAGGAGAGCCGGCGGGATTCATTTCCGGCTTCGTGCACGCATCTGCAAGTGGAACGGTGAAAGCCGTGGAACCCAGACCGGACATTCTGGGCAACCCGGTCCCGCACGTGGTGATAACGGTCGAGGGGGATGAGTGGGAGGACGGCATCGTCCTGACGGATGAATTGGTCCCCGTTCCCGACCTTTCAAAGGAGGAGATAATCGACAGAGTCCGCAGGGCAGGTGTCGTGGGACTCGGCGGAGCATCTTTCCCGACTCACGTGAAGCTGAACCCTCCCAAGGAGAAAAAGGCGGAGGTCCTGATTCTGAACGGTACCGAATGTGAGCCGTTCATAACGTCCGATGACAGGCTGATGCAGGAGCGACCTGCCGCCATTCTGACTGGAGCCGCCATAATAATGAAGGCGCTCGGTGTCGACGTCTGCTATGTCGGTATCGAGGAAAACAAACCGGAAGCAATCGCCTGTATGGCCGCTGCTGCGAAGAACTGCCCGGGCGTCGTGATTGTGAAACTGGCCAAGAAATATCCGCAGGGCGGTGAGAAGCAGCTGATTGATGCCATAACCGGCAGACAGGTCCCTTCCGGGGCTCTTCCGATAGATGTCGGCGCCGTTGTCCAGAACGTGGCCACAGCATACGCGGTTTATGAAGCCGTGTGCAAGAACAAGCCGTTGATTTCCAATATAGTGACAATATCCGGCCATAGTCTGGCGTCTCAGCATAATTATGAGGTAAGGATAGGAACTCCCGTCTCTTCGATTCTTGAATATGCCGGGGTGACGCTAGGAGACAATGTCAAGGTGCTCAGCGGAGGTCCGATGATGGGCAGGTGCGTTTCAAATCTCAACGCCACTACCGTCAAGGCAAACGGAGCCTTCACCATTCTGACTGAAAGTGAGACGAAACGTGGTGTCGAGAGTGCCTGCATACGTTGTGCAAAATGTGCCGCAGCCTGTCCTATGGGGTTGGAACCCTGGCTTCTGAGCAGACTGTTCCGCGCTGGGGACAGAAATGATGAACTTGAGAAGGAGCGGGTGTTCGACTGCATCGAATGCGGATGCTGCCAGTTCACCTGCCCCGCAAACATTCCGCTGCTTGACTCCATACGTCTCGGGAAGGCGGATGTGATGAAGATAATACGTTCACGCGCTAAATGATGGAATATGAGTAAATTATTGATATCACCCTCTCCTCACGTCCACAGTGTCCATTCCACTTCGACACTGATGAGGGACGTGTTGATTGCACTGTGCCCGGCGGTCCTTGTGAGCATTATTCTCTACGGTTTGCCTTTCGTGCTGATTCTGGCCGTGAGCATCGGAGCCTCCGCCCTTACAGAGTATCTGATCGAGCGACATATATTGGGCAGGAAATCTACCGTATCCGATTTTTCGGCGGCGGTGACAGGTTGCCTGCTCGCCCTCAATCTTCCGCCCTGCGCTCCCTGGTGGATAGCGGTCGTCGGCTCCGTCTTTGCGATAGGAGTGGTCAAGATGACTTTTGGCGGACTCGGGCAGAACATCTTCAATCCGGCTATTGCGGCCCGTGTATTCCTGCTGGTTTCATTCCCCGTCATTATGACGGACTGGGCCGTTCCTGATGCCTTCTCAGGCGCTACACCTCTCGGAGCAATCGCCGAAGGTGGTGCGGCCCCCACTCTCGGCTTCAAGGAGCTGCTCCTCTACAAGGTCGGCGGTTCCGCCGGCGAGGCCTCGGCTCTCGCGCTGCTGGCAGGTTTCATCTATCTGCTTGTCCGCAGAGTCATTACGGCGACAATTCCCGTGACCATCCTCGGAACTGTGGCGGTCTTCTCCGGAATCATGCATCTGGTAAATCCCGAACTCTTCACGGGTCCTCTCTTCAACATCTTCAACGGAGGTCTCCTGCTCGGAGCCATCTTTATGGCCACCGATTATGTGACTTCCCCTATGACGGTGAAGGGCCAGATAATATTCGGTGTCGGCATCGGTCTGATTACTATGCTGATACGTTATTTCGGCGCCTATCCTGAAGGAGTTTCGTTCGCGATTCTGATAATGAACTGCACAGTTCCTCTTATCAACAAATATTGCAAACCGCGCAGGTTTGGGGAGGTAAGAAAATGAGTATGGAATCAAATTTCAAGAATATGACGGTCGTTCTGGGAACGATATGTCTGGTGTGTTCGCTTCTTCTCGGGAGCGTGTATGCCGTGACGAAGGCCCCTATCGACCAGGCCGGGGTTGCAAAGGTGAATGAGGCCATCTCTCAGGTTGTTCCGGCTTTCGACAACGTTCCTTCCGATGAGATTATTAAAATTGACGGAAGTGAAGTGTATGAGGCAAAGCAGGCAGGGAAAACTGTGGGTTACGCCATCAAGGTCGCTGCTGCCGGCTTCGGCGGGCAGATACAAATGATGGTCGGATTCCTGCCTGACGGCACAATCTACAACACCTCTGTCATATCTCATTCCGAAACGCCCGGACTCGGTGCGAAGATTGCCGGAAGCGAAGGGCAGGAGGCTCCTCCGAGGGCCCAGATAGTCGGGAAGAATCCCAGGACCACAAAGATTGCCGTAAAGAAGGATGGCGGTGACATAGATGCCATCACGGCTTCGACGATAACCTCCCGCGCATTCCTCAAGGGTGTGGAGACGGCATACGAAGTATTTCTAAAAATCAAGTCCGATGAGCAGGAACAATAAATTGCAGATTATACTGGACGGAATCGTGCGGAACAACCCGACGTTCGTCCTTGTCCTTGGAATGTGTCCCACTCTCGGGACAACCACTTCGGCAATCAACGGAATGAGTATGGGACTTGCCACCATGTGCGTCCTTCTCCTTTCGAACATAGTCATTTCGGCAGTGTCGCGGTTCATTCCCGACAAAGTGAGAATCCCCTGTTACATCGTGGTAATCGCCTCTTTCGTGACAATCGTGCAACTGCTTCTGCAGGCCTTCGTGCCCTCCGTCTATGAGGCATTGGGCATTTTCCTGCCCCTTATCGTGGTCAACTGCATAATCCTGGGGCGCGCGGAAGCTTTTGCCAACAAGAACGGTGTCTGCGACTCCGCCTGTGACGGAATAGGGGTGGGGATAGGTTTTACGATAGCCCTCACTGCAATAGGTCTTGTCCGCGAGATACTTGGAGCGGGCTCGGTGTTCGGGTTCAAGTTCATTCCCGGTGACGGCGCCTTGGCTTTCATTCTTGCCCCCGGCGCGTTCATAGTGCTTGCATACCTGATGGTCATATTCCGCAAACTTACATCTGACAAAGCTTGACAGTTATGGAGATAGTAATAATATTCATTTCCGCCATCTTCGTCAACAATATCGTGTTGACGCAGTTTCTGGGCATCTGCCCCTTCCTCGGGGTTTCCAAGAAAGTTTCCACGGCCATAGGGATGTCCGCCGCCGTTGCATTCGTGATGGCGATTGCCACCCTTTTCACCTGGCTGCTGCAATATTATGTCCTGATTCCCTGGAGTATAGAATTCCTGCAGACTGTCAGCTTCATTCTGGTGATAGCCGGCCTGGTCCAGATGGTGGAAATCATCATCAAGAAGATTAGCCCTGCATTGTATCAGGCTCTGGGTATTTTCCTGCCTCTGATCACCACGAACTGTGTGGTACTCGGAGTTGCAATCCAGGTGGTCTCCAACGAGTATAATTTCGGCTCCGGACCCCATATGCTGGGGCTGGGACAGTCCGTCGTCTTCGCAGTTGCGACAGCTCTCGGATATGGCCTTGCCCTGACTCTGTTTGCGGGAATCAGGGAACAGCTGGAACTGAGCAATGTCCCCAAGGCGTTCAAGGGTGTCCCCATCGCCCTTCTGACGGCAGGTCTGATGGCAATGGCCTTTATGGGCTTCAGCGGTCTGGTAAGTTTCTGACAATATGAATATAGCTCTGATAGGTTACGGCAGGATGGGCCACGAAATAGAGCGCATTGCGCTCTCAAGGGGTCACAATGTCATCTGTCGGGTGGATGTCGGAAATCAGGAGGCTTTCGAAAGTCCTGAGTTTGCCGCTGCGGACGTTGCGGTGGAGTTCACGGCTCCCTCTGCGGCATATGATAACGTAAAGCGTGCATTTGCCGCCGGTGTCAAGGTGGTCAGCGGTACTACTGGCTGGTTCGAGGCTCACAGGCAGGAAATGGAGTCCCTGTGCGGGAATTCCGTTGGGGAAGGAGGACACACTCTGTTCTGGTCCAGCAATTTCAGCGTGGGCGTGGCCATATTCTCCGCGGTCAACCGCTATCTGGCGGGAATAATGGACGGCTTTGAAGGTTACGGTGTCTCGATGGAGGAGACTCACCACGTCCACAAGCTGGATGCTCCGAGCGGTACGGCCATTACTCTGGCCTCCGCAATAGAAGAAACGATAGGCAGAGTGGATAAGGTCCCAATCACCTCATACAGGGAAGGGGAGGTTCCGGGAATACATACCGTGAAATATGAAAGTGATGCCGATATCATCAGGATTACCCACGAGGCGAAGAACAGGAGCGGATTAGCCCTCGGAGCGGTGATGGCGGCGGAATATACGGCCCGGCACACGGGACTCTTGGGAATGAAGGATTTATTTGGTTTCTGATATGGATACGAGAATCAAAGGGGCAGGCACAGCGCTTGTCACGCCTTTCACAAAGGACGGAATCGTCGATTTGCCCGCGTTACGCAGGATAGTCCGTCACAATCTGGACGGGGGAATTGATTTTCTGTGCGTTCTCGGCACGACTGCCGAGACCCCGACATTGACCTCCGACGAACAGATGGTTGTCAGAAGGACTGTCCTTGACGAGGTTTCCGGTGCAGTTCCGTTGATTCTGGGGTTCGGAGGCAATAATACGGCTTTGATGGTCGAAAGTCTGAAAGCAGGTGGATTCGATGGATTCGATGCTCTGCTTGTGGTGACTCCTTTCTACAACAAGCCCAATCAGGAGGGTCTGTATCAGCATTACAGGACACTTGCCGGGGTCAGTCCCAAGCCTATATTCATATATAACGTGCCGGGCAGGACGGGAGTCAACATCTTTCCTGAAACGGTGGCGAGGCTTGCCGACGACTGCCCCTCGATTGTCGGCATCAAGGAGGCTTCAGGAAATATTGAGCAGATAAGGAAGGTGATTTCAACCTGTCCCGAGGGCTTTGTGGTCCTTTCCGGAGATGATGCGCTGACTTGCGAGATTATGGCGGCAGGCGGTCAGGGGGTCATATCCGTGGCTTCGAATATTTTCCCTTCACAGGTCGCCGAAGTGGTACACAGCGAAGGGCAGGAGGCCCTGAAGGCCAATGAACGGATAGAGAAATATTTCGGACCTCTGTTTCAGGAGGGCAATCCTGTGGGCATCAAGGCGCTTCTCAGCGTGAAGGGCTTCTGTGAGAACTGTCTCAGGCTTCCTCTGGTCCCCGCTTCCGATGCGCTTGTGGAACTTTTCAAGAATGACTGCAATGGGAACGATTAAGGTTGCGATAGTCGGGTACGGCAATATCGGCCGGTATGCCCTTGAGGCGGTTGAGGCCGCTTCCGATATGGAGTGTGCAGGGGTTGTCCGCCGCAGCGGCTCCTCTGACGGTTTCCCCGAGCTGGAGAAATACCGGGTTGTTTCGGACGTGAAGGCTCTTTCCACCGTGGACGCGGCGATTCTCGCCGTTCCCTCAAGGAAGGTGTGCCAGACGGCCGTAAGTTATCTGGGCCTCGGAATCAATACCGTGGACAGTTTTGACATACATTCTGAAATTCTCTCCCTGAAGGAGTGCCTGGACCCTCTTGCAAGGCAGTCCGGTGCGGTGAGCGTGATTTCGGCGGGATGGGACCCGGGCAGCGATTCGATGGTCCGCGCCCTGATGCAGGCTCTCTCCCCCAAGGGGTTGACCTACACCAATTTCGGTCCCGGCCGTTCAATGGGTCACTCTGTGGTCGCAAAGGCTGTCGAGGGAGTCAGAGATGCCCTGAGCGTCACGATTCCTGTCGGGGCGGGGGTTCACAGGCGGATGGTCTATGTCGAACTTGAGCAGGGCGCATCTTTCGAAAATGTAAGGGAAGGCATCGTTGCAGACCCCTATTTTGCCGATGATGAGACTTATGTGATTCAGGTGACCGATATCTCCCAGCTCAATGATGTCGGACACGGGGTGAATATGGTACGCAAGGGGGTCTCCGGAAAAACCCACAACCAGCAGTTCGAGTTCAATATGAAAATCAACAATCCCGCACTGACCGCTCAGGTTATGGTGTCTGCGGCAAGAGCTTCCTTCAGGCAGGCTCCCGGGTGTTATACTATGATAGAACTGCCGGTAATCGACCTTCTTGAGGGCGAACGGAGCGATTTGATAGCAAAACTGGTATAAAGGTATATGAAGATAATGAAATTCGGCGGGACCTCGGTCGGTTCCGCGGCGAGAATTAAATCTGTTGCAGACCTGATCTGCAAGGAACGTCAGAATCTGGTGGTCCTTTCCGCAATGTCCGGAACGACCAACACTCTGGTCGAAATCGGCGGATATCTCTACAACAGCAACATTGAGAGTGCAAACAGCATAATATCAAGCCTTGAGGGGAAGTACAGGGTACACATTGACGCGCTGTATTCCACCGAGGAATACCGGAACAAGGCCTGGGAGTATGTCCACTCCGTCTTCGACCAGATGCAGGCGATGACAAGCCAGCCTTTTGCATTGCGGGAGGAGAAGATACTTCTTTCCAAGGGGGAGCTGATGTCCACTCATATGATGCTCTATTATCTTCAGGAGAAGGGGGTGAACGCCGCTTTGCTTCCCGCTTTGGACTATATGCTGATTGACGTTATGGGCGAACCTGACCTGAGTTTCATCCGCACCAATCTGGCCAAACTCATCAAGCAGAATCCCGATGCGGACCTCTATCTCACACAGGGTTTCATCTGTATGAACACAGTCGGGGAGGTGGACAATCTCCAGAGGGGAGGTTCGGATTACACAGCCTCGCTGGTAGGGGCGGCCGTAGGAGCATCCGAGATACAGATATGGACGGATATAGACGGAATGCACAACAATGACCCCCGCATCGTCGAGGGGACGAAGGCGGTGAGGCATCTCCATTTCGAGGAGGCTGCCGAGCTGGGTTATTTCGGCGCCAAGATACTCCACCCGACCTGTATCCAGCCGGCAAAGTTCGCGAACATACCTGTGCGTCTGCTGAACACGATGCAGCCCGATGCCCCGGGTACGCTGATAAACAATGTCCCGGAAGCGGGGACAATCAAGGCTGTGGCCGCGAAGGACGACATCACCGCCATAAGCATCACCTCATCCAGGATGTTGCTGGCCTTCGGCTTTCTGAGGAAAGTGTTCGAGATATTCGAAACATACCATACTTCCATCGATATGGTGTGCACCTCGGAGGTGGGGGTGTCGATGTCCATCGATGACACAAGCCATCTCACCGAGATAATCCAGGACCTCAAGAAATTCGGTACGGTCAAGGTCGACCGCAATATGTGCATAGTGTGTGTTGTCGGCGATATGGACTGGAACAATGTCGGGTTCGAATCAAGGGCGATGGAAGCGCTTAAGGAAGTGCCGGTGAGAATGATATCCTTCGGCGGAAGTGACAACAACATCTCTTTCCTCATCCGCCGTGACGATAAGATAGCGGCCTTGAGGGCATTGAGCAAATATCTTTTTTCGGAGGACAAATAGATGAAAGTGGCAATCGTGGGCGCAAGCGGCGCTGTAGGTCAGGAACTGCTGAAAGTGTTGGAACAGAGGAATTTCCCGGTGGATGAACTCTTCCTTTTCGGGTCGTCCCGCAGCGCAGGCAGCACATACATCTTCAGGGGGAAGGAAACTCAGGTCCGTGAGTTGAAGCATAATGACGATTTCAAGGGGATTGACATTGCATTCACTTCGGCAGGTGCGGGCACTTCACGTGAATTCGCTTCGACAATCACGAAGTTCGGAACTCTGATGATAGACAATTCGAGCGCCTTCCGTATGGATGAGCAGGTCCCTCTCGTCGTTCCCGAGTGCAATGCGGCGGATGCCCTGAACCATCCGAAAGGGATAATCGCCAATCCCAACTGCACTACCATAATGATGGTGGTGGCTCTGGCTCCCATCGAGGCCCTATCCCATATCAGACGCATTCACGTGGCTTCCTACCAGTCCGCCTCCGGTGCCGGTGCAAGGGCGATGGCTGAACTTCAGCAACAGCACAGGGATATCGTGGAAGGAAATCCCGTCAAGGTGGAGAAGTTCGCATATCAGCTTGCCTACAATGCAATCCCCCAGATTGACGACTTCACGGACAACGGCTATACGAAAGAGGAGATGAAGATGTTCAACGAGACCCGGAAGATTCTTCACTCGGATGTCGCCTGCAGCGCGATGTGCGTGCGCATACCGGCTCTCCGGTCACATTCCGAGGCTGTCTGGGTGGAGACCGAAAATCCTCTCTCAGTCGAGCAGGTTCGCGACGCAATCGCCTCAGCGCCCGGTGTCTCCCTTTGTGACGAGCCGGCATCGAAGACCTATCCTATGCCTCTGTTCACTGCCGGGAAGGACGACATTTACGT
>JAGHTO010000036.1 GCA_018065305.1 Candidatus Cacconaster scatequi | reverse complement strand
TTCCTGATGCGAAAAAGAGGTTCCAAGAGTCTTCCGTACCATCCACTATTAAGGATCGCCGTTCAGGGTCTCACTCTCATATTTCAGATGAAATCAGAGGCTTGAAATTGTTGGACGGATGTTTCTCTCCGTTTTCTTACTGTGATATCGAAACGGGGGAAGGGCTCTTCCGAGATGCCGCGCACTACTTCTATCTTTTGGGCAAAAACATCGAGAGCAACAAGGAAATAGCAAGGGAAATAGGGGAGAGCGTCGCGTATACCGAAGATGAACTCTATGCGGCAGTCTGTAAGAAATGCAGGAATGAATACGGTACGGCAAACCCGACCCAAATTCCGGCGGATGCAAAAATTGCTATGGCAAAGGTGATGCGCTACGAATATAATGCGACGCAAAAGCAAATTCAAAGAATGTTACGTTTGGATCAAGGCATACTCCAATCAATTTTCGGCTCGCAAGGGTAATCCGGTTCGACTCTTGATGCTGAAATCGGGGGAATATCGGACTTGAATTCCCCCAAAATGGCGGTTCGTGACTCAATCGGGGGAGAAAACAAAGGAAATTCCCCCATAGTCCTCTCTGTCGTGTGCAAAAACAGGGTTTATCTCGCCAAAAAGTCGCCAATTTACAACGCTTTAACTCTTTCATTCGTGTGGGCGATTAGAGCCGTGAAGCTGCGATGGCGGCATCGGCCGCCCGCCCGACGCCGGTCTGCGAAGCAGACGTAAGGCCAAAGGGCGCGGGGTATTATAGGGGCGGAGCCCCTAGGTATATAAGCCGTGAGGCCCGGAGCCCGCGCGGTTGCCGCAGGCAACGAAAAAGCCTCCAGCAATTGCTGAAGGCTTTTTCAAGTGCGGGCGAAGGGACTCGAACCCATACGCACTAGGCACCAGATCCTAAGTCTGGCTTGGCTACCAATTACAACACGCCCGCCAGTAGCGCCGTAGGGCAGGGGACTGCTGCCGGATTACCAGAGGTCCTCTGATGAGACAGTCAGTTTCTTGCGGCCGTGACGGCGGCGTGCTGCCAATACGCGACGTCCGTTGGGAGTACTCATACGCTCGCGGAATCCGTGTTTGTGGCGGCGTTTAATCTGTGAAGGTTGAAATGTACGTTTCATATCTTTAGGTTTTTATTTTTCCACAATGGACGACAAAGATAGTGTTTTTCCTCCTGATTACAAATTTTATTTTGAGAATATCACCACCTTCTTCGTGCTGAAATACTCTCCGTCAAAAAAAGAAGACAAATCGGTCCTGAAGAATCTGGCCCTGTCCAGACCGCACTTCCGGGCACAAAGTTCAATCTCGTCGTCGAGCTCTCCTCCTTTGAGGCAGATGACGGCCTTTGTGAACGAATCCTTGATCCAGGGATACATATTGTCAAGAGAGGTAACGGCGCGCGACACGACATAGTCAAACTTCCTTCCAAGCGTCTCGACCCTCGCGTTCACCGTCTCGACATTCTTCAGCCCCAGACTTTCCGCAACTGCGGAGGCAACCTTTATTTTCTTTCCTATGGAATCGCACAATGTGAAGGAACACCTCGGGAATGCCACCGCGAGAGGAATTCCCGGAAACCCTCCGCCTGTCCCGACGTCCAGGATGCTGCTTCCGGCCGGGAAATCGACGACCTTCGCAATCGCAAGACTGTGAAGCAGATGATGCTCCTTGAAATTGTCCATATCCTTCCGGGATATGACATTTATGGCGGCGTTCCATTGCCGGTAGAGCTCTTCCATCCTGGCGAAAGCCTCGACCTGCCCTTCGTCAAACTGGGGAAAATAATCAGTTATCCTTTCCATCATTCGCATCCTTTTGATTCACGAGCAATTTCCTTGCACGGTTAAGCCTTGTCTTGACGGTCCCTATGGGTATCTCCAGATTCCGGGCTATGTCATCGTATGAAAAATCCTGTATGAACCGGAGTTCTGCCACACGCCTGTACTTTTCGGGAAGGCCGGCTATGCTGGAAGTCATATTCTTCACTGCCTGCCCGACTATGAACTCCTCTTCCGGAGTGATGCCGGCCAGAATGTCGGAATCCTCCTTGCCCGGCGTGAGGGGAACGGAAGAGAGCGTGTTGCGGGTCTTCCTGATGTGGTCCTTCGCCTCATTCCCCGCAATGCTGTAGAGCCAGGTGGAGAATGCGAAGCGGCTATCATACTTCCCGATATTGACGTAGGCCTTCTCAAGGCTTCTCTGGCAGATGTCCTCCGCATCTTCGGGGACGGAAACATACTTCAGGATGTGGCCGATGAGAGCCTCGCGGTAGCGCGCGAGAAGCAGCGAGAAGGCCTCCCGGTCCTGCCGGACTGCCAACTCCACCAACTCTCTGTCGGTCAACTCAGTGTGCTTCTTTCCAGTTCCTGCCATAATTGCATTCCACCGTCAGGGGGACTTTCAGTCCGACAACGTTTTCCATCTCCCGGCGGACTATTTCCATGGCGGCGTCGCGCTCTCCGGGCGCCACGTCGAAAATCAGCTCGTCGTGGACCTGAAGCACCATCTTCGTCCTGAGTCCGGCTTCCTGGAGACGCTTCCACACGTTTATCATCGCCAGCTTTATGATGTCCGCCGCGCTGCCCTGAATCGGGGCGTTGACGGCATTTCTCTCCGCAAGGGAGCTTACATTATGATTTCTGGAGTTGATTTCGGGGAGATATCTTCTTCTTCCGAACATCGTTTCCACATATTGCCTTTCGTGTGCGGTCGCTATCGCCTCATTGATATATCTCCTGACTCCGGGGTAGTTCCGGAAGTACTCTTCTATGAATGCCTTGGCCTCGCTCCTCGGGATTTCCATCCTCTGCGCCAGTCCGAAGGCCGACATTCCGTAGATGATGCCGAAATTCGCGGCCTTTGCCTTCCTGCGCTCATCGGCCGTCACCTCTTCCGCCCTCTTGCCGAATATGCGGGCAGCCGTTGCCGTGTGGATGTCGGCTCCGTGCGCGAAACCTTCCAGCATCGCCTCGTCGCCGCTCAGATGAGCCATCAGTCTGAGCTCTATCTGAGAGTAGTCCGCCGATATGATGCAACCGTCCGGATAACTGCTTACAAAGGCTTCCCTTATCCTGCTTCCCCGTTCCGTGCGGATGGGGATGTTCTGGAGATTGGGATGAGACGAGCTGAGACGTCCGGTGGCGGTGAGCGTCTGGTTGAATGTTGTGTGAATCTTCCCCGTTGCCGGATTGACAAGGTTGGGGAGGGGTTCCACGTATGTCGAAAGGAGTTTCTTCAGCCCTCTGTATTCAAGCAGCAGCCCGATGAAGGGGTGCTTTCCCTCCAGGTCACGGAGAGTCTCTTCGTCGGTCGGATAGTTCAATCCGGACTTCTTGACCTTCGTGTTGAGAGCCAGTTTCTCGAAAATCAGGTTGCCTACCTGTCTGGGAGAGGAGAGATTCAGATTGGGTTCCCCGGCCGATTCGCGGGCCTGTGCCTCAATCTCCGCCGTCTCTTGGGCGAGAGCCGCCCCGTAGTGTCTCAAAGCGACTGTGTCAATCGTCACGCCGGTGGCCTCCATATCCGCGAGAACCTTCATAAGCGGCATCTCCATAGTCAGATAGAGGTCCCAGAGGCCCGCCTGATGAAGCTCTTTTTTCAGAATGGGGACAATCTTCCAGATTGCGGCACATTCGCATCCCGCCCTGCCGGTATCGTAACTTTCCACGGCTGAGGTTTCGGCGGGGGCGGAGAAGAGGTCGGGCAGGGGAGCGGCTTCCTGAACGGCTTCCACTTTCGGTGCAGAGGGGCTGACTATGTCGGCATTGAGATAACTCTTGGCCAGAATATCCAGTTTGTGAGTCCTCTCCGGTGCGGCGAGATAATGCATCAGTTCGATGTCGTAAACGTCGCCCGTCGCTTTAATCTGTTTCATCGAGTGTCCCGCCTTGACGATGGTCGGGTCATCCAGAAGCATAGCGGCCTGACTGCTGTCGCAGACACAATATTTTGAACCCGCTCCCAGAACGAACTTCCCGTCGTGCCGGACGACCACCATACCGGCTTTCTCCGCCAGCGCCTTTATTTCGCCGAAATCGGTCTCGGTGCAGGAGATGCCCTCATTTTCAGGAGCTTTCCCCGCGGAGGCTTCAGGCAGAAGCGGCCTGAGGGAGCCGAATTCATATTTATCTATGAATGAGGCGGTTGCTTCCGGGTCGGGACCGTCAAGTGCCATAGAGTCGAAAGTGACTTCCAGAGGTACGTCGGTTTTTATCGTGACCAGTTCCTTGCTCAGATATATGTAAGGCTCCGCGCTGCGGAAAGCTTCCTGCATTCTTGGAGTCAGTTCGTCCAGATGCGCATAGATGTTCTCCACGCTGCCGTATTTGGCGACATATTTTCCGGCGCCGATTTCCCCGACTCCCGGGACTCCTTTCACGTTGTCGGAGGCGTCTCCCCAGAGAGTTAGGATATCAATCACCTGCGCGGGACTTCCGATGCCGTAGTTTGCGCAGACGTCCGCCTTGGAGAGGACAAGATTGTCCGCTCCGCTCTTGCCCGGTTTGTACTGGTAGATATGGTCATCGACAATCTGTCCGAGATCCTTGTCGGGAGTGACCATATACACGTCGCAGAGGGGCCCGCAAAACTTCTTTGCCAGCGTTCCTATCACGTCGTCGGCCTCATATCCGGGCTTCATCACGACAGGTATGCGCAGGGCGGCGGCAATCGAGCAGAGAGGCTCCAGCGCCTCCTTCACCAGTTCCGGGGCCGCTTCGCGGGTTGCCTTGTAATCCGGTGAAAGCTCGTGACGGAAAGTCTTCGCAGGCGGGTCGAACGCAATGGCAAGATGTGTCGGATGCTCCCTCCGTATCAGTTCCAGCAGGTATTTTGTGAAACCGAACAGAATGGAGGTGTCCTCGCCCTTCGAATTGATCATAGGCCTCCTGAGGAAGGCATAATACATTCTGAAGATGAGCGCGTGCCCGTCTATGAGGAAGAGCCTGTCCATATGTTTACAGCAGAGCCTGAAGGTTGGTGACAAACATCTTGGACGCCATTGCCAGAAGGACGATACCCAGAATCTTCGTGATTATGTAGATGATCTGGGGACCGATGATTTTCTCGAGTTTGTCAATGTATTTCAGGAAGAAATAGATGATTGCCGTATTGAGCGCGACAGCGATGAGAATGTTGATCATCGCATATTCGGTCCGCATTGCAATCACGGTCGTAAGGGCTCCGGCCCCGGCATAGAGAGGAAATACAAGCGGGATAATGGCGGATGTCCCCTGTGGACATTCGTCATTCTTGATTATGTGGACGCCAAGGGTCATCTCGAAGGCATAGACCAGAAGAATTATGGCGCCGGCCACTGCGAATCCGTGCATATCGATATTCGCGCCTGAAAGAAACTTTTCTCCTCCGATGAGGAACAGGGCCATCACGAGAAAGCAGATGACTGAAATCTGCATGGGCTTCACTGCCATACCGTGATGCTTGATGTTGATTACAATCGGAATGGAGCCTGTCACGTCGATGATTGCAAAGAGAGCGGCGAAAGTGTAGAGTATTTCCTTTATGTCGATCATTTATACCATCTTTTTTCGCAAATTAAACTAATAATTTCTATTTTTGCAAGATAGAGTAATGCTAATCAAACACGGAAAAAATATGAGAAAGAAAATTGTTGCAGGTAACTGGAAAATGAACACTACCGTTACCGAAGGTGTGGCTCTTGCCAATGAAATCGTTGCAAAAATCAAAGAGGTTCCCTCAGACGTCCAGCTGGTCGTGGCACCTCCCTTCACCCATCTGACAAAGGTTGCCGACGCAATCGGCGGAACTGCAATCGCACTCAGCGCTCAGAACTGCGCTGACCAGCCCAAAGGCGCTTACACCGGCGAGGTTGCTGCTGCAATGCTCAAGGATGCCGGATGCGTCTATACCATCCTCGGACATTCAGAGCGCAGGGAATACTACGGTGAGACTTCCGAGACTCTCGTAAAGAAAATCAATCTTGCCTTCGAATCAGGTCTGAAGGTTATCTTCTGTGTCGGTGAGAAACTTGACGAACGCAACGCCGGCAAGCAGTTCGACGTAGTCGGAAAGCAGATTGAGGAAGTTCTCTTCACCCTTACTGCAGAGCAGATGGCAAATGTAGTCATCGCCTACGAGCCTGTCTGGGCAATCGGAACAGGCGTTACTGCGACAAGCGCGCAGGCACAGGAAATCCACGCGTTCATCCGCAAGGCCGTTGCAGGCAAATTCGGTGAGAAAGTGGCTCAGGATACCACCATTCTTTACGGTGGCAGCTGCAAGCCTTCAAACGCAAAGGAACTTTTCGCCTGCGAGGATATCGACGGCGGCCTTATCGGAGGCGCTTCCCTCAAGGCTGCTGACTTCGTTGCAATCGCACAGTCATATTGATGGACTACATAGCCGTTCACATAACGCTCACCCCTTTCAGCGAGGAGTTTGCCGAAATAATCGAAGCCGGGGTTGAAGACCTCGGCTTCGAAAGTTTTACGATAGAGGAGCCCTGTCTGAATGCCTTCATACCCAAGGAACGTTTTGATTCCCAGGCTCTGAAGGCGGTCCTTTCCGGATATGTTGGGGAGGGTTTCGAACTTTCCTCTTCAACCGAACTGATTCCGGAACAGAATTGGAACGCGGTCTGGGAGAGCGATTTCGAGCCTGTGGTCGTCGCCGATACCGTCACTGTCAAGGCTCCGTATCACAAGGATCTGCCCAGGACGAAATACAACATAACAATCGATCCCCAGATGTCATTCGGCAGCGGCCACCATCAGACGACCTGCATGATGATAGAGGCGCTCCTGAGGGAAGGCCGTGGACTCAGGGGGAAATCCGTTCTCGATATGGGATGCGGTACCGGGATACTGGCAATCGTGGCGGCCAAACTCGGAGCCGAAGTGCCGGTCCACGCAATAGACATCGACCCCGTATGTGTCCGTTCCGCAGCCGCAAATGCCAGGAGGAACCGGGTGGGGCACAAGATTACGAGCCGGTGCGGGGATGCGTCATATATCCAGAAAGGACGGTATGACATCATTCTGGCAAATATCAACAGAAACATCCTGCTCGCGGATATGCCCACATACGTGCGTGCCCTCAGGCCTGATGGCGGCACCTTGATGCTCAGCGGCTTCTTCGAAGAGGACATTCCGTGCCTGCTTGAAAAAGCGGAATCCCTCGGACTGAAGATGAAGCTTCATCTGGAGCACGAGGGATGGTCTATGGTTTCCTTCTCTTCTACTTCTTCTCTTTGAGATCCCTCTTCCTGAAGGCTGAAGTGCCGGAGATGTTCTCGACGTTCATCTTGATGGCCCCGGGGCTCATATAGGTCAGCGTCGAGGCGCTTGCAACGGATACGTCAAGCGATTTGCTTACATAAACGTTGGCTTTGCTGGCTCCGGAGACATCCGTCCTGACGTTTCCTGCTTTCAGCTCCTCGCTCTTGAGGGTGGATGCTTCGGAAACCTGCAGCGTGAAGTCATCGGCTGTCCCTGACATTGTCAGTTTGGATGCCGTGGCCACATCGGCGACAAGTTCTCCGTAATTACCCTTGACGACAGCCTTCGAGGCCTCGGAAACGTTGATTGTAGCCTTGGGTGCGCTGATGGAGAGCGAATCCACTTTGGAAGCTCCGTAGCAGTTCATAAGAAAGGAACCCATTTCCGCGGTGGGGGTGAAGCTGTCCGCGGTGGTCAGCGTGCTCGCTCCGCTTATGTCTATGTAATTGAGATGAGGCATATAGGCGGTGATATTCATATGGCTGATCTTGGAGTTCTGATATTTGAACGGAAGTTTTTCGTACCCGATGTTCAGGACCCCGTTGTCCTGATATGACAATACGACAAAATCGATGCATTCAGCGCCTACCTCTATCTTGAGGCCGCATTTCTCTGCCTTGACAATCTTCACGTTGGAGACGTGATGAATCTTCAGGCCGGTGAAATCCCTCACCTCGAATTCTTTTGTCACCTTCTCGCGGCCCGCCGCGAAGGCGAACGTTGTTACAAGCACTGCAAGTGCGGCGGAAATCAGTTTCTTCATAGTTATTGATTTTTGATATTTCTCTGTCTCAACGATTCATACATAATGACGGCCGCCGCAACGGATACGTTCAGCGAACCGGTCTGACCGTACATCGGAATCCTGGCCCTGCAGTCGCAGAGAGACAGGAGGGCGGGGGAGATGCCGGCCCCTTCGGACCCCATTATGACTGCGGTCGGTCCCGTGAAATCGACGTCGTACATAAGCTCCTCGCATTTTTCGGTTGCCGCTACAATCTTGAATCCCAGCTCCTTCAGGTAATATATCGGAATCCTGAGGTTGGTAACCTTTGTCGTGGGAATTCTCAGAAGAGCTCCGGCCGACGTCTTGACGGCATCCGCGTTGATTGCCGCCCCGCCTTTGGCCGGCAGGATGAGACCGTCGATGCCGGTGCATTCGGCGCTTCTGGCAATCGCCCCGAGGTTGCGGACGTCACTCACACCGTCGAGCATTATGAATACGGGATTCTTCTTCTCCGCAAGGGCGTTGTCGACCATGGTCTCGAAATCGATGTAATCTATCTGTGATATGTAGGCCACAACTCCCTGATGGGAACCTTTGACAAGATGGTTCAGTTTCTCGCCGGGCACGAACTGGCAGGGGATACCCTTTTCCTCCACCTCCTTCAGGAGGGTTCTGAACTGGTCCCCTTCAAGTCCCTGCTTGAAGATAACCTTCTCCAACTTCCGTCCCTGGTGCACCGCTTCGGCCACGGGATGCATTCCGAAAAGATACAATTGCTTCTCTTCCATAACAATTTCTAACTGAGGGACGCCCATTCGTCCATCTTTGCGTCCAGATCTCTCTTGAGGTCCAGATATTTACGGGTCAGTTCCATAATGTCGGTCTCCGGAGTGGGTGCGGACAGCTCGTGTTCGATACCTTTCATTTCGGTCTCGATGGAACTTATCTGCTTTTCCAGAAAATCGGCACGGTTCTTCAATTTCTTCGCTTCTCTTGACAGGGCCTTCTGCGCCTTGTAATCCTGTTTCGAGTCAACGGCAGGACTCTCTTTTTCAGGTGACTTCACCTCCTTTGCCGGCTGCGCCTTCGAAGTGTCCAGCTGGTGGAGGGATTCGAGTTTCTTCGCCCGGAGAAAATCGTCGACACCTCCGAGATATTCCTTCACCTTTCCGTCGTTGAATTCATATACCTTGTCCACAAGCCCGTTGAGGAAGTCCCTGTCGTGCGATACGATTATAAGGGTGCCGTCGTATGCCTGCAGAGCCTGCTTTAGGACATCTTTCGAACGGATGTCCATATGATTGGTCGGCTCGTCCAGCGCAAGCAGGTTGTGGGCTCTGAGCATCAGTTTGGCCATCGCCAGTCTCGACCTTTCGCCGCCGCTGAGCACTGCCACCTTCTTGTCAATCTCGTCTCCCCGGAAGAGAAATGCTGCGAGGATATCCCGCAGTTTCGTACGGATGTCTCCCACTGCAATCCTATCCAGAGTTTCGAATACGGTCTGCTTCTTGTCAAGGACATCTTCCTGATTCTGGGCGTAATATCCCACGTCAACGTTGTATCCTCTGGCGGCTTTTCCTTCAAACGGCTCCAGTTCGTCCATAAGGACACGCATCATTGTAGTCTTGCCCTCTCCGTTACGTCCCACGAACGCGACTTTCTCCCCGCGCTTGACAATCAGATTGGCTCCGTTCAGAATAATCTTTTTGCGTTCGTATCCGATTACCGCATCCTTGGCCTCGAAAGCCACGTCTCCGCTACGGGGTGCCGGAGGAAACTTCACAGACAGCGTGGCAAGGTCCTCGTCGTCTATTTCAATCCTGTCGAGTTTCTGCAGCTGCTTCACCCGGGACTGGACCTGATTGCTCTTTGTGGGTTTGTATCGGAACTTCTCGATGAACTCTTCAGTCTTCTCTATCATCCTCTGCTGGTTCGCGTATGCGGCCTTCTGCTGCTCAATGCGTTCCTTGCGCAGTTCCACATATCTGGAGTAGGGGACCTTGTAGTCATACAGATGCCCCAGCATCACCTCCACCGTCCTTTCGGTGCAGTTGTCGAGGAATCGTCTGTCGTGTGATATCAGTACGAGAGCCCCGTTGTAATTCCTGATATAATCCTCAAGCCACTGGATGGATTCGATGTCAAGATGGTTTGTCGGCTCGTCCAGCAGGAGAACTTCCGGTTTCCTTAGCAGAATCTTGGCCAACTCTATGCGCATATTCCATCCCTGAGAGAAGGTTTCGGTAGGCCTGTCGAACTCGTTCTTCCTGAAACCGAGGCCGAGCAGGGTCTTCTGCGCGCTCTGAAGCGGGGCTTCGCTCTCTCCCAGACTCAACGCATCGCTGGTCTCGTTGAGCTCTATCAGCAGCTTGTTGTAACTTTCCGATTCGTAATCGGTCCTCTGCGCCAGTTCTTCGGAAATCTCCTCCATCCTTCGCTCCAGCGCCTTCAGTCCGTCGAAGACAGTCATTGTCTCTTCGATGACCGTGCGCCCCTTGGAATGTTCCATAATCTGGGGCAGGTACCCGATTTTCTGTCCGGTGGTTATCATCACCTGTCCTGAGGTGGGACTCTGCATCCCCACTATCATCTTGAGGATGGTGGATTTGCCCGCCCCGTTCTTGCCCACAAGACCAATCTTCTCCTTGTCTCCGATGTGGAGACTCACCTGGTCCAGAAGAGTGAACGAACCGAAAGTCAGAGTTATGGCGTTGAGTGAAATCATTGTTCGTCAACATCATCCTCCTCGGGGAGGGCCTCCTTGCAGACAAGTATGCTTATCCAGTACAGTATGAATAGCGGAACTGAGACGACACCGAGGGAGAACGGGTCTCCGGAGGGGGTTATCAGCGCGGCGAGAACCACGACAACGCAGACAGCATATCTCCATCCGCTCTTGAGCATCTGCTTTGTCACAAGACCGAGCTGCGAGAGAATCGCAATCAGGGTGGGGAATTCGAACACCAGTCCGAACAGGAGCACCGTGCTGGTCACCGTTCCCATATATGAACTGAGGGAGATGGTGTTCTCCACAGTTTCGCTTACGCTGTAACTGTGGAAGAAGTTGACCATCAGTGGCAGTACAACCGTGTAGCCGACGGCGAGCCCGGCATAGAACAGTACCGATGCAAAGAGGAAAGCTTTCCTCGTGGCGACTATTTCGTGCTTGTAGAGGGCGGGGGAGATGAACCTCCATATCTCATAGATGAGATACGGGCAGCAGATTATGATTGCACAGATGAATGTCACTTTTATGTGAATCATGAACTGCGCGGCCACTTCGATGTTGACCAGTTTCAGGCTGACATCGACTCCCAGCCATTTGTAAAGGAAAAAGTCACTCCTCGTCGGCGCGAGAATGAGGTTGTCGAACAGGAAATTCTTGAAAAAGAAGAGGACGATGCTGGCAACGAGCAACACTGCGATGGACCTTATCAGCCCGCCACGCAAATCCTCGAGATGATCCCAGAAGGTCATCTCCTTTTCGACATTTCCTTTCTGTGACATCCCTTACTCTTCAGCCTTCACTTCCTCCGCCTCGACGACCTTCTTGGTCTTCTTGGGAGCGGGTTCTGCGGCATCAAGCTCCTTCCTGATTTCCTGGACGTCTTCCTCGACATCCTTCATTCCCTGCTTGAAGCTCTTCATTCCTTTTCCGAGTCCTCTCATCAGTTCGGGAATCTTCTTGCCTCCGAAAAGAAGGAGCACTACAAGTCCGATAATAATCCACTCCCATCCCTGGATGGCAAGAGGCATAATAAATAAAGTATTCATACGTATGCTTTTTTGTTTGATGTTTATAGTTTTTCCAGTTCCGCCCTGAGGTTGTTCAGCTTTTCGGTGGCGTCGCTCTGCTTCTTTCTTTCGAGCTCGACCACTGCCGCGGGGGCGTTCTCCACGAAACGGGCATTGCCCAGTTTTGCGTTCACTCCCTTGAGGAATCCTTCGTACCGCGCGATTTCGGCGAGTATCTTCTCTTTCTGCTCCTTCGCGTCTATCATACCCTGAAGGGGGACGAAGAATCGTATTGTGCCTACCAGAAAGCCCTGTCCGGGTACGGAGGTGTCAATCTCTGTACAAACGTCGATGTCAGATATTCCGCCGAGTTTCTCGATGACGGGATTGACCTCCTCGGGGTAGGCACCTGCCGCAACCTGGAGTTTCAGAGGTGTCTTGGGGGAGATGTTTTTCTGCTGACGTATTGCGCGGACGGAAGCAATGGCCTGCTGCGCCGTTTCAAAGCGCTCTATGACCTTTTCGTCGAAGCCAACGGTTTCGGGTATTCTCTGCAGCATTATGGTCTCTCCCTCCTTTCTGGGCTGAAGGTTCTGCCAGAGTTCCTCTGTGATGAAAGGCATCACGGGGTGCAGCATCTTGAGCAGAACGTCGAAGAAACCCTTGGTGGCCTGATATGTCTCACTGTCGACAGGGTCCTGCACACCGTCGTGATATGCCGGCTTGACCGTCTCGAGATACCAGGCGCAGAAGTCGTCCCAGAAGAGCTTGTAGGTTGCCATCACGGCGTCGTTGATGCGGAATTTGCCGTAGTCGGCGTCAATCTGGGCGAGGGTCTTTTCAAGTTTCGCCCTGAACCACTCCACTGCGACGCGGTTTGCCTTGCTCTGCGGAACGTCGGCCTCCTTCCATCCCTGGACCAGCCTGAAGGCGTTCCAAATCTTGTTCGAGAAATTGCGTCCCTGTTCGACCTGACTCTCGTCAAAGAGTATGTCGTTGCCTGCCGAGGTGCAGAGAAGTATGCCGAGGCGGACGCCGTCCGCTCCGTATTTCTCTATCAGGCCTATAGGGTCGGGGGAGTTACCCAGCTGCTTGCTCATCTTGCGGCCGAGCTTGTCCCTCACGATTCCCGTGAAATAGACGTTGCGGAAGGGGACGTCACCCATATATTCCTCGCCCGCCATAATCATTCTGGCAACCCAGAAGAAGATGATGTCCGGACCGGTCACAAGGTCGCTTGTGGGGTAGTAGTATCTGATTTCTTTGTTTCCGGGGTCATTGATTCCGTCAAACAGGCTGACAGGCCAGAGCCAGCTTGAGAACCAGGTGTCGAGCGCATCCTCGTCGTGACGAAGGTCGGCGGCGGATATGTTCTCATATCCCTTGATTTTTCTTGCCTTCTGCAGAGCCTCCTCTTCGTTGAGGGCGACCACGAACGTTTCGTTCTCGCTTCCGTCTCCCGGCAGATAGTATGCGGGGATTCTGTGGCCCCACCAGAGCTGGCGGCTGATGCACCAGTCGTCGATGTTTTCGAGCCAGTTGCGGTAGGTGTTGACGAATTTGTCCGGGTGGAACTTGATATTTCCGTCCAATACGGGTTTGAGCGCTATCTGTGCAAGGTGTTCCATCTTGAGATACCACTGCTTGCAGAGGCGGGGTTCCACTGCGGTGTTCGGGTTCCTTTCGGAATATCCCACTTTGTTTACATAGTCCTCCACCTTTTCCATCAGACCGGCCTCCTGCAGGTCGGCCGCTATCTGTTTCCTGCATGCCATTCTGTCCATTCCGACATAAAGGCCGGCGGCGGGGGAGAGGGTTCCGTCAGGGTTGAAGATGTCTATGGTCTCGAGGTTATGGGTTTTGCCCAGATTGTAGTCGTTCACGTCGTGAGCCGGAGTGACCTTGAGGCATCCGGTACCGAATTCGACGTCTACATAGCGGTCCTCGATGACAGGAACGGCCCTGCCGACGAGGGGAACCGTCACCTTGTGGCCCTTCAGCCATCCGTTCTTCGGGTCCTTGGGGTTGATGCACATCGCGGTGTCACCCATTATCGTCTCGGGACGGGTGGTCGCCACGACTGCGTACCATCCCTTTTCGTCCTTGTGGAGAACTTCTCCTTCAACTCCGGTGGGGACGACTGGATTTGTGTCGGTGTCGGCCAGATAGTATTTCAGATAGTAGAGTTTGGACTTCTCCTCGCGGTAGATGACCTCAATGTTGGAGAGTGCAGTCCTTGCTTTCGGGTCCCAGTTGACCATTCGCAGACCTCTGTAAATCAATCCTTTGTCATACAGGTCGCAGAAAACTTTCAGAACGCTTTCGCTGCGGGGGCCGTCCATCGTGAAGGCAGTCCTGTCCCAGTCGCAGCTGGCGCCGAGCCTTCTGAGCTGCTTGAGGATTATTCCTCCGTGTTCGTTGGTCCAGTCCCAGGCGTGCCGGAGGAACTCCTCCCTCGTGAGATCCTGCTTCCTGATGCCCTTTTCCGCGAGACGTCCCACCACTTTGGCCTCGGTTGCGATGGAGGCGTGGTCCGTACCGGGGACCCAGAGAGCATTCTTGCCCTTCATGCGGGCGCGCCTTACGAGAACGTCCTGAAGGGTGTTGTTCATCATATGTCCCATATGAAGGACTCCCGTCACGTTCGGCGGCGGAATCACTATCGTATAGGGCTCTCTTTCATCCGGTTCGGAATGGAAGAATTTGTGCTCGATCCAGTATCTGTACCATTTTTCTTCCGCAAGGGAAGGGTCATATTTATCGGGAAGTTCCATTATGTTTTCCAATTATGTATCCTGCAAAGATAGGAATCAGTTTTGACTTGACCAATATCAATTGCACCATCTCTCGCCTGCCTTGAGATGTACCGGGCCGTTCGTGAACCCTTTTATCTCAAAATCTCCCTCGGTTGTCGCCTCAAGCTCTACGTCCGTCACCTTGCCGTCTTTCCAGCTGGCGCTCACTACGGCTCCGCCGCGGACGCACAGTCCCTTGAATGAGCCATCCTTCAGTTTGCCCGGAAGGGCGGGAAGCAGTTCTATGAAGCCCTCGTGGCTCTGGATCAGCATTTCCGCAATGCCGGCGCATCCTCCGAAGTTTCCGTCAATCTGGAAGGGGGGATGGGCGCAGAACAGATTGGGGTATGAGCCCCCGGCGTCAATATAGTTGAAGTCAGTGTCGAATACGGGGCGAAGCAGGTCGCACAGAAGCTTGTAAGCGTGGTCGCCGTCGTGGAGACGCGCCCAGAAGTTGATTTTCCAGGCCATTGACCAGCCTGTGCTTTCATCTCCGCGTGCCTCGAGCGTTTTCCTTGCACCTTCGGCGAGTTCCGGAGTCCTGTTGACTGAAATCTCATCTCCCGGATGGAGTCCGAAGAGATGCGAGACGTGGCGGTGATGGGGTTCGTTTTCCCCGAAGGGTTCGAGCCACTCCATTATCCTTCCGTCCGGTCCGAGCATTGTGGGGCAGAGCCTGTCCCTCTTCTGTCTGAGGGTGTCGGCATATTCCCTGTCCACGCCCAGTATGGCCGCGGCTTCCATCGTGTTGGTGAAAAGCTCACGGACAATCTGGTTGTCCATCGTGGATCCGGCACATACGTTGGCAACCGTTCCGTCCTGCATCTTGTATGCGTTTTCCGGCGATGATGTCGGCGCAGTCACGAGATATCCGGTGCGGGGATCCTCGGCAAGCATATCCACGAAGAAGCGGGCAGCCTCTTTCAATACCGGATATATTTCAGCCAGATACTCCTTGTCGGGGGTGTACTGGTAATGTCTGTAGAGGTGCTGGCACATCCAGGCCGCGCAGGTGTTGGTCGCTCCCCAGCTCGGGTTTTCACCGGGTGCCGTGAACTCCCACACGTTGCCCAGGATATGGGTTGTCCATCCTCTTGCGTTGTAGAAGTCGGCGGCAGTCTTGCGGCCGCTTTCGACCTGCCTCTTCGTCCATTCGATAAGGGGGAGATGGAGTTCTTTCAGGTTGCCGCTTTCTGCGGGCCAGAGGTTCATCTGCGCATTTATGTTGAGATGATAGTCTCCGTTCCACGGGGTGCCGAAAGTATTCGCCCACAAACCCTGAAGGTTGGGGGGCAGGCATCCCGGCCTTGTGGAGGAAATCAGCAGATATCTTCCGAGCTGATAGTAGAGCGCGATGAGGGAGGGGTCATTGTGGTCCTCAGCGAAAGCCGCGAGCCTTTTTTCGAAAGACATCTCCTCCCGATCCCTGTCGTTGCCGAAATTCACGTCAACCCGTTTGAACAATTTCCGGTATGCGGCAATGTGGTCTCTGCGGAGCTCCTTCCAGCTTCTGCGGGATGCCTTTTCGATGAGACTGTCCGTCAGATTCCTGAAATCCTTGTCGAAATAATCCGTGCCCATACTGACCAGAATTATGGCCTGGTCGGCATTTTTGACGGTTATCCGCCCCTCTTCCGTGACAAGCTCCCCGTGCCGTGGAAGTATTATCCTGGTACGCCCGTAATAGGCCATTCCGTGAAGTGTCGTGGTGCTGTCCTCGTCGCCTGCGCGCGTATTTCCCGAAAAGAGAATGTCTCCCTTTTCATAGCTAATTTCGGGCTGCCAGGCCTGTGGCAATACGCTTTCGGCCGTGCGGTCCATCGATACCGAGAAGTTGAGCGCCTGCCGGTTTGAGGTAAGCCTGAGGGCAATCACGTCATCTCCGAACGAGGCCATCAACTCCTTCTTGAAGTTTGTTTTCCCGCATCGGTAGGTGGTTACCTCCTCTGCATTCTCAAGGAAGAGCTCCCTCCTGTAGTCATCTACGGCCTCCTCCGTCGTATAGTCGATATGGAGTCTGGCGAACATCTGGTAGGAGCCGTATCGTGCGTCACGGAGCGCTTTGTCTGCACCGGGAGCGTCGCAGGTGAAGGTTTCATACATCAGTTTCTGCGCCTCCGCATTCTTCCCCTGGAACAGAAGCTCACGTATTGCGGGAAGATGTTTGACGGCATCGGGATTCTCGATTGTCTGGCGGCTTCCGGACCACAGTGATATCTCGTTCAGTATGATTGTCTCCCGTTTCGTGTCGCTGTTGCTCATAGCGCCTATCCTTCCGTTTCCGAGGGGGAAGCAGGCCTCCCAGGTGGCGGCGGGTTCGTCGAAATGGTAGGCCATTTCATTATGGGTGAAGTCATTGCAGGCCGTGGCGGTCAGGACAACCGTCGCGACAAGTATGAAGGTCTTTCTCATATAATGTTAAAAATTGAAGATTAAGGCGGCTGTGATGCTGTGTATCTTGATGGTTTCGGTCTCGGAACCCTGATTGAGGAATCCGAAGCGGTATCCGGCCTTCACTGTCAGTAAATCGGAGAATTCACATCCGAGAGTGCCGCATCCGAACAGATTCCACCGCTGGGCCAAGCCTGCTTTGTGAAGGTTATAGCTTTCGCCGACGCGGTATCCGAGCACGCCGACACTGGGTTTCATTGCGGAATACATATTGAAGCTTGCGGTCGGTCCAAGATCGATGAAGAATCTCCGTCCGTTCTTGAGGGGAATCCCGACGCCGAATGTGACCGGCGCCTCTATGTTGTGGTCCGAAATGGATGCGTCCCCCTTCTGGATGTTGTAGTATGCGACAGGCCGGTTCGTGAAGGCGTATCTGTACTGCAGGCCCAGATTGAACGAGAAATAGTTTGAGGTGGGGATGGTCACCCTTGCTCCCGCGCTGATGCCGTGAAAAGGGCTCGCCACCTCCGAGGAGGTATTGTATCTGAACTGGAAATCATATTCAGCCACAGGGTGGACTTTTATCTGTGCGGAGAGAAAGGCCGGCAGCATTATCATCATCAGTGCCGGCAAAATTGGTTTGAAACGCATTTTCATACCTGCAAAGTTAGCATATTTTTTCATTTCCTATCTGACTTGTAGGCCTCAAGGCCGTCGCTGAGAAACCTTCTGAACGCTTCGACGTCAAGGTCGTAGCTGCGGGGAGGGGCAAGCAGTCTCCCTTTTCCCTTCAAAATGTAATACGGTTGTGCGTTCACGTCGAATTCCTTGAGCATACGGTAGGAATTTATTTTGCCGAGGGTTTTCAGTGTCTTTCCGGATTCGGTCACAACCCACTCCTCCTGCGGCACCCGGGTTTTCTTGTCATCGCCGAACACTGCAACGACCACATAATCTTCGCGGAGTGTCTGCAGAATCTGAGGGTCCGAAAGTACCCTTGCCTCCATCTCGCGACAATTCATACACCCCAGTCCGGTGAAGTCGATGAAGAGTGGCTTCCCGATTTTTTCGGCGTATGCTTCCGCTTCATCGAGGTCGAAGAAGCCGGTGAGCCCGTGGGGAAGCTTGAGTCCGCTGTCGCCGTATTTGACGCCTCCTTCAGATACCGGTAGTGCCGCCGCGCCTTGGGGAACGGCATATTTCTCCAGCACGAAATCCTGCGTCTGCATAGGCGGCAGATATCCTGAAATCGCTTTGAGGGGAGCTCCCCACATTCCGGGTATCATATAGACCACGAATGAGAATACCGCTATCGAGAGGGCCAGCCTGGTGACGGATATGTGTTCGACGGGGGAGTCGTTTTTGAATTTCAGTTTGCCGAGCAGGTAGAATCCGAGCATCGAGAAGCACACTATCCAGATTGCCAGATAGGTCTCCCTGTCAAGGATGCCCCACTGATAGGTCTGGTCGGCTGTGCTGAGGAACTTCAGTCCCAGCGCAATCTCGATGAATCCGAGTACAACCTTGACGCTGTTCAGCCAGCCTCCGCTTTTGGGGAGTTTCTGGAGGAATGACGGGAAGAGTGCGAACAGGGTGAAGGGGAATGCGAATGCCGCTGAGAATGCGAGCATTGTAATCATCGGGGTCCAGAATTCCCCTTCCGTGGATTTTATCAGGACGGTGCCCACTATCGGACCGGTGCAGGAGAATGAGACCAGTACCAGTGTCAGTGCCATGAAGAATATTCCGGCAAGGCTTTTCCTGTCGGATTTGCTGTCTGAGCCGTTGACTACAGAACTTGGAAGCACGATTTCGAACGCTCCGAAAAATGAGGCGGCGAACACCATGAACACAAGGAAGAATATTATGTTCGGGAGCCAGTGGGTGGAGAGCCAGTTGAAGATGTCGGCAGTCACTGCGGCACCTCCGACTACTCTGGTTATCAGTATTATGAGGGCAATGGGGACGGTGTAGAGCAGGATGATGAAAAGGCCGTATGTCATTGCGTGGATTCTGCCGGACAGTTTGTCTGCGGACCCCTTGAGAAAATAGGACACGGTCATGGGAATCATAGGGAAGACGCACGGGGTGAGAAGGGCAGCGATGCCCCAGAGTATCGCTTCCAGGATGAGTGACCACAGGTGTCCGGTGTTTTTGGGCGTTGTCGCGGCTTCTTCCGTGGCAGGTTCGCTCTCCGCCACGGCGGTTGCGGAGGTGCCGGAGAGGTCGATGGTGAATTCTTCGTCGGTCGGGGGGATGCAGCTGACGTCGTTGCAGCACATCCATTCTATCGTCACGTGGATTCCGGCGTTTCCCTGATGCTTCAGTTTCTGCGTGAACCGGGCTTTTCCGGTGAAGCTTCCTATCTCCATTCCGAAAATGTCGTCCTGGGCGCGGACGGGTTCCGTTCCGTAGCCGACGCCTCCAATCAGTTCCACTTCTCCTTCAGTTGTGAAAGTGAAGGAGGTGGGGGGGGGGCCGCCTTCGTAGGGGCCGAGGTCATAGAGGTGGAAGCCTTCGCTGACGGTTGCGTCGAAAACGAGTGTTTTCGTGCCGTCTCCGTCGTCGTTGAGGGACCAGTTCCAGGTTACGGGATTGTCCTGCGCATAAAGTGCGATGGCGCAGGCGGATGCTATGATGGATAGAATAATCTTTTTCATCGATGAAACATTATGTCCGGATGCCACTTGAATGGCGGATTGTCTGTCAATTAAAAGGACCTAAGCACCCGCGCTTAATAGCGGGAGGGGCCCACAAGCGAAGCGCAGTGGGAGGGTGAGCGAAGCGAAGTCCGACTTAATTGACAGACAGGAGCCAAAAGTGGCATCCGATTTTATTGTGCAAATATATGAAAATATGTGATTAACTTTGTTGGAGATTCTATAATATTATGCTTTGGGAAAGGTGTTGTACGAGTGTGGAGCAGGTGCGGCAGGCGCGTGACGGAAAGGCTTCGCGCGTAGAGCTCTGCTCTCACCTTGAACTGGACGGACTTACGCCGTCCCGCGAAGATATCGTGGCCTCCGTTGCGCTCGGAATCCCGGTGAACGTGATGGTGCGTCCGCGCGGAGGCGGTTTTGTGTATTCCGCTGATGAAGTCTCCATTATGCTGGAACAGATAGAGTTATGCGGATGCTTGGGGGCAAGTGCGGTAGTTGCGGGGTGTCTCGATGACAAATCCGAAATCGACATCGACGCCACTTCCCGTCTCGTCGAGCGTGCGGCCCGCCTCGGCCTTGAATTCACATTCCACCGCGCCTTCGATCTCTGTCCTGACAAGGAGAAATCGCTTGAATATCTGATTGATATCGGCTGCACCAGGGTGCTTACTTCCGGCGGTGCTCCTACGGCATTGGAAGGGGCGTCCGTCATCGGGCGACTGGTCAGTATCTCCGCAGGAAGAATCATTGTGATGCCGGGTGGGGGAGTGACCCCATCCAACGTATCACAGCTCCATGCCCTTACCGGCGCTTCCGAATTCCACGGCACGCGGCTGTGCTGAGAATTGCATCGTAGTCCGTGATTTTTTTTTCTTTGTAGCGAGAATATTGCTATCTTTGCACAAATTATGGTGGTCTCTGAAACCCCATAAGGCCGATCTGCGGTCAAAAGATTCGACCTCTTCCTCCAGCGACTGGGGAATGTCGAGCGCGGCACAAGCCGTATCTTATCGAGATGCTGCCAAACGGTTTCAACGGAGTGAAACGGCAGCAGGGTTCGTTATACCATTAAATTAAGGTGAAAACAATAGACCAGAAGTCCAGCTGGTATGCCGCGAAGATGATTAAGAATCGTCCCCGGGTCAAGGATGCTGTTCAACGCGACAGCGTGAAGAGCTACATCGCCCCGGTTGTGCCTAATATCCTCTTCATCTGCTGTACAAGGAAATACATAGACACTCTGGTCCAGGACAACCCGGGTTCCCTCTACTTCTACCGGGACCCGGAACGTAAAGAGCCGCAGGCCATTGACGAAAGGCAGATGCGAAATTTCATGCTCGTCACTTCCGCTCCCGAGGACAGCCTCATACCCCTCGACGAGGTGGACCGCGAATTCCTGCAGGGCCAGAAGGTCCGTGTGACCGGAGGCATTTTCGAAGGTGCCGAGGGGGTGGTGAAGCGCATCAAGGGTGACAGGCGCCTTATCGTCTCCATCACCGGCATCGCCTGCGTGGCCACCTGCTTTATCCACCCGTCCCTTCTGGAGCCCATACCTGAAAATGAAATGGGGGGGGTAAATAGTGCTGATAATCAATTAGATAGAACTATTGTATAGCGGAAGAGACAGTCAGTCAGTTGCCTGCATCTTCCGTTTTTCTGTATAATGAATTATACATCTCCTAAGCACCTTCGTACCAAGGTCGTTCTACCTCCGCTATTTCTCCGTTCCAGAACGGAGGGCCTTCTTGTAACGTTACTCAGTTTAACAAGTGAAGAATCCGATCCCCGGTACCTTGTTGACACTACAGAATGAATTCGTGTTTGACCGGATGAAATCTCTCTCGAAATTTATAGCCCTCTCAGTTCTTGCCTTTACCTGTTTCCCTGTCCTGGCAACAGGCCAGACAGTTCCCGGGTCCAAGGTCGAATTTTATGTCGGAGCCGACCTCGGGCATAGACAGGATATGCAGAAATATGAGTTCCTCATACACGTAAATCCTGCTGTGAAATGGCACTTCGGAGATGGATGGACAGTGAACGCTCAGGCCATCCTTCCGGTATTCAACCAATTCGGTGCATATTACAAGTATCCGCGTCTTGGGGTTGCGGATATCTCGAAGGAACTGCAACTGGGGAATCATCATATCAAGGCCTCAGCCGGCATTTTCAGCGCACAGCGTTTCGGCCTTGACGTCAAGTGGATGCTGCCGGTATGCGAGTGGTTTGCGTTGGAAGCCCAACTGGGATTGACGGGATTTTATGAGATGACGTCCAGCTGGCTGTTCAGCCCGGTTGACAGGGTCACGGGCCTGCTTTCCGCACGTTTCTATATTCCCAAGAAAAACACTGAAATAAGGTTGTCAGGCGGCCGTTACAATTACGGAGACTACGGAGCAAGGCTGGAGTGGCTCATTCATTTCAAGAACTTCTGCAGCGTCAGCGTATTTGCCCAGGTTGGGAGTCATTATGGGACGGGGACCAACGCATTGGTTAGAGATGGAGAGCCGAGTTACAAAGGAATACCTGCCGGGGGAGGAGCCAAACTGATATTTATGCTTCCGTTACAGCAAAGGAATTCCGCAAAAAAAGTCGTTTTCCGTCCCGCCTCAAACTTCCGCCTGACTTACGATGTCCGGGCAGATGCCTTCGGTATGAAGACTTATGCTACCGATCCGGAGGAAAATGAGCGTGAAGGGAATTTCGAGAAAGCATCCTGGGGTTTCAATCAAAAGGAGAAATGATGAAGAAGAATGTTATAACCTTCATCTTTATTCTGCTGTCCTGCATATCTGCCAGGGGGCAGTTCTACAGAGGTGTTGAGGGTCTGGCACATTCGCCCTCTGCAGAAATGCGGCAGGCGGCTTCGTTGAGGGTGGGAGGATTCTATGCGCATAAGGATTTTCTGTCAAAGAGCACTTCCGAAACAGACTACGCGCGGATTTATTTCATTTCACTCACTCCATACGAATGGGTTGAGGCCTCATATGCAATTTCAACTTCAAGAAGGAATGGCTTCGATTATCAGGACCGTTCCCTGTCTCTCAGGGTCAGGCCTTTGAAAGAAGGCAAATGGTGGCCGGCCATAGTGCTGGGGACCCAGGACCTTGCGGGGGAGGCATCGGATACCAAATACTATTCGAACGCATATATCGCTGCAAGCAAACATATAGATGTTCCGGGAGTTGAGATTGGTCTTCATGCCGCTTATCGCCACTATTTCTCCGCCGATCACGAAAACGGGAGCGCGATTGTGGGCGGCATTACATTCAGGCCGGAATTCTACAAGCCCTTCAGGCTGCTGGCCGAGTGGAACGGATACGAAGTGATATTGGGAGCTGAGGCTGAACTGTTCAATTTCCTGAATCTGCAGCTTGTTTTAGAGGATTTCAAGAGATTGAACTTTGGAATTATGTTCGAAATCAAACAATTATAAATATTCATAAACATTTCAACACAAAGCAATGAAAAAGTTTCTACACTCAGGCTTGTATGCAGTCGGAATGATTGTACTCATCAGTTCGTGTGTAAAGCACGACCCGACGTATGACGATGTCACTCCTCCGAAAATCGACATCGCTTCCCTTATCGTTTCCGGCTACGTCTATGGAACAGACGGTCAGCCTATAGTTGGTGCAAAGGTGGACGGAGCCTCTCTGGGAACGAGCACCACAGATCAGAACGGATATTATTCCATCAGTGTCGGGCAACAGGGTGAATACTCTCTCACAGCCTCTTCTGATGGCTGTATTTCCAGAACAGCAAGCATATCGATAGTTGTTTCAAAACCCGGAAGTGATGTGAATGTTTCCCAGGATTTTGTCTTGCCGAGGATTCAGGCTGTTCCGATAGTCAACGGAGAAGCCGAAACAAAAACTGTGGCCATACCCGAGAACGACATGGCCGTCATTGACTTGGGTGCAACAATTACTCTTCCTGAAACAGAAACATTGGAAATTGTCCTCGTCCCGATATATGATGCCGCAGACGGAGGCTTGACACCAACAGCAAACACACCGTCAGCAAACACAAAAGCCACTATTGTAAAAGGAACAAGTGAAATGCTTCTTTGCGGTCTGACAATCATCACGCCGGGAAGCGACATCGAGCAGTTGCCCTCTACAATGACTGTATCTATAGGAATAGACCGTAAAGTCAATGACAACGTTGTCCTCAAGCAGTTCAAGGGTGGCGAGTGGGTAGAATATGCCAAGCTTCATCAAAGCGGACAGAGATTCGAAGACGGAAAGGGACTGATTTTTGACGTGATCGACATAACATCCTATGGCATATTTGCAGACGTGGATGAGACACTGGACCAGACATTTGAACCGATAAGGTTCGAGCCGAAAAGCATCGACAACCTTTACGGAGAAGAAACAATCCACGGATTCACGACTTCATACCTTTGGACTTCAGGAATTATCATTGACCCGGCCCAGGCAGGTGATCAGCTGGCCGCACTTCTTCTTGAAAAACTTGTGGCCAACTACGGCTTGAAAAAGGCGGTTTCCACGACCGAGCAGAAAACCCTTGACATCGACATCCCTGTCGGCACCGCTGTAGAGTGGTCCGGCACCCAGACAAAGAACGTCATCTCATACACTTGCGACGGGAGTTGGGCTGAGGGTATAAAATACACTGACGTCAACATCAACGTCATCACTTATAACAGAAGACATACAGGAGGAAGCAGTTTATGAAAAAATTAATGATATTGGCCATCGGCTTTGCCATATGCAGCACAATGCAGGCTCAGGACACTCAGATAGAAAGACCTGTGTATGCTTCAGTGACCGGAAGCTTTGCATTCGGAGACTGTACTTTCCGCAGCATATCCGACCGCGGGACAGCCTTGGGCGGAGGCGGCACTATTGCAGCCGGTTACAGATTCTCCGATCTTTTCTCCGTGGAGGTGAACATCACGGTCGAAGGAATAAATACCAAAGCTATGTCCTGCTGCAATTACAGACTGACGTTGGACGGAGAAAGACTGAGTGCCGCCCATCCCAAGGATGACAGCTGGAATTATTACGACCTCAAGTCCACAACGGTTCTGAGGAAATATATGATTCAGGGCAATTTCAACGTACTGTCATTCTTTGACGATTGCCCCGTCAGCTTCGATGTCGCCCCTCAATTGGGACTTGCCGCCACCACAACCACTCACAGCGGACCGCTGCTCTCCACCGGTGCGATGACCTCCAGGAAATACGGCAGCCAGTATCACTTCGCTGTGGGAGGCGCGGGAATTCTGGGATATGCTGTCAATGAGTTTGTGGGAATACGCGCATACGGTTCCATCGATTATCTGTCCGGAAGGCGTTTCGACAATATCCCAGAGTATGTTCATAACGAGAATTTCGTTTTCGACTTCGGCATAGGAGTAGTATTCTCTTTCGAGGAATTCTGGAACAGGTGATGGAGATATGAGCATATTCAATCTGCCTTATGCATTAAGGCATATAGTGCTGTTTCTTATATCATTCGCTTCTACAATGATAGTCTTTAAGCCCATCCTGAGAGTTGCGCTTAAAGGGAAAATTATGGACAACCCCGGTTTCCGCAAACTGCAGAAACATCCGGTGCCCGTGCTTGGAGGCGTGGCCGTCTATTTCGGCATAATAGTGGGATTGTGCTTTTACAAGACTATGATTGAGTACACAACGCTGTTCCCGATAATCGGCGTGATGACCGTTATGCTCTATCTGGGATTCCTGGATGACTCATTGTCGATAAAACCGACAACAAGACTCGTCCTCGAAATCATTTCGGCATTGACATTGATATTCGGAATGAAATGCTATATATGCAATTTCCAGGGAATGTGGGGCATTGATATCCTTTCCGCTCCCGTCGGAATACTCCTTTCGGTAATCACGTTCTGCGGTATAGTGAATGCCATCAATATGATAGACGGCATAGACGGCCTGAGTTCCGCATTCTGTATGCTGATATTGGGCTGTTTCGGAATCTATTTCTTCATTGCCAATGATTTCTCTCTTTCCACACTTGCGGCGATAGGTGTAGGAGCTCTGCTGCCCTTCTTTATGCACAATGTATTCGGCTGGACCACCAAAATGTTCATCGGAGACGGTGGTACGCATATGATGGGAGCTGTGATATCCGCAATGGTTTATGCAATACTTTCAGCCGAAGAGCCTCACGGAGAGATAGACCTCGGGGCGAATTTCAGCAGAATAGCCTTTGCCTTGGCAGTCCTGTCTGTACCCATAGCGGACACCCTCCGGGTCATGTTCCGCAGAATCTTCCACGGCAAGTCCCCCTTCTCTCCGGACAAGACTCACCTGCACCATTTTTTCGTCGCGGCAGGCTATTCATACATATCCATCACAATAATTGAAATCACGCTCGATATTCTTGCCATCTGCTCATTTCTGCTCACCTGGCATTTTGGCGGGTCGCTTGAGCTTCAGCTGTACGTGGTTATAGGAGTAGCGGCATTGTCCAACATCCTTCCGGCATTCCTGCTCACGAAATCGGTGGAGAGAAATGACGGAATCTTCGGTCTTGTAAAATGGGCGGGCGCCCATTCGCACGTTGAACGCAGGGGACTGTGGCTGAAAATTCAGAAACTGATAGATAATAAATTCGAAATCCATCAAAAGTGATATGATTAACGTAATAGGCCTTGGTTACATAGGCTTGCCCACAGCCTTGATGCTGGCCTCGCACGGAGTGGAAGTAGTCGGAACAGACTACAACAAAGAGCTTGTGGCCACCCTCAACGCAGGTAAGACCACCTTCAAGGAAGACGGACTCGACGAACTCTTTGCCGATGCTGTAAAGGCGGGCATCAGGTTCACCACCGAATACCAGAAGACGGATATGTACATCGTCTCCGTTCCCACCCCTTACGACAAATTCTCCAAGAAAGTTGATGCCTGCTATGTAGTGGCGGCAGTCAAGGAAGTGATGAGAGTCTGCCCCAAAGGAGCGACTGTTGTTATCGAATCAACCGTCAGCCCCGGAACCATCGACAAGTTCGTCCGTCCAGTAATCGAGGCAAACGGCTTCAAGATTGATGAGGACATCAACCTCGTTCACGCCCCCGAGCGCATCATCCCCGGCAATATGGTATATGAGCTCCTTCACAACAACCGCACCATCGGAGCCGACAGCAAGGAGATTGGCGAGAAGGTCAAGAAGTACTACGCCTCCTTCTGCCAGGGCGAGATTGTCGTCACAGACATCCGCACAGCCGAGATGACCAAGGTCGTCGAGAACACCTTCCGTGCCGTCAACATTGCCTTTGCCAACGAACTGGCCCGCATCTGCCGTCACGACAATATGGACGTTTACGAGATTATCAGGATTTGCAACATGCACCCTCGCGTCAACATCCTTCAGCCCGGTCCCGGAGTCGGCGGCCACTGCATCAGCGTTGACCCCTGGTTCCTCGTGGGCGACTACCCGAGTCTTGCCAAGGTTATTGACGAAAGTATGCGCACCAACGACAGCCAGCCTCAGTTCGTGCTCAACCGCATATATGAAATTATGGAGGAGAACGGCATTACCGACAACCGCAGAGTTGGCCTTTATGGTATTACCTATAAGGAGAATGTGGATGACGTTCGCGAGAGTCCTACCCTCCAGATGCTTGAGTGTCAGGAGAGACATCTTGCGAGGCCGCTGAAGAGCTTCGACCCGTTCTTCACCGATAAGGAGATTGTGAAGAATCAGGTGCTGGATTTCGATGAGTTTTTGGATGGAGTTGATATGGTGGTAGTGATGGTGAAGCACCAGCACATCCTTGATAACGTAGAGCGTTTGAAAGGTAAGGTAGTATTAGACTGCTTCAATGTAGTTAATCTGCCGGGAGTTTATCATATATAGTATAGGATTTCCAGCTGCACAGGTGGTCTTAGGATATGGTTCGATACCATCAGCTGGAACGAAGAAAATAACAGTTAACAAATTAACATTTTAACAAACAATTTATGGCAAAAAAGTTATTGTATGAAGTATCAATCATAAGGCCGATAATCATCTTCTTATTGGTTGTGCTTCATTGTTTCGCTATTTATGAAAGCTCCTGGTGGGGGGGTAGAAACGCTTGGTATTCAGGATGTTAAAGCCTATGGAATCTTTTGGAAATTCATATCGGGTTTCAGAATTGAGATGATAGCGCTCGTAGCAGGATATGTTTTTTCATTTCAAGTAAATGACTTACATCGTGTCTATGAGTTCAAATCGTTTGCTTGGAAAAAATTCAAGAGACTGTTGATTCCATGCTGGTTTTTTAGTATTTTCTATTTCTTCATGTTTTTATTTACTCCAGATACAGGCCTGTATAAGTGCTTTGAAACAATAATTTCAGGAGCTGGACATCTATGGTTTTTGCCGATGCTGTTTTGGTGCTTTATTTGTTTGTGGTGTATCGATAGATTCAAATTATCATCATTTGTCTTTTTTGTATTTCTCTTATTTTGCTCTTTAATTCCAGAATTGCCTATTGGCTTTGGCTTTGGTAAATTTCCCCATTTTCTTTTTTACTGCTATTTGGGCTATTGTATGTGGTCTCATAATGTATGGTTAGAGGAAAAATGTACTAAAAATTCGATAATTATCTCGCTCTTGATACTATATTGTGCTTTATTTATAATAAACAGATGTTATTTATCAAATTTGGACTTGGGAGATACTATTTATATGAAGATATTTGGTTACGGAATTAATAGCATAGTGAAACTCATATCTTCTATCACAGGAATTTTTTGTGTTTACTTGTTTGTCCTAAAACTTGTTAGAAAGAAAAATTACGTGCCATCCAATTTTATTATTGGTGCAAGTTCATTATGTTACGGAATGTATGTGTATCATCAGTCTATATTAAAGTGGCTTTATCTGCATACGAATGTTCCTACTATGGTGGGATCATATCTTCTCCCTTGGGTAGCATTACTAATTACGGTTTTCTTATCTTATATTCTAACAAAATTAACTCTGAAATTTCGCTTTGGACGTTTTCTAATTGGCTAATTATAAAAGTATGTTATACAACAATGATTTAAAGAGTGTGATACGGAACACTCAAATTTTTGACGAGTATAGGGTCATCCGAGATAGCATTAAGACTATCCGTAAATTTAATTTGAATGGTTCGTACTCATTATACTGGAAAATCCGTTCTTGTCATCGCAAGTTTGGATGGAGCCCAGATGAGTATTTCCTATACAAATATGAAACACTGACCCATGACGAAAGACGAGATTTCGTTACAGAGGTGGCTCATTTTAAGTTTGCCGAAAAAGTCAATTCAACGGCTGTCATTCAAATGCTGTCTGATAAGTGGAAAACTTTTGAATTCTACAATAAATTCTTTAGAAGAGAGGCTTGTTTAGTTACTCCAACCAATAATGGGGGGGTATAATAGGTTGATTGTCAATAAGAAAAAGTTAATAATTAAGCCTCTTGACGGTTCTTTCGGTAGGGGTATTAGGATAGTTACGCCAGAAGATGGCGATGCCGATATGATGCTGAAATCGTACTCCGGAGGCTTTATAGCGGAAGAGGTAATTCAACAAGACGAACAAATGGCTCAACTTCATCCAGAATCAGTGAATACTTTAAGAATCCATACCTTGCAAAATAATGGAATAGTTGAGGTATTCCATCCCTATATAAGAATCGGCAGAGGTAAGAGTGTGGTTGATAATGCCGGCGGCGGAGGGGTTTTCACGTCCTGTAATCCAGAAACTGGAGAAGTCTTGACGGTGGTGGATGAATATTGCCATAGTTTCACGAAGCATCCTGATAATGGCTTTCCTTTGGTCGGCTTTAGGGTTCCTTGTTGGAAGGAAGCATTTGATTTTGCTCGTCAATTGGCCTTGGCAAATCAAGATGTCCATTATGCTGGATGGGATTTGGCCCTGACAAAAGATGGTTGGGTGCTTGTAGAAGGAAATCCACGTGCACAAATGATATTTCAGATTTCAGAAGGCAAGGGTTGTAAAAATGAACTGATTGAAATATGCAATCGGCTTGGCATTTATGATATTGGTTTATAACGTGCCATAACAAAGAGCATTCAACCAGTTCTCATAGAAAAATCAAACTTTATTTGAGTCATTAGAACATGGCATTATCTTCAAAACAAACAGTTGCAAAAAATACTATCCTTTTATATGTCCGTACCTTTATTGTGCTGATTATATCCTTGGTGACTTCAAGAATACTTCTTCAGTCACTTGGGGTCGAAGACTACGGAATATATAATGCGGTAGGGGGATTTGTTGCAATGTTTGCGGTTCTGACTGGTTCTATGTCAGCCGCAATAAGCAGATATATTACGTTTGAATTAGGGACTGGGAATTGCGAAAAACTAAAACAGGTTTTTTCCTCTTCTGTTATTGTACAATTAATATTCATTGCAGTTATCATATTAGTTGCAGAAGCTTTTGGAATATGGTTTCTAAATGAAAAAATGACGATTCCGGCAGATAGAATGATAGCTGCGAACTGGGTTTTTCAGTGTACAGTTGTTATTTTCTGCGTTAATCTTTTGTCAGTTCCATATAATGCGGAAATTATAGCTCATGAGCACATGAAGACATACGCTTATGTCAGTATTGTTGATAATGTTTTCAGGCTTATTATCGCATATCTTATATTTATTTCTCCTCTTGACAAACTGATTTTTTATGCGTTGTTAATGACTGCATTGTCGGTTGGGATAAGAGTCTTTTATCAGATATACTGCACAAAAAGATTCGAAGAATGTAAAAAGATCTCTTTTAAAATTAACAGGAGTGTTTTAAAGGGGCTTGTTGGTTTTGCAAGTTGGAATATGTTGGGCGAAATGGCTTCAATATTCTCTCATCAAGGAATCAGCTTAGTATTGAATGTGTTCTTAGGACCTTTAGTAAATGCTGCTTATGGGGTTGCTAATCAGGTAAATTCAGCTGTTTTAGCATTTACCAATAATTTTACAACAGCTTTATCCCCATCAATTACAAAATCCTATGCCGAAGGGAGTTTGGTGTATATGAAGAACTTGGTTCTTCAAGGTGCCCGTTATTCTTATTATCTGCTGCTGATACTTGTTGTACCTTTGTTGATAGAGACAGAGACTGTTTTACATATTTGGCTAAAGGACGTTCCTGCGCATTCTGTTATTTTTGTAAAGTTGATGCTAGTTTACTCCTTAATCTCAATCTTGTCTCAAACAACAATTCGCGCAGTCCAGGCAACTGGTGATATCAAAAGGTATCAGATAATAATTAGTACAGTCTCTCTTTTGTCACTTCCGTTGGCATATATTTTACTTAGATTTGGATTTGCCCCTGAGTCTGCACTTATCGCGGTTTTAGTCGTTTCATTTTGCACTTTGATAGTGAGACTCATCATAGTAAAACCAATGATCGGAATATCAATTGGAGAATTTGCTGAAAATGTTTTATTAAGATGCGTATTAGTTTCTATTTTTGCGTTTTCTGCACCTTATGCTTTACATATTATTATGCCGAAGTCTCTTATTGTGACCGTTATAATATGTTTCGTTTCAGTATTATGGACGGCAGGAATGTGCTGCTTCATAGGTATGTCTAAGGCTGAAAGGAATACATTCTACAGTAAAACTATCAGCATTATTAAAAAGAAAAGAAAAAATAGCGAATCAGATTATGAATAAATTAGCAAGACTTCTGTTATCCAAGGAACAAAGAATCAGGATAGGCTTGTTTCTTTCCGCAAGACGTGCTCGTAAACTCAATTATGATCCTAAAGCATGTATGAGTATGCGATATAGAGCAGTTCTCCATAAAGAAATGAATTGGGACAACCCTCAAAATCTCATAGAAAAAATCAATTGGTTGCAGTTAAATACGGATACTTCTCTTTGGACGAGGTGTGCAGACAAATATCGTGTAAGAGAGTATGTGGCAGAAAAAGGTTTTGAAAACTGCTTGAATGAGCTGTATGGCAAATGGGACGATGTTGACAGCATTGATTTCGATAAACTTCCGAACTCTTTTGTCTTGAAAACAAATCATGGATGTGGAGAAGTTATGATTGTTAAAGACAAGGCCAATCTCGACATTAAGAAAACGAAAGCAACCCTAAGAAAATGGCTGAAAGTTGTTTATGGGTTAGATTCTGGGCAGACTCATTATACGCATATTAAACCTTGTGTGATTGCAGAGAAGTTGTTGATAGATAACGAAGATACAAGTGTCTCCTTAATAGATTATAAGTTATGGTGTTTTAATGGAGTGCCTGAATTTTTCTTGGTGTGCCATAATAGGAAAAAAACTGATTATTCCCTTTCTGCTTTTGATCTAAGCTGGAACAACATTTCAGAAGACGCCCTGAATCAAAACTCATCTCACTATAGTGGAGCAGACATTCCTAAACCTGAGTGCCTGAAAGAACTTATTAATATAGCAAAGGCTTTATCAGCGGGGATTCCAGAGGTAAGAATGGATTTTTACGTTATTGATAATAAACCCATCTTTGGGGAGATGACATTTACAACAGGTTTCGGAAGTTATAATATGGACTTTTACGAGAAACTTGGTTCAAAAGTGGTTTTGCCATATAATAAGTAGAAAATAGTTGAGTTATGGGTAGTTTTGACTGGGGCATTTTTGCGTTATTGACGGCAGTTACTGTTAGTATCATACTATTTGTTTTTCAACGAGTAAGAGATTATCGCGCCAGATGGACAATACTTGTTTGTATGGCTTCAGTATTTTTGTATTCTGGAGTTGGGATTGCTTATACAGCAATTGATAATATGTATATTATTAGTTTTGCAGCTTTTGTACTTGCTTTTTGTCTGCCATTTCGATGGTTCAACATTAAAGATAATTGTGAAGAATTAAGCAATGTGGATGTTTGTTTGTTGAATAATTTCAAGACTCTTGAAAAAGTTGCTGTATTTTATCTGTTCCTCCAATTGGTTCCTAGTATTTACCCAGAGTTCAGACTTTTTCAGCCATTTACAGTTCGTGATGACTATTGGGGAACGATGGAGTATTTGAAGGATGATCCAATTAATAAGATTGCAGGTACACTATCAATGCTTATTAAGCCATTTTTCTATGCGTATTTAGTCTGTTATGTAATGAAAAATCCAAAAGGGAAGAAACATTTGATTTTTTTTCTTTTAGTGATTCTTTTACATTACTTGGAGTTGCACTATATCGCGAGGAATTCTATCGCAACGTCGCTGACTGAATTTTTGGTGTTGGCCTTTTGCCTAAAAGGAAATCGTATAGAGATAAAACGTAAACATCTTGTGATTTTCGCTTGCATTATTTTAGCCTTATTCCCATTAGCCTTTGTTTATAAATTAATGGTAACGGGAATGGATTACCAAAATTTAGGGATTAGTTATGGAGATATGGCATCGTTAATGGTAGAACAAGAATTTACGTATCCTGGTTATTATGATGGGATATTAGCCTCTAATCATTATAATAATTATTCGATTCTTAATTTTTTATTATACGTTATATGTTTGCCAATACCATCTTTTTTATGGCCGGGAAAACCCACATTAGTCTTTGCTGATTCTTTTACTTATGGTGTATTGGGTCTCTCTCGTGGCGACACGGGCTTCTATATTGTTTTGCCATCCGCATTGGGTGAGTCATTTATGGTTGGAGGATTATGGTTCTCATGGCTGTTTGCTTTAATATCTGGGTCTGCTTTAGCAATAATGACTCGTTATACAAGCAAACATACTACTTTAATATATTACCTTTTTTATCTTATTGTTCAGTCTGCAACTTATGGTAGAGGGGGTGTTACTGGTTTGTTGCCTACATATATTACAGGAATGTTAGGTTTTCTTATTTTTGATTTTTTTAAAAGAAATAAATTTTAGTTCAATATGAAAATTACAATTGCATCTAGCTGTTTTTATCCCGATGTTCATCCAAGGTCCTTTAGAAGTACGGAACTCGCAAAAGAGTTTGCCCGGATGGGACACAATGTGTCGGTAGTTTTTTTTGTTAATCATCATGATTTTAATTATGATGAATTTGGTGATAAATATAATTTATCATTAATTCCTGTGGATGTTTTTTCTGCGACACGAGTTGCTGATGTCGCAAATCATAGGAAAACTTATGCTTTCAAATTAAAGCGTTTTCTCATTGAATATTTTATTGATGGTTATTTTTTTAAATATTCAAGACAAATATGCAATACTTTTATGAGATTGAATTGCATTGAAGAAGCTGATCTTATAATAACAATGTCAACACCTTTTTCGATACATTATGGTCTTTATAAGTATTTTAAAAAAAGGGGGAAACAATGT
>JAGHTO010000009.1 GCA_018065305.1 Candidatus Cacconaster scatequi | reverse complement strand
AGACTGAGGCAGCAGAAACGTGCAGTCAAATTCGTGACGCTGAAGCTGTCCTTCATTTTCGCCAGCATACTTCTGAACCTGTTTGTCTTCCTCGTGATGCCAAAGATGTTCGGCACCTTCCCTGCCCTCGGAGAGGCTTTCGCGAGGTATGACTATGGTGTCGGATTCATATTCCTCATCAATCTTGTATGCACGCTCGGTGTGACCTTCGGTTTCATCCCTGAACTCAAGAGCCTTCATATCCGCTTCGACAAGGAACTTTGCCGCAGGATGCTCCAATATACCTGGCCCATTCTGCTGCTCAGCGTCGTGGGCATCCTCAATCAGGTGGCGGACAAGATTCTGCTTCCCAAGTTGATGCCCGGCAAGGAAGGAATGGTTCAGCTCGGTATCTACGGCGGCTGTGTCAAGATAGCGATGATAATGTCGATGCTTGTGCAGGCATTCAGATATGCTTACGAGCCAATCGTGTTCGGAGAAGCGAAGAACAAGGACAATGACCGCACTTTGGCCGAAGGTATGAAGTGGTTCATAATCTTCTCTCTGCTTGCGTTCCTCGCAGTTATGTTCTATCTGCCGGTCCTGAAATATCTTATCGGCCGCGGATACTGGTCCGGACTCGGAGTCGTTCCTATCGTGATGATGGCGGAGCTGTTCATGGGTATATATTTCAATCTGTCGTTCTGGTACAAACTTACCGACCAGACCTGGTGGGGCGCCATAATTAACACGATAGCCGTAGCCGTGATGATAAGCATTAATGTGCTGTTCGTGCCCAAATACGGGTACTGGGCCTGCGCCTGGGGCGGATTTGTCGGATACGGCCTGGCAATGGTGATAAGTTACGTCATAGGCCAGAGGAAATATCCCATCAATTATGATATGCGGACAATCGTGACCTTCTTCGTGATCGCCGCGGCATACTATTTCATATATTCCGAGATACAGAAGGCGGGGGCGGCCCTGTGGCTGCTTCTTACAGCCGGGACCCTGCTTCTGGCGAGCTACCTCTACATTGTCTGGAGGTTCATCAAAGCCCGTCGTCATTGATACCAATAAAATTTTAAAGATATGAAGATCAGCAAATTCTTTTTACTCAGTGCCACCGCTCTGCTGGCGCTGATGTCCTGCGGGAACAATTCAAGCAACAATGAGAAGGCGGCCGAGCAGGCAGCCGCCGATTCCGCAGCAACAGCTCAGAAGGAGCAGCAGCTCAAGGACCGTCTCGCACTTCTTCCCGAAGAACCTGTATTCGACATCGTTACCAATATGGGAACGATCAAGGTCAAGCTCTATTCCGACACCCCTCTCCATCGCGAGAACTTCGCAAAGCTCGCACTGTCGGGATACTACGACAAACTCCTCTTCCACAGAGTGATAAACGGGTTTATGATTCAGGCGGGCGACCCTCTGTCCCGGAATCCTGAGAACAGGGCCAAATTCGGCACCGGCGGCCCCGATTATAATATCCCTGCGGAAATCCTTCCCAACCACAATCATAAGAAAGGCGCTTTGGCAGCTGCCCGCAAAGGCGATGCGGCCAATCCTTTCCGCGAATCCAGCGGCTCTCAGTTCTACATTGTCCAGAATCCCGAGACCTGCGCCCAGCTTGACGGAGCGTACAGCGTGTTCGGAGAAACGCTCAGCGGCTTCGACGTAATCGACAAGATAGCGGCAGTGGAGACCGATGGAAGAGACTGTCCGGTGAGCGATGTAAAAATAATTACAATAACTTTAGACGAAAACTTATAGTTTGGCACGCCTATTGCAAAAGATTAAATCGAATAGTTTTTTCATAGGTTAATTTTAGGTTAGAATATCTGGCGCCCGGGAGACCGGACGCCTCTA
>JAGHTO010000049.1 GCA_018065305.1 Candidatus Cacconaster scatequi | reverse complement strand
AATTGCTTCATATTGACCCTGACCGAGAGGAACAATTATCGCCGTACCCTTAGATAGCCGATTAATATTCCGTTTCGGATCAACGAGTCGTTCAAAGGCATCTCTGACCTGCAGATATTCTTTCTTTGAGAAGAACTTTTCGTTGACGCCAGGTGCAATAGGGTAATATGTCATCAGAATCTTTGCAATCAAAAGATCTGGCTTTTCGGCATATGGGTCAGTATACTCCCATTCTGGATCTTTGAAGCGAAAATCGCTCAATTGCGCAGGAGACCCCCAGCTGATAAGATATGGTCCCTTTTTATATTCCTTGATTGCTTTGAGAAGTTGTGTCTTGTTGCTTGCTGTACTTTTATCAGATATAAGGGTATACAGCAGCTTGGATCCTTGCCCATATTCGCCGCTTTTCGAATTATCTCCTGCCTTAAGCGATTTCCCTTTCGCGAGAAAATTATAAAGCTGGCCGTCTCTCAGACGCTTGATTTTATGATCGTACTTGTCAGTATAGAAGGGCTCCCCGTTATTGAGCACAATAAGAAAATCCTCGTCAAGGAAAAAACACAAGGAATCCGCATTTGCATCAAACGCATTTTGGACAAACTCATAAAACAGCTGCTCCTCGGAGTTGCTAGCAAAGCTGGCAACGTCTCGAATTGTGGAATCAATCTCCTGCCCAAAACCATATAGTGTCTCAAGAAACTTCTCTTCATCGGTTCCAAGTTTCTCCAAAGAACACGAAGGGCTATAACCCTCCAAGTATTGCTGTATGTTTCTAATCTTCATTGCTTAGAAATTGATGTAAGGGATTATCTGAATGACAAAGGTCTTGTTTCTGTCTTCACCTTTGGGATCTTGCTGAGAACATTTGTAGCGATGTTGTCCGCCAAAACCGGCTCCGGAGATGAACAGCTCTCCGGCATAATCAGCATCAGCCTTTTGCCCTCCATTTGAAAATTTACTATTATCAACAATCATCAGATTCTCCATAATGTTAGCCTTTCGCCAGAGCTCAACAACAGTGCGAGCTCTTTTGTAGCTGTTCTCCATACCGCGATTCCATTCCAAGCTGTTTTCAGGAGTGACCCAATGAATTCCTCCATCTTCAAGGTTATTGGCCAGTCGGCCTTCTACTATCACCTTAAACTTAACCCCCGTTGATTTACTGAACCGGGTAATGATGGAATCCAATTGCTTGCCGGCTTCAATGAGAGGGGCCTGGTATTCCTCCTGAATATTTGAAAAATCGTTCGCCGTGAACTGGACGTCGATGGTGCGTTCAAAACGTCCGTATTCAGAATTGTACTTGAAATACTCCGTATTAAGATTTTTCTGTGCTTCCTGAAACTCCTTAATTTTGCGGTACAGTTCAGCATCGATGATGATATCTTTGATATTTGCCTCACTCACACCAAGTCTCTCGAATTTGTTGACATAAATACGATAGGTGGTATAGGCGGTGAGGCTGGCAATAATGAACACAATCAGGAACCCGGACATAAGATCCGTGTAGTTTTGCCAGAAATTGTGTTCTTCGCCTTCTTTCTTGAAATTCGATCTACTCATTTACCTGAAATTTTGCTGATTGATGCCTCAAGACGTTGAAGGGTCGCGATAGCCTTGCTCATTTCTTCGATTCTCATGACGATGGCTTCAATGTTGGTCTCCTTGGAACTGATCACGTCAATAACCTGATTAATAGACTTGTTTGTCTTTTCAGTAGACTTTAGTGTATTGTCAATGGCTGCGATGGATTTCTCGAAACTGTCATTGAGATCATGTGAATTCTGAACGGCATCCCTGTATGCTTCAGTTGCCTGTTCGTAATTGGATATTATATCAGGTGACTTACTGTCCATAAACTCGAAGGTCTTCTTGAGAAGTTCTATATCCTGTACAATTGCATTCTGAAGAATGCCACATTGCTGCTGGATGGAATCGACAATCTGATGCATGCTGCCAGAGATGGTAGAGGACATCTGATTAAGTAATTCAGTATTGAATTCATTCTGCTTGGCGATGGACTCCTTCTGAATGCCAGTCTGCTCCAAGGTGTATTGCTTAAGAGCTTCAAGTTGATCAATCTGCGATTTAAGGCTATCTTCTGACAGTTTCTGGAGAGCCTCCTGTTGAGAGGAGGCGAGCTCTTCAATTTTAGCTACCGTATTTGTTTTCAAAGATGAAACAGCGTCCTCAATAGACGAAGTCATGCTCTGGACGGAGACAGTATGATTGGAGACGAGCTGTTGAGTTTCTGCATTGAGCCTTTGGGTAAGACCTTCGAGGACAACCTTACTCTGTTTGAATTGCTCTTCGCCGAAAGCATTCACACGCTCTCCAATTGTATCCTTCATAGCCGTGAAGGTGCTTTCCATTTGTTGCACAAAAGTGTTAACAAACTCTGAAAAGATCTTGCTCTGAGCTTGAATTGTTTCTTTTAATTCTTCGTTGTTCCTTGAATTCGCTTCAATATCTGTAGCCATAAGAACTTTCAATTCCGAGAGGTTCTCACCCATGTTGTCCAAAAGTTCATCAGGACTTTTGAACTTAAGATTCTGTTCAATTGCGAAGTCTTCCTCGGCATAAGCCAACTTGGCACGAATAGTTGATATGATTGCGAAGACCAAACCATAAATGGATGTGGAGAATGCGGGAATGAGGTCGGAGATGATTCTTTTGAGGTCCAAATCACCTGTCAGGGCGGATATCTCTTCTACCGCTTTTCCTATTTTGCTGGCTTCATCTATGGCGTGGCTATCTGCTATTCCTGCGAGAGAAGTACAAATAGCGCCAAAAGTTCCGAGAAGTCCTAATGACGTATATATTCCTGGCAGTGCGCCCCTTAATTGTCTGGATTTTGTTTTTTTGTATTTGAGATGGCCGAAGATTGCGACAAAAATGTCAGCAAGTAGAATACATCCGTTCCACCAGTTAGCCCAGGGATATAATGTCTGTAAGAATTCCATTTCTATTTTCTTTTGTTTAGAACCTAAATATTAATCTGTTTGTAGCGTTTTCTTCTGGAATCACACAAATTCCATTAATAATTTCAAAATCCGCCATACTATTCGAAAATTTCTACCTCCATCAATAATGCATCTATCACCCTCCCCCTACTCCCCATCAATCATCCTCAACGTTACCTTGTCACGTTTTCCGTCAAAGAAGCATTGCAGGACTTCATCAAAGACGTCGTGCGGGCAGATGGCATCGAACAGTGTCATACTTGACTTGAGTTTCAGGCAATCAATGCCGGGCATTATCTCCGAAATGGGTGTACCCTTGTGCCGGAGCAACGCCGATGAAATCTCGCGAAGCCTTGCATTCAGTACCTCGTGCCTGAGGTATGCTTCCGCCTCTTCCCTGCCGTCAATACCATAAACCATCGAATTCAGACTACGCCCCAGCCCCTTCAGTTGAGGGAACACGTACCAAATCCAATGTCCTTCCTTCTTTCCGGCCTGAATTTCCTTCAAGGCCCAATCGTAGTCGAACCGCTGGCCGGCAAGGAATCTGTTCAAATCAAAATCTTTCATTGTCTGTCTGATTTCAAATGAGAATGTATCTGGATGGTATCACTCTGTACCCATACTGATTATAGTCCGGGTATGACAGATACAAGGACTCTTTCGTTCTTGTAGCCGCCACATACATCGCCTTCATCGATTCATTGAAATATTTCGCTTTCTTTTCTTCAGTGTCATTTCTGACAAACCATTCGTTCGGAAAAATCCCCTCGGACAAGCCCACCACAAAAACGTTCTCCCATTCAAGGCCTTTTGCGGAATGGATTGTCGAGATTGTAAGCCAATCATTCCCTATAGGCACTTCGCATTCCACGTAGTTCTTTTCGTAGAAAGGGGCGAATGTTTCCTTGTCTATTGCAAAGGCCAGAAGGAGGCTGTCCAGCGATTCAAAGCCCCGGGCAATTTCCATAAATCGGTTAAAATCCTCAACTTCGTCATATTCATTAGGCCGGACTATGAGCGGTCGTATTATCTCCACAGCATCCTGAATCACAAAATTCACAGCCCTGTCCGTGGTTTTGATATTGTACTGGATACTGGCGATCTTGTGTCCTATCGGGGTAGCATAGAAACGTTCCTTCACATTGCTGCCATTATAGTCCGATAATGTGATTCTGGCAATGTTCGCAATTTGCCTTATGCTGTACTCATTGTCCGAATCGATAATCCTCAGAAGATGGTTCAGAATTTTGATATGCGGTTTCACCAATTTCTGGCCACCGAACACCTTATACGGGACCTTCTCCTCCCCCAATATCTCAATGAATGTCTTCACATAATACAGGGAGTTGCAGAGAACTGCGGAATTCCTCAAGGCCCCGGCCGCCCTTACCGAGTCAAGAACACCTTTGGCCTCTTCCTCCACATCAGGATAATGCGTCACTTCCAGATGTCCGGCATTGCCATTATCAGACTTTATAGGAATATTCTCACAGTCATCAAACCGGAATCTGTTCACATACGTATTGACTGCCTCAGGACATCGGTATGTCAGAGAAAGTGTCTTCTGGGTATAATTGCCGTGCTTGCGGAGGAATTCCTCAAGATGCAGGTAGGACCCCCCGATGAATCCGAAGATGTTCTGCCTGGGGTCTCCCACAAGAAAGACTTTCAAGTCCGGACGTACAGCCATCATCCTGTTGAATATTTCGTAATTCAACGCCCCCAGATCCTGGGCTTCATCCACGACAAGAATCGACACCTGCTCACGGAACCACTCAATGAAAGTCCGGTCTGACAAGGCATCGATAAATTTATACAGGATATCCTCTATGGAGATGATGTTGTATTTTTCCTTTATCTCATCAATTATTATCCGTAAATCATCCTGCTTTGCATTCAGCCTGCTTTTCAAACATTTGGCAATATCCTCGGCCGAATATTTCATATCCAGTTGGACTGACAATTCTTCCGCGAGGTCCTTTATATCCACATCATCGATTATGATGTAATTGAAGTCCTTCCCAATGTTGGCATAAAAACTTTTCAGCATCTTGAAGCAGAATGCGTGAATCGTCCCGTTATAGAAATCGAAAGGTTTGTTGATACGGCAGGAGAAGACTTTTCCATAGAACTTCTCACCCAATCCCTTCGCCGCCGTATTCGTATAAGACAGGGCGACAATCCTCTCCTTCTTGTCAGAGGTTTCTATATATTGAACAAGTTTGTTGACGAGAAGATATGTCTTTCCCGTCCCCGGGCCGGCACTCACATAAATTATCTGAGCATCGGACAATACCGCATCCTTCTGTTGTGCATTCAGCCCGGACAGCCTGTCCTCTGTCTTGACGCCAAGAAATTCCTCGGTGGCCGGATCAGGATAAACCCCGGTCGAAAGGAATATCAATCTGACAAGGGTATTGTAATAGGTCATAAACGCTGTCCTGTCCACCGTCCTGTTGTGGTGTACAATGTCATTCAGTCTCTCCTTCAACGAAAAAGCCGCATCTGCTATGACCTTCTCCCGATTCCACCTGTAGAATTCTATCAGGACTTCGTGAAATGTGCCCGCAATGCCTGAAACCTCGTGGTAAAAGTCATCCGCTATCGTCCTGAACGACTTGGCCTTGTCTGTCCAGTCACTGTCCGTCTTCAGATAGAAACGTTTCAGTTCTTCATAATACCATTTTACACGATTTTCTTCCATTGCTTGCCCGGGGTAACTGCTCTGAAATGTAAAGATAGTGCAAAAAAACAACTGCGAGCATATATAACTTCAACAAAATTAACCGCGTACATCCATTTCGCCATAACCGTCTAATTTTGCGATACATTTATTACACTTATGATGACATTCTGTGACCTGACATTCATCCCGACAGGAAAAATGATGCAAGCCATCCTGCGGTTCAAAAACGGATACGGAGTTTCTGTTCTAAGCGGGCCGGAAACAATTTCAGATGACCGCCATCCGTATGAACTGGCCGTCATCCATTTCAATTCTGAAGGAAATTTCTCCATCGTTTATCCGTCATTCACGGACAATGACACACTCGGCCATCTGGATGAGGCCGAGGTGACAAGATATATGGAATTGACGCAATCTTTATAGAGACGAGGGCAGACCGCCCTCGTCCCCGCCGTTGAGTTCCTCAATATATATTGCCTTGTATTTATTCACAAGGTCCTTGTACTTTCCCGAATTCCTGTAAGGGCCCATATCATCATCGTGAACAAGATGTTCAAAGCGCCTGTATCCCTTCCGGAAGGCCATTTCAAGTGCCGCCAGACCTTCTTCCGTCTTGCCCATTCTACCCAAAAGACAGGCTTTGTCATAATAGCATCCCGCATCCTCCGGATTATTTTCGATTATCTTGTCCATCCATTCGATTGCCTCGTCATCCATTCCCAACCCGTGAAGGGCATATTGGCGGCAACTGCCATCATCTGCCGCGTCATCAAGTTCCAGAACCTTCTCATAATCTGCTTTTGCTTCCTTCACGTGTCCGGATTTTTCCAAAATGTCACCCCGGCTGAGAAACATATAGGCATAGGTCTTGTCCACATCAATGCCACGATTATAATAATCAAGTGCCTTTTCCAGATTTCCCTGGAGTTCATAGCACCAGCCGATTGAGTAATAATAATATCCGTCCGTGGGGTCTTCGGACAACATAACGGAATAATCAGCAATTGCATCCGAATATCTGCCCGCAGCGCGGTAGATGTCCCCTCTTCCACCGACATACGTTTTGTCTTCCGATTTTTCAATTGCCTTGTTGATTTCCGCTATCGCTTTTTCAAATTCTCCCATTTCCGAATAGCCCCTTGCCTTCCAATAGCTTATCAAATGGTGTTCTCCGTTTTCTCTTTCCTCCTGTTCGTACAGACTGATGGCTTTCTTGTAATTGCAGTGGTCCTCGTGAATCTGAATCAGCAGGAATATCCATCTCTGATCAGATGGATTCCGGTTCATCATTGCACTGACTTTCGCCACACCGTATGAATAATGCTTACCGGCATATCTCGAAATCAGCGCTATAGGAGAATCATCGTCCAGTTCCCAATACCTTATCGCCGCATCAGCAGCATCATCAATCCTCCCCAATTTATCCAGTATCTGCATCTTGAACCTGTAGATCTGGGCATAGGTATTGTCGTATGTTTCAGCCTTTTCCAGCCATTCCAAACCCTTTTCGTACTGTTCCAAATCAAGACAGTTACGGGAAAGCCCGACCATAGCCGCCCCATCGCCAGGATCATCTTTCAGCATATCAAGATATACGGCCTCTGCCTGCTCTACTTTGCCTGCAATGTAATATGTCTGACCCAGTTCGAATTTATGATTCTGCACCGCATCTTTATGTTCCCTCTTTGCCAGCCTGACCGCTTCCTCCAAAGCTGATATGGCTTCATCATATAGTTCCATCCTGGAATAGACCTTACCCCTTAATCCATACAGAGTGCATTCATAGACACGGGTATGACGATTTCGATATTGCAAAGCATTCTTGATGTCCCTCAAGGCATCGGTGTACCGGCCCGCCTTGTAATGTATTCTTGCCCGAATGTAATAGGAATCGGCGTGCCTGTTGTCTTCCTCAAGATGCTTATTCAACAGTTCCAGAGCTTTCTGGTCATCATCCTCATCGAAGAAGGCTTCGCAAGCCCTTTGGTAGTTATAGTCAGATGCGGTTCCTTTCTGGCCGCAAGCCGAAACGGTGACAATCAGCAGGCCTGTCACCAAGGCAATCAGTTTTGTTCTCATAAGTAAACGAATCAAGGTTATTTTTGACTGCAAACATAGCTTGCTTCCGCGAAGTGAATTTTCGCGACTGAAAAAGTATAAAAAAAAATTGTTTGGGCTGACAGCCTCTGCATTCAACTCTGTCAACGGAAAACTTGATATAGCCGACTCGCTACAGTGGCGGATTGCATGTCAATTAAAAGGACCTTAGCACCCGCGCTTAATAGCGGGAGGGGCCCACAAGCGCAGCGCAGTGGGAGGGTGAGCGAAGCGAAGTCCGACTCAAGTAATAGACAGGAGCCATAAGCGGCAAATAAAATTTGAATGATAGATGAAGTTTCTGGAGGCCGTTGCACGGGCGTTTGCGGATTGTGACAATCTGCAGCGGACGTGTTTCGTCTTCCCCAGCAGAAGGTCATCACTGTTCTTTCAGAAATATCTGGGGCTTGCCGCGGGCAGGCCTCTCTTCTGCCCCCACATACTCACTATCGACGAACTGTTCGGCAAACTGTCTCCTTTGAAGAAGGCGGACAGCATAGAGGCTCTGAGCCTTCTCTACCGAGACTACCTCGCCGTGAAACCGCAGCCCTTTGAAGGGGAGCAGGAGGAGACCTTCGACCGGTTCATCTACTGGGGAGACATCCTGCTGCGCGATTTCGATGATTTGGACAAATATCTGGCAGACACGGAGAAAATCCTTGTCAATGTCGCCAACCTGAAGGACCTGTCGGTCAGTTATGATTTCCTGACGGAGCGGCAGAGGCAGGCAATAGCCCAATTCTGCAGGGCGTTTGACGCCGACAGCCTGAGTGCGGACCCCTCGGATAAGAAGAGAATGTTCATCACCACCTGGAATCTGCTTCTGCCCCTATACCGTAAATTCAAGGAGACTCTTGCGGAGAGAAAACTTGGTTACAGCGGGATGATTTACCGCGATGTTGTGGAGAGAGGAGGCTATGCCGAAACCATCCGCAAAGAGTATGACAAAGTTGTCTTTGTAGGACTTAATGCCCTGAGCCAGTGCGAGAAAAAGTTAATGGACACCCTTCGCGACGAGGGAATTGCAGACTTCTATTGGGATTTCAGGGGGAAGATGGTGACAGACCCGGAAAACAGAGCCTGCTTTTTTGTAAAGGAGAACGTGGAGAGATACCCCTCCGAAAAGCGAATAGAGGATTGGACAAACGGGCAGGAGCAATACTTCGAAGTCATCGCAGTCCCCTCCGCCGTCGGTCAGACCCGCATCGCAAGCAGTCTGTTGCAGGAATTGCATTCAAGGGGGCTGATGGCGGACAGCACGGAGACCGCCGTGGTGCTTCCCGACGAATCGCTGCTCCAGCCTATGCTTGGGGCTGTGCCGGAATGTATCGGCAACATCAACGTCACTATGGGATATCCCCTTGCGGCTGGCAATACGGCCGGCTTTTTCTCAATCGTGGAGCGACTCCAGAACAATGTCAGGGTCCGGGGGGAGAAAGTGGCATTCTACCACAAGGACGTGCTGGATATGCTTGAACATCCCTACTTTGCAAGGAGTTTCGGTGAGAAGGAGACCCTTGAAAAGCTCGCCTTGCACATCCGAAGGGACAATCTCATCTTTGTCTCTCAGGAGCATCTCGTCTCTGCCGGAGGTATCTTCCCCGTCATCTTCCGGTATGTGCCAGAGACTGGGGAAATTCCGGACTATCAGCTGGAAATCATAGAGAACATCGAATCTGAGCAGACAGACACGGAAAGAGAGTTCCTCTACCATTATCACAAGACCGTATCCACAATCAAGGGACTTGACACGGACTGGGATATGAACGCCTCGACCTACTACAGGCTGCTGAATCAGTGTGTCGGGCTGATCTCCATACCCTACCGGGGAGAGCCCCTGAGCGGACTTCAGATTATGGGTCCCTTGGAAACCAGGGCACTTGATTTCGAAAACGTCATAATGCTCTCCGCCGGAGAGGGGGTATTTCCCTCAAAGACAGTGAGTGCATCCTTTATTCCGTATAACATCCGCACAGGATTCGGGCTGCCCACCTACGAGTACCACGACTCCGTATGGGCATATTACTTCTACAGGAGCATCTGCCGTGCAAAAAGAATCTATCTTATCTATGACTCACGGACCGAAGGACTTCAAAGCGGAGAGGAGAGCAGATTCATCAAGCAGCTGAAATACCAGTACAACGTCCCCTTGCGGGAACGGGTGGCCGCCTACAGGCTGGAAGGGGGTGTTGACGAGGAGCCGGAGACTGCGGTCGGCAAGGGGGAACCCCTGCCGCAATCCTTCTCGGCTTCCGCCCTGAACACATACATCGACTGCCCCCTCAAATATTACTACCAGTATGTGAAACGCATAGGAGAACCGGACGAAGTGGTGGAGGAACTTGACGCAGGTCTGTTCGGGTCAATCTATCACGCAGTGATGGAGAATATCTACCGTCCTCTTGTCGGGAAGACGCTCTCCCGCGAGGATATCCTCTCCGTTCGCAGGGATAAAACCGGAATCGGAAGTCTGGTCGATTCGGCATTTCTTTCGGAGGCGAAAATCGAAGAGACCACCGGCCGTAACATAATTCTGAAACAGCTGATTATAAAATATATAGACCAGACGCTCAAGGTTGATTCGGAGTTGGCTCCTTTCAAAATCCTGGGGACGGAGCAGAAAGCGGATTGCAGGATTGACATAGGAGAAGGCCGCCTTGCGACACTCTTCGGTATCATTGACAGGCTGGACACCCGTATGGATGGCATTGTCAGAGTTGTGGACTACAAGAGCGGAAAGGTTGACGGCAGGGATAACTGCACAGATGTGGAGAAATTGTTTGACCGGACCATTGAAAAACGGCCATCCATAGCTTTCCAACTCTATTTCTATGCGTTGCTGATGAAATACCGAAAAGGCGGTGAACAGGGTGTTGCCTACAGCCAGTGCATATATTCCCTGCGCTCAATCTTTTCAACCGCTCCCGAAGCGAAACTCATCGACCCGGAGAAGCTGGATCTGTTCGAGGAGAGGCTCTCCGGCCTGATACGTGAAATATATGACCCTTCCGTCCCCTTCACCTCAAGGAAAGAGAGCGGAAAGGTCTGTGAATACTGCAACTTCAAGAATCTATGCCAGAAAAAGTGAAACTTCTGAGAGCTTCGGCGGGTGCCGGCAAGACGCACCGCCTCACACGGGAGTACATCAGGATGCTTCTGGAAGGGGATGATGAGTCCTACCGCCACATTCTGGCCGTCACCTTTACAAACAAGGCGACGGACGAAATGAAATCCCGCATCATCGAGGAGCTTCACGGGATGTCCCGCAATCCTTCTGATTCCGGACTTGCGGAAAAGGCACGCAGACGGCTGGTAAAGATACTTAATGATTATACCTGCTTCAACATCAGCACTATAGACCGTTTTTTCCAGACGGTGATACGCTCCTTTGCAAGGGAAATCGGGCAGTACGCCTCCTACAAGGTGGAACTGGATACCGCCGCAATAATCTCGATGGCGGTTGACAGGATGCTCGACTCCCTCGGTGAACCGGGCAATGAGGACCTTCTTGAATGGCTGAAGGATTATTCGTTCAGGACTGTCGAGGAGGGCGGCGGCTGGAACTTGGCCGGACAGTTGGAGGAGATTGCGGGACTCTTCTTCAAAGAGGAGTTCAAACTCAAGGCCCGCCGTTACGGGAAGGATTTCGGGGAGAGGAGCGCTATCAGAAAATTTGATGCCAGACTTGCCTCGGTCATTTCCACCTTCCGCAAGAATGCCGCAGGACTCGGTGCAGAGGCCCTTTCAATAATGTCCGCAAACGGACTCACCCCCGATATGTTCAAGGGGAAAAGCAAGGGGCCCTTTATGGTGTTCCCCCGCCTGGCCTCGGGAGAAATCAAAGTCCCTTCGGAAAAACTGCCCGACAGCTTCGGAAACCTGCATCCGGAAGGGCTTGAAAGCATAGTGGAAAGGACGATGGCCCTGTTCCACGACGAATACAGAAACTACGCCAGCGCAATTGCAATCAGGAAGAACCTCTCCCTTCTGGGCATCTATTCGGACCTCTACCGAAGCATCAACGACTATCTCAGGGAGAACAACGTCCTTCTTCTGAACGAATCCGCCGACCTGCTGGGCAACATCATAGACGGGAGCGACACTCCATTCGTATATGAGAAAATAGGGAACAGGTATGACCACATAATGCTCGACGAGGCCCAGGACACCTCCCTCCTCCAGTGGAAAAACTTTATGCCACTCTTCCGGGAGAGCATCTCCAAGGGGTTCGGGAACCTTGTCGTCGGAGACATCAAGCAGAGCATCTACCGCTGGCGAGGCTCCGACTGGCGGCTTATGAGTGACTATATCTTCGATGACCTCGGCCGGAGCAATATCGACGGCAGCGAGCCGATGAATGACAACTGGAGGAGCGGCAGCGTCATTGTGGAGTTCAACAATATGGTTTTCAGCGGTGTAGGGAGTGCCTGTCTGCTCGGGGAAGTCTATGATGACTGCCTGCAGTCCGTTCCCGCAGCCCGAAAAGGGAGGGAGACAGGCAGAGTCAAGATCCGGTTCATCGAAGACAAGAAGTGGAAGGATGAGGCCATCCGGCGGACGGTTGAAGATATCAGGGAACTGATGGCCGAAGGATACGCGCCGGGTAATATAACCATACTCGTCCGCAAGAACGACGAAGGGGCCTTTGCCGCCAATGCCCTTATGAAAGAGGGTATCAGTGTCATCACGGAGGATTCTCTGCTGATAGGATCTTCTGACTGCACGTCCGCAATAGTCAATATACTGAGATACCTCTCGACGCCGGAAGATCCGGTTTGCGGGCTTCTCGTGGAAGAATTTGTCGGGCGAATTCCTGACAAAGCAACTGACGGTTCATTGTATGAGATTTGTCAGAGCCTTCTGGGTTCAGGTATCTTTCCGGCAGGGGAGAAAGACATCCCCTTCGTCCACGCCTTCCTTGACTGCGTGCTCGACTACCAAGGCAAATTCGGTTCCTCTGTCAGGGGTTTTCTGAAATGGTGGGATGAATCGGGATGCAAGAAGAGCATCTGCGCCCCTTCAGGGCAGGATGCAGTGAGGATTATGACAATCCACAAGGCGAAGGGACTTGGGCTGGATGCCGTAATCATCCCGTTTATGGAGGAAAAATTCAGCGGTCATATCAACACCGTATGGATGGAGACTCCCGCACCCTTTGAGGAGATCGGGCTGATTCCGGTCAAGGCTACAAAGCAATTGGAAGAGACCGTTTTTGCGGAGCAGTATGGGAATGAGATGCTGCTCGCCCGGATTGATGCCGTCAACACCGCCTACGTGGCTCTGACCCGTGCCAAACAGGATATGGTGGTCTATGCCCCGGCGTCAGGAGCAAGGAAGGGGGGCGGGTTCAATTCTTTCGCCGAATATATGCAGGAAATCCTCCGGGACCGGCTTGACGGGGATGGAGAATATGTTGAAGGCACCGTTTCCTCCGTAAAGGAGGACAGGAAAGGTCCGGAGATGATACTTCAGAGCACCTTTGACATTGTCCCTCTCGGAAGCAGGCTCAAACTTTCCTTCAAGGCAGAAGAGCACTTCGACAGGGGCGGTGACCCAAGGTGCAGGGGAATCGAACTCCACGAAATTCTTTCACGGGTTGATTGTATGGCTGATTTGGAAAAGGCCTGTGCCGGTGATGCCGAAGCTTTCGATATGCTGTCCGGGAGGATGTCCGCGATATCGGAGTATCACTGGTTCGACGGGACCTACACCTCCCTTAACGAGACCTCCATTGCCGATGAATACGGCAACGTATTCAGGCCGGACAGGATTCTTGTGAGCCGTGACGGCAGCCGTGCCATTGTGATAGATTACAAGTTCGGAAGCGAGAGGGACAAGTACAGGGATCAGGTCGGAACATATTGCAGGCTGCTTGAAAGGATGGGTTACCAAAGCGTCGAGGGGCATATCTGGTATGTATACTCCGGTAAGATAGTATCGTTGTAGATTTTTGTCTATATTTGTAAGATTTTTGTAGGAAAAGTTATGAAAAAGGCCATCCTGTATTCATTGATATTCGCAGGGATTCTGCTTTTTGCCGCCTCCTGCGAAAAAGAGCCGCAAATCCCTGTAACGCCCCCTTCCACGGAGCAGGACAGGAAGAAGGCCGAGGAAGAGAGAATCAAGAAACTTATTGCGGAGGACGAGGATTACGATGCCAAAGTTTCCCTGCTTGAGATGTATGGAGACGGTGGCTCCGGATTCACACCATACTATTACTGGTATACAGAGGTTGCTGACAGGAACGAAAAGCTCAAACCATATGACTACGGGGATATCTACACATGGTTTGACGCGCTGCTGTATCTCCCCACCGACCGATGGAGCTGGATGATGGACAAAGAGACCTACGTAGGGATGGAAACCGGAGCTTCTTCCGGGCCGTCGGGTACCTGGGGTGTGTCGCTGGTTCAGCCTGTCGATGAATTCAATGATTACCGGCTGTTCATTCTTGAGGTTATGCCAGGGTCTCCGTTTGAAGAGTTCGGTGTCACCCGTGGTGCTCAACTCATGGGTATCGGCGACCTTGAGATTCCGGAAGGATTCAAGAAACAGGCCCAGATTGACCAGTTCAGCGAGTACTACGGACAGTCTCCAATGAATTTCACCTTCCGCCTCGCAGACGGTAGGGACACTTCGTTTACGGCGGAAATGGTCTATGACCTCAGGACCAACTATATCCTCAAGACAGACATATTCACCGCAGAGGATTTTCCGGGTCTGACCGAGCCTGTGGGTTATTTCCATTATTTGAGTTTCAAAGCCAATTTCCTGGATGATATGAAAAGTGAGATGGCCAAATTCAAGGAAGCCGGTGTGCGCAAGATGATTGTGGACCTCAGATATAACGGTGGTGGCGACAGTCGGGCAAGCGACCTGCTTATGAGTTACCTCGCTCCGCCTGATGCTGCCGGCAAGCCATACGTCGTCAGGAAGCACAATTCACTTCTCTCCAAACAGGATCAGACCGACATAATACCGGAGGGCAACTCACTTGAACTGGATGAAGTCTTTTTCATAATGCACGAAAGTTCCGCTTCCGCAAGCGAGATGACCTACAACGGACTGAGACCGTATCTGAAAGACAAGTTGCACCACGTCGGCGGACAGACATACGGAAAGCCCAACGGAATGTATGTCTTCTTATATCCGCCTGACGACGACACTTACGACAGAGTTGACGCAGGAGATTACAGCACTCTCGAGTATGTGTTCCTACCCATCTGCTTCTTCAACTTCAATTCAGAGGGGGAAGGAATTCCCAGCGCGTCAGAGTCTGAATCCGGTTTTATGCCTGAATACAGCGTCTATGATGACCCCTATCACGACTTCGGACCTCAGGAGGCTGATATCAAAGCTTGTCTCAACTACATAGTCAACGGCACTTTCGCGTCAGCCGATGACGAGCCCGCTGATGACGATTCTGCCGTAACAAAGGCATTTGCCAGCAGAAGAGGCATCAAGGCCATCTTCTCCGAGGCCGAGACCAATCCATATTACGGCACGTGTACACGACCTCTTCCAAAAGAGTTCAGAAATCATAATCTTCAGTAATAATGGCCGACAAAAGTTCTTTACAGATTTCAATGCGGGGATTGCAGATGCCTGCCTCCCCCATCCGCAAACTTGCCCCTCTTGCCGAGGCAGCGGAAAACCGTGGTATCAAAATCTACAAACTCAACATCGGCCAGCCTGATCTTCCCACTCCGAAAAAGGCCTTGGACGCTCTCAAGACAATCGACCGTACCACTCTGGAATACAGCCCGTCACAGGGCTACCGTTCCCTGCGTGAAAAACTTGTCGGCTACTACGAGCGCTATCAGATAAAACTCTCTGCGGATGACATAATCATCACTTCCGGAGGCTCGGAAGCGGTTCTGTTCGCATTTCTTTCGTGCCTGAATCCCGGAGACGAAATAATCGTCCCGGAGCCCGCTTATGCCAACTATATGGCGTTTGCAGTCAGCGCGGGAGCCGTCATCAGGACAATCGCGACGACTATAGACGAAGGGTTCTGTCTGCCCAAGGTGGAGAAGTTCGAAGAGCTTATCAACGAACGCACCAAGGCCATCCTTATCTGCAACCCCAACAACCCGACGGGATATCTCTACACACAGAAGGAGATGAACCAGATACGCGACCTTGTGAAGAAGCACAATCTGTATCTCTTCTCCGATGAGGTCTATCGTGAATTCATCTATACAGGGTCTCCCTACATCTCCTCGATGCATCTCGATGGCATCCAGCAGAATGTCGTCCTGATTGATTCTGTCTCCAAGAGATATTCCGAGTGCGGAATCCGCATTGGAGCCCTCATCACCAAGAACGAGGCTATCCGCAGCACCGTGATGAAATTCTGTCAGGCAAGGCTGTCGCCTCCTCTGATCGGACAGATTGTCGCAGAAGCCTCAATTGACGGCACCGAGGCCTACAGCCGTGAAATGTATGAGGAATACGTGGAGCGCAGGAAGTGTCTTATTGACGGCATCAACCGTATTCCGGGATGCTACACGCCCCTTCCGATGGGAGCGTTCTACACCGTCGCCAAACTTCCGGTGGATGACGCCGAGAAGTTCTGTGCCTGGTGTCTGACCGACTTCAATTACGAGGGCGAAACCGTTATGATGGCTCCTGCCGCAGGTTTCTATACCACACCCGGTTTGGGCAAGAATGAGGTCCGTATGGCTTACGTCCTGTGCAAGGAGGATCTGAAAAGGGCCTTGTTCATCCTCTCCAAGGCCCTTGAGCAGTACAACAACGGAAAATAGCTTCGCCGCTGTCCGCTGCTGGGCTTGACTTGCGGCCGGACAGCGTCCATTCTCGCCATCTGCGTCATTTGCTTCGCAAATAACTTGCTGTCTGCGGCTGAGTCTGTCCTTTG
>JAGHTO010000059.1 GCA_018065305.1 Candidatus Cacconaster scatequi | reverse complement strand
CACCGTGCAATTATCCCTTCTTACGAAGACCTCGGCCGCTTGTGCTACGAGGTCATCGGTCCTGAAATGGCCCGCCTGGGCTGCGAGTGCCCGGAACCGGGCTACTGCTACACCATCGAGCACGGAGGCTACAAACCTCAGGATATTGATATCGAGTATTGCGAGAAAGTGACCGCTAAAGGCAAGGACTCCGATATCATCAAGTTCAAGGACATTCCGGAAGTCCCGAAAGCGGCCTGCCTGAAAGTGTTTGGAGCGTATGACAAGATGTATCAGGCTTACGTTGACCTTTTTGCCTGGCTCGAAAAGGAAGGCTACAAGATTGCAGGTAATCCGCGTGCAGTCTATATAGACGGAATATGGAATCAGGAAGATTCGGACAAATGGCTGACCATCATTCAGGTCCCGGTGGAGACAAATTAGCAATCAGTCAGGATGCTCTTTGAATAACATCCCCAATATCATATCAGCGGTCAAGAGAATCTCGGCATTCGCAATATTCATACGTCCATACGGATGATTTTGTAGTTGGGATGGATATATCCTGTCTGGCAACTTTGGCTCCCGAAGAGGGAGGGGACCCACTTCAGTGGGGAGGATTGCCAGACAGGATATATCCATCCCAACGTATTACTCGCTCATACAAATGTTGCGCAAAACGCGTTAATGATGTATGAAATGGGGAATACTATAAGTCCGTTTTCAGAATACCTCGATTTCGCTGTCCCGGCTTTGGAAGCCGTCTCCGTCACCGACAAGCTGGAGGACATCCATCCTGACATAACGGGCCGTTACCGGCTCGGCGAGATTAACTGTCCTGCGGGTGGGGTTGTTGATTATGTTCCCGAACTCACAGTCTGCCACCTTCGTCCACTTCCGGCAATCATCGCTGACACTCAGCACCGCGCGGCTCACATAGTCACCGTTGTAGTTGTTGGTGTTCGGAATGAAGTTGAATCCTGAAATCAGCAACTGCTTCCTGCAGTCGATTACCGTCTCCATAGGGTTTATTTTCACGAACCATCTGCTCCTGTCATAGCCTACTCTCAACTCATAGACGTTCCCGCGAACTCCATCAAGGAAACTGGCCGCCTTCAGAATGCCGTTCTGGAATTTGAACGGACCGTCATAGATTGGAGATGACAATTCAGGGTCACTGCCGTCAATGGTATAGTGTATTTTCGCACTCGGGTTCAGATTTTCGGCCCAATTCTGCTCCGAAAGTATCGCTCCGTTGTGCGTGTCGGGGGAAATGGTGACCGTTCCGTCTGAATGGAAAGACGCAGTTACGTCGAACGGATGTTCCGGGTAATAGTGGGCGCTGAACCGGCTGAGTTTGGCATCCGCTCTGGCACTCAGTATGCGAACCCTGACCTTGTCAGTCGTAACCGTTGCGAAACGGGCTATCCGCTTGTGTCCGACGTTCCCTCCTGTGTAAACTTGCTCCCACTTTCCATCCTTCACCACATCCACCGCAAACTGCTCGATGCGTTCACCGTTCCAGGGGACCGGCTCGCTGAGAACCACTCTGTTGACCTTGACAGGGCCGCTGAGTTCCATCTCCAGTCCGACTCCCACATCGACTGAGCTGTAAATGCGATTTTTGCAGAGATTCTTGTCGTATGTCTGACGGATTCTCGCCCCCACTTCCTTCAGAGTTCTGACGTCGCGTTCTCCCAGCACTCCGTCTTTAGTAGGGGGGACGTTCAGTATGAGGATGGAGTTGCCTCCTACGGATCTTTCATAAATGTCGAACACATTGTCAGCGCTCCGCACCAGCTGCTCGCTGTCATTCCTCCAGAACCATCCGTTCCTGATGGAAACGTCCGTCTCTGCGGGCTGATAGCGGAGAGTGAACGGGGGCTCCAATCCCAGGAGAAGCTCCCTGCTGCCCAGATCTTCCGCATCTATGGCGGCAAAGAGACCGCCGCCATCCTTGCTGAACGGCAGTACGTTCCATTCGCATTTGCGGGTATCGCCGGCCTCGTTCCCGCACCAGCGAACATCATCCAGACCGAACATCACGGCATCCGGAGCGAGTGTGCGGATGAGCTCCTTCCAGGCGTCATAATTGTATTGCTGGTTGCCCTTCCTCCTGGGGTGTGCACCGTCGAACCAGACTTCGTGAATCGGACCGTATTCTGTCAGCAACTCGAACAGCTGGTTCATGAAATACTCGTTGTAGTCATCGACTTCGAATTGGAAAGTGCGTTTGTCCGAGAAGGGGCGGTCTTTCACCTGCCTGGGGATTGTACGCATCGTAGCGGCGCTTCCATTGCCGTACAGTCCGTTCTCGTCATTCATCTGGTAAAGGTCTGCGGGAGAGAGGTAAACGCCCAGTTTCAGACCGTATTTTTCACATGACCGACTCAAGGATTTCAGCACGTCACCCTTGCCTTCCATAAAATCGGAGGACATTATCCCGTGGGTCGTGTATCTGCTCTGGTATATGACGAATCCGTCGTGATGCTTGACGGTTATGACGACCTTGGTCATCCCGGCATCCTTTAAGACACTGCACCATTGGTCGGTATCCAATGTCTTGAGGTCGAATACTTTCGGGTCCTCGTCGCCGGTGCCCCATTCCTTTCCCGTGAATGTGTTGGGGCCGATGCAGACAAAAGCGATGAACTCGTCGTTCATAGCCTCCGCCTGGCGGGCCGAGGGTCTGGTCTTCACCGCCTTCTCGATAATCTGCTCGGGAGTGTCTCCAACCTCCACGACGGTCACGTTGTCGTTGTCAGGATAGTTATCATTGCAGCCGCATATAACAAGGGCTGCAATGACGGGATAAATCAAAGTCTTTCTCATAAAACCGTCAGTCAATTATAATCTGACTTTTGCCGTAACGGGGCAGTGGTCGGATACGAACCTTCCGTCAGGACTCTTCTCCGGCATAATCTCATAATAAGAGCAGGAACCTTCACTGATAAAGATATAGTCTATCACAGCCGGACGGGCCTGTTCCGGAATATATTTCTTCATTTTGTCCAGTCCTTTGAATCCGTGGTAACTGGCTATGCCGGTTTTTTTCTCCTTTGCGATGTCAAGTGTGTGGATGAGGCCTACGCTTTTTACATATTGGATATCAGGTGATTCTTTCTGGGAATTGAAGTCACCGGTGATTATCATCGGGCAGTCGCCTCCGATTTCCTTGGCTTTTTTGCACAGGAGATTCACCCCTTCGCGACGTGCCACGGCACCGACGTGGTCAAGATGAGTGTTGACGAAAAAGAAACGTTTTCCCGTGGATTTTTCCTCAAGGAAAGCCCAGCTGGCGATACGGATGCAGGCGGCATCCCACCCGAGACTTGGTACGTCAGGAGTCTCGCTGAGCCAGAAATTGCCACATTCAATGGCTTTGAAACGGTCTTTGCGGTAGAAGATGGCGGAGTATTCACCGTCTTCCTTCCCGTCCTCGCGCGCTACGCCGACCGTATTGTATCCTTTGAATTGCTTCTTGAGATAGTTGCGCTGATGGTGGAGGCATTCCTGCGTTCCGATGATGTCCGGCTCTACGGAAAGAATTTCGGCGGCAAGAGCATCTTTTCTGTTATCCCACCTGTTTTCTCCATCCTCTTCGTTGTCATAACGGACATTGGAGGTGACGACGGTGAGGTCGAGTCCGAGAAGTTCCTTGCCGGGCTCCTGGGAATAGGCAATTGCCTGTCCGAGGAAAAGCGCCGCGATGGCGGCAATCATATATCTGTTCTTCATAGCGGTTAAATAAAGTCAAATTGATAAACGGTCGTAAAGTTACTCAACTGATATCACTTTATCAAGCGGGACGTCCCAGGGGTCTGAGGGGATGTTCGGGAGAATCCTGTAACTGAAACATATCCCGATTTTGGGGCAGGTCAGCAGCGGCAGCAACCTGTCATAAAACCCTTTGCCACGCCCGAGCCTGATGCCTGATCTGGTGAATGCCACCCCCGGGACAATGGCAAGTTCCACTTCCGGACAGCCGACCTGAGCTGCATCTTCCGCCGGCTCGGCAATCCCTCTGTAACCTTCCGCAAGTTTGTCGGGGTCGTATTCATAGAGCAGTAGATCGTCACCGACCACTTTAGGAATGACGATTCTCCTGGTGCTCCGCCATTTGTCAATGAATCCTCCGGTGGGAACCTCCCCGTCAATCGACATATAGAGCAGAACCGTTCCGGCACACCGGAATTCCGGCAGGCTTTCAACCATCTCCCAAAGGGAATCAGTCTCAGACACTTCTTTCCCCGAGTCCGCAAACTCCTTCCGGCGCAACTTCATCCAGCGCCTTATTTCCTGCTTGGTCACGGATACTAGAGGTCGAAAGTCAACTCGATGGGGTAGTGGTCTGAGATATAGGGGGCTCCGTAATCCTGAGTGAGTGTTCTGAATGATTTCGGAACGATGCCTTTCGTGAAGAAGTGGTCGATTACCATCATACCGTCGTTGCCTTCCTGCCCGTCATATTCGCCCCAGGCATTGTAGGTGTTGCGGCTGTCCGTTATGGGTGCCATATCGCGCGCGTTTACAAATCCGTCCGTAAACAGAGGGTCGAATATGGGGGTTATATGGGAGTTCATATCACCGCAGAGGACGACAGGCGTTCCGTTGTCTGCAAATTCATCCATAAGCCGTTGCAGAAGTTTGACGCTTTCTTCGCGGGCAACGGGTCCCCTATGGTCAAGATGAGTGTTGAAGAAGCAGAGATCCTTGCCGGTCTCCTTCAGTTTCAGGTGAGTCATCGTGACTGTTCTCCTGCAGGCGGCGTCCCAGCCGAAACTTACCTTCTCTGGAGTTTCGCTCAACCAATATGTGGCGCTTTCAACCAACTCGAACTTTTCGGTGTTGTAGAATACCGCCATACACTCACCTTCAGCGATGCCGTCATCGCGGCCTACACCGATTCTTTTGTATTGGGGAAAGTTCTCTTCGATGAAAGCCAACTGCATCGGCATCGCTTCCTGAAGACCGAATGCATCGGGTTTCTCAGCATTCAGCATATTGAATGTCGCATTCTTCCGGAAATTCCAGCTGTTGTTTCCATCGTCGGCAACGCCCAGACGGATGTTGTAGGAGATGAGTTTGATTTCCTGTGTTCCGGGTGTGCAGGATGCGATGCTGGCCAAAATGGCGATGGCACTTGCCAATAAAGGAAAAGTTTTCTTTTTCATTGTATTCTGTTTTCAAGTTGTTTCAGAAAAAGAGCAGTTCGCGGTATTTAGGCAGCGTCCACATCTGGTCGTCCACCATCAACTCCAGCTCGTCTATGCGGTTGCGTATCTCCTCCATGACGGGGGCGACCTCGTCGTGGTATGCCACGGCTTTCTCCCTCACATCCGGGATAAGGTTCGCCACCTTGCGTTTCTCTATCAGCAGTTCGGCAAGTCTGCGGATGTCGGATACGTTTCGGGCAATTGCCGTGACTGTCTCTATGTTCTCCTTGGAGAGACGGTCACCTTCCTCCTTGCCGAGCAGCGTTTCCATCTTGATGATGTTGTCGAGCAGAGATGTCTGGTAGCCCGTGGCGATTGGGATTATGTGATTGATTGCCAGGTCTCCCATCACCCTTGCTTCAATCTGGACTTTCTTGGTGTAGGTGCTCCATTTGATGGCGTTGCGGGCCTTGAGTTCAGATTCGTTGAGAACCTTGACTCCGGAGAACATCCTTACCGTTTCTTCGGAAAGGTAGCTGTCGAAAATCAGGGGGACGCTGGTCTCGCAGTCGAGACCTCTTCCGAGGGCTTCCTTTTTCCAGGAGTCGGAATAACCGTTCCCGTCAAAACGTATGGGCTTGCTGAATTTTATGTATTTGCGCAATGTCTTTACGATTGCGAATTCTTTCTCTTCTCCACCTTCCATCAGCGCATCCACGTCGGCTTTGAACATCCCAAGCTGCTGAGCCACGGCGCTGTTGAGGGCAATCATCGCGGAAGCGCAGTTGGCTTCGGAACCGACGGCGCGGAATTCGAACCTGTTTCCGGTAAAGGCGAAAGGGGAGGTGCGGTTGCGGTCTGTATTGTCAATCAGCAGTTCGGGAATCTGCGGTATGTCGAGCTTGAGTTCCCGCTTGCCCTTCAGATTGAAGTTGTCGGAATTCTCGATGTGGTCCAGGACTGAACTGATTTCCGAGCCGAGGAAGATTGAAATGATTGCCGGAGGGGCTTCGGCTCCGCCGAGACGGTGTGTGTTCGCCGCACTCATCACGCTGGCCTTGAGCAGCCCGTTGTGCCTGTAGATGGCGGCAAGAGTATTGACCACGAAGGTGATGAAGCGCAAGTGGTCCTCCGCTCCCTTGCCGGGAGCCATCAGCTGGATTCCGGTGTCAGTGCCGAGCGACCAGTTGCAGTGCTTTCCCGAGCCGTTGATTCCCTTGAAGGGCTTTTCGTGGAGGAGCACCCTGAATCCGTGCCGGCGGGCGACATTCTTCATCAGGGACATCAGAATCATATTGTGGTCCACCGCGAGGTTGCACTCCTCGTATATGGGGGCTATTTCAAACTGGTTCGGCGCAGTCTCATTATGGCACGTCTTGGCTGGTATTCCGAGGGCAAGTGCCTCTATTTCAAGGTCGTGCATGAAGGCGGCCACACGCTCGGGTATGGCTCCGAAATAGTGGTCGTCCAGCTGCTGGCTCTTCGCGCTCTCGTGTCCCATCAGTGTCCTTCCGGTGAGAATCAGGTCCGGACGGGCCATATAGAGGTCTTCGTCCACAAGAAAATATTCCTGCTCCCATCCGAGATAGGAATGGACTCTGGTCACATCAGGGTTAAAGAGGGAGCATACCTTCACCGCAGCGCTGTCAACCGCCCTGAGAGATCTCAGGAGAGGGGCCTTGTAATCCAGCGCCTCTCCGGTGTAAGCGACGAAGATGGTGGGGATACACAGGGTCTGGCCTATGAGAAAGGCGGGGGAGGTGGGGTCCCAGGCACTGTAGCCGCGGGCTTCGAAGGTGCTCCGTATTCCTCCGCTTGGGAAGGATGATGCGTCAGGCTCCTGCTGCGTCAGCAGTTTGGCCGAGAATGTTTCGATGACACCCCCGTTGCCGTCGGGTTCGATGAAGGCGTCGTGCTTTTCTGCGGTGGTGCCTGTCAGGGGTGAGAACCAGTGGGTGTAGTGGGTGGCTCCGCGGCTGACGGCCCATCTCTTCATCGCATCGGCCACATCCTCGATTGTGGCGGCATCGGGTACGGCGCCCTTGTCCATCACCCGGACCATCCTGTCATAACTTTCGGCGGAAAGATATTCTTTCATCTTCGCCCTGTCAAAGACATTGCGCGCGAAATACTTGTCCGGACGTTCGTCCATCCTTACTTCCAGCGGCTTTTTGGAGAAGGCCGCCTCCACGGCATCGAATCGGAGTCTGCTCATTACTTTCGTATTACCCACAAATTTATGCAAAAAATGGCTAAATTTGCAGGTATGAAAAGTTTTATATCGAAAATACTTGTGTCGGCTGCACTGGCCGCAACCGTAGCGGCGGGATGCCGCCAGCAGAAAGAACCCGTGGATTATGTGAACCCTTACATCGGCAACATCAGCCATCTGCTTGTGCCTGTGTACCCTACCGTCAGTCTGCCCCATTCGATGCTCAGGGTGTTCCCTATGCGCCGGCAGATAACCGACGAATATGTGGAAGGCCTTCCTCTGCTTGTGGTGAGCCACCGCTCTGAGGCGCCCCTGTTCATCGGTTTCCCCGGGTTGAATCTGAATTATGACAACGAGCACGTAACTCCGTATTCTTATGAGACGGAGCTTGCCGAATCCACCATACATTCCAGATTCGCCGCATCCCATCAGTCCGCATTGTATGAAATCACCAGCCGGACAGGAGAGCCCTTGAATCTGAGTTTCAACGGTCGTGGCGGCGAGATGACGACGGACGGGCATACCGTGAAAGGATGGGTCGGATGCGGAGGCGAAACAAAGGCATACATCTATGCCGAATTCGACAAAGATGCAGTCTCCTCGGAGGATTCTGGCAAGGGAAGCGTATCCCTTGTGTTCGAGGCGCCTGTCCTGAAGATCCGCTACGGAGTCTCTTTCATAAGCGAAGAGCAGGCTGCAAGGAACCTTGCCCGTGAGATAGATGACTTCGATGTGGATACCCTTGCCGAAGAGGGACGGAACATCTGGAACGAGGCTCTGAGCCGTCTTGAAGTCAAGGGTGATGATGACGATGACCTGACCGTATTCTACACTTCATATTACAGGACACTCGAAAGGCCTGTCTGTATGAGTGAGGACGGGCAGTACTGGAGCGGCGAAGACCGTCAGGTGCATCAGGACGGCGGCACTCCTTATTATACGGACGACTGGTTGTGGGATACATACCATTCAGCTCACCCTCTCCGCACCATAGTGGATCCTTCACTTGAAGAGGATATACTTGCATCATATCTCCGTATGTCCGACGAAAACAGCCACGGATGGCTGCCCTGCTTCCCCGGCGTAAGCGGTGCGGGGCGCGGTATGAACTGCTGCCATACCATCGGATCCCTTGCGGATGCCGTCGCCAAGGGGCTTGACGTGGATATTCATAAAGCCGCGACTGCGGCCTCCACGAGCCTGAGAACAAGAACCGTGGTCCCCTGGAGCAATGCTCCCGCAGGACAGTTGGACGGTTTCTATTGGAAGAACGGCTATCTGCCCGCTCTTCTTGAAGGGGAGAAGGAGACCGACCCCAATGTCCACGAATTTGAGAAACGTCAGCCCATTCCCGTGACAACCGGAACTTCGTATGACTGTTGGGCCGCATACTCCCTGCTGAAGGCTGATTTCGACAGGACCGGGGACAACGCCACTCTCACTGAGGCGGAATATTTCTTCAGACACTCTTTCGATTACCGCAATCTCTTCAACAGCAAGACGGGGTTCTTCCACCCGAAGGATTCGAAAGGCAGGTTTATAGAGCCTTTCGACTATAACTTCCCCGGAGGAATGGGAGCACGCGAGTACTACGACGAGAACAATGCCTGGGTCTATCGCTGGGATGTTCAGCACAATGTCTATGACCTTGTATCCCTGATGGGAGGAGAGAAAAGGTTTGTAGCCCAGCTTGACAGTATGTTCGCGGAGCCTCTCGGAATGGACAAATACGATTTCTACGCCAAGATGCCCGACCATACAGGCAATGTGGGCCAGTTTTCGATGGGTAACGAGCCGTCGCTGCACGTGCCTTATCTCTACAATTTTGCGGGTGCTCCGTGGAAGACACAGAAGCGCGTCCGTCAGATGCTTGACCAGTGGTTCAGAAATGACTATATGGGAATGCCAGGAGATGAGGACGGCGGTGGACTGACCTCTTTCGTTGTCTTCTCAAGTCTCGGGTTCTTCCCCGTATGCCCAGGAAAACCCGAATACAGCATCGGCAGTCCCCTGTTTGAAGATGCTCTCATCCATCTCCCGGACGGCAGGACGTTCGAGGTCAAGGCAAACGGTGTGTCGAAGGACAACAAATATATCCAGAGCGCGACTCTCAACGGCAAACCCTGGAACGAGCCGACGCTCAGCCACTCCGACATTGTTGCCGGCGGTGTTCTGGAACTTGAGATGGGCCCTCTTCCGAACAAGGAATGGGGTGTGAAGTCCTCCATCAGTTATGATTCCTACAAGGGACTTGTGATGGCCGGCTATCAGGGTTGGTTCTACTCTCCCGAGGAGGTGGGCTCTCAGTATGCGGGAGGATATGCCAGGCCGGACGGCACGTATCAAGTGGATATGATGCCGGATGTGCTCGAATATACGGAAACTTATCCTTTGCCGGGCAAGATGGCCGACGGCAGCAGCCCGAGGGTGTTTTCGGCAGCGGACTACAGTACGGTTGACGTACATTTCCGCTGGATGAAGGAGTATGGTCTGGACGGAGTCTTTATGCAGAGGTTTGTGCCGAATATCGGCAACGCGCATTATATCAAGGTTATGGACAATGCGATGTCCTGCGCTGAGCGCTACGACAGGGCCATCTGCATAATGTATGACCTGTCCGGAGGCGTTGAAGGCACTATGGGGGACGTGCTTCTTCAGGACATTGACGCTCTGAACGCCCGTTACAATCTGTTCGACCATGACTCCCGTCCGTCCTACCTGTGGCACAACGGCAAGCCGCTGGTCGTCGTCTGGGGGATTGGATTCATGGACAGGCCGGCATATTATCTTGACGAGGCCGGAAAGATTATCGACGGGCTCAAGGAACGCGGGTACAGCATAATGCTCGGTGTGCCTACCTATTGGCGTGAGATGGGGGAGGATGTCCGGAAGGATGACAGATTCTACGGCTACCTCGCCAAGGCCGACATAATAATGCCGTGGTATGTGGGAAGGTCCGACAATGAAACGTTTGATGAATTCAGGAAGATAATACCCGAAGATGTGAAGTGGTGTGAGGAGCACGGAATTGATTTTGCCGGAGATGTATGGCCCGGTTTCAGTTGGGAGAATCTGAGCTCGGGAGCCGGTGACGCCGTGGCCCGCAGGGGCGGGGAGTTCCTCCAAAGGCAAATCGATGCCTGCATAGAGGCTGGCTGCGAATGTCTCTATGTCTCGATGTTCGACGAGGTAAATGAAGGTACCGCAATCTTCAAGATAGCGCGGGAGGTGCCGGTCCCCAGGCCGAGGGCAGTACTGGTGCCTCTTGAGGACGGGGTTCCTTCCGACAGGTATCTCACGATAGTGGGAGAGGCTTCAAGAAGACTCAAGGAATTTCAAAAGGTTGCAAAATGAAAAGACTTTATCTTATTTTGATTCTCATGATTGCGGTCTCTTTCGCTTCCAGGGCGGACCGCAAGGATATTATAGACCGGAAATTCATCACTCCGACAAGGATAGTCTGGACGGGAGGTAGTGTCAAGGATGCGGAAGCCCTGCTTCTGGAGGGGGCCGGGCAGGCCGCGATGATAGGGGGCCGTATGTGCGAAATGGTCACGACACCAGGGGATACGGCATCGGTTATTCTGGACTACGGAAAGGAACTTCACGGAGGCCTTAAACTTGTGATGGCCGGCTACGAACGCTATCCGAAGCTGGTGAGGATACGTTTCGGGGAGTCCGTCTCCGAAACCTGCAGCGAGGTGTGCGACACGGACTGGATTGCCGGACATTCCACGGACGACCACGCAATGAGGGATATCGTGATGAAGATTCCCCGCGACGGCTCCATAGAACTGGGCAACACCGGTTTCCGTTTCGTCAGGATAGACCTGCTTGAGACCGGATGCACCCTTGAGATAAGGGAGGCCACGGCTATACTCCGGTGGAGGGACATTCCGTATCAGGGCTTCTTCAAGTGCAATGATGAAAGGCTCAACTCAATCTGGCGGACCGGAGCCTGGACCACCCATCTCAATATGCAGGAATATATATGGGACGGCATCAAGAGGGACCGCCTGATATGGTTGGGGGATATGCACCCCGAGATGGCAACAGTTGCCGCCGTCTTCGGCTACAATGATGTCATAGACCGCAGCGTTGATATGGCCTGTGAGCAGTTCCCGCTGCCAGAGTGGTTGAACGGTATGAGTTCCTACTCGATGTGGTATCTTGTGATTCTGCACGACTGGTATATGCAGAACGGCAATCTTGACTATGTCAGGAAACATCACGGCTATATCACCGGACTTCTCGATCTCTATGACGGATTGACAGGGGTGGACGGGAGTATCAATATAGAAGGCAGAATATTTCTGGACTGGCCTTCCTCTCCCAATCAGGAAGGTGTCAGGGCAGGATACAGGGCACTTCTTTGCCTTGCCCTCGAGGACGCGTCCCGACTGTGTGATACTCTTGGGGATGAGAAATATGCGTCTCTGGCAACGGAGATACGGAGCAGGCTTCTCAAGGCCGTTGAACCGCACAACAATCTGAAACAGAGTGCAGCCCTTATGGCAATCGCCGGTCTGATGCCTGCCGGGCAGGCCTGCGAAGAGGTCGTTTCCGCAGGTGGGGCACAGGGATTCTCCACATTCTACGGGTACTATATGCTTGAGGCTCTTGCGATGGCCGGGAGATATCAGGAGGCTGTCGATATAATAAGGCAGTTCTGGGGAGGAATGCTCGATATGGGCGCCACCTCGTTCTGGGAGGATTTCAATCTGGCCTGGATGGACAATGCGTTCAGAATCGACGAGATGCCTGTCGCCGGCAAGAAAGACATACACGGAGATTTCGGAGATTACTGTTATCTCAGTTTCCGCCACAGCCTTTGCCATGGCTGGGCTTCCGGCCCCACTCCGTGGATGAGCCATCATATCCTGGGTGTCAGGATATTGGAGCCCGGGTGCAGGAAAGTCTGCATAGAGCCTCATCTCGGGGATCTTGAATGGGCGGAAGGGACCTATCCCACTCCATACGGGAATATTGCCGTCAAGGTAAGCAGAGATGAAAAGGGATGTACTGTAGCTCAGGTGGAGAGTCCGCGCGAAGTGCAGGTTGTGGCAGGCGAGGGAGTGATACTGAAATGATTTTTGGAAATCAAAATTAAATACATATCTTTGCAGTCCGCTGGTGCGATGGCCGAGTGGTTAGGCACAGGTCTGCAAAACCTGCTACAGCGGTCCGATTCCGCTTCGCACCTCCAGCAAATGCCTCTCAGATATCTGAGGGGCATTATTATTTTGAATTTGGCCCATTCGTCCAGTTGGACAGATGAATTCCGTTTGCCCAAGCGCAGGTGTGGTTGACTTGCGTCCGAACAGCGTCCATTCTCGCCATCTGCGTCATTTGCTTCGCAAATAACTTGCAGGCTGCGGCTGAGTCTGTTCTTGCCGCAATGTCAACCACACCGGCAACATTCATCCGTCTGTACAACTCATTTGTGCAACTTTCGCAGAACCGGTATGTCTCGTCCTACGGCTGTTCCGTTCGGCTTAAAGTGAGGCCTGAACGTCGTATTCCCTTACAAGGCTTTCAAACTCAGCGATGGTGTCATCGAAGCGACCGATAACATCCTCCAGCCGATAGTAACCGTCCATATTACGGGACAGTCCTTCGAAGTCCACCGGAAGTATCATCGGAGGATTCTGAACGTTGATGGGAGTGGTTTCACGCAATTGGGATACCGAAGCGTAAACGATATGCACATCCACAAACAAGGATTCGCCTTTCCGGTATTTCCGGAACACTATCTTCGAGCCGATGGGGCTGGTGAATTCAACGGCACCGGTTGTCTGCGGCAGCTTTATTCCAAGAGCCGTCGTGATTGTAGCTATGTTGGAATCGTGACCGCACAGGAAGGTGAATTTACGGTCGGAGTCAAGAATTTCCTCCTTTATCTTCTTGACCAGAGGGTTGGATACCAGAACTGCGGTGGTTTGATTTGCAAAAAGGACCTCATCATAGACAGTCTTGACCTTGCCGATTCTCCTGACATCCTCGACAGAAATCTCTTTCCCGAATTCCTTGCCTGTCTCGTAATACTGGAGAACCAGGGCATCAGCGATGCTGTTCACGAGTTTGTAGTCCCCGGTCATACCGGGCTCCTTCCCTTCAGTCAGGCTGATAGACATCTTATTAAGAGGAAGATGTTCCAGAGTTCCTCCAGCATATGGGGATTCCTTGAAACTTATGACTTCCTCCATATAGTGAATTTCATCAGCAATCTCCCCGATTGCGGCGAGTATGCCTTTATACGGCTCCTCAGGAGTTCCTTCCACACCGCCTATGGCATTCATATCGGCGAGTATCTTCTCTTGCAGAGGGGCACTCATGAACGGATATGCCGGATTGAAGAGAGGATCCATGCTGTCATCCCGGAAACGGTAATACAGCGACAGGCCGGGGCCGAACCCTTCAATAAAATTTTCGCCGGTCTTGATGGTCCTCTGCTTTGAGTTGGAATAGAAGAGGGTATTGTCGCTGTCAATTGGCTCAATGGCTACGAGGTCGGCTCGGAACCACTCTCCTATCTTCTGTTCGATACGGCCGCCTCTTTCGGTCAGATGTGCCGCTTCCACGCCCCAGTCAACCCATTCATAGGGAGTTATCCGGGAGAGTTCGGAGCCTGAAGTGGAGAGCGGAGAACGGATATTGTGTCGGGAGAAGACAACTTCATCCTCAAGGCAGTATCCGTCATCTCTGCCGGAATCTTCTTTACAGGAGGCCGATGCTGCAATTATTACGAATGCACACAGAACCAGTTTGAGTATTCTTTTCATAATCTTTAGACTAAACATTACTCTTAATCAACCATAAGCGCCATGGCACAAATGGCGGAAAACAAAAGAAAACAGCAGCAAATATAGCAATAGCCTGACATAATCAATATTTTTTTAAAATACATTTATACAAACCCTATTATCCTTTCACCTTGCACAAACGCGCGTGTGTGCGCAACATTCATCCGTCTGTACGGATGAACAGAACGTACATCGGTATTGGAATGGAAAAATCCTGCTTTTGGGCAAACCACCTGGTTCAAGT